>ONAR01000042.1 GCA_900315835.1 uncultured Prevotella sp.
AACAGCATCATCTCCAAGCACACACGTGACTCCAATTCCACAAAACGATTATACGAAAGCTGACGTGGGAATAGATCCTTGAGATGCTTGCGAACGTAACTATTCAGCTGCCATATCGCCCTTTGGCGATATGGCAGCTTCTATATAACTAACCCTACTCCGTTACCTTTAATCCAGCCTGTGCCTGCTCGTTCTGCAAACGTAAGATCTTTCCTTTAAGCCTTTTAATTCTATTTTCGAGATTAGCCTCTTTGCTTTTTACATAAACAGATTGATCATATTCCTTTTTGTATTTAATCATGGTATAGAAGATAGTGGCAAGTTTGTTACCTCCAGCCACCATAGCTTCCAGATGTCCACTTCTAGCTTTGACATGCCTAAAGTAGTCGCCCAATGGTTCCTTTGACCTCCACAGGGAATTTGCGCATTGTCTGAACACCTGTCCCACTGGGTTCTTTTTCTTGGGGACACGGCTTGAGAGCAGCTGTCCGCCAGATATTTTATTGTCCGGCACCAGGTTCGCCCAACTCAGGAAATGTTTTACATCCGGAAATTTCTGCGTGAAGTCCGCTCCGAGTTCTGCGACAAGTCTGAGTACGGAGTTCTTGCTCATGCATGGAATATTCATTACGTTTACACCCCACAGGTGATAGGCGTACTGTTCCACGTCGAAGCTGACCTCAGTGTGTTGTTGCGCCTGTTTGTGGCTGCGGCAGAGTTCCTTGGCACCTGCCTTGTTAACTTTTGCCGAGTAGGCATTGACCAGTTCCTCTATTTTCCCCTCCGTTTCCTCTACCAGGTCTTTGTAGTAGTGGTACAGGTCATCGCTCTGCTTCATAATGAAGAGATGGTCGTCATCCCAAGTGGCACGCAGCGAAGCCATTATCTCCTCCTTGCTTTTCTTGCACCGCCAGTCAGCAAGTGGGGCAAGCTTCTCAGGGTCGCGCTCGCCGTCAAGGATGGCCTTGATGATTGCCTGGCCGGACTTGCCGAGTATGTCACTGAATACGTTGTCGAGCTTTAGGTTCATCTGCTCCATCTCCTTTTGGAGATGAAGCACTTCACGACTAGGACTTGATCAGGTTGTCCCTGTGGCGTGTAAGGTTTCGTATCTGCCGCGTGATGGTGTCAGGCTGGAAGCATGCCTTCAACAAGCCATAGGTGTGAAGTAGCATAAGCCAATGGGCATCCGCCTCGTCTGTCTTCTTGCCGGCATAGTTCTTCGCTTCCTTCGGATTTACCAGAATGACATCGAAACCGTCACGGACTAATACGCGGAACAACGGAAGCCAGTAGACTCCGGTGGACTCCATCGCCACTGTCTCTATGCCGCACTGCCTCAACCACAAGGAAATGTCATCCAAGTCCTTGGTATAGACACCGAACGTGCGGTTGCATCTCTCGTCACGGTCGTTCGGTACACAGACCTGCAACTCCTTAGGGGATATGTCTATGCCTGCGGCATTGACATTCACAACTTTAAACTCACGGTCCTTGCCGATTCCATTTTTTCTTCTTACCTTTGCCATTGTGATTAGCTTTAACGCTTTGTTTTGAAAAGTACCAAGCCGGAGCCTCTGGACAGATGTAATCTTCTATAAGGCCTCCAACGACCAATCGCTCGTCTACAGAATCCGGTGCCACGCTGAATATTAGGCTTTATTGTCCTATTCGAAAACTGGCTTACTTCTTGGCAAGCACAAGGCTAATCACATTTTTGGATTTAAGCAATAAAAACGAAAAGCAAATGCGTTCGAAGAACGCATTCTCCAGTTATATCAACAACTTGTTATCGCCAAAGGGCGATATGGCAGCTGAATAGTTACAACAGAACATATAATTCTAAACATTGCATAATAAACGATAGAAAAAGATTACGCTATAGCCTCATTATTTCAAATAATTTATGTAAGTTTGCAACATAAAGAAAAGACACATGGAGTATAGCAACAAGGACAAACTGGACTGGACGATGGTCTTCATCTATGAATTTGGCAAACGGTTCGGACTCACGGTGAAGCAGTCTTTCAACTACTTGAGTCGTTACAAGGGTATCGATTTCATTGACAAGCATTATGGCTTTGCCCACACGCAGTCGTTTGAATCGATGATAGACGACATTGCCTTATTGTGCAGACGTATGGGAGGGCAACTGGCATGAAGCTATATCATGGAACAAATATGTACTTTGACAGCATCGATCTAAAAAAATCGAAGCCTGGCAAGGATTTCGGACAAGGCTTCTACTTGTCTGACAATTTGGAGCAAGCAAAAGAGTTGGCTCAAGCTCGTGTGGAACTTGTTGGTGGCTCACCCATAGTACTGACCTTTGACTTTGATGAGCAGTTGTTGACCAATAACGAACTGAAAGTGCTTACTTTTGATGACTATACTGAAGAATGGGCAAAGTTTATTATAGCCAATCGAAACAATCGTACCAGCAAACCTGTTCACGACTACGACATAGTTATTGGACCTATTGCAAACGATAGGGTTGGATTACAGCTCTGGAAGTTCAGCAATCATGATATTGATATGACTGTGCTGATAAAAAGATTAAGTTATATGAAAGGTATCACCATACAGTATTATTTTGGAACACAGAAAGCAATCAATCATCTTATAAGACTATGAGTGAAAAAGATGCAATGAAAAACAGCATGGTGTCAGAACTTGCCACAATGTTGATGGAGTATGACAAACAACTGAGTATGGAACAGGCTTTATCATTAGTCATCAATTCCGATACCTATCAAAAGTTGCTGGACGACCGCACACGGCTCTACTTTCAAAGTCCCGGCTATGTGTTCTCTTTTTTAGAACATGAGTTGAAGACTGGGAAAGTGGGTTGATATCGATCATTAGAATTAAGCCCTACTCCATATTACTGGTCATCGTTGCGGACAAAGCCCTGATATTCCGGCACGAGGCCAGACATGACGGATTTATAGCTCTCATCTTTTAGGTATTCAACGTTGTCGCGGCCCTTACCGATGGGCGCTATGGGTTGGTGAATGGTAAGCTTGAGCGGATGCCAGTTGACCCAGTGCCAGTCCTTCATACGCGGCATGATGTCGAACGAACCGTTGATGGTGAGCGGGCAGACAGGCAGCTGCAGTTCGTCGGCCAACATGAACGGACCACGGCGGAAAATACCCATGTGCCCCGTGAACGTGCGTGCGCCTTCGGGGAATACCACCACCGACATACCCTCTTGCAATATCTCTCGCGCCTGGTCGTAGGTCTTGCGTATCTTCGACGGGCCGCGCTTGTCAACAAAAATTTGATGAGAGTAGCGGCAGGCGATGCCGACAACGGGGATGGCGCCCAATTCGCGTTTCATCATCCATTTGAAGTTGCGGCGCAGGTAGCCATAGACCAGGAAGATGTCAAAGGCGCCCTGATGATTGGCCACAAACACATAGCTTTGCTTCGGGTCGAGGTTCTCGCGACCTTCCACCTTCACGGGCAAAAGCAGCAGACGCAACGTGAGCCATGCCCACCACTGACCGGGGTAATAGCCCCAGAAATGGCCGTTGCCAATGATACTACCCACAGCGCAGGATGTGCCTAAGACGATGGTATAGACCAGGAACACAGGAATGAAGATGAAAAGCTGATAAAGGCGATAGAGGAGCTTCATGACGGATAAATGGGATTTGACGTGACGGATACGTGGTGAATGGAGTTTTCGGGGACAATGAGCGTGAGGGAGCGGACTAATGGGGTGATCGGTGGAGCGTGATGACGGCTATCTCCGGCCTGATGCCGAAGCGGAAGGGAACGAGTCCGCCGATGCCGGAGGTGACGTAGAGATACTGGCCGTTCTTACTGTAGAGGCCGTAATCCTCGCGATAGGCAATCTGCGTGGCGCGCAATCCGAAGACTGACAACTGCCCGCCGTGGGTGTGGCCGCTCAGCGTGAGGCGCGCACGGCTGTCGCGGCGGATATGCCCGTCCCAGGCTTTAGGATTATGCTGCAAGACGATGGCGAAGGCCGACGGACCAACGCCCCGCATGGTGCGGGTGAAGTCGGCGCTGTCGGGCAGTTCAAGGTTCTGTTCGCCCGCGACGACGATGGAGTCGCGGCCACGGCGGATGACGCGGTGCTCATTACGGAGCAACTGCCAACCGCAGGCCTGTTCATAGGCGATGGTCTGCCGGCAGTTGGCCGCCGCCTCGGCAGCAGGCAGCTTGACGTATTCGGCATAGTCGTGATTGCCCAGCACCGAGACGACGCCGTCGCGCGCCCGCAGCTGGCTGAGCAGCGGCACGACAGGTTTAATCTCGCGCGGCTGGATATTCTGCAAGTCACCCGTGAAGGCGATGAGGTCGGGATGTTGCGCATTGATGCTGTCGACATCGCGCTGCAAGAGATGGCGCAGACTGCCCGTAAGCGTACCGACATGGGCATCGGAGAAATGCACGATGCGGTAGCCGTCGAACGCAGGCGGAAGGTCAGGGTAACTGATGTCGATATGAACCACCTTCAGCCGGCGGAAGCCCACGGTGCTGCCGTAGGCCAGCATGAAATAAGACACGAGAATGATGACAGTGGCCACCGGCGTACCCCAGTTGCGGTGGGTGTGGACAATGAAACGGCGGAAGATGCGGCCGAGGATGGAGAACAGACTGAAGACGGCCTTGGGATAGACCACGATGCCCACAAGCAGCATGTATAGGTTGACCCACCGCAGGTCGTCGGGAACGAAATTGCGGATGGTGCCGAGGATGAGCGTATAGACCAGCATGCCCATGCTCGGCAACCACCACAGCAGACGCTTCCACCAGCGATAACCACGGTGGTGCTGCCAATAATGCTGGTCGATATACAAATCGCTCAGCATGATGGCGATGATGAGGGGAATCATGATGCGTGCTACCATAGCGCTTCGAGATTATTGTTGAGCGAGACTGCTTTGCAGGAAGGGTCGCACGACCTCGACAGGCAACTCGCGGCGGCGCGCGTAGTCGGTCAGCTGGTCCATGCCAATCTTTCCGATGCTGAAATAGGTGGCCTTGGGATGGGCAAACATCAGTCCTGAGACCGAGGCTTTGGGGTACATCATACCGGTCTCGGTGAGCCGTATGCCGATGCGGCCAAAGCCAATGAGATGGTCGAGCACGAAGTTCATGCTCATGTCGGGCATCGACGGATAGCCCACAGCCGGCCGGATGCCCTGATAGTGGGCGTTGAGCTCATCGTCGATGGTGACTTGCTCATCCTTGGCGTAGCCCCAGTAGTGGCGGCGCACCTCCTCGTGCATACGCTCGGCCGTGGCCTCAGCCAACCGCTCCGACAGCACGAGGGCGAGCATGTTGCGGTAGACATCGTCGACATGGCTCTTCTCCATCGCGGCGTCGACGGTGGTGGCAAACACACCAATCTTGTCCTTGACCCCCATCGACTGCGGACGGATGAAGTCGGCCAGACAGAGGTTGGGCTTACCCTGACGCGTGGCATGACCGACTAACTGCTGCCGGAGCATGGGCAGACGGCCACCCGGCACGACGATGTCGTCGCCGTCGCTGTTGGCGTCGAACAACTCGAAGACGGCATGGGTATGGTAGTGCCCCTCCCACTCGTCGAGCATGGCATTGGCGTCGGCGGTGAGGCGGTCGCGCTCTTCACCATATTTGCCGTTCATGCTCCATGCATGGTAGAAGTAAATCCAACTGATGTAAGGTCTTACGTCGCTGATGTTATATTGTAGAACCATGGTCTTAGCGGAATAATGGGGTTATGCCTGCGGCGGATAAGGATTGGTTAAAGCCGGAACCTCACTGCCTCGCCGCGGTAGCTGTCGTCAAAGCGGCCGTCGTCGTAGACGGTGTGGCCATTGCAGATGGTGCGCACGACGCGCCACTTCATCTGTCGGCCTTCGAGCGGACTCCAGCCGCATTTGCTCTGGATGTCGGCTTTGGTGACGGTCCACGGCGCCTGCTGTCTGACGATGACAATGTCGGCCTTATACTTCGGGCGCAGGTAGCCGCGATCCGCAACGCTGAACAGACGCGCGGGGTTGTGGCTCATGAGCTGTACCATGCGCTCCATCGTCAGCACGCCACGGCTGACAAGCGTGAGCATCGACACGAGCGAATACTGCAGCATCGGCATGCCCGAGGCAGCGCTACGGCAGCCACCCTGCTTGTCGCCAGGGAGGTGGGGCGCATGGTCGGTGCCGATGCACGTGATGCGGCCGTCGTTGAGGGCCTTGCGCAGGGCTGCGCGATGGGCGGCAGCCTTCACCGATGGGTTACACTTGATGCGCGTTCCAAGCGTGGCGTAGTCGCGGCTCGTAAAGAGCAGATGCGCCAATACAGCCTCACCCGTAATCTGGGGAAAGGCTCCGGCATCATTGAAATGGGTGTTTGGCACTAACAAATCCAACTCCTGTCGGGTGGAGATATGCGCGATATGCAGACGCGTTCCATAGGATTTGGCCAGCTCCACAGCGAGCGATGAACTGCGCCGGCAGGCCTCAACCGATCGGATGAGCGGATGGAAGCTGACGGCAGGGTCGTCGCCATAGCGCTTGACAAAGCGCGCCATATTGCGGTTGATGATCTGACTGTCCTCGCAGTGCGTCATCAGCGGCAGATGGAGGTCGGCGCAGGTCTTGAACACCTCCTCCAATGCCGGATGGGCATCGACGAGCATGCCACCTGTCGAGGCGCCCATAAAGAGTTTGATGCCGGGTATCAGGGTGCGGTCAATATCCTTAAACGTTGACGCATTGCCATTGGCCGCGCCATAGAAAAAGCTGTAGTTGACGTGGCTCGCGCGCGCTGCCCTGTCCATCTTGTCGGCCCAGGCCTCAGGCGTGGTGGTCTGCGGCTTGGTGTTGGGCATATCGAAATAGGTGGTCACGCCGCCGTAAGCCGCTGCGCGCGACTCGCTGTCGATGTCGGCTTTCTGCGTCATGCCCGGCTCGCGGAAGTGAACGTGCTCGTCAATGACACCGGGAAGGACAAAGCACCCCGTGGCATCTATGCGCGCGGCATAGTCGTCACGGGGTATATGGCTGCCTTCAATCACCTCAGCAATCCGGTCATCGTCGATGACTATCGAACCGCTGAAGGTGCGGCCTTCGTTGACAATCGTTCCATGTTCAATGATTGTCCTCATTATTTCGTTTCGTCTATTGTGCCATTTCGTTGGGTGTTGGCCCATCCTGTGGCGGTGCGGGAGGTGTCTGTCCACCAGGCTGTCCTGGCTGTGGTGCAGCCGGTTCGGGCGTCTTCGTACCGTTCATGATGCTCTGGTTCTCCTGCGCGGCAGCGTAGTATTCCTTCACCTGCGGGTCGTTCTTGAACTTGTCGGTAGCGCGGCTCATGATGTCCTCCACCCACGCGTCGAGCATCGGCACCTCATAACGGTTCATGCACACCGTGATGAAGACATAAGGGCCGAGCACATTGTCGAAGTTGTCAGAAACAAACGAGGTCACCAACTTATCCATGCGGTCGTTGATCCTTGCGTTCTCAGCGGCCAACTGGCTGTTGACCACATTCATGTTGCGGCCGTTCATGATGGCCTGGTCATGCTTATGCACGAGGTCGGCGCTCTGGTTGAGCAGCTGATTGAACTGGATGCGGAACTTGTTGAGCTTCTCGTTGAGCGGCGTGCCGGAGACAGTCTCCTGCGTATTGTCTATCTTCACATCGATATCGCCACTTTCCAGTACGACGGGCAGACTGTTGTTGTCGTCAAGAATGATATTGGCCACGCGTACGGAGTCGATTGCACCCGAGAACTGGAACTGCCCGTGCACCACATCGCACGAGTCGAGGTTCTTCAAAGCGGTGTCCTTCACCACCTTCAAGTACAATTTCTGCCCATCGAGCGTCGATACGCTTGTCGTTCCCGTGATGTGGAAACTGTTGGCACACGACGTCAGCGCAAGCAGACTCATTATGGCGTATAATACTTTATTCATAAATGGTTTCTTTTCTGGCAAAGCAAAGATAATATCTATTCGCGAGGGGATAAAATAAATTTATCCTATTTAAAGCAAATGTCTATTCTTTTATATTTTTTTTGGAAAGTTCATGGTCGATGCGGTGCATCGTGTAAACCTCGAGCACGGCGGCAATCAGCAGCAGCACGACCCACTTATTATATAATAAGGAGATGTAGGTCTCCCGGTTGGTAAACAGTTGGGCGAAGAAGCTGTGGCCCGCATTGGCGTAGGCGGTGTCGGCGAGCAGGATGCCGCTCACGACGAAAAGAATGTCGGCCAGGTTCATGATGCGCTTCAGCCGGCGCACGGTGAGCTCATGGCCCTCATACACCTGAAGCAACTGCATCGTGGCAAAGAGCACGGCACCCAACAAAAACACCCAGCAGACGACGAGCTGCTGGAGCATAAACACGTAGCAGCCAACGCCGATAACCATCAGCGCGCCGCCAAGGACGAAAAGAGTGGTCTGAAATTTACTGAGCTGTTTCATCTGATGCTATGTCTTCTACATTCTTGTCTTGCACCTCCTGTTGCTTGTCGGTGCTGAGCACAAACACGTCCTCGTCGTCGGCCTGCATGAAATACCGCTCACGCGCTATCCGCTCAATGGCTTGCGGATCATGGCGTAAGGCACGCAGTTCACCCGTCGCCTTCTCGTTCTGCGCCTCGTATTTCTTGATTTGCTCCCTCAGTTGACTGATGTGCATCTCATATTTGAAGCGCTGCAAGAAGCTGTTTTCATCGACAAAGCCAACCAGCACGACGCCGATGACGATGGTGATAAGATATTTGTAATGGGCGATGACGCCAATCACAGTAGATAGCTTGCTACTCATGCGAAGAATCAGTTTGTCATGCAAAGTTAATCCATTTCGGGCAGAATCGCAAAAGAAAACGCCATAATTGTTTTGCCTTTCAGCCTTTTTGCAGTATCTTTGCGTCGATAAACCATTAAGACTACTATGAGCAACTATATTGTATCGGCCAGAAAATACCGTCCGATGACGTTTTCATCCGTCGTCGGGCAGGATGCGCTGACCACGACGCTGCGCAATGCCGTGAGGACCGGCAAGCTGGCTCACGCCTACCTTTTCTGCGGTCCACGCGGCGTCGGCAAAACCACCTGTGCCCGCATCTTCGCCAAGGCCATCAACTGCGAGAACCCCACAGCCGACGGCGAGGCCTGCAACGAATGCGCCAGCTGCAAATCGTTCAACGAGGGACGGTCGATGAATATCTTTGAGCTCGACGCCGCCAGCAACAACTCGGTGGAGAACATCAAGTCGCTCATGGAGCAGACGCAGATTCCACCGCAGACCGGGCGCTATAAGGTGTTCATCATCGACGAGGTGCACATGCTCTCGACCGCGGCCTTCAACGCCTTCCTCAAGACCCTGGAGGAACCGCCACAGTACGTCATCTTCATCCTCGCCACCACCGAGAAAAACAAGATACTGCCCACCATCCTCTCGCGCTGCCAGATATTCGACTTCGAGCGCATGACCGTGCCCGAGATTATACATCACCTCGAGATGGTGGCGCAAAAGGAGAACATCACCTACGAGGAGGAGGCGCTCAACGTCATCGCCGAGAAGGCCGACGGCGGCATGCGCGACGCCCTGTCCATCTTCGACCAGGTGGCCAGCTTCTGTCAGGGCCATATCACCTATGAGAAGGTGCTGCAGGACCTCAACGTATTGGATGCCGACAACTACTTCAAGATGGTCGACCTGGCGTTGGAGAACAAGGCCGCCGACATCATGGTGCTGCTCAATGGCATCATCGAGCGTGGCTTCGACGGCGCCAACATCATCAACGGCCTGGCCTCACATGTGCGCAACGTGATGATGGCGAAGAATCCCGAGACGCTCCCCCTGCTCGAGGTGAGCGACCAGCAGCGCCAGCGCTATGCCGAACAGGCAAAGAAGGCGCCATTGCCCTTCCTCTATAAGGCGCTCAAGCTGCTCAACCAGTGCGACATCAACTACCGCCAGAGCAGCAACAAACGGCTGTTGGTAGAGCTGACGCTCATTCAGGTGGCACAAATCACGCAACCCGACGATGCCGACGACGCCGGCGCGGGGCGTAGCCCCATGAGATTGAAATCCCTGTTTAAGCATCAAAACATTGTCCAGCCTAAACCAGCCATGCAGGTGACCGGGGCTGAGGCACGGCTCTCCAAGCCAAGAGAAGACAGACCGACGGCCCCGACGCAGACCGCTGCGCCGACACCCGTCATTCCGAAGGTTCACCTCACGCTGAAAAACCTCGGGCCCACCTTCGCCTCACTGCGCACCAGCAAACAGCAGGAGGCCTACTCCGACGCCATCAAGGTGGACGAGAAGGAGATGGAGAAGGAAAAGGAGGAGAAGCCCGAGGAGAAATTCACCGACGCCGAGCTCATCCAACAATGGATTCTGATGTGCAACCGCATGCCGCAGCGCTATGTGGGTCTGGCCGCACGTCTGAAAAACATCGTACCGCACATCACCGACTATCCCAACTTCGAGGTCGTGGTGGACAACCAGATTCTCCTCGACCAGATCAGCACCATCAAGCGCAACATCCGCGCCACGATGCGGCTGAAGCTCCGCAACACCAAGATTGAGTTCATCCCCCGACTGGCCAAACAAGACGAGACCCAGCGAGTAATGACGAAGATGGAACTCTTCCGTGACCTCTGCCAGAAGAACAAGGCTATCGAGAAGCTGCGGAAAGACCTGGGACTGGAAATAAGTTAGGAGTGAGGAGCTGTCTTTTTTACTATGTTACTATGTCTTATTTTACTTTGCTACCCTGTTTTGTTTACTATGTTACTATGTCATACTTTACTCTGTTACTATGTCTTCTGACTACGATATTCTGTCTTTTGCGGTAATGTTTGCGGTAATGTTGCGGTAATGTCGGCAGGCACATTACCGCACTTAACCTCTTTATTATCAGTGAGAAACACTACTGCGGTAATTGCGGTAATAGGATTTACGTTTTTTTCTATAGAGGGATGTCTGACTCAAGGACTGCGAAACTTTTTGGGTTTAGGTTTTGACTTCACAAAAAGATTTGCTACCTTTGCAACCCGAACGGTATGTCTTTATCGTAAAGACAGACGCCGTTCACCATGGCCCCGTAGCTCAGTTGAATAGAGCATCAGATTCCGGTTCTGAGTGTCGCGGGTTTGAGTCCCACCGGGGTCACCAGACATCGCCAAGCTGCCATCATCAAGCGGCTTGGCGATTGTTTTTTTTATCCTATCGACAGCGTCAAAGCAGGCATGAGGGAAGGCACTCTACCGCCGTTTAAACAACTTTAACGAGCAATAGCCCGCGTAAGGCCACAAAATTGCGTATCTTTGTGCATACGAACACTAATTTTTAAATCAATATGGATTTAGTAGAACGGTTTATCAATTACACCAAGTTTGATACGCAATCGGCTGAGGACTCCACCACCGTGCCGAGTACCCCGAAACAGCTCATCTTTGCCAAATACCTGAAGGAGGAACTGGAAAGTGAGGGACTGAAGGACGTCGAGATGGACGACATGGGTTACATCTATGCCACCCTGCCGGGCAACAGCAAAAAGAAGACCCCGACCATCGGTTTCATCTCCCACTACGACACCGCGCTCGACGCCAGCGGCGCCAACATCAAAGCGCAGATTGTACGCCACTACGACGGCGGCGACATTGAGCTCTCGCCGGGCATCATCTCCTCACCCAAGAAATTCCCTGAACTGCTGGCTCACAAGGGCGAAGACCTCATCGTCACCGACGGCACCACACTGCTCGGCGCCGACGACAAGGCCGGTATTGCCGAGATTGTGCAGGCCATGTGCTACCTGCGCGACCACGACGAAATCAAGCATGGCGACATCCGCATCGCCTTCAACCCCGACGAGGAGATTGGCATGGGTGCCCACCACTTCGATGTGGAGAAGTTCGGCTGCGACTGGGCTTACACCATGGACGGCGGCGACATCGGCGACCTGGAATATGAGAACTTCAATGCCGCAGCCGCTAAGGTCACCATTAAGGGCGTCAGTGTACACACGGGTTACGCCAAGGGTAAGATGATCAATGCCTCGCGGCTGGCCTGCGAGTTCAACAGCCACATCCCCGAGACCGACATTCCCGAAAGCACCGAGGGCTACCAGGGCTTCTACCACCTGCTCTCAATCAACAGCCACTGCGAGGAGGCCAAGCTGAGCTATATCATCCGCGACCACGACCGCAAGAAGTTCGAGGTCCGCAAGGACTTCATGGAGGGCATCGCCCGACAGATGAACGAGAAATACGGCGAGGGCACCGTCACCGTAGAGCTGAAAGACCAATACTACAACATGAAGGAGAAGATTGACCCCAACATGTATGTCATCGACATCGTGCTGAAGGCCATGCAGGAGAGCGGCGTTACGCCGAAGGTGGAGCCCATCCGCGGCGGTACCGACGGCGCACAGCTGTCGTTCCGCGGTCTGCCCTGCCCCAACATCTTCGCCGGCGGCGTCAACTTCCACGGACCTTATGAGTTCGTTTCCATCCAAGTCATGCAGAAAGCCGTCGAGGTCATCACGAAGATCTGCCAGATCACCGAGACCTTCAACGACTGATTGATGCTTAATCAGAAGTCCGGAAGTCCGGAAGTACAGAAGTACAGAAGTCCGGTCATTAGTTTATTGTTACCGAATAACCGGATACTTAGCCATATGACTGGACTTCCGGACTTCTGGACTTCTGAACTTCAACACTAAAATCACTTTATCCCAACACCTCACGCCAATGGCAGAACTACCCGACCTTATCAAAGACTTAGCGCTCATCCTCATCGTGGCGGGCGTCGTGACCCTGTTGTTCAAGAAACTGCGGCAGCCATTGGTGTTAGGCTACATCGTGGCGGGCTTCGTCGTCTCGCCCCACATGCCCCTGACGATGTCGGTCATTGACAAGACCGACATCCAGACGTGGGCCGACATCGGCGTGATGTTCCTGCTTTTCGCGCTCGGTCTCGACTTCTCCTTCAAGAAGATTCTGAAGATGGGCATGGCGCCGATCATTGCCGCCATCAGCATCGTCTTCTCCATGGCGATGCTCGGCATGGGCGTCGGCCACGCCTTCGGTTGGGACCACATGGACTGCATCTTCCTCGGCGGCATGCTGGCAATGTCGTCGACAACCATCATCTATAAAGCCTTCGACGACCTCGGACTACGGCAACAACGCTTTGCGGGACTGGTGATGAGTGTGCTCATCTTGGAAGATATCCTCGCCATTGTGATGATGGTCATGCTGTCGGCCGTGGCAAGCGGCAGTGACCCCGACGGCGGTCAGATGATTGGCTCACTGCTGAAGATAGGTTTCTTTCTCATCCTTTGGTTTGTCGTTGGTCTCTACATCCTCCCCTCTTTTCTTCGCGTCACCCGCAAGCTGATGACCGACGAGACGCTGGTCATCGTGTCGCTGGGTCTCTGCTGCGCTATGGCCTGGATTTCCACGGCCGTGGGCTTCAGCTCGGCTTTCGGCGCCTTCGTGATGGGCAGCATTCTGGCCGAGACCATTGAGGTGGAGCGCATCGAGCGCGTGGTGCAACCCGTGAAGGACCTGTTCGGCGCCATCTTCTTCGTCTCGGTGGGTATGCTCGTCGACCCCTCCATCCTCGTCAGCTATGCGTGGCCCATCTGCGCCCTTGTGTTGGCTATTCTCCTGGGTCAGGCCATCTTAGGTACCTTCGGCTTCATGCTCAGCGGTCAACCGTTGAAGACCGCCATGCGCTGTGGCTTCTCGATGGCGCAGATTGGCGAGTTCGCCTTCATCATCGCCTCGTTGGGCTTGTCGCTCCACGTCATCAGCGGCTTCATCTACCCCGTCATCGTGGCCGTGAGTGTGGTCACCACGTTCCTCACGCCTTACATGATACGCCTCGCCCCACCCGCCTACAACGCCCTGGAGCGTGTGCTGCCCCGCCGCTGGGTGCGCCGTCTCAACCACATGGGCACCGCACATCAGACGACGGTAAAGGAGCAGAGCCTCTGGCATAAGCTGCTGCGCAAGATGAGCATCAACACACTCATCTACACCATTCTCTGCATCGCCGTGACGGCTGTCATGCTCACCTTCGTACTGCAGACCATGCGCCACCTGCTGCCCCACTGGTGGGCCAATGGCGTGACCGGACTGCTCACGCTCGTCTGCATCGCACCGTTCATGCGGGCGCTGGTGATGAAAAACAACCATAGTGACGAGTTCCGCGAGCTGTGGACCGAGAGCCGGCTCAATCGCCTGCCGCTCATCTTCACCGTTCTGGTGCGCGTGACCATCGCCGCCCTCATCCTCTTCTATATCTGCAACTATCTGGCCCGCTTCGCCAACGCCATCGTCATCACGCTGGCTATCGTCATCATCGTGCTCATGGTGCTGTCGCGCAAGCTGAAGCACAGTTCCATCCGGCTGGAGCGCCGGTTCATTCAGAACCTCCACTCACGCGACATCGCCGCGCAGGTCACCGGCCAGCGCCGACCGCTGTTCGAGGACAAGCTCATCGACCGCGACATCCATATCTCCGACATCGATATTCCTGAAGACTCGGAATGGGCAGGAAAGACGCTCAGTCAGCTCCGCATCTCGTCGCGCTACGGTGTACACATCAGCAGCATCCTGCGTGGTCACCAGCGCATCAACATCCCCGGCGGCGACACCATCATCTTTCCCGGCGACCGTCTGCAGGCTATCGGCAACGACGACCAGTTGCAGGCCTTCGACAAGGCGGCGCAGGGTGACCTTGTTCCCATCGACCCACACATCGAGGACCGCGAGATGCACCTGCAGAAGTTGCGCCTCTCGGCCAACAGTCAACTCATCGGTAAGACGCTCGGCGACAGCGGCATACGCGACCATTACAACTGCATGCTCGTCGGTATGGAGGCCGGTCAGCATGCCCTGACGATGATCAACGCATCGCATAAGTTCAAAGCCGGCGACATCATTTGGGTCGTCGGCGAGAAGCAGTCCATCAAACAATTAACGGAGGAGAACTAAACGCTCCCCAACCGCGGAGCGGTTGCGGAATGTAGCCCGGGGTTGAGCGTCAGCGAAACCCCGGGGAAGAGGGGTTGCCGATGAGCTTATTCATATTACCCCGTAGGGGTTCCGGCGATACGACTGCCGGGTATATCGTATTCACCAAGACTATTGTCGCACCCCCTACAGCTTCCCCGAGAAATCATCAGCTGCGGCTCACCTGCAAGCCCGTCGTGCTCAATCGCATATCGACGAAACGGGAGCGGGCGTTGAGAGGATGTTCCTTGAGTATCGTCTTGATGCGTGCGGCCGCATCGGGGTCTTTGGCTACCATATAGAGGTAACCGCCACCACCGGCGCCGGGCAGCTTATAACCCAGACAGAGGTCGTCGATGAGCGCGGTGAGGCGCGCTACCTCCGGCGGATTGGTACCGCTGTCGAGCATCTGGTTCTGCGCCCACGTCTTGCGCACGAGCCGCCCCATCAGCTCAAAGTCGTTGCGCTGGATGGCATCGAACATCTCCAACGCATGCTGTTTCATCTGTCGGAGCAACATCAGTTGGTCGGACTGGTTGAGGAACATGCGCTTAACAATCTCGGCGAGGATGGTCTTCGCCGTACGCGTGATACCGGTATAATATAAAAGGTGGCAGGCGCTGTATTCGGGTCGGGTATAGAGGTCGGTGGGCAGCCAGCGGGCCTGCGGACACTGATTGGTGCCGGGTTGCGTCTGCAAGAGCTTCACGCCCGACAGCAGTCCGCCGAACTGGTCCTGCCATCCGCCACCCGTGGTGAGCATCTGCTCCAAAACCGACGTGCGGGCGCCAATCTCATTCTTATCCCATCCGAAGCCGAGGAAGTCGTTGAGCGTACCTAATACATTGGCCGACAGCACACTGCTTGTGCCGAGACCCGACCCAGCGGGGATGGCCGAGAGCAACGTAATTTCAAGACCGCCGCCGAAGTCGTCGAGCTGCGCCCGCAACGAGGGATAGACCACATCGGAGAACGACGGATGGAAGCCGCAAAGCACCAGCGCCGCCTTTGGAATGGAGAAGGCACTGCCGACAAGGTTGAAGTTGGCAAGCTCGTCGTAGGTCGTCACCGTCTCCGATACACCCAAGTCGATGCTTCGGATGATGATGACCGGCTGCTTGCAAGGCTTCACATAGGTTTGGATAGGCGGCTGGCCGTTGAGCTCAATGGCGAAGTTGACCACGTTGCCGCCTTCAAGCACACAACTTGGTGGCGTATCGGTCCATCCGCCGGCAATATCGATTCTCACCGGCGATCGGCCCCATACAATCTGATCCTCACACACCACCCGCCGCGGATGGAGTTTCTTATGCATAAACGGTTCGATGAGCGCCTCACGCAGCAATGCGAAGGCCCGTTGCCCGTCATCTTCGGCATGGGGGTTGGCCGTCAGTCGACTGCGGAACATGGCATCGCTGATGCGCTTCTCCATCGGCGCGTCGTCGCCCAACGCATCGGGCATCGGGACACCGAAGCGGTTCATCTCCTTGGCCGCATCGTCGAGGTCGAGCTGATAGAACACGCTGTGCTCATGATTGGTAGCCAACTGACTGTAGTTCTTAGCCCTGTACTGGCGTCGCTGTGCCACGAGCCGCTTCAAGTTGGCCTCATTGGAAATCTCCTCGGCGCTGAGCAAGCGGTCGGGCTTCACCCCGGTTCCGCCTTGCCGCATATAGCTGTCGAGGGCCTCAAACGAACGGAAATAGGGGAAGCGTGGCGTGGTTTGTTCTTTACCGGCAAACTTGTCATAATAGCCGTAGCGTCGCACCACCCATCCGTTTTCATCAATGGGAACGAAGTCGATGCACTGCCCTTCGCTGAGCGTCACCTGCCAGTCGTTGTCGGGCGCACCGGTCACGATATTGTTGCGCGTGAGCTGCCATCCCTCGCCGAGTGTGGCATTCTCCACCCACACGTTCTCGTTGTCGTCGGTGAAGCGCACCTTGGTCAGGGCGTTTTGCACGAAGATTGACGGCTGCGGCTTACGCGAGTGGTGCATGATACGGCGCTGGTCGTTGACCAGATTCTGCAGGGCGAGCGTTGACGAGAGCAGTTCGTGCGAAGTGCCGAAGTGATAGAACTCGCCGCCAGCCAGCGGTACGACGGCCACCGAGAGCTGACGCAGTTCGTCGTCGACCTGCGTCGGACGGTCGCCTAAGCAACAGCCGAAGGTGCCGTAGAGGTCGTATTCCCTGACGCCGTTGGCATCGGTCGACCGCTTCATCAGCAGTTTTACGGCGCGGTCGCTGAGCAACCACACGCCAATATCGGTGAGATAATAATGGTCTTTCTGCAGTTGGCTGAGCGTCTCCACCGACGGTTTCTGCAGCATACACTCCATCCGCTGCGGTGTCTCATGTCTGGAGACGAACACGCCGTGATCCTTGGCAATCTCTGGCCCCAGCCACAAGCCATAGCACACCACGTCGGCGTCGGGAATGGACTGCAGCGATTCGGTGGCCCTGATGAGCACGTCGCCACTGACGATCATCGTGTGGAGTCCGGCCGGGGCCATTTCCATCAGCTGCCGGTAAAGCGGCATCTGCAAGCTGAGCAGCGTCTGCGACAACCGCTGTCCTCGCTCCCACCGCAGTACGGGAATGGGCGTGAGAATCTTACCCGATGGTGCATAAGCGGGCAGCCGACGGCTCTGTCCACCGGCATGGATGAGCAGACGGCGGTCGGCGGCCAGCCACGCGTCGAAAGCGGCGGTGTCGGTCAATCCATCTTTACCCGTTGCCTCGCGGAAAGCCTCGAGAAGCAACCAGGTGGTGCCGCCGCCGGAGCCTAATTTCTGACCTACGGGGTCGTTGCTGCAAAACCATTGGTCGCGCGGGAGGCCAGTGATATCGTGGAAGTTCCCAACAAGATTGGGAGGGAGGGAAAGCAATGTCTTCATATCGATTTGAAGTTTATCAGATGCAAAAGTAATAAAAAACCTCCATTGCGTGATTGTCTCAACAAAACTTTTATTAATTTTGCGCCAAATGAAAACAACTGCTACTTCCCCGAAGGCCTCCGACGGTCTGTTTCATAAGGACGGCGTCAATTATCTGCTGCCCTTTATCATGATTACCACATGCTTCGCCATGTGGGGCTTTGCCAACGATGTGACCAACCCGATGGTGCAGTCGTTCGGTAAGATTTTCCAAATCTCCAAGTTTGAAAGCAGCTTCGTGCAGGTGGCTTTCTACCTTGGCTATTTCGCCATGGCCTTCCCCGCTTCGCTGTTTATCCAGCGCTATTCGTTCAAACACGGTGTGCTCACGGGTCTGGCGCTCTATGCCATTGGCGCCTTTGCGTTCATCCCCGCCAAGTCGACGGGTGTGTTCTGGGCTTTTCTCCCCGCTTACTTCGTGATGACATGCGGCTTGTCGTTTCTGGAGACGTCGTGCAACCCGTTTGTCTATTGCATGGGCAGCGACGCCACCGCCACACGCCGCCTCAACCTGGCGCAGGCGTTCAATCCACTGGGTGCCATCACGGGTGCCTACATCGCGCTGACCTATGTCTCAACGAGCCTCGACCCTGCTACGAGTGAGCAACGGCTGCAACTGAAGCAGACGGCGCCGCTACAGTTTGAGGCCATCAAGGCCCACGACCTCAACGTATTGGTGCAACCCTACCTTTATATTGGCGTGGTAGTGCTGGTGCTGCTCATCGCCATCTACCTCACACGGATGCCGTCGGTGGGCAATACGGGTGAGAAGAAAAGCCTGCTCACGGCCCTGCGTCAGCTTGCCCGCGAGCGCAACTACCGCAATGGCGTCGTGGCACAGTTCTTCTATATCGGCGCACAGACCGTTTGCTGGGCTTACATCATTTATTATGGCATGCATGTTTTTCACGATATGGAGGGCATGGACGAACAAGCGGCCCACGCCGTCACCACCAACTGCTATCTCTTTGCGTTGGCGTTATTTGCCGTAGGCCGTTTCGTGTGTACCTATTTCATGAAATACGTCAAACCGGGACATTTGCTGTTCTGTCTGGCTACGGCGGCTATCATACTGCTGCTCGGCACCATCTTCGTCGGCGGCCGCGTGGGATTGGGTTGTCTCGTAGCCGTGAGCGGCTGCATGAGTCTGATGTTCCCCACCATCTACGGCATCGCGCTCAATGGACTGAAAGAGAATGTGAAGTTTGGCGGCGCAGGACTGGTGATGAGCATCCTTGGCGGCAGCGTCATTCCACCTATTCAAGCTGCGGTCATGGACATCGGCGGTGAGTTTGCCGGCATCTCCATGATCAACCTGAGCTTCCTCATCCCCCTCTTCTGCTTCATCGTCGTGGCGTGGTACGGAAGAAAGGCCAAACTTTGAAAGGTCAAATTTTAAGTGTAGTGGCCGTGTCTTGTACCGGCCACTACCCTATATACGATTACTTCTTCATGTAGAAATAAAATGTTACTTGATTATCAGACAGTTGCAAGCTAAACGGTACAAAAATGTTCACGTTGAAATCCAGTAAATTATTGACATTCTATACTATTGACACGTTATTTTATTGGTAAATTTTAACAATACGGACTTGAATTTTAAATATTATTTTGCGTATTGACTGCTCTTTATGATTAAGAAAAGACGCTTTATTATTGCTATTTCAAAACAAATAGTTACCTTTGCAAAAAAGAAAGGAAGATTATGGCAATAGAAATTAAGGCAATACCTACCCTGGAAGGTAAGGATGCAGAAAGATTCATAGAGCGTGCTGATGAAGCAGAACGCAAGTTCAAGGGCTTCGGTGGCATAGAGAACACACCCGCATTTAAGGCAATGCAGAGCATTCTGCGTAAATCAGGAATGACAAAATAATGGGATTTCTTGACGAGCGCTGTTTGTTTCAAGAGCTTACTGACGAGAAAATTGCTGTCAGTAAGCCTTTTTATTGTGGGAATAACGATTTGGATGAGTTTTTCCATGAGGATGTAACAAAGTTCAGTTACAATCTCATGGGCAAGAGT
>ONAR01000062.1 GCA_900315835.1 uncultured Prevotella sp.
ATCTCAGGCGCAAGCCGTCCTTTCGTCAGAAAAAGGGAGCTACTGACTCAATTTTGACATTTGGGCAATGCCCCTTCCCGATGGTTGCGGAATTGAGGAGACGGACACGTTATTTTAACTTCCCTAAGCTCTGATTGTTTAATACCCGTAACAGTTGTTCCAGTTTCTCTTGCTCTTAATCTTCCTTGTCCTTCATTTGAAAGAAAAAAATATTTTAGATATGTATTATTAAGAAAGCCTTTCTTTCCTCGCATTGTAACTACTCTTTGAGCCAATGCGATTTTTTGATTTCCTAATTGAGCTACTTCTCCCAAGGGAGCTTCAGTGGTTAAAACAACATCTCCCTCCTTAGGCAATCCGCGAACCATCCATAAATCATAGTCTTTTTCTGCTATGTACTCTGTTGGCGGTTCTATTTGCCCATTCTTTATAATTTTTGCAGTAATTAGCGGAATTCCAAAAGAAGTTTTTTTAGGAGTCTTACCTCTATAATCAATAAGGGCTTCCAAGCAATCCCCCAACCTATACTCTTTCCACTCTTCCATAAATGGGAATTTAGCGGAGCGAGAAAGGGGAATAGTTTGTATATTTGCACCTAAAACGACATGAGAGAACAGATGATAAAGGAGATCAGTACAGCGATGGCAGCCGTGCTGACCATTGAGCAAGTTGCGGTGCTCAACAAGACGTTGATTGAAGTGGTGAACAAGTATGAAGTCACAGCAATGGAAGCGTGCAATGACCAAGGAGGCGAAAGTAATGAAAGACTGCTTGAGAAATTCATTGCAGCCAAGCGCATAGAGGGACGTACGAAGCCAACGCTTCTCTACTACGAGTCCACCATCCGCCATCTGTTAAGCGATGTTCCTGGCAGTCTGCTGAACTTCACCGCCGAGGACATCCGTGATTATCTCTCTGACTTTCAACAGAAACGGCAGTCATCAAGTGTGACGGTCAACAACATCCGGCGCATCTTCTCTTCATTCTTCTCATGGCTGGAGCAGGAAGACTATATCATCAAGAGTCCTATGCGAAGAATACATAAAGTGAAGACCGGCACACGGGTGAAGAGCACTATCAGCGATGAGGAAATGGAGATCTTGCGCGACCATTGCAACAGTAAGCGCGACTTGGCAATGATAGACTTCCTCGCCTCTACGGGCATACGCGTTGGAGAGCTTGTCAGACTCAATCGGACGGACATCAACTTCAACGAGCGCGAATGCATCGTCTCAGGAAAAGGCAACAAACAGCGCATTGTGTACTTCAATGCCAGGGCAAAGACGCATCTGAAGAATTATTTAGCCGAAAGAGTTGACAATAATCCAGCACTTTTTGTATCTTTGCACCAACCAACAGCACGTTTGAAGATTTCGGGCGTTGAAACGCGGTTGCGTAAACTCGGACGCGAGACGGGTGTGATGCACGTCCACCCACATAAATTCCGAAGAACGCTTGCTACGGCAGCCATCGACAGAGGAATGCCCGTGGAGCAAGTGCAACGACTGCTGGGGCATGTGAAGATTGACACCACCATGCAATATGCCATGGTCAACCAAAACAATGTAAAGATGTCGCACCGACGATACTTGAGCTAAAACTGATGGCTTATGAAGCAATTCGATGAAAGCAGCTACGAACAGACGCTTATATCCTTTTTTGAGGAGCGATTAGGCTATAGTCATCTCTACGGCCCAGACGTGGAGCGCGACTACTATGTACCGTTCTATGAAGATCGCTTGAAGCAGAAACTCCACGAACTCAATCCAAAAGCCTCAATTGAGGCAACTGACGAGGCTTTGAGAAAGATTTCACACATAGAGACGGGCTCTTTGGTGCAATGTAATGAGACGTTCACCGACTGGTTACAGAACGGCATCGACGTTAGCTATTGGAACGGAAAGGCGACCAAGCACATGCACCTCAATCTCGTTGATTATGCCCACCCTGACCGCAACTGTTTTGAGATTGTGAATCAATGGACCTTTGTGGAGCGGTCGGAGAAGCGCGCCGACCTCATCGTTATGCTCAATGGGCTGCCCGTGGTGCTCATGGAACTGAAATCACCTTCTCGCGAAGAAACCGACGTGTCGGCAGCCTACCGACAAATCCGCAACTACATGAAGGAGATACCGCAGATGTTCCACTATAATATGTTCTGCGTGATGAGCGACATGACGGAGACAAAGGCGGGAACCATCACGGCGAACGAGGATCGCTATATGCAATGGAAGTCAACCGATGGACATTATCTCTCAGAAGAATTTGTTGACTACGACGTTTTCTTTGAGGGAATGTTTGAGAAACGACGCTTCCTCGACATCCTTCGCAACTTTATATGCTTCAATAAGGACGAGAGCGGCGATAGCAAGATCCTTGCAGGCTATCACCAGTATTTCGCGGTAAATAAAGCTATTGAGCGTACACAACCTGCTATCAATGGCGACGGGCGCATCGGTGTCTTCTGGCATACGCAGGGTTCCGGCAAGAGCCTCTCAATGGTGTTCTATGCCCATCTGTTGCAGTCGGCAGTATCGCAGCCCACCATTGTCGTCATCACCGATCGCAACAACCTCGACGACCAGCTCTATGGCCAATTTTCCCGTTGCAAGGATTTCCTGCGGCAGCAACCGGTTCAGGCATCGAGCCGGGAAAATTTGAAGGAGTTGTTGGAAGGTAGAAAGGCCAATGGCATCATCTTCACCACGATGCAGAAGTTTGAAGAGAGCAGCGAACCGTTGTCGGAGCGTCGCAATATCATTGTGATGACCGATGAGGCCCATCGTGGGCAGTATGGCTTTGAACAGAAAGTGAACCTCAAGACCGGCGAGGTGAATGTCGGTACAGCGAAAGTCATCCGCGACTCCTTGCCCAATGCTTCGTTCATTGGTTTTACGGGCACACCTATTGCTTTGCGTGACAAGAACACCGTGGAAGTGTTTGGCGACATCATCGACACCTACGACATGACGCAGAGCGTACTCGACCATGCCACGGTGCCGGTGTATTATGAGAGCCGTGTCATCAACCTTAAGCTTGATGAGAAAACTCTGCAGGCTCTTGACAAGGAATACGACCTATTGGCTGAAGAAGGCGCCGACGAATTTTTGTTGGAGAAAAGCAAGAAAGAGTTGTCGCATCTCGAACAGTTGTTGGGTGCCGACGCAACGATTGACTCGCTTGTTACCGATATCATCAACCACTATGAGAAATATCGTGAGCATGAACTTACGGGCAAGGCTATGATAGTGGCCTATAGTCGTCCGATTGCTATCAAAATTTACAAGAGAATATTGGAGTTGCGCCCTTCATGGACGGAGAAGGTGAAAGTGGTAATGACTGCCGGCAACAACGATCCCGAGGAGTGGCATGATATCATCGGCAACGATGCTTACAAGAAGGAACTTGCCAAGAAGTTCAAGGACAACAACGACCCGATGAAGATTGCTATTGTCGTCGATATGTGGCTGACGGGGTTCGATGTACCATCGTTAGCAACGATGTACGTCTTCAAGCCGATGAGCGGTCACAACCTCATGCAGGCAATTGCCCGTGTCAACCGTGTGTATAAAGATAAGGTGGGAGGACTTGTCGTTGACTACATTGGCATCGCTCAGGCATTGAAAGAGGCGATGAAGTTCTACACTTCCAACGACCGCAAGCGTTTCGGTGACCCAGACATCGCCAAGACGGCTTACCTTAAGTTCCGTGAGCATCTGGAGATTTGTGCCGACCTCATGCACGGCTTCGATTACAGCGGCTTCGCTACAGCTACTGATAATGGGCGCGGTATGCTCATCAAACAAGGTGCCAACTTCATGATGGCTGTGGGTATGGAGAAGAAGTGCAACGACTTCAAGAAGCATGCCCAACTTTTGCATCAAGCATACACGCTTTGTCACAGTCTGATTACAGATAAAGAGAATTGGGATGCCACATTCTTCGAGACCATACGTGTGATGCTCGTGCGGTTGGCGGGTACAGGAAAAATATCGAAAAAAGAGATAGACCGCCGCATCCGTGAATTGCTCCAACAAAGCGTGCAGAGCGAAGGTGTCATCAATCTTTTCAAGGATGAAAACAAGGAATTCTCGCTCAACGATCCTGCCTTTATGGAGGAGGTGGCGAAGATGAAAGAGAAGAACCTTGCTGTGGAACTACTGAAGAAGATTATTGCGGAAAAGGTATGCACATATAAACGAACGAACATTGTGCAATCAGATAAGTTCTCTGATTTGCTCAATGAGTCTTTGAAGGCGTATCTCAACGGCATGCTTACCAACGAGCAGGTGATTGACGAACTGTTGAAACTCGCCAATCAGATAAAGAATGCTGAAGATCAGGGTAAGGAACTTGGGCTGTCGCCGGAAGAGAAAGCCTTTTATGATGCGCTGTCGCAGCCGCAGGCGGTAAAGGACGCTTATAGTAATGACGAACTCATTGGTCTGACTCGTGAACTCACTACCCAACTGCGTCGTAACCGCACCATCGATTGGCAGGAAAAAGACAGTGCACGGGCAAAGATGAGGTTGATGGTGAAGAAACTTCTGAAGAAATACCATTACCCGCCAGAGGAAGCAAAGAATGCGATGGAGACTGTTATTAAGCAATGTGAACTTTGGACGGATAATGGAGAAGCCGAAGAAGAAATTGCAAAGGAGACGTCTTTGGAAGTCGACATGGAAAGTATGAATGATTATAATATGGCAGCCGAACCTGTAGTTGAATCCTAAGGCTCGCTACAGCAGGGAAACGAGCCATCTTTGGAGAAATGTCAGTATTCATGTGATTATGTGAGTTGTTATAGTTGTTAGAGTTAAATCTGCAACACTAACTCGCAACTAACTTGGTAATACCGTCAAAAAATAGCGAATTCTCTTGACTTGAAGCCTTAATTTACTTAATTTAGTCCATGAGAGCCCGAGAAGGAACTTCGGCATCTGCCACCAAACATTATTATTACGCCTCAAACCAATCGATAGATTATGAAAGAAAAGGAACTCGGCGAGTTGGCATCGTTCCCCGGCTTTGGAAGCTGATGCGGCTTGGCCACAATCGAGCTTATATCGCACTCTGATATTTCGCAAACTGGTAGACGGAGGCGGGCATGGGCGAGAGCATGTGCCAGCGGATCTGCATCTGACGGCCATAGCTCACCACATTGTATTTGTAGTCGACGAACTGGGCGCGACCAAGATAGATATAACCCATCGTACGGTATTTGTCGTCGGGGAAATTGCTTTGCTCCCTTACAAACAACAGCATGGTCTGCGTGGAGTGGATGTAGTTCTGCCCCGTTGGCGACTGCGGCGACACCTTGTTCTGCGTATCCCAAAGAAACTCTGTGGGTGAGGGCGCATGGTCGTCGTAGTTGGTGTTGCTGCCTTCCTCACGGTCTTTGACAATGTCGACATACATGGCTTCCACTTTCAGCGCCTTATTGCGCTCGACGCCCTCACGCGCGCTCGACATCCGATCGAGCGTGGAGGTACCCAGCGCTACCCTTATCTGGTCACGGGTGTAGCGGGCGTGGAGCATGAGCGGGAAGTCGGGCAGGCCTGAGTTATCCTCTTGCTCGAGCACGGCGCACCGGTTTATCAGCAGTGACATCACTTCGCTCAATTCCTCGCAGAAGGCTGTGTCCTGACTCAGCTCATCGGCCATCTGTTGCAAGGAAGTGAAGGCGCCCGCCTGCTGATACAGGTCGTAATAAAGCATCAGCAGTTGCCGCTGCTTCACAGTCTCCAATGCGCCGACATTGATGCGGAAACGGTTGTCGGCAAGTGACCGGATAAAGTCGAAATAGCTGTAGCTGTCGGTTGATAGCCATTTGTTTCTTACGGCTTTGGCCAACTGTTCGCTATGCCCAATTTCGCGGTGGGTGAGCTCTGAAAAGGTGTGGCCATTGTAGAGCTTCTCCAGCGGCACATGATACATGTTGACGAAATTGGTGAGCGTCAGCGGTAGGCTGAACTTCCGGCCCCAATCGTCGACCATTGTCTGCAGACTGCGGAAGGAGAAGTTGCGGATGCTTTGATTGATGTTGGCCAGGATATATTCCTTTGCCTTGGGCTCCAGTTTCACCTGACATCCCAGCGGCAGATGGGGGAAGTCGTGTTGCAGTTCCTCTGCCACGCTCATTGATGTGCGTCCAAGAATAGCGCGGAAGCGGTCGACATAGTTGAACTCTCTGCTGCATTGCCCCACGAAGTCGAGTACGTTGACGTAATGCTTTCCCTTGCTCTTACGCAGACCGCGTCCGAGTTGCTGCAGGAAGATAGTGAGACTCTCGGTTGGACGCAGAAACAGCACCGTATCGATCTCGGGAATGTCGACACCTTTGTTGAACATGTCGACCACAAAGAGATAGTTGATTTCGCCACGTTGCAGTTTCCGGCTCAGTTTTGTTCTGTCGGCGGCATTGTCGCTGGTGAGCTTGTCACACTTCAGTCCGGCGAGGGTGAATTTTGCGCTCATATAATCGGCATGCTGCTTGTCTACGCAGAAGCAGAGCGCTTTCACCCGATGCACATCGGTGAGATAATTCTCCAAGGCGTTGAATATGACCGCCGTACGCGCGTCGTTGTGGGTGTAGACCTTACTCAGCTCAGCCACATCGTAGTGGCCATGACTCCACCTCACCTGCCGCAGGTCGGTGCTGTCGGTGATACCGTAATAATGGAATGGAGCGAGCAACCGGTTGTTGAGTGCGGTGTCGAGTCGTATCTCGGCTGAGATATGCCCGTCGAAGTCCTGGGTGATATCCTGACCGTCCATACGTTCGGGTGTGGCGGTCAGACCTAAGAGGATTTTCGGTTTGAACTTCGCCATGATGCGCCGGTAACTCTTTGCGGCCACATGGTGTACCTCATCGATGACAATATAGTCGTAGTAGTCGTCGGCCAACTGCAGGTCATCGATGTGGCTGTCCATGATGTCTTTGCTGGCGAAGAGTGCCTCATAGCTGTCGGGTGTGTGGCCGTTATACCACACGTCGCCGAAGTTGTAGTCGTTCAACACGAGGCGGAACGCCTTCAGACTCTGCTCGAGAATCTCCTGCCGATGGGCGATGAACAGCAGACGCGCGCGGCTGTGGGTTTCTTTGAAACGCTTATAGTCGAAGGCCGAGATGACAGTCTTACCGGTTCCGGTGGCAGCCACCACGAGGTTCTTGAAGTGGTGGTGCACCTCGCGCTCTACGCGCAGCCGCTCCAGCACGTCGCTCTGATAGTCCTTGGCTTTGATGAGGTCGAGTTCACTGTAGTCGATGGGTGCCTCGCGGTTCTTGTCAAGTGCCTGCTGCAGCCGTTCGTCGTCGATGCCGGGGCGGTAGGTCTCGAAGTGCTCGCTTTGCCAATAGCCGTTGAAGGTGTTGGTCATCTGATGCAAGATGTCGGGCAATTCCACCTGCGTCACCTTGAGGTTCCACTCCAGTCCGGTTCCCAATGCGGCACTGCTCATGTTGGAGCTGCCGATATAAGCGGTATGAAATCCGGTATTCCGCAGGAAGATATACGATTTGGCGTGCAGCCGGTCGTTATCGTTGTCGTAAGAAATCTTCACCTCGGTGTTCTTCAGCATTGCCAGGCGTTTCACGGCCTTGAATTCCGTTGCCTGCGTATAGGTTGAGGTGATGACGCGTAGCTGTTTCCCACGGTCGGTCGCCTGCTTCAGTTGGTCTATGAGTTGGTTCAGACCCGAACTTCTGATGAAACTCACCAACAGATAAATCTTGTCGGCTGTCGCAATCTCGCGTCGCAACTCACTCTCTAAAGTGATGCCCGAACCCGTGAACAACGAACTATGAGACAGTCGCGTCACCGGGACTATCGATTTAAGGTGAGCTGCGATGTCGGGACTGTCGCATTCGGCGCGGTCGATGACGGCGGTCAGTATTTCTTTCTGCTTGTCAATCAAGTTCTGTTCGGCCCCTTCCAGTGTGAACTGCTGCGCCAAATGGCGGATGATGTCGTTGGCCATCTTGATGCCTCTGTTCACCGCCTCGTCGTCTTCAAGACCGGCAAAGGCGAGTTTGAAAAGGGAGAAGAGATATTGCGACAGAAACGGTGCCACATTCTCTTTGCTGATGGGCTCCTTGCCGATGTAGTAGCGATCGGTGTCGATGTCCTTCAGTTTGATTTCAAACAGCCGGTTGATGATTTGCTCATAGATGCCTAATTCCATACACGTGCGTTTTTGGTGTGGCAAAGATAATAAGTTGTAAGACTGATTTATTTTTCAATCTTCCACTCTTTTATCGTTCTGTCCTCAGTGGAGAAGTTGATGGCGACCTTCACGACCTTGCGGCCGTCGGACTTGAAGGGAATGGTATAGTCCTTCTCATCGATTTGCTGCAGCGCCTTGTCAAGATCGCCGTTCATTTTCAGCTCCATCACGTAGATGGTTGTGTCGGTCTTGATGAGAATATCCAGGCGGCCTTTGGCATTGCGCACCTGCGACTCGACATAGACATTGAGCAGAGAGAACATCACGTAAAGCATTGCGGTGAAGTGGCCCTCCGTGGTCGGCGCATCCTTGAGCGTGTTCTCTTGATAAGGAATCGTAGAAATGAACTCCTGCATCGCCTTGAGACATCCGTCCATGTCGTCCTTGCGCAAAGCTTGATACATCCGGCCAACGGCGTGTGAAGCTTCTACGTTATTCGTGTGGACATAGTAAGGAATGAGGATACGCATCAACCCCACCTTCACCTCCTCGTTGGGATAGCCAAGGGTGTAGCGGTCAATGATTGGGTCATACCCCTTGATGGTGATATAGCCGCTCTGATAGAACAGCGGC
>ONAR01000037.1 GCA_900315835.1 uncultured Prevotella sp.
ACCATTTGGGCATGCGGGGGTATGTGTCTCAAAACTACCACCCCCCTATTTATCAGAATATCAGCTCTAAGACTAATAGCTTTTTTAGAGGAAATATACGGATTATTTTTCTCAATTCGGCAATATTACTGCAAAGATTTTGTGCTATAGTCGCCGACCCTCCTTATAAATCACCTTCAACAATTGTCTGCCAAGACAGGGGCGGTAGTGCGATGATTCGTAGAAATTATGATAATCGATGGAATAAGCGTTCTTACCCGAGAAGTCGAAGACGTTTTGCTTGCCGAAGATTGTCTCGAGCACCTGCTTGTCTTTCGGATTGAGCTTGACCTCATTGAAATCAGGACTAATGATGAACCGATAGCTGGTTTGGTGACGCTTCAGTTGACTGGCTATGCTGCGCAACACCTCTGCCTGAGGCGCATAGATATAAGGTGGTGCCACCGATGTTTTTCGCAAGGCAGCCTTCTGCTTGATATCCTCCCAATAACGCTCGCCTTCCTTGGCAATCATCCGCTCCCTTGGATTGAGACAGTCGTTGTTGCGCGAGTCACGCACACGTCCATAGGGGTTCATAAACTTGCTGTTTTCATCGATTTTACCACTCACCTTATAGCGCAGATAAGCGTATAAGAAATCGGGTCGGAAGAAGGCGCGCAGCAAGTCGAATTGGGTGAGCAGTTGGCTACGTCCCGACACTTCAGCAGGAAGGATGTACTCGAAGCCGGATTTAAGTTGATCTTTATCCATTGCCGTTACATCCAATATAATCAGCACGTTGCCAATGTTGGCCTTGTCTTTGTTGAGCGCCTTGAGTTTGGCATCTATCGCAGCCAGCGATTCCGCATTGCCAAAGAGTCGGACCGCCCTACTGCCTTTCGGCAAGTAGCGCTCCCAGTCGGTGCAGCGGAAAGCCATTGTGCAGGAGTTGCCGAGTATGAAGGAGTTGAATGGCCGGTGGGCATCGCGCGCATTCTGGTATATGCCCCACTCCACGATATTCTCATTGAGGCGGGTGGGCGCATCATAGGTCTGATAACGATGCAGTGCCATGAACGGATCGTCGATGAGATAGAGCACCATGATAGCCCAAAAGGGACTGAGGAAGATGAGTATTCTAACGAGCAGTCGCATGGCAGCACGACGCCCTTTACGCGTGGGGGCGCTTTGATGGGAATTCAGCATTTTCATCAGAATTGCAGATAAATAAAGGTGTCCTCGCCATATTTGCCATAGATGAAGAGCGCTACGACAAGCATGTAATATACGGCCCAGCGCTGCCAAGTCGGACGTTTGGCGAGCATTTGGAAGAGGTCACGGCGGTCGGTGAAGAACTCATAGACCATCACTAACACAAACGCCACACCGGCGACGATGGCGGTGTGGTCCTGCATACCGAGGTTCATCTCCTTCCAACTGTCGTGCGCTTGCAGCGAGATGTGGCTGATGAAATACCATGCGGCTGACAGCGACGGACATTTAAAGAAAACCAGCGACAGGGCGAAGATGATGTAGGTGCGGATGATGGAATAAGTGGTGGCAATGCCGTTCCCTACTCTTTCACGGACGGTCTTGCGCAGGGTCGACGTGTTCTGTTCAAAGATAATCACCAGGCCCTGAATCAGTCCATAGACCACAAAGTTCCATCCGGCTCCATGCCAGATTCCCAGTACCACAAACGTGATGAGCAGACTCAACGAGATGCCCCAACGCCCCCACTGGCGGAAGGTACCGGCCAACGGCAAGTAGAGGTAATCGCGCACCCACGAGGAGAGCGAGATATGCCATCGGCGCCAGAAATCGGCCGTTGAAGTGGAGATAAACGGACGGTTGAAGTTGGGCGACAGCCTCAGTCCGAACATGGCGGCGCAACCAATGGCAATGTTGGTGTAGCCGCCGAAGTCGCCATACATATCAATGGGATAGAGCAGACAAGCCATGAGCAACTGCAAGCCGGACGCGCTCTGATAATGGTTGAAGACATTGTCGATATAAGGCGAAATGGAATCGGACAGAACGATCTTCATGATAAGGCCCACGATGATGAGTTTCACTCCGTAGGTCATGTCCTCATAGCTTGCGGGCTTCAGCGTCTTGAGCTGCGGCAGTAGACTGCCAGAGCGCTCAATAGGGCCAGAGAGAAACTTCATGAAAAGCAACATATAGAGCAGGAAATCAACGACATTGCGCTCCGCCCGTTGCTCTTCCCAATACACATCGGTCAGATAACTGAGTGCCTGAAAAGTGTAAAACGACATGCCCAGCGGGAAGATGAGCGAGTGGTCGCCGGTCCATTCGGCAGCGTAGCGGGCACCGAGCCAGGTGAACACAAGCACCGTTACGGCTGACCAAAAGACCAGTGAATAGTGACGACCCTGCAAGGCGCGAGAGATGGCGATGCCTGCACCGTAAGTGAACAACGCCACAGCCAAGGCGGCAACAAGAAACATCCAATGGTAATAGCCAATGAAAATGCAGCTGGCCAACAGCAGACAGGGCTTGCGGAAGCGTTGCGGAGAGAGATAGAAAACGAGGAAAGTGAGCACGAACAACAGCACGTACTCCATCGAAATAAACGACATTGCTAATGGAGATTTATGCTTTTATTCCGCTTTTTTGCTGATACCGGAACACAGGTCACCGATATTCTTCAGCCGTACGATTTCTCTGAAGGAGAAATGAATGTGAAACGTTTTCTCCACCTCGCTGATAAGAATCATGTTGGTCAACGAGTCCCAACCGTCAACATCCTTGGCGGTTGTGTCCGGGGTGAGATTGATGTTGTCGCGCTTCAGCACCTTCCGGAAGATGCTGTTGAGCGTTTCTAAAATGGTTTGTTCGTCCATTGTAGCTTAACTATTTAATATATTGTTCTTTTAATTTCCTTTTATCGGTCTTGTTGTTGCTGTTGAGCGGAAACGCCGGCACAAAGTGGATGTGGTGAGGCACCATGTAAGGAGGCAACACCTCCTGCAGGTGATGCAGCAGCGCTGACTCGTCGCTGTCCTGCCCTTCGATAAAGAGGTGCAACTCAATGTTGTCTTCCTTATTGGCCTCGGCCAGTACAACGGCATCGCGTTTGTGCCCATAGTAAGTCTTCGTCTGCCATGCAATCTCGTCGAGTTCCACGCGAAAGCCCTGTATCTTTACCTGAGAGTCAGCACGTCCGCAATAGAGCAGGTCGCCCTCAGCATCGCGTATGCATCGGTCACCGGTGCGATAATACCGGCGTCCGTCTTTTTCAACAAAGCATGAGGCGGAACGTTCAGGATTATGCCAGTAACCTTTCATCACCTGCGGTCCGGCAATCCACAGCTCACCTTCCTCGCTGTCGGGCAGGCTGTTGCCATCCTTGTCGACAACGCGCGCCTCCATACCGGCGAAGGGTTTGCCTATGGCTGCCATGCCGTTGTGGTGTTTACAATTATTGGCAGGCATGTGGTAGGCGGTGCAATAGATGGTGGCCTCGGTAGGACCATAGAGATTGAACACCTCGGCATTAGGGATACAGGGGCGGAAGCTGGCCATCAGCTTCACATCAGTGGCTTCGGCTGTGACGATGAGATAGCGCAGTTTGGGCAGTGAGATTTCGCCAAAATAAGATCGCGCCAAACGCAATACCGACGGCGCTATGGCAGCGAACGTGAGCTGGCCGCTTTCGATGACATCGAGTACATTCAGGTATTTCATACCCTCAGAAGGAACGGTGTAGACGCTGGCTCCGAGCGTCAGCGGATAGAGAAACGATACCACCGACACGTCGAACGTGAGTTCGAACATCTGCAGCATGCGGTCGTTGTGGTCCAAATGGAAGCCCAATTGACGGTAGGCAGCATAGAAGGCATTGAGGTTGTCGCGCGAGATGGGGACACCCTTTGGCCGCCCCGTACTGCCGGAGGTAAAGATGATATAAGCCGGATTGTCGGATGGGGTCACGCTGATGGGCATGTCGCAGTCCGGCTCCATGCTGACGTCGGCCGAGCAGATTTGTTTCAGACCAGATGCACAACCGATGATGTTGCGGCAATACACCACCACCTCGATGCCTGCATCGGTGATGATACTTGCATTGCGCTCATCGGGGAAATCGGGATGCAGCACCACATAAGTCTTGCCTAAGAATAACGTTGCAAGAATAGCGGCATAGGTCTGAAGATTGTTTTCAGCCACGATGCCTATTGTTGTACAACTGTTCCGCCCGATGATTGCCATCAGTCTGGCGGTAAGCGCGCTGAGCTGGGAATAGCGATAGTGTTCTCCTTCTATCACCATTGCCGTTCGGTCTCTCCATTCATGCATAGAACGGGCAATGTCATTCAGCATGTTAGCTGCCTCACTGGCAGTATTTTCCTTTATTGGCATTTTATTTATTGTAATATCCTCTATAGTTTGAGACGGAAGGGAAGCTGAATCCCCCTATACGGTATAGACTTTTTTATCAAAGCCCTACAAAAAATAAATGCAAGGCTCAGTAAAAACCTTGCAAGATGATTCTGATTTATCCATTCATCGGCAGTAATACCGACACTCCTATGGCTTCAGCGTGAAGTTGAAGCAGAGGCCGCCACAAGGATTGTTGTTGACCGTGATGGTGCCGCCATGCACTCTCACGGCATTTTTGACGATAGCCAGTCCCAATCCGGTGCCGCCCATCTTCCGGCTTCGGCCCTTATCAACACGGTAGAAGCGTTCGAAGAGACGCGGCAGATGCTCGGGTGCCACACCGATGCCGTTGTCGCTGAAGGTGAAATGCCAATAGGGCTGCTCCCATTGCGCCTTCACGCTGATATGGGTGCCCATGCCGGCGTAGGCGATGGCGTTGTCGGTGAGGTTGCGGAAGATGCTGTAGAGCAGACTGCGGTTGCCGTGCACCTTGATTTTGCTGGGAATATCACAGCGCATCGTCATATCGTGCTGTTCAAGATTGAACTGACATTCTTTCTCGATGGTGCGTATCAACTCAGCTACATCGACATCCTCGTAACTTATCACGTCGGCACCGTCGTCCATGCGGTTGAGCGTCGACATATCGTTGAGCAATGCGGCGAGTCGCTTGCTTTGGGCGTAACAGCGGTCGAGGAAGACGTCGCGCGTCTTGTCGTCGATATGAGGATTTTCGAGGATGGTCTCCAGATAGCCCTGAATGCTGGCCACAGGTGTCTTCAGTTCGTGGGCTACATTCTGCGTGAGCTGTCTTTTGAGTACATTTTGCTCCTGCTGCGTACGCTGCAGCTTGAGATAAAGTTTGATGATGCGCGCAGCCGTGTCGCCGAGCTCATCGTTGGAGAAATTGACCAATTCCTCGGTGTCCAGTCGGGCGTTGTGGTCGGCGCGTGTGGCGAAATCGTTGAGTCGCGTGATGCTCTTGCCCAAGCGATGCATGAAGCGGTAGAGCACAAAGGTGAGCAGGAGCATCACACCGAATGCGAACCAGATGTAATGTTGGTCGGCGCGCAGACTATTGCTCAGGCTCACGCTATAGGGCAATGCCGAGCGTACAACATAGTGATTGTTAGGGAAATAGGTAGCGCTGTAGAAATAGTCGTGGTTGAGCGTGGGGCTGTTACGGTCGACAATCGAACCGGTACCCTTCTTCAACGCCTGCGCTATCTCGGGGCGGTTGAGGTGATTGGCCATCGAGGCATAGTTCTTCTGCACATTGTCGAAAAGAACCTTCCCATCCTCTCTGACGATGGTGACGCGCAATCCGTCGGTATTATACTTCTTAAGGTATTGTTGTATGGTCGTCTCATCAATGCCTTTTCCCATGTAGACGATGGCATCGTGCAGCTGTTTGTTGAACGACTGCAGGCGCAGATCCATCGTGCTAATCTTGTATTGCTTCTCGCGGTACTGCTGAAAGACGATGAACGATACCGCAAAGAGCAAGAACAGCGTCAGCACGCTGAGATAGAGTCTGTTGCCTATGGTTAACCGCTTACGCATGGTTTACATTATAATAAAAGGGGTCATGCATCGAAATAATAACCGAAGCCCAAACGGGTCACGATGTTGTCGGCATAGGGACCGAGCTTCTTCCTCACGCGGGTGATATTGACGTCGACCGTTCGGTCGGAGACGATGACGTCGGTAGGCCAGATGCGGCGGATGAGGTCGTGGCGCGAATACACCCGCCCCATCTTTTCCAGTAAAGTGCAGAGGATGCCAAACTCCGTCTTGGTGAAGACCACATCCTCGCCGTCGACCTCTACCGCCTTGCGGTCGAGGTCAACCACCAGTCCCTTGTATTGCAACTGATGCTTAGGTTCCTCGACATTCTCTACATGCGTACGGCGCAGCACCGCCCTGATGCGGAGCAGCACCTCGCGGATGGAGAAAGGTTTGGAGATGTAGTCGTCGGCCCCCAGGTTGAAGCCCGTAATCTTGTCGTGCTCTGAGCCTTTTGCTGTAAGGAAAATAATAGGAATGTGACTGGTGGCCTCGTTGCTGCGCAGATGCTTAGCTACTTCAAAGCCATTCATTCCTCCCATCATAACATCAAGCAAGATGAGCTGATAGTTGGTTACATTCAGCGACAACGCCTCCTCGCCGGAGTTGGCCGTGTCGACCTGATAGCCTTCGGTCTCCAGGTTGTACCTGAGTATCTCACAGAGATCTTCCTCGTCGTCAACCACTAAGATGTGTATGTTCGTATTGTTTTCCATTTCGATTGCAAAGTTAGAAGGAAAATGTTGCATTCGTGTGATAACGGTGTTTCAATTTCGTTACATTTGCCGAAATCTTATGGAAAAGGCCGCATCAGTTTGCCCTGTCCAATAATAAGCACCACGCCGAAGCCGGGTGAAAATCCCAGCTTCGGCGTGGCAATGGTGTGAGCTTATTTCAATTCAAATTTAGCTTGCAGCGGAAGGTTGTCGCTCGAAGTGCCGAGGAGTGCGACATACGCACCCGGCTCGGCCTTCCAACCGTTTGAGGTCTCATCCCAATAGCTGAGTGCATCGCGGCCGATGGTGATGGTCACATCACGGCTCTCACCAGCCTTCAGGAACACTTTACGGAAGCCTTTCAACTCCTTGTAAGGACGGTCGATAGTTGGTTTGGCGGTGTGGATGTAGAGCTGTACGGTCTCGGCACCGTCGCGCTTGCCGGTATTCTTCACGTTCACCGTAAACGAGACGCTGTCGGACGGTGTCATTGTCGTAGCTGACGGTCTGACGTTGGAGAGCTTAAAGCTGGTGTAGCTCAGTCCATGACCGAAGGCGAATGTCGGTTTGAGATGCTGCTTGTCGGTCCAACGGTAGCCCACATAGATGCCCTCCTTATATTCCTCGTCGATAATCTTATGGTCGGGGCGCCAGGTACCGTGCCAGGCGTCGAGTGCATGAGCACCGCAGTCATTAAGCTTAGCATACCAGGTATAAGGCAGTTTGCCGGAAGGATTGACCTTGCCGAGCAACACGTCGGCCAGCGCATTACCCATTTCGGAGCCGAGGAACCAACCCTGAACAATGGCAGGAACCTTAGCCGACCAAGGCATGGCAACGGGATTGCCGGAGATATTCACATAAACGAAGTTCTTATTGGCTGCGGCCAGTGCCTTGATGACATCATCCTGACCATAAGGCAGCTCATAGCTCTTGCGGTCGTGGCCCTCGCAATCCTGATAGTCGCTCTTGTTGAGTCCGCCGAACATGATGACGTAGTCAGCTTTCTTAGCCTTCTCCACAGCGTCGCTGATGAGCTGCGCGGCCGAGCGGCTGTCTTTGAGGTCCTGACCAGTCTTTACGCCGTTGTACTCACCCGTGGTGTCACCCACATAGCCGCGCTCATATTCCACCTTCACGTTGGGTGCCATCTCGCTGAGTGCAGCCTTAAGGCCATTGAGCGGAGAAATCTCGCGCTGCACCTTGAGCGAACTTGAACCGCCGCCCACGGTCATCATCTTGATGGCGTTCTCACCCACGACGAGGATGGTCTTGGCTTTGCTGAGGTTGACCGGCAACACATTGCCACGGTTCTGGAGCAATACGATACCCTCGTCGGCGACGGCCCGCGCAGTGGCATAGTGGCTTTCGGCGCAGAGCGAACCGTAAGAATGGTTGCTGCTCATGCTCGTACGGAAGATAACACGCAGCACGCGGCGCACCTTATCGTCCAACTCTTTGGTGGATACCTTACCCTCGAGGATGAGTTTCTTATAGGCGTTGGCCAGATAGTAATTGTCGTAGGCATTGCTGGCGCCTGTCGACAAGCCGTTGGTCCATGAGCCGAACTCCATGTCGAGGCCACCGCGAATGGCTTCCATCGTATTGTGGGCACCACCCCAGTCGCTGACGAGCACGCCGTCAAACTTCCAGTCGCCTTTCAAGATCTTGTTGACGAGAATCTCGTTGTAGCAGTTGTGCTGGTTGTTATAGAGATTGTAGGCACCCATGACGGCCCACACATTGCCCTTGGTCACGGCTGCGTGGAAGGCGGGGAGATAAATCTCGTGCAGGGCGCGGTCACTGATCTTCACATTCACCTCATTGCGATATTCCTCGCTGTTGTTGAGTGCATAGTGCTTGACACAGGCAGAGACGTTGTTTGATTGAAGCCCTTTAATATAAGGTACGCACATGAGGGAAACCAAATACGGGTCCTCACTGAAATACTCGAAGTTACGGCCACCGAGCGGCGAGCGGATGATGTTGACGCCGGGACCGAGAATCATGTTCTTCTTGCGGTAGCGTCCCTCTTCGCCAAGGGCCTTACCGAAGCTGTAAGCCAGCGAGGGGTTCCATGAGGCGGCCAGACAGGTCAGCGCAGGGAAGGCAACGCAGGAGTCATTGGTCTGACCGGCTTGCTCCCACTCATCCCACAACACGTCGGGGCGGACGCCCATAGGACCGTCATCGGTCCAGAATTCGGGAATACCCAGCCGTTTAACACCTGCTGAAGAGAACTTGCTCTGCGCATGGATGACGGCAATCTTCTCGTCAAGCGTCATCCGGCTCAAGGCATCCTCAACGCGCGACTCAATGTTCTTGCTTTTGTCAAGATAAGTCGGCAGCTGCTGCGCACTCATCGTGAGCGGCAACAACATGGCGGCAATTGCCAGAATGATTTGTTTCATATATCAGTTTGATTCTTCGTATTCGTAGCTTACTTCACGATGCCCTTTTCGAGATATTCCTCAAGATTGACCCTCACCTTTGCGGCGGCGTCATCGGCGGCAACCTTCTTCATGTCGCTGTCGACCATAATCTTCACCAGTTCCTCAAACGAGGTCTTTGTCGGGTTCCAGTTGAGCTCAGCCTTGGCCTTGGTCGGATCGCCCCAGAGGTTGACCACGTCGGTTGGACGGTAGAAGTCGGGTGAAACCTCCACCAACACTTTCCCCGTAGCCTTGTCGATACCCTTCTCGTCGGCACCCTCGCCCTGCCATTCCAGTTCGATGCCAACATAGTGGAAAGCCAGTGTGGCAAACTCACGCACGGTGTGCTGTTTACCGGTGGCGATGACGAAATCCTCTGGCTTGTTGTTTTGCAGGATGAGCCACATGCACTCCACATAATCCTTGGCGTAGCCCCAATCGCGACGGCTCGACAGATTGCCAAGATAGAGTTTCTCCTGCTTCCCCTGCTTGATGCGGGCTGCGGCGAGCGTAATCTTTCGGGTCACAAAGGTCTCGCCACGGCGCTCACTCTCATGATTGAACAGAATGCCGTTGCAGGCAAACATGTGGTAGGCATCGCGGTATTCTTTCACAATCCAGTAACCGTATTGCTTGGCCACGGCATAAGGACTGTAGGGGTGGAACGGCGTGTTCTCGTTTTGCGGCACTTCCTCCACCTTGCCATAGAGCTCGGAGGTAGAAGCCTGATAGATGCGGCAACTGTCGGTCAGTCCCAACTGGCGCACAGCCTCCAAGATGCGCAACACACCCACGGCATCCACATCGGCCGTGTATTCGGGCGAGTCGAAGCTCACCTGCACATGGCTCTGAGCCGCGAGGTTGTAGATTTCGGTTGGACGGACCATACCGATGACACCCAGCACACTCATCGAGTCGCTGAGGTCGGCATAGTGCAAGTGGAAGTTGGGCTTGCCTTCCAGATGAGCAATGCGCGGACGGAAATCGACTGATGAACGGCGGATAACTCCGTGTACGTCATATCCTTTACTCAGCAACAACTCCGACAAGTAGGAACCATCCTGCCCTGTAATGCCCGTGATAAGGGCCACTTTTCTATTTTCCATTATATCTTGTTTTCATTCGGTTTTCGGCAAACTGAATACTAACCAACTTAGGATTGCAAAGTTAAATAATTTATGCGAGACATCCAAGCGCAACACCGTAAAAAACAAGCGTAGCAGGACTGTTGGCTGTTGTTTTGTGCATAGCCAAAAGACTAACTTATTATTAAGCGCCACGCAAGAAATCGGATAAATCTGACCGTCAGGTGAAAAAGAATGGGCCTTTTCTTGTCGTTTAGCCAAAAAAGTTGTTACTTTGCACGTTGTAATATCACAGCAATGAAAGTATTCACAACAATTGTTGACCTTCAGAACGAGCTTTTCAATGCCCGCAAGGAAGGCAAGGAGATTGGCTTGGTGCCAACAATGGGCGCTCTTCACGAGGGTCATGCCTCACTGATTAAGCGCAGTGTAAAGGATAACGGGGCCACGGTTGTGTCCATCTTCCTCAATCCGACACAGTTTAACGACAAAGGCGACCTGGAGCGCTACCCGCGCACCCTTGACGCCGACTGCAAGCTCTGCGAGGCTTGCGGTGCACAGTATGTCTTCGCCCCGTCGGTGAAGGAGATGTACCCGACACCCGACACCCGCCACTTCGAGTTTCCACCGCAGAGTACGGTGATGGAAGGTGCCAAGCGGCCGGGGCATTTCAATGGCGTTTGCCAGGTGGTGAGCCGCCTCTTCTATATCGTGAAACCCAACCGGGCCTACTTCGGTGAGAAGGACTGGCAGCAGATTGCCGTAGTGAAACGACTGGTGAAATACATCGGCTACGACAAGACGGTGAAGATTGTGGAATGCCCCATCGTCCGCGATGCCGACGGACTGGCCAAGAGCTCACGCAACACCCTCCTCGCTCCTGACGAGCGCGCTATCGCCCCTAATATCTATAAAGCACTCAAGGAGAGCGTGGCTTATGCCAAAGACCACAGTGTCAAGGAGACGCACGACAAGGTGGTGGCTGACATCAATGCCATTGACGGTCTGGATGTGGAATACTTCGAGATTGTCGACGGCAACACCCTTCTCGACATCAATGACTGGAACGACAGCGATTACGTGGTTGGCTGCATCACCGTGTATTGCGGCAAGACGCCCATCCGCCTCATCGACCATATCAAATATAAGTCGCCCGACAACAAGGATTAGCCATGCAAATACAAGTACTTAAGAGTAAGTTGCACTGTGTGACCGTCACCGATGCCAACCTGCAATACATGGGCAGCATCACTATCGACGAGGATCTGATGGATGCCGCCAACATGATTGCCGGCGAGAAGGTACAGATTGTGGACAATAATAATGGTGAGCGCTTTGAGACCTATATAATAAAAGGTGAACGTGGCTCCGGCTGCATCTGTCTCAATGGCGCCGCAGCCCGCAAGGTGCAGGTCGGTGATGTGGTCATCATCATCTCCTACGCCCTCATGGACTTCGAGGAAGCCAAGACCTTCAAGCCCACCATCGTGTTTCCGAAAGCGGGAAACAAACTGTAATTCATGGCGTTAACCTCATCAAGTTATCATTTATGAATTATTAGCGGGTTCCACCAATTTAGGCTCTTTCCTCCCTCCCCTTGGGGGAGGGCCGGGGAGAGGCTTTTATTTTTTAATAGCTTTCCTCGCTATTGGGGAAATCATTCGACTTCACGGCCTCCACATAAGCGTGGACGCCATCGGTCATGCACTGTGCCATATCAGCGAAATGGCGGAGAAACTTCGGTTTGAAGCCTTGCGTCATGCCCAAGGCATCGGCATAGACCAGCACCTGACCATCGGTATCGGGTCCGGCGCCAATGCCTATCGTCACCGCCTTTACCTCACTTGTGGCCTGAGCGGCAAGCTTGGCCGGTACCTTCTCAAGCGTTATGGCAAAGCAACCGGCCTCGTCGAGGGCATGGGCGTCGGCAATGAGCTTTGCGGCCTCTGCCTCTTCCTTTGCACGCAGGCCATAGCCGCCGAACTTATGGATGCTCTGTGGGGTCAGTCCTAAATGGCCTTCTACAGGAACACCGGCGGCGATGATGGCGCGAATGGTGTCGGCAATCTCAGCGCCACCCTCCATCTTCACGGCATCAACACCCGTCTCTTTCATGATGCGCACCGCATTGCGCACCGCTTCCTCGCGGCTGACCTGATAGGAGCCGAAAGGCATGTCGCAAACCACCAGACAGTGGTGGCAGGCGCGGGCAACGCCGCGGGCATAGACAATCATCTCATCAACGGTGATGGGGAGCGTCGTCTCATTGCCCGCCATCACGTTGGAAGCGGAGTCGCCGACGAGTATGGAGTCGATACCAGCGCGGTCAAGGATGCCGGCTGTGGTGAAGTCGTAAGAGGTGAGCTGGGCTATCTTCTCGCCTGCAGCCTTCATCTCCAAAAAAGTCTTTGTGGTAATCTTCTTCTTGTCTGTTGTTAAATAACCCATTACTTTTATTAGTTGTTAGACAATGCAAAGATATAAATATTTCGTAACTTTGCGGGCACTATGTAAACAGTTTTTGTGAAATGCTAAAAGGAAAGAAGATTGTCTTGGGCATCACCGGTTCCATTGCCGCCTACAAGTCCTGTCTCATCATCCGCGGACTGGTCAAGCGCGGGGCAGAGGTGCAGGTAGTCATCACACCGTCGGGCAAGGAGTTTATCACACCGCTGACGCTGAGCACACTGACCCACAAACCCGTCATCAGTGAGTTTTTTTCGCAGCGCGACGGCACTTGGCACTCACATGTAGACCTCGGACTGTGGGCCGACGCCATGCTCATTGCCCCTTGTACGGCCAGCACCTTGGGCAAGATGGCCAACGGTGTGGCCGACAATATGCTCGTCACGACCTATCTGTCGATGAAAGCACCGGTGTTCATTGCGCCTGCCATGGATCTCGACATGTACCGTCACCCTTCCACCCGGCACAACCTTGAGACACTGCGCAGCTACGGCAACCACATCATCGAGCCGGAGAGCGGGTTCCTGGCCTCCGGACTGGAAGGTAAAGGGCGGATGGAGGATCCGGAGAAGATCATCGAAGTGCTGGACCAATTCTTTGAGCAGCAAGCCAATGCCGCGGCTGACGACAGCGCAGTGCGCCCCACCCTATCCGGCAAGCGCATTCTCATCACCGCCGGTCCTACCTATGAGAAGATTGACCCCGTGCGGTTCATCGGCAACTATTCCAGCGGAAAGATGGGCTTCGCCCTGGCTGAGGAATGCCGACGGAGAGGTGCTGAGGTGACGTTGATTGCCGGTCCCGTGGCACTGACCTGTCACCCCGACATCCGACGCATCGACGTGGAGAGCTGCGACGAGATGTACTACGCCGCCACTAAGGTCTTCCCCAACACCGACGCCGCCATACTCTGCGCCGCCGTGGCCGACTTCAAGCCTGCTGCCGTGGCCGACAGGAAAATAAAGCGCGGGGACGACGGCCTGCACATCGACCTGATGCCAACACAGGACATCGCGGCCGCGCTTGGCAGGATGAAGACCGGCCGCCAGCTCATCGTGGCCTTTGCCCTGGAGACCGACAACGAGGTAGCCAACGCCGAGGACAAGCGGAAGAGAAAGAATGCTGACTTCATCGTTCTCAACTCCACGCGCATTCCTGGCACAACCTTCCAAAGCGACGACAACCAGATTGCCATCATCTCTGAACAAGGACGCACCGACTATCCTAAGAAAAACAAACGCGACGTAGCCGCTGACATCATTGACCAATTGGCTGCACGGCTGCACTAAAATTATCAGACATGAAAATAGCTATCGGCATTGATGTCGGCATATCCACTACCAAAATTGTGGGCATCCAGGACGGCGGGGTCACCTCACCATTGTGGATTAAGGCCACCGACCCTGTGACTTCGCTCTATGGTGCCTTCGGTAAATTCCTGCATGAGAACGACATCTCGCTCGACAACGTGAGCCGCGTCATGCTCACGGGAGTGGGCGCTGCCTACATCAATGATTCCATCTACGGTCTGCCCACTCATCATGTGGAGGAGTTCCTTGCCGACGGCCTTGGCGCTGCCTACGAGTCCCGCCTCAACCGGATGATTGTCGTGTCCATGGGTACGGGTACGTCGCTTGTGTCGTATGACAAGGGCGAAATCCGTCACATCGGCGGAATAGGCATTGGCGGCGGCACGCTCAACGGACTCAGCCGTCTGCTGCTCCAGACTGACGATATCAAGCAAATCATCGAGATGGCCATTCACGGCGACATCTCGCGTATCAACCTGCTCATCGGCGACATCTCCGTCAACCCGCTGCCCGGATTGCCGAAGGATGCCACGGCCAGTCTCTTTGCCAACGCACAAGGCAACGCGCGCCGCGAGGATATTGCCAAAGGCCTTATCTGCATGGTGCTGCAGGCCATCGGCTCGGCGGCCATACTGAGTTCGCTCAACAGTGGCATACGCGACTTTGTGCTCATCGGCAACTTGTCACGCCTGCCACAATGCAAGGAGGTCTATGAACGCCTTGACCGGCTCTACAACGTCCATTTCATCATCCCTGAGCGCAGCGAATTTTGTACGGCCATAGGTGCGGCGTTGAGTGACCCCAAACTACTTAGGAATGAATAACAAGATGAGAATTGTATTGATAGGCGCCGGCAACCTCGCCACCAATCTTGGTAAGGCGCTGGTGAAGGCGCAACACGATGTCTGTCAGGTGTATAGCCGGACGATGGCCAACGCCACAACGCTCGCCGACACCCTTCACTGCGAGGCGACCAACGACATTGCCCAAATCCTTGACGATGCCGACGTATATATCCTTTCCATCAAGGACTCGGCCCTTCGGCAGGTGGCCGCTGAGCTTTGCCAAAGATGCCAGAAGGGAGTCTTCCTCCATACTGCCGGTTCGATGCCGATGGATGTCTTCAAAGGCCTTACCCAGCACTATGGCGTGCTCTATCCGATGCAGACCTTTTCCAAAAGCCGCGAAGTTGATTTCAGCGTAATCCCCACGTTCATAGAGTTTAACGACGACTTTGCTGAAGCTGTTATCGATGGCCTCGCCCACACCATCTCGCAGCGCGTCTATCCCCTTGCCTCAGCCGACCGCAAGTATTTGCATCTCTCCGCCGTCTGGGCGTGCAACTTCGTCAACCATTGTTACGACATCTCCTCGGAGATTCTTTCGGCCCACGGCATTCCCTTCGACGTCATGCTGCCCCTCATCGACGAGACAGCGCGTAAGGTGCACAGTCTTTCGCCGCATGATGCGCAGACGGGCCCTGCCATCCGCTTCGATGAGAACGTCATCAATGCCCAAGCCCAGCTCCTCTCCGACTCCCCAAGGTTGAAGGATCTCTACCTGCTCTTGTCGGAAAGCATTCATAAGGCACATCAATAAGATTGATGAAACATTCTGTTGATTGATGAATATTTTGTATTTTTGCATCAAAGTAAAAGCATTGACCGACAGACAGAGAACATACATCGCCATCGACCTGAAGAGCTTCTACAGTTCGGTGGAATGTGTCGCCAGAGGACTCGACCCGCTGACGACTAACCTTGTCGTGGCGGACGTGAGCCGCACGGAGAAGACCATTTGTCTGGCCGTCTCGCCCTCGTTGAAGGCTTACGGTCTGGGTGGACGCGCGCGGTTGTTCGAAGTGGTAGAGAAAATGCGGCAGGTGAACTACCAGCGGCGCCAGGCCATCGGCTTCAAACCATTCACGGGGAAGTCGTATCTTGCCACTGAGTTGGCCGCCCATCCCGACTGGGAAGCTGACTACATCGCTGCCACACCACGGATGGCGGAATACATCAAGGTGAGCAGTCAGATTTACGGCATCTACCTGCAATACATCGCTCCCGAGGACATCCACGTCTATTCCATCGACGAAATCTTCGCCGACGTCACCGATTACCTGCAAACGTATAAGATGACCGCCCACCAGTTGGCAATGACCATGATCCGGCAGGTGCTGAAGACGACTGGCATCACCGCCACGGCGGGCATCGGCACCAACCTCTACCTCTGCAAGGTGGCGATGGATGTCGTCGCCAAGCATATTCCAGCCGACAAGGATGGCGTACGCATTGCCGAACTCGACGAGATGAGCTACCGACGGCAGTTGTGGGACCACCAGCCGATGACCGACTTCTGGCGCTTCGGCCGCGGCATCGTCGCAAGGCTCAGCACCATCGGCGTCAATACGATGGGACAACTCGCGCGGCTGTCGTTGAACAATGAGGAACTGCTCTATCAGTTGTTTGGTGTCAATGCCGAACTCATCATCGACCATGCCTGGGGATGGGAGCCGGTGACGATGGATTACATCAAGGCTTACAAACCCGAGACCAACTCGTTGGGGAGCGGTCAGGTGCTGCAATGCCCCTACACCACCGATAGAGCCCGTGTGGTGGTCCGCGAGATGGCCGATGCGCTGGCGCTCGACCTGGTGGACAAGCGGCTCGTCGGTGACCAGATTATCCTCACGGTGGGTTACGACCGCGAGAGCCTCACCGACCCCGCTATCCTTTCACGGTATCATGGTGAGGTGACGACCGACTGGTACGGTCGCGCAGTGCCCAAACACGCCCACGGCACGATGACGCTCGAGCACCCCACCTCTTCCTCAACGCAGATCATGGAGGCAGTCACTAAGCTCTACGACCAAATCGTCAACCCCATCCTGCTGATCCGTAGACTGAACATCTCCGTCAACCGCGTCATCAGTGAGGAACTGGCCAAACAACAGATGAATAAGCCCGTACAGCTCGATCTCTTCACCGACTACAAGGCGGTGGCGGAAAAGCAACAGCATGAGCATGAGCAGGCAGCCAAGGAGCGCCGGCTGCAGGAGGCGGCATTGAAGATTAAGAAGGAGTTTGGCAAGAATGCCCTGCTCCGTGGACTCAACTATGCCGAGGGCGCCACACAGAAAGACAGAAACAGTCAGATAGGAGGACATAAAGCATGACCGAAAACTACGACGACATCATCAACCTGCCCCACCCCTCATCCACGAAACATCCGCGGATGAGCATGTACAACCGTGCGGCTCAATTCTCCCCCTTCGCTGCGCTCACCGGCTACGAGAAAGCCATTGAGGAGGCGAGAAAGAAACAAGAGGAGAAGGTGAGGCAAAGGAACGCACCCGTGGAAGGTCCGTTTGATGCAGACTAATCCATAGGGATTAACGCCAGAAGTATAGGAATATCCCTACTGAAGGTTTGAGATAAAAAGGTTATCTTTGCGGCAGAACCACTAAAACAAGAAAGCTTATGAAACGGAGACTTCTTATCATGATGCTGCTGCTGACAGCTACGTTGACCGTCAGCGCACAGAGTAACAGAACCGTAGAAACGCAGAAGGATCAGTATGGTCATATCACCGGAACGGCGACGACCACCACCGACAAAGATGCTTATGGGCATATCACCGGTTCAAGTTCAACAACCTCCGACCGCTACGGCAGTTCCACGACCTATAAGGACTCTTATGGCCACATCACCGGATCCAGTAAGTCACGCTCGAACAGCAACGGATCGACAACGACCACTTACAAAGACCGTTACGGTCATGTGACGGGGTCGTCGACCACCCGCTGAACTATTTACCGAACTGCGTAAACAGTTTAGCCAGCGCGCCCAACACCTGCACGACGCTCTCCTTGTCGGGAACGGGGATGCGCAGGTTGGTCTCACCCGTCTCCTTGTCGACTTCCACCAGGCTGTCGACTAACTCGCGTGTGGCTTCAGGCGACTCCAAGGTCTTGGAGAGGCCGGTGAAGAACGATACGCCATCGGCCACCAGTTCCTGTGGCGATCGGGGTGAACGGTAATGCCGGCGCGGTTGGATACCGCTGTCGCGTGTGTTGAGGGCATCCTTCTCTTTTGGGGTGCCCTTCTCTTTGGACGTTGGAATGGCGCCAGAAAGCGATTCCTCCGAAGACTCCTGCTTTGGCGAAACTTCTGCCTCACCATCATCCTGCGGTCTTTCCGATGCTTTGTCACCCGACTCTTGCTGCACTACAGGCTCATCGCCCAGATCGTCATCCACCGGCTGCGAGGTATCAGCCGACGGTTCCACCTCATCTGGCGTAATCGGTTGTGCATCGCTGCTGCCGGTATCCTCCACTGTCGACTGCAGGTCTTCCATCATCTCGTTGAACTTGTTTTCGGATGCGAAGATGGTGTCTTGACCATTGTCCAGAACACCGGCGAAAAGCGAAGCCTTGAACCGCAGTTTGCCGAGCATGGCCTCCTCGAAACTGCTGGCCGACACGAGGTTGATGACCTGGATGTTGCGCTGCTGGCCGATGCGGTATATCCTTGCGATGCGCTGTTCCAACACGGCCGGATTCCACGGCAAGTCGACATTGATGACCGTCGACGCCACCTGAAGGTTGAGTCCGGTGTTGCCTGCGTCAGTGGAAAGGAAGACGCGGCAGTCAGGTTCATCCATGAAGTTGTTGACCAGATCCTTCCGTTTGGCCGAGGGAACACCGCCGTGAAGATATTCGAAGCCGATGTCTTGTTTGCGCAGCTCCTCGGCAATGAGCCGCGTCATACGTTCCCACTGACTAAAGACGACCACCTTCTCGTCACCACTCTCAACGATGTTGCTGATGATGTTCATCACCTCGTCCACCTTGGTATCGTAACGCGTCTTTTGGTCGAGGACATAGGTGCTGTCGCATACGCAACGCATTTGCTGCAACGACAGCATCAGTCGGTTGCGGTCGGTCTCTGAGAGGAAATGCATCCGCTCCCATTTCTGCAGCAACCGGCACACGACGGTCTTAGCCTCGTCGTGAACCGCCATCTGCTCCTCGGTCATCGGCACCAGCAGGTTCTTATCCTGACGCTCAGGCATCTGCAGGCGCACCTGTTTCTTGGTGCGGCGGATGAGGATATCCTTCAGCTTATCCTTGATTTCGTTGAGATTCTTGTAGCCAATGGTCGCTCCCTTGTCGTCGGTAATGATATGGCGATCGCGGAAGAGGTAGAAAGGCCCGAGGCAGAACTGGTCGACAAGCTCGACAACGGAGAAGAGCTCCTCCAGTCGGTTCTCCAAGGGTGTTCCCGAGAGAATCACCGAATAGCGTGACTCGATTTTACGGGCCGCCTGCGCTATCTGTGTGTTCCAGTTCTTCAGTCGCTGCACCTCGTCGATAATCACCATATCCGTCTCCAACTGCCCCAGCACTTTGATGTCATTGCAGGCCGAGTTGTACGAAACGATCTTGAACAGTTCGGGCGCATCGTATTGGGCGCGACGCTTCAGGTGACTGCCCTCTATGACATGCGCTTTCTCGTTGGTGAAATGCTCTATCTCCCGCTTCCACTGGTATTTCAGCGAGGTGGGACAAAGCACCAGAACGGTGCTGACGAGTCCCTTGTTGTGCAGCAGTATTGCTGTGCCGATAGCCTGAATGGTCTTACCGAGGCCCATCTCATCGGCAATGATGGCGCGCCCGGCCGTGGCAGCGAAGCGTATGCCTTCCTCCTGATAGGGATAGAGCGTGGTGTTAAGCAGATGGGCGAAGTCATCATGGCTCAGCGATGCCACCCACTGCCGACGCTGTGTTCTTTCCCGCGTCTCCAACACGAAGTTGAGCGCATCGTTGTAGCACTTCATCGTATCGTCTATGGCGATGGCGCGCTGGAGGAAGGTCTCAAAGTGGTTAAAGCCCTCTGGCAGTAGCTCACCCTTGTCGTCGAAATACTCCGAAGCCAACTGGCGGAACGCTGCCTCATGGTCGCTGCCGATGCGGATGCAGACCTTACGGCCTTCGGTGTAGTTGACATAAACCGAAGTGTATGCAGGCGTCTCACGATGCACGTGGCGGCCACCGTGAATCCAGCGCTTCACGGCCTCAAGATGCTTGCAGGTACCGAGTTGTGAGGCTTTGAAGTCCATGCAGGAGCAGTAGTTCCATGGGCTGTGCGCACCGCGATAAACCACTTTGTACTCCTGACGGGTCTTGGGTGAATACACGCGGTAGGTGCCGGGCGCATTCTCCTCGTCGATGTTGCTGATGAGCAGGTGCTCGTCGACTGCCGCTTGTCGACGGAGCAATATCTGCCACGTCTTCAGGTCCAGTCCGTCGGGTTTGAACTGATATGGGATGCGCTTGCGTTGTTTCTTGCCTTTAGCCATGATTTCTCTTCCAGAATGAATTATATGCTACAAATTTAGCCATATTCCGCCGAATAGGAAAAGATTCTTCGCAATTTTTATCATCATCGCGATGAATTCGGGGCAACTGACCATGAATTCTGTATCACCCGACAGCGCAAGGGATAAAATAAAAGTATTAAAGGTTTATGCTGCATAAGGTATAACATTAATTGACCCGCTCCAAATATTACACGTCTATTGCGGTTAAAATCTGTTAACGGCAAGCTGTAAACTCACAGCAATTGATTAAGTTTGTGGAAAAATAGCGCAACTATGGTAAACTATCCAATTGGCATTCAGACATTCGAAAAGATTCGTGAAGGCGGATACTTGTATGTTGACAAGACAAAGTACATATATGAAGTCACTCATCCTGGTCAATATGTGTTTCTCTCCCGTCCCCGTCGTTTCGGCAAATCGCTGCTCACGAGTACGTTTGACGCCTACTTCTCCGGCCGCAAAGACCTGTTCAAGGGGCTTGCCATAGAGAAACTGGAAAAGGAGTGGAAGCAATACCCCGTGCTTCACTTCTCCCTGGCATCGGCAAAACTCGGCACGGTAGAGGATTTGCATGTGCAGCTTCGCATCCAGCTTGAGCGCAACGAGAAACGCCACGGTATCCACACAGACATCACCAACATCTCTGAGCGCTTCCAAAAGTTGGTCACTTCACTATACGAGAAGACGGGTACGCAGGTCGTCATCCTCATCGACGAGTACGATGCGCCGTTGCTCACCGTGCTCCATGACCACGATTACCCCGAGCAGATGCGCACGGAGTTGCAGGCGTTTTATTCTCCGCTGAAGGATCTCGATCCCTACCTCCGTTTCGTCTTCATCACAGGCATCACGAAGTTCTCGCAGCTCAACAACCTGAACAACATCTCGATGCTGCCGCAGTATGCCGCTATGTGCGGCATAACAATAAAGGAGCTGGAAGACAACTTCCAGGAGGGAATCGGTGTGTTGGCAGAGAAATACCAATACAGCCATCAGCAGGTCATTGACAAGCTCCTCTATCATTACGACGGCTATCATTTCTCTGAGGACAGCGAGGGCGTTTTGAATCCCTTCAGCCTGCTCTCGGCGATGAACAACCGCAAATTCGACCATTACTGGTTCTCCACGGGTACACCAACATTTTTGGTCAACATGCTCAAGCACTTCCACGCCGACATCACAAAGATTGACGGCAGTGAGGCGTTTGCAACCGACTTCGACCAGCCCACGGAGAATATGCAGTCCATCCTGCCGCTGTTCTATCAGAGCGGTTACATCACCATTAAGGATTATGACCCAATCATGCAATTCTACACACTTGGCTATCCCAACGAGGAGGTGAAGGTGGGGTTGATGCGCATCCTCGTTCCCTACTATGTTCACACGAACAATGTAGAAGCTTCACACGCTGTGGGACGGATGTACCAGGCTTTGCGCAAGGACGACATGGACGGATGTCTCAAGGCGATGCAGGAGTTCGTTTCTACGATTCCTTATCAGGAGAATACGCTCAAGGATGCACCGACCACGGAAGGGCACTTCACCGCGATGCTCTACGTGATGTTCTCCCTGCTCAATGTCTATGTCGAGTCACAGGTGCGCAATGCGAAAGGCCGCCTGGATATTCTCCTCAAGACCGATACGACCATCTACGTGATGGAGCTGAAGATGAACGGTGACCTCGACAAGGCGCTGGAGCAAATCGATGAGAAGGACTACACCATTCCTTACCAGTCAGATGGCCGCAAGGTCGTGAAGGTCGCCATCAACTTCTCCACTGAGGACAGAACGATAAAGGAGTGGAAGATAGAAGATTGAAGATTCCGACATGCGATACCTATAAACGTTACGGTGTTACGCTGTGACGGTGCGTAACACCGTAACATAAGGGCGATACGTACATGCTGCGCGAAATATCAAAATCTGAGCAATGCAATAGCTACACATGTAGACAAGGAGGACAAAACCTGATACCTAAGTATTAGGTTCAAATTACAAAGCAAACACTTGTTTCATCAACGAGTCGGGTCTTTAATCCCTCGCCCTCTCCTCTTAGTTGCTGCAAGGCCGCCAGTTCAAGCGCTGGGTCACCTCCGAGGAGTAAAACAAAATCTTCATTGCCGAAAGACATAGAGGGGTACCATGAGTGGTACCAATGGGGGAACCGACTTTGTAAAGTCGCGATACCATAGCTATCGTGACGTCATACCATAGCTATCACGATGCGATAAGACACTTATGGGCCACTTGAGTGACCCATAAGTGTCTCATTAAGGTTTAACTCCTAAATAGGTTAGAATGAAATTGTTATACATGCGTATCATTCCGTTTTAAATCGATCGTCCTGCTTTACCAATTCAAAGAAAGGAAGGTCACGGATGCCTTCAACTCGATTGCCTATCTTACAGATACTTTCAAAGATTTTGGCATCATTGATGAACAGGAGTTATCCGAAGTGAAGATGGTATAATCGCGCAATTTGTCAAACAAAGCAAAAGCCTTATCATTAGCATCGCATGTCTCGAAATACTTATTAATTCAAGTTTCGCAAGTTACTGACGCTTCGCAGGGGCCGGTCTTGTGCCGGCCCTAAAATAATGTCCCAACTTCTTTTAAAAACATGTCGAACATTTTTTTGAGGGCCGGCACAAGACCGGCCCCTGCCTATACGTAATTGTTAGCATGCGAAACTTGAATTATTGATCACCTGTTCCATTGTTGGAGTTTGTCTGCTCCATGTTGCAGGATCTTTTGTGATTCCAGCATCTGCGTAAGTTTCAATGATTACCTGCTTGATGTTGCTCTGCTGTTTCAGTCCCAATCCGTAGGCTTTGGCAAAGGAGTCGCTGATTCGGTCAGCCGTGATGGCAGGCAAATTAATTCCGTCTATCTCTTCATTTACGACTAACTTCAACGGGTTAAAGGGGAAGTTTGAATATTGGTTCAAACACTACAAAAAGAATTGGAATATCATGTTTCTCTCTTCCTCTGTTAGAGATGAAGAGGGTATGATAAACTATGCCGGCATAATATTAAGAAATGATAATCCAAGATTGAAGCAAATCGTGAACGAGTTCACTGATACTGTGACACTTCTTAATGATAAGCCCACAAGGTAATCCGAAGAGAGATTAATGCCTCGGCTTCTAAACCCCAGTGGGAAGTTTTCTACCAACAGTTGGGTGTAAAGTTGGGAGTAAATGATTTCATTAGTAATTCGGTTCCAAAAGAAAATATTGATAACCAGGTATTTGCGTTAGTAGCCGAACTTTCACAAAGGTTGGCTGATAGGTTGGTTGTAAAATCAACCAACCACGATAAAAATAAGTTGGACGCATCCAACGTGATTAAAGTAAAGTTAGGTGTAAATCGTTATTCTATACTTCTTCTCGTTTCTTTCTTTCCTGAAATATCCATTCAGCAGATGGCGGATTTGCTTGAAGTTAGTAGGACCACGATAGACAAGCACCTGACATGGCTCAAAAGCAAACAGTTCTTAGAGCGTATTGGCTCTGACCGCAAAGGCGCATGGAGGGTGACTTTATGAACTGTGCCGGAAGGTTGCAGAAAGATTGCAAAAAAGAAGTACATGGAACACAGAGACTTATAGTCAGCAACCCCGCCATTCGGCAAAAAGAAATTGCAGAAAGACTTTCTCTTTCTGCAAGGACGATTTCCACCTGCGTTACTGTCCTGAAAGAGTATTGCATCAAACGAGCCGGTGGTTATACCTATGGTCATTGGGAAGCAAAGTATAATGATATAAAATATAACTTGCCGGTAGGTTGCCGGAAAACTTGCCGTTTTAGAGAGAACGGTAAGTAACTTCCTTCCGACATTTATATGGTTCCATCATTTGGTTCAGCGGCAAGCGAGATGTCGTTTTCTTCTTCAGGCAATTCGTATTTCATAGAATGATCCTGGAGGAAGATGTGGTTGAGCGTAAAGGCCAACGACTCCAAAGTCTTGTAGCGATTCTTGGGTTTCAGCTCACACTCCCAGATGGAGATGACGTGCCAGCCCATCTTCGCCAATAGCTGTTGTTCCTGTTTGTCGCGTTCCCGGTTGCGGTTGATTTTCTTAGTCCAGAAATCGACGTTGGTCTTTGGCATGCGGAAATACTTGCAGCCCTCGTGCCCATGCCAAAAGCAGCCGTTTACGAAGATGCATGTTCGATATTTGCGAAGCACGAGGTCGGGATGGCCTGGCAAGCGTGGGTTATTGAGCCGATAACGAAAACCATTATGCCAGAGATAACGCCTAACAGTTAACTCTGGCTTTGTATTCTTGCCATGAATGGTAGACATGATTTTGCTTCTTGACTCCGATACCATTTCAATATTTTATGACTGCAAAAATAACCATAAAACCGTAAAGAAAATAAAGATTCCAGAATAATTTTGTAATTTTGCACAAAATGTTACCAATATGAATGAAGATTTAGGTTACGATAAGACTAGTATTGCCTCAATTTTTGAGTATAGCAAGAAACTTATAGGTCATAGCCTCAATGAGGTTGTTGACCCAGCATTGAAGTCTATGAACCTGCAAGGACAGGGGAAAGGTGGACTTGGTCAGATGATTGAGAAATATTTCTTTCGCTATAATCCTAATAGCGACCCTGGGCCCGACTTCAAAGAGGCGGGGTTGGAACTCAAGGCCACAGGTTTGAAAAAACTACATGATGGCGAATATCAAATCAAAGAGCGTTTGGTTTGTGACATGATAGATTATAGCGAAGTGGTAAAAGAAGATTTTGAAACCTCGCTTTTCTATCTTAAGTGTCGTATCATGTTGCTGATATTCTATCTTTATCAAAAGAATGTTAGCAAATGGAACTTACGTTATATATATACTGTAATCTGGAAATTGCCCGAAAAGGACTTGCTTATTATAAAGCACGATTTTGAGGTAATCGTTGACAAAATAAAGCACGGTGAAGCCCACCTGCTTTCGGAGGGAGATACAGAATATTTAGGGGCCTGCCGGAAGGGGCAAAAGGACAGCAAATTGCGTCATCAACCTTATTCCAACATCTTGGCTCCAGGAAGGGCTTTTTCTTTGAAAACCGCCTATATGCGCACAGTTCTGGATTTCATTAAGAGTCAGGGACAAAGCGCAGTAAGTAATGTCGATTTAAAGAAGACATCGAAGGGGATAGTAACATCTACTGAGCTTAAAGCAAAAAGTTTTGAGCAAATCATTCTTGACCGTTTCCAGCCATGGATTGGCAAGACAGTAGGTGAAATAATAGAGCACTATTCTCCCGGATTGAATTTAAAGGCAAAGGATATAGACTACGTTTCAGCATGCTTGATTGCTTCTGATGGTAAGTTGAATGGTAGAGGGAAACAGCATATAGAGAATGCTGAAGAATTCAAGAAGTCTGGCTTGAGATTCAAGACAATTCCAACTTATGCGAGTGGAAAGGTGAAAGAGTCCATGTCCTATGAAAATATCGACTATCAAGAAATCTATGATAATGACCAATGGTTCGACTCCACCACCTATGAACTGTTCTCGAGCCGCTTCATCTTCCTTGTTTTCCGGCATCCTACTATCAACTCGGGTGGGTTCGATTATGATTACGAATCCCTTATACTGGATAAGGTGTTCTTCTGGACTATGCCTCCTAAGGATTTGGATGTCGCAGAGCAATATTGGACGAATATCCGAACGCATGTCCTAAAAAATGAGATTTCCTTGAAATACTTTTGGAAACTGGGAGACAAAAAACTTTTCCATGTTCGCCCGAAAGGAACCGCCAACAGCTACAAGAATGCAGCTATAAATCCAAATGGAGGTAAAGCCGATAAATATTGCTATTGGTTTAATGGCGAATATGTTCAAAACATTATTAATCAAAAAACTCTATGACTAAAACATACAAGCCACTCGAAGAGGAGGAAGAAAGCTATAAACTTTGCGAGCCCATAGAGGAATATAGAAAACGGACTATACCAAGATATAGGGAATTAAGTCTCTTTGCGCCCGCCAAAGTCAAATCATCACCTGGAGATATTAAGGTGGTGGAACTTTTTGCAGGGGTTGGAGGATTTCGTATTGGCCTTGAACGAGCTTCAAAGCGTTACAAAACAATATGGAATAACCAATGGGAACCCTCAACGAAAAGACAGGATGCCTCCATTATCTATTGCCACAGATTTGGAGTAGAGGGTCATAGTAATGAGGATATAGCAACAGTTCCCACATGCGAGATACCAGAATGTAATCTTCTTGTTGGGGGCTTTCCTTGTCAGGATTACTCTGTGGCAACGACCTTGAAACGTTCAGGTGGTATAGAAGGAAAGAAAGGTGTACTCTGGTGGCAGATTTATCGAATACTGAAAGAGTACAAGAATAAACCTGATTATCTTTTCTTTGAGAATGTTGACCGTTTGCTGAAATCACCAGCAAAACAACGTGGCCGCGATTTCGCCATTATTCTCGCATCTCTAAGCGACTTGGGGTATGCTGTTGAGTGGCGTGTCATAAATGCTGCAGATTATGGTATGCCCCAAAGAAGAAGACGTACTTATATTCTTGGGTACCTGAAAGACTCAAAGATTTACAACAAAATTGCCAATCCACTAGAATGGATTCTATCTGTTGGAACTGAAGCTAAGGCTTTTCCCGTAAAGACGGATGCAGGAGCAAAGCCAGCTCAGTTTGATATCAATGGGTCTATTTTGGATGTCTCTGATGGCTTCAACAACGGCAAGTCTCTATCTCCTTTTGAGAATGCAGGTATTATGATAGACCGTAAAGTGACCACAATAGATACGGAGCCTGATTATCATGGTGCTGTTCTCACCTTGGGTGACATCCTTATAGATGAAAATGAAGTGCCAAAAGAATTTTTCATTTCAGAAGAAGAACTGCCGAAATGGGAATATCTCAAAGGTTCCAAGTCTGAAAAACGTGTGAACAAAACGACAGGTTATGAATATAATTATACCGAGGGCAGCATGGCTTTCCCTGATTACCTAGACCGTCCATCCCGCACTATTATAACAGGCGAAGGCGGCGGTAGTCCGTCACGTTTCAAGCATGTTGTTTGCACGCCAAGCGGTCGCTATCGTAGGTTAACTCCCATGGAACTGGAGCGTTTGAACATGTTTCCCGACAACCACACACTTGGTGCCTCCGACCTTCGTCGTGCCTTTCTAATGGGCAACGCCCTGGTGACGGGTGTGGTGGAACGTATTGGTGTGGAGCTCATCGCTGAGGCGGAAGGTGGCAACGGCAATTGATCATTTTTGATCACAAAAGCTAAACTATGATCTTTTGCCATTAAAGCAAAACTTTGATCGTAACTTTGTGCCTCGAAATGAAGTTCAGGGTTACGATAGAAGAAACCCTGGCTAAAGCCGTGGAGGTGGAAGCTAATACGCAGGACGATGCAGAATACATCGTCCGTCAGCTCTATCGCAATGAAGAAATCATTCTCAGCGGCGATGAATATGTTTGTACTTCTTATCGTGTTGCTCCCCGTATTCCTTACTACAAATCTCCCAACCGCGACTTCACCCTCCTTCAGGGCGACTGCGTGGAAACGCTTTCGAGGTTCCAATTCGGCTTCTACATGGTGTTTGCCGACCCGCCTTATTTCCTCTCCGGTGGCGGCATCAGCTATCAGAGCGGGCACGTGGTGTGTGTAGACAAGGGCGAATGGGACAAACCTAAGACGCCCGAGGAGATGGATGAGTTCAACTATCGTTGGATTAAGGCCTGTCGTGACCACATGAAGCCGGATGCCACAATATGGATTTCGGGAACCTACCACAACATCTTCAGCGTGCAGCAACAGCTCATCAAGTTGGGTTTCAAGATTCTCAACGTCATCACATGGGCCAAGACCAATCCGCCACCCAACATCTCCTGCCGCTACTTCACCTATTCCACCGAGTTCATCATCTGGGCCCGCAAGTCGCTGAAGGTACCACATTACTATAACTACGACCTCATGCGCCATCTCAACGGCGACAAGCAGATGACGGACGTGTGGCGTCTGCCCGCCATCGCCAAGTGGGAGAAGAGTTGCGGCAAGCACCCCACACAGAAGCCCTTAGCCCTGCTCGCCCGCATCATTCTGGCCAGCACGAAGCCCGGCGCATGGATTATCGACCCGTTCAGCGGATCGGGTACCACCGGCATCGCCGCCTCGCTCTTAGGCCGCCGTTACCTTGGCTTGGAGATAGAAAAGGAATATTTGCATATGAGCCGCGCCCGTCGTGAGGAGCTGGAATCTTCTGCTACACGCCACGACTATCTCCATCGTTTAGAGAAGGCCGGGGTCGTCCCCATGCAGGATGACCTCTTCGCCCTCAAAGCCCCCGCCGACCGAGTTCGGGAGGAGGTGGACGATAGCTATGGGGTGCCATGGTTGTGAATAACGACATAGTCTATATAGTGAAACTAAAGAAAAATTGAATAAATGAGCCCTATTTACGATGACCAGGACTTGGCTACGGTGAGGGGCATAGGTACGTATAAGATTCACGATTAACTGCTATAGTATAGGCAGCAGGAAAGATTGGTAATTTTTCAACCACAAAGCCATAGTTGACGCATGACCGCCTGCTGTGACTTTTTGGTTACTCTCAGCGGCAACACGCTGGCTGTTCTCAACGGCGATACGCTGGATAATCTCAGATATTCTCGGTTTTTCTTTGCCATTAGACGTTTTTATGTTATTTTTGCAGTCAAATCGTTTGACGAAATTAACATGAAGTTATCAAAACGCCGATATATCCTTATTTTCTTCATCGTTACGGCAGTGTTGGCCGTGATGCGACTACTCTTTCCCTCCATCGCCACAAGTCGCGACAAAGGTACAACGGAAGCCGTGAAATCAGCTGACTACGAGGCCATCTCGTTCACCCCTATTGACCGCACGCCGGCTGCAAAGCCTGTGGGCGTAGACAGCGGAGCGATGGGTACGAAATTCTATCTCAGCGACGGCAGTCTGCGCAAGAGCCGTATCTTCAGCGTACCCGGCTATGAGCGTTGCTTCCCCGACCAAAACGACGTGCAACTGGTGGCAGCGCAGCAATGGGGCGTGAAGCCGGTAGCCGACAGCGCCGAAGCCTCAAAGAGCAAGAAGTTGCTCGTCTATGTGGGTGCCAATCCCTATTTCTATGTCGACCGCCTGCGCAACAGCATTCCCTATCTCGTGCCCCGCGCTGCCGTTCTGTTGCAAGACATCGGCCGCAACTTTTACGACAGTCTGCAGGTGAAGGGCATTCCATTGCATAAAATCATCGTAACGAGCATCATGCGGTCGAAGAAGGATGTGGCTGCCCTGCGCAAGAAAAACCGCAATGCAACGGAGAACAGCTGCCACCTCTACGGCACCACCTTCGACGTTTGCTACAACCGCTATAAGACCGTTCAGGCACCGGGCGAGCATCGCCGCGAGGTGCGCAACGACACGCTGAAATATGTGCTTGCCGAGGTGATGCGCGACATGCGCGAGCGCAACCGCTGCTATATCAAATACGAGGTGCATCAAGGCTGTTGGCATATCACTGTTAGATAAACAAAAAACAAGACATACAATGATTGAAAAAGAAAAAGAGGCAATGCAGTTGCCCGACAACGCGTTCCGCGAATTGAAACCGGGCGAGGAATATACGCCCATCATGCGACCCGACAAGGTCTATCCCGAAGTTAACGCCTGGTCGGTGACGTGGGGCATCATCATGGCGATGGTGTTCTCAGCCGCCGCAGCCTACCTTGGTCTGAAGGTCGGTCAGGTGTTTGAGGCCGCCATTCCCATTGCCATCATCGCCGTCGGCGTCTCCACTGCCACGAAGCGCAACAATGCGCTCGGCGAGAACGTCATTATCCAGAGCATCGGTGCCTGCTCGGGTGCTGTCGTTGCCGGCGCCATCTTCACCCTGCCCGCCATCTATATTCTCGAGGCGAAATATCCAGGTATGTCGGCATCGTTTGCCAAGATGTTCTTAGCATCGGCCTTAGGCGGCGTGTTGGGCATTCTGTTTCTCATCCCCTTCCGTAAGTATTTCGTCAGCGACATGCACGGCAAATATCCTTTCCCTGAGGCTACGGCCACCACGCAGGTGCTGGTCTCAGGTGCCAAGGGCGGTGATCAGGCCAAGCCGTTGCTCATCGCCGGTATCGTGGGCGGTCTCTACGACTTCATCGTCTCCACCTTCGGTTGGTGGAATGAGAACTTCACCAGCCGCGTCATCGGACTCGGTGAGACGCTGGCCGACAAGGCTAAGCTCGTATTCAAGGTCAACACCGGCGCTGCCGTATTGGGTCTCGGCTATATTGTCGGACTGAAGTACGCACTCTATATCACCCTTGGTTCGCTTGTTGCCTGGTGGCTCATCGTTCCTGGCATGTCGCTCATCTTCCACGATCAGGTGCTCAACCTCTGGGATCCGACCATTACGGCAACGGTTGGTCAGATGTCGCCCGAAGAGATCTTCAAGGCTTATGCCCGCAGCATCGGCATCGGCGGCATTGCCATGGCCGGCATCATCGGTATTGTCAAGAGCTGGGGCATCATCAAGAGCGCTGTCGGTCTGGCTTCGCGTGAGTTGAAGGGCAAGGGCGGCGCCGATGTGAAGGTGAAGCGCACGCAGCGCGACATCTCGTTTAAGATTATCGCCATCGGTTCCATCGTGACCCTGATCATCACCTTCATCTTCTTCCTGACGGGTGTGATGGATGGCAACCTGCTTTTTGCCGTTGTCGGCATCCTGCTCGTCACCATCATCGCCTTCCTGTTCACCACTGTGGCCGCCAATGCCATCGCCATCGTCGGCACCAACCCCGTATCGGGTATGACGCTGATGACGCTTATCCTGGCTTCTGTCGTAATGGTGGCCGTGGGCTTGCGTGGTCCTGCCGGTATGGTAGCCGCCCTGATTATGGGTGGTGTGGTCTGCACGGCACTCTCCATGGCCGGCAGTTTCATCACCGACCTGAAGATTGGTTACTGGCTCGGTACGACGCCGGCCAAGCAGGAGACGTGGAAATTCCTCGGTACTATCGTCAGCGCCGCCACCGTGGTGGGCGTGATGATTGTGCTCAACAAGACCTACGGCTTCGCCAGCGGTAAGCTCGCAGCCCCGCAGGCTAACGCTATGGCGGCCGTCATTGACCCGCTGATGAACGGCGTGGGTGCACCGTGGATTCTCTATGGCATCGGCGCTCTGATTGCCGTTGTTCTCGACCGCTGCCACATTCCCGCACTGGCATTCGCCCTCGGTATGTTCATTCCTTTGGAGTTGAACGTTCCCCTGGTGGTCGGCGGCGCCATCAACTGGTTTGTGACCACTCGCTCGAAAGACGCAGAGGTCAACAAGGCACGTGGTGAGAAAGGTACGCTCATCGCCAGCGGATTCATTGCCGGTGGCGCGCTGATGGGTGTGGTATCGGCACTGCTAAAATTCGGCGGCATCGAACTCTCGGTGGCCGATCAGTGGTGGAGTAACCCAATGTCAGAGATGACCTCGCTCCTCGCCTACGTCTGTCTCATCTGCTATTTCATTAAGGCAACGAGGGTAAAGAAGAGTTAGGAAGTCCAGAAGTGAGATATAGGAAGTCCAGAAGTTCAGAAGTCCTGTCAAATGCAAGACTTCCGAATTTCGGGACTTTTCCATTTCGCATTCTTCCCTTTTTATTATTGTAATGACTGGACTTCTGGACTTCCGGACTTCTGGACTTCTTAAATTTCTCCTCACTGTAATGACTGGACTTCTGGACTTCCGGACTTCTGGACTTCTTAAATTTCTCCTCACTGTAATGACTGGACTTCTGGGCTTCCGGACTTCTGGACTTATAAATTCTCCTCACTGTAATGACTGGACTTCTGGACTTCTTAAATCTTAAAGTACCCCATCACTGGCTGCATGAAGCGGGAAAGCTTGCAGGGAGGGGCACCGGGGTTGGAGCCACTGGTGTGATAATAAACAAACAGTCGGCGGCGAGAGCGCGACATGGCGACGTAGAGCTTGCGTGCATCCTCGGCCATCATCTTCGCGTTGCCCTCATGGACGTAGATGGGAAAACGGTTGTCGGTCACGTCAAACACCAATACATTGTCAAATTCCAGTCCTTTTGCCTTATGAATGGTCGAGACGACCAAACGGTCGGACATCGTCGACGAGCCACAAAGGTCCGACTCGCGGAATGTACTGAGTTCAATGGCGTGATTGCAGAGCTGCTCATAGAGCGACGGCTCCATAACAGCGTCGATCACATCGTGCTGTAGGAAGCGGAAAAAATAGTCTATCTTATCAACGGGTTCAGCCAGATGATTGTCAATGAGGTATTGGTAGAACGATGTTAGCTCACTGACCAAAGCTGGGTGACTGTCGGTTGCTTCCTCTCTCGGCAGCCTTTCGTAGAGGCGTCCCCTACCCTGCTCGTAGATTTCCCCATAGACTTGGCGCAGGCGGTTCATGCGTTTCACCGTCTGCGGCTTCTCGAGATAAGTCTGCTGCCTTTCTACCATTGCCTTCCCTTGCTCGTAACAGAAGTTGACCAACTGCACCGTAGCGTTGACATCGTCGTCGGCCAGATGGGAGTTCTCACCGCTCAACCCCAATTCGGCCAAGAGGCTCTTCAACTTAAACACCTTCAAATCGTAGCGGAGCAGGCGGATGAGCTGCAGCGAGTCGAGACACTGTGGACAGCGCTGTTGCCAGTCCACCTCAGGCAGGTAACGGCGCAGGTTGAAGTCCATGATATGGTAGTCGTACGCCGCATTATGGGCCAGCAGGACGCCACCTTCGGCGAAGTCAAGAAATTGCCTGATTGCTTCAGCATGCCCAACAATTGGTTGATGCTCACGCTCGGCGATGATAGGATTGACGATGTCGCCCAACATTTTCGGTATTGGACGGTCGGTCTCAATAAAGACCGAGAAGGAGCCCACGACCTTGCCTTGGTGCAGACGCTCAGCCGCAATCTGAATCACATCATCCTCGAAGACGTTGAGCCCCGTGGTCTCAGTGTCGAAGACAATAATATCTTTATTGTTGTAAATATCTATGAAGCGTTGCAGTGTAGTCTTGCCGTCATGACTAAAGGCGTCGGAAGGCAGGATGCCCATTCGGCGTAGCTCATTGACAAACTGCCGGCTTGTAGCTGCGGTACCGCAAACCTTCAGACCATACATCAGATTGGACCAGGCAATGAAGTTGTGTACATTATTCAGCACACCTACATGCGCTAAGAGCAACCGCACACTGGGCGTAGAAAAGATGTCGGTACCTGAGACTTTGAAGTGGGCGATATGCTGTTGGGTCAGCACGTTGCTGATCTCGTCGGCGTCGCGGTTGGCGCTGACCACAATGGCAGTCGTCTCTTTAGGATGATCCTTCAATAGTTTGGCTGCCCGTTTGGTGACGCTTTTGTATTCCGACCAGATATTCTCGGTGCGGCATAAGCGCAACTCACATGGTTTATCAACTCCGGCTCCATCGGTAGTCGGCAACAACTGCGGATCGCTGTCAAGATTGCTCACGGCAAAGGTGTTGAGCATGCTCACCAACTGCTCCGGCGACCGGTGGTTGACGCCAAGATGGCGGATATTGCCTTTGCACTTTTCCTTCAACAGGTTGAGCGTCTCCATCTTCGCGCCCATAAACGAGAAGATGGCCTGCTGCTCATCACCGAAATAGATGCTGCATGCATGCGCCTCAGGCCGGTGGTCGGTGAGGCTGTCGATGAGCGCCAACTGAAGGAAGTTCAGGTCCTGCACCTCATCCACCTGTATCCATGAGTAGCGTTTGTAGTCGGGATTGCTCTGTAATGCGGTGTAAGCCAACTGCAACAGGTCTTCGAAGTCGATGAGGTTGTTCTGCCGTTTGTAGGCAGTATAAGCGTGGGCATAGCGCCACTTCATCAAGCACTCCACGGCTTCATGCTGCAGCAACGGCGTGAACGGTGGTTGGCGCACGACGTCGAGATAGAATTCGGTGTGGTCGTAGATGTCCAGCATCAGCGCGGCATCGAACGGCCGGTGTTGTATCGCAGCAATACGCTTCATCATCGCCACATCCTCTGGGGTTACGCATTCCGGATGGATGCGCAGTGCCTTTGGTACGCCATGACGGATGTCGTACATGAGATGGGAAAAGAAGATGATTTGCTGGTAGGCGCGCTTGCGCTTGAAGTTGGTCGTGACCGTGGTCTCATCCTCATTGAGGTAGCGGGCAAGAATACTGTTGGCCGTATCGTCGTCGATGATGGCGGTAACAGCGGGCACAATGCCGTTTTCGAAAAGGAAACGGGCGCAGTATCGGTGTACGTTGCCGACAAACACGTCTTCCGCCTTGTCCTCGCCTATCCGCTCACCGACGCGCTCACGCATGCTGCGCGCAGCTCGGTTGGTGAAAGTAAGACAAAGCATATCCTCGCTCTTAACGCCATTGTTAAGGGCTACCGCAATGCGCTCGGCCAACGACTGCGTCTTTCCACAGCCCGGAGGCGCAAGAACCAGATGCGATCCTTCGTTTAAATCGATAATCGCGCGCTGGCTTTCGTCAGGTGTCCAGTTGATTGTAGGGTTCAAGGCAAAAACAAAGCCTTCCACACGACACTGGTCATGCAGAAGGCTCATTATCAATTAGAGGTTGTCTTTTTCAATATCTTTGAAGTAGCGGTAGGTACCGACCTTCAGTTCGTCGCATGCGGGCTCATCGGCCACGATGATGCTGTGGGCATGCTGTTGCAAGGCGCTGATGGTCCAAGCCTGAGTGACGGGGCCTTCGACGGCTGCCTGCAGTGCACGGGCCTTGTGGTGACCGTTGACAAGAATCATCACCTCGCGGGCTGACATCACAGTGCCGACACCAACGGTGAGGGCGTGCTTAGGCACCTTATTAACATCGTTGTCGAAGAAACGGCTGTTGGCGATGATGGTGTCGGTGGTGAGTGTCTTCACACGTGTGCGGCTTGTCAGACTCGAGAACGGCTCATTGAAGGCAATGTGGCCGTCGGGGCCGATACCGCCGATGAAGAGGTCAATGCCGCCGGCTTCAACAATCATCTGCTCGTAATGGGCGCACTCTGCCTCGAGGTCCTTGGCGTTACCGTTGAGAATGTGGATATTCTCCTTGGGAATGTCGATATGGTCGAAGAGGTTACGGGCCATGAAGCTGTGGTAGCTCTCGGGATGGCTCTCAGGCAGTCCGACATACTCATCCATGTTGAATGTCTTCACATATTTGAAACTCACGCGGCCCTCTTTGTTGGCCTTTACCAGTTCAGCGTACATGCCTTCAGGAGAGCTTCCGGTTGGAAGACCCAGCACAAAAGGATGTTCAGCGGTCGGTTTGAACGCATTAATACGTGCAACTACATGATCTGCAGCCCATTTAGACAGACGGTCATAATCTTGCTCAATAATTAATCTCATGGTTGAAATAGGTTTAAATTAATTTCATTGCAAAACTACGAAAAAGAATTGGCATAAGCAAAACATCGCCCACTTTTTATTTATTTGTAACGTTTGATGGGGGTAATCGCCACATTGACACCAACGCTGCTGTAATGCGATTTGATGAAAATATGAGGAGAAAAACTTGGCGAAGACAACGAAAATCGTTAAATTTGTCCCCGAGTAAGCAAAGTGCTCAATGTAGTACATGATAATCACGCTATTTCATATAGCCGCAACAGCTACTTTACAAGAGATAATGGTATGCTGTTCTAATATACAATTTATATGATATACAAATCAATTGAGGATTTGAGAAATCTTTCTATTACAGAGATAGAGGATTTCCTGAAAAGGTATTGGAAGACAAGAGACCTTGTATTCTATGGCGTTTTCATTCCGAACACTGAAAATCCGGAGAACTACAGCGGGACGATGACAAAGGTCAAGGTTCCGGGAAGCACATTGTATCCAAGATACCCGTTTACCGATATAGGCAGCGTGACCTTTAAACTCCCGTCTAACCAAAGGCTTACGGGTAGGTTTTACAAGTTCAACTGCCGTCTGCTGCCCAACTTCAACAATCCCTGTCAGCTACAGATACTGCTGAGCACACTTGAGGAGATTGACCAACGCACCTATCAGTTCATTGGCTACGTCAATAATCCAAGGCCACACGCGGCTGAGGATGATGGAAGGCGCCTGTCACCGATTGTCTATCGCTATAAATTGCTCGAAGACAATCAGACGGGCTGGGGCAATGACATCACCCACCTCATAGGTTTGTACAAGGAGGATCGCGACGGCAATTACTTCATCGATGACATCAGGCGCGCTGACTTGACAAGGCTGACGACTTACCCGAAGACTACGTTTCGCGTAGGACCTTTCCGTCTGCATGCTCCCATCGAAGGTCTGACAGAGGGTCAGTACTGTCGGTTTTATTGGAGGTTCACATTCAATGAAAAGGTGAACCCCTGCGAGATAGAAGTTGACGAGAGCCGGCCTATTACCCCCATCCCCCCAGAGGAGTTGTTGACCGCCATTAGCCAACGTGATGCCGCCACATACCTGTCAGCCGAAGGCGCTACAGCCCCCGAGGATCCCACCATACTCATTTACGACTTGCTCACTGAGGCCAATAAGTTCAGCGATACACCGGTTGACGTTCAGTTTACCCTTACCGATAACTACCTGTTATTCCACCATACGGGAAGGCCTTTGACGGCTGAGAATATGCTTGATTACTGCGGGCTGCGCGAGCAATATGGCGAAGGGCAAGAGCGTCTGACGGCATACCACTGTCAGGGTCTACGCCAGTTCCTGCTTCACAATGCGCATTCCATCGTCATCTCCAACGGATTCTTCATCAACTTCAATGTTGTCAATGGCAGGCTTATACCTCAATGGCAGGATTATGCGGCACTGCCACGCGAGGTGAAGATTTCGCTCGCCAGGAGTAAACGATTCACAGAGACCATCATCCTGCCGTTCAGTAGTGATGATATGACTGTGATGAACAACTACAGGGCAAGCCTTCTCTGTGTTTTTGAGGATGTTGACAACATTGCCTTCTACCAAAACATTGGCAAGGTAACGGTGAAGATAAAAGGCCGGAAGGCTAAGACGCTTGACCGCAATGATTGGTTTGTCTCAAAGGAATATGTGTCGTTCATACCAAAACAGTTGCGGGACCGAATGAAGGCCAAGGAGGAAGTGAATACTGACGAGCGTTCCCAGCCCATGCAGAAGAAACTGACGTCAATCATGTTCGCGTGCAGACACAAGGACAATGAGCTGTTAGGTGTGAAAGACGCACCCGTTTACTGTATGATTCCCACTACCACGTCGTTTGGCTTCCCGTTTCTAATGAACATGGACATCGACATCAACAAGACCAACTATGCCATAAGCCGGCGTAGCGCATGGAATCGTACTTATGCGGAGATTGCAGGAAGGCTGTTTGGCAAATGGATTGCTGACCTGGCAAAGAAAAAGGAATTTACGTCAAAGTCGATACTCAGCATTGTGCCCAAGTTTGAAGCGTGTCTGGCCAGCCACCCCGACGACAGGAAGTTCATTGAATTGTTTCAAAAGGGCTTCAAGGATGTCATTATGAACGAGCCGGATAAGCAGTCGAAAACTCGTTTTACTGGTCAAAGCAGCAAAGGAAAGGTATACGTCATCGACACGAACGTATTTGTCAATTGCCCCGACATCATCGCAAAAATTGGCAGTGGCAACACTGTAATCCTATCGGCGAAGGTGATTGACGAGCTCGACAACCTGAAATACAAGTTGGAAGATAAGGAGCTGCGCAATGTGCAGAAAGCCCTGAAGAACATTAATCAGGAGATTGATAAGGGGAATGTGGTCACGGAGATGTCAGACATCAAACTGCTGCCACGCGATTTCGACCGACATAACCCAGACAACAACATTCTGTCGGTTGTGCTTCGCCATAAGGCGGAGTCGCCAACGTTGCTGTCTTCCGACAATGGATTACAAATCAAATCGAAGGCGCTTGGCATCAATGTCATTGGGCTGAAGGATTTCAATAAACAATAATAACACTATGGACTGAACTTATAAAGTAAAGGAAGTGACTGTCGGTGAAGGCGACGACTGTCTTGGCTCATCATCTGTCAAATTAATTGGTGTTTTTTTAACATGGAGACGGCGATATTTGCCAACACGTCGTACGTCGCCTCGATTTACGGCCGCTACGCGATAGTTTGCGCAAATAGTTATAAATCAACTATTTACGTTGTTTTAAGCCTGAATGATGGTCGGATTAGGCCGCTAAGCGGTCGTCATCAGATACTTATCGCAGTGCGATAGCATACCTATCGCGATGGGATAGCATACCTATCGCAATGGGATAGCATAGCTATCGCGGTGCGAAAGCATAGTTATCGCAATGCGAAAGCATAGCTATCGCGCTACGGCAAGGCAAAAATACCGGTTTCGGAGCCATTTTGTCGTTGTTTCCTCCATTATTTGGCGTCGTTGCATCGCTGGAACAACGCAAAACCAGAACACGATTTTGTCCGCTATTTTCTTAGTTTTTAACACTTCATTACCACTTGCTGGCCAACATTGAATCAGGAATTGCCAACAGGTGATTATCGCAGTTAGCATGATACAAGCTCATTCTAAGGATATGTTATCCTTGAAGCGCTTGGGGAATCAGAATGGTGATGGCTCGGTTCTCTATCTTGATGACACCCTCTTGTTCCATCTCCGTCAGTGTCCTTATCAATGAGAATTTCTGTATGCCGAAACTGTCGGCAATCTCTTGTCGGCTACGGTCAAGGGTGACCGTGAGGCTTCCTTGCTCCTTTGAACGACGGTTCAGATAAAAGGCTATTTTCTCACGGACCGTCATCAGACTCAGCATACGGGTCTTCTTCGTTAGATAGACATTAATGTCGGAAATCATACGGATGAAGTTCATGCGCAGCTGTTTGTCAAGGTCAATCAGCTTCAGCAGACTGTCTTTGGTCATGCGCAGCACCTTCACCTTGGTTTCTGTCTCTACGCTTACGGGCATGGAATTGTCGGTAGAGAAGAGCAGAGCAGGAGCTATCATATGACCTTCGTGAAGCCGCGTCATTTCCACCAGCTTGCCGCCATGTGAGGCCATACGGCAGACCAGCGTACCACTGATGACAATGTCGGCATATTGACAGGGCAGACCTGCGAGGGCATATACCTCGTAACAGTCGTAGTCGACGATACTGTGGGGTACGGCAGACAGGCAAAGGTCTATCGTATTCCGCTTTATTCCGGCAAAGAGGGGACATTTCTCCAGTGCTGCAAAAACAAAATCTTCCATAAGTCTGATGGTTGTACGCTGCAAAGGTAACACTTTATCCTTTCAGCACCATTAACTTATGGAAGATTTCTCTTCAGTGACCATCCACTGCTATTTCAATTCCGGACTTATTGCCTTCACCCAGTTGTCGATTCTCTCATCAGTCTTGTCGCTCTCATTCTCCTCATCAAGGGCAAGACCGACGAACTTCCCGTTGACCACTGATTCGGAATCGTCGAAAGTGTAGCCATCGGTGGACACTGCTCCGACAATCTTCGCACCACTGTCCTTGACAGCATCGTAGAGGCCTGCCATAGACCCGCAGAACGTGTCGCTATAGCTGGCAGAGTCACCGACACCGAATATTGCAATGGTCTTGCCCTTGAGATCGGCAGACTTCAGTTTGTCTATGCCATCGTACCAATCGTCCTGCAGCTCGCCTGCGCCCCATGTGGAGGAACCGAGCACAAGGTTGTCAGCTTCGGCAATCTGATCTTCAGTCACGTCGGCAACATTTACTGCTTCGGCGTTGAGTTTTTCGGCTATCTTTTGTGCCACTTCTTCTGTTGTTCCTGTTGTTGAACCGTAAATAACTAATGTCTTCATAATGTTTTATTTATATTATTTTCTACTTATGCTACGAGACCACCGAAACGGGTAATGCCACCACCAGTGAGCAGGATACCCATTACGTGTTATGCTGGGAAATTCACTTAGTTTTCCTCTTTGCCTCTAATCATTGTGATGATCACCTTGAACGGCTTTGGTGCATTTACTGCGTGGCGTGCACCACTGGGGATGACGAAGCTCTCGCCGGTATGGATGGTGAAGGTTTGTCCCTCAACCGTCAGTTCCATTTCACCGTCAACGACCTGCAGAAGGGCATCGAAGGGAGCGTAGTGTTCCGACAGACGCTGTCCGGCATCGAAGGAAAACAGGGTCACGCTGCCCGAATCATTGTGGATGAGTTCCTTGCTTACCACTCCACCCTCGGCATAGTCAATAACCTCACTTGCGTTGAATGTCTCACCTTTCTGAAATTTCTTGCTCATAACGTTGATTTTTTAATTGTTGAACTTCTGCTGACACAACGGCAATGAACGTGCCAATGCGACATTGGTTCGACAGCTGATAACAATTGTTACCAAAAGAATGTTGAATTGGCGTCAACTCGTGTCAGTATGTGACCAATAAAATGTCATTCATAAAATATTGATAGTAATTTTCGATGAATGTTATCGAAACAAACAATAAAACTTGCTTTTATCTGCATGAAAGAAAGGCTAACTTTGCAATAACAAATAAAGAAAGGAACTCGATATGAGAGCGAATATCAAGAGAAATCAACTCAGACGTGTGGTAATTGTCGGTGGCGGCATTGGTGGACTGCAACTCGCCATGGCGCTGCGCAAGACCGATTTTCAGGTTGTGCTGATCGACAAGAACAACTACAACCAGTTTCCACCCCTTATCTATCAGGTGGCATCATCCGGGCTGGAACCCAGCAATATCTCCTTTCCCTTCCGGCGCATCTTCCAAAACTATAAGAATTTTTTTTCCGCAAGGGTGAGGTGAAGACCGTAGATACGAAGGAGAAGATGGTTACTACCACCTTTGGCAATGTGCATTACGATTATCTCGTCCTTGCGGCCGGTGCGCAAACCAACTTCTTCGGCAATAAAAACGTTGAGCACAACGCGCTGGCGATGAAGACGGTGACCGATGCCATGAAACTGCGCAACACTCTGCTCTCCAACCTTGAACAAGCGGAGACGGAAGACCGTGACGAAGAGCGCAAAGCCTGGATGAATATCGTCATTGTGGGTGGCGGTCCTTCGGGTGTGGAGATTGCAGGAGCCTTGGCTGATATGAAACGCACAGTGCTGCGGCACGACTATCCAGACCTTGATCCAAAGCTTTTCAATATCCATCTCATCAACTCACGCGATCGTCTGTTGGCCAGCATGGACACTGCTTCGTCTGAACGGGCTGAGAAGGACCTGCGGCTGATGGGCGTAGACCTGATGCTTGGTCAACGTGTGGTGGACTATAAAGATAATAAGGTAGCGCTTGAGGACGGTACAGTGATTCCTGCCCGCACCGTCATCTGGGTGAGCGGCATAAGAGGTGTTGCCATTGGCGGAATCCCGGAAGAAAGCATTGGACGTGGTGGCCGCATCCTTGTGGACCGTTTCAACGAAGTGAAGGGAATGGAGAACGTCTACGCCATAGGTGACCTAAGTCTGGTGGACGATGGCGACAATCATCAAGGACATCCGCAACTGGCACAGGTCGCCATCCAACAGGCCAAGAACCTCGCCCACAACCTCATCAATCGTGAGAGGGGCAAAGGGCAGAAGCCGTTTGTCTACCGTAACCTCGGTACGATGGCTACCATCGGCCGAAAAAAGGCTGTGGCAGAGATCGGCGGACTGAAATTCGGTGGATTGGCTGCATGGCTGCTTTGGCTGCTGGTGCACCTCCGCTCCATCCTCGGCGTAAGAAACAAGACTATGGCACTCATCAACTGGACTTGGAACTACTTCAACTATAAACAGAGTCTGCGGTTGATCCTCGACCGATAAACAGCTTGTGAATATTTACAATATCAACTCATCAAAAGATCATTAATACAATAATTCAAGTTTCGCATGCTAACAATTACTTTATAGCCAAGTCTGCCGCAAGCAGGGGCCGGTCTTGTGCCGGCCCTCAAAAAAATGTGGTTCTTCCGCTTTTCTCGTTGGTAGGCACACAAGCTATTCTGTGTTGACAGTCTCGTCCTTCATGCCTAACAATAGTAATTTGAAGTATTCGTCATC
>ONAR01000038.1 GCA_900315835.1 uncultured Prevotella sp.
ATGTTGCATCATGTTGCCTGCATAAAGCTAAAATTCGGTTGCGCTGACGCTGATGTCGCTGATGAAATTAGGATAACGGATGTGTTGTCGTTTCCCCCATGTTCCGCCTCATAGGAAATTTACCTTAACAATGATGCAGCATCCGTGTAATCTGCGCTATCAGCGTGAGAAATAAAATTGCACACCGCCAAAACACATTTCTATCCCTCTTCCCTTTGAACTTTGAAATAAATAAGCTATCTTTGCATCGTTAGGATTTATCAACGGAATTATGTCAGCAATCTCATTTTAAGACAGAACATCTCATACTTTTTAATCTTTTATATTATGCTTTTATCCACCACACCAACCATCGAAGGTCATCCCATTAGAGAGTACAAGGGCGTAGTGACGGGCGAGACCATCATCGGCGCCAACTTCGTGAAAGATTTCATGGCAGGCATCCGCGACATCTTTGGCGGACGCTCCGGCAGCTACGAGAAGGTGCTGCGCGAGGCTAAAGACACTGCTTTGCAGGAACTCGAGCAGCGGGCCGCAGAGATTGGCGCCACTGCCGTCGTAGGCATCGACATCGACTACGAGACCGTAGGCCAGAGCGGCTCCATGCTTATGGTGGCCGTGAGCGGAACCGCTGTCGTCTTATAACGGTAACCGACCTGACACTCAACAATGAAAATAACCACTGGATTTATGCCCTTCAAGGGCTTCAAGACCTACTACCGCATAGTGGGCGAGAGCACCGGCCGCGCCCCGCTGGTGCTGCTCCACGGCGGTCCCGGCTCCACGCACAACTACTTTGAGGTGCTCGATCCGTTGGCAGAGGCCACCGGCCGGCAAATCATCTCCTATGACCAGATAGGCTGCGGAGAGAGCTATCTCGACGGGCACCCGGAGCTGTGGACGCTGGACACCTGGATGGAGGAGCTGTCAGCCCTGCTCGACTTTCTGCACATCGGCCGCTATCATCTGCTCGGACAGTCGTGGGGCGGCATGCTTGCCATAGCCCACGCCATAGAGAGGAAGCCCGGAGGGCTCTGCTCGCTCATCCTGTCGAGCACGCTGCCCGAGAGCCGGCTGTGGGGCAGGGAGCAGCACCGCCTCATCACCTATATGAGCGAGGAGGACCAGCGGGCCATCGCTGAGGCTGAGGCCACCGGCGACTATCAGTCGGAAGCCTACCTGCGCGCCAACGGCCACTTCGTGGCCCGCCATGAGTTTGTCATCACCTCCGACACGCCCGAGTGCATGAGCCGGAAGAAACGCTTGGGCGACGAGGCCTATCTCGTGGGATGGGGCCCCAACGAATACACGCCGACAGGCACGCTGCGCGACTTCAACTATACAGACCGGCTGCGGGAGATAGCCTGTCCGGCGCTCATCGTCAGCGGCACCGACGACCTCTGCACGCCCTATATAGCCAAGACAATGTACGACCGCATTCCCCAGGCCCGCTGGCGGCTCTTCTACGGCGCGCGCCACATGGTGTTCACCGAGCAGACGGCAGCCTATCTCAGGATGATGGAGGAGTGGCTGAGGGCGTGAGGCCTTGAGGCGCGCTGCTTTTGTGCGGCTTCCCCGGCGCAGCGGATAAAGTCCGTGGAGGTATGCGACCTTGGTAGCAGTGTAGTGGCCGGCCTGGTGCCGGCCACCAACCCTTGGTATGGCATTATCCCCGCACACTGCCACCGGTGGCATACAGCTCCACAAACTTTATCTGCTGCGCCAAAAAAGTCGGCTAAAAACTTTGCTTTCCAGCCTTTTTGCATTACCTTTGCCGAAAATAGCGCCAATGACAATATCAGAGTTTATAGGGAAGTTCAAGAGTAAGATGCTGTGGGGCAATCTGCTGGCTATGGTCTGCGTGATTGTCTTGTTGTTGGTTGGCATCAAATACGCCCTTGCCCTCTACACCCATCACGGCGAGTCGATACCCATCCCCAACCTCGTGCATAAGTCACTGGCCAGCGCTGTGGCAACGACCGACGCCCTGAACCTCGACCTGCAGGTGACCGACACCGGCTACGTGAAGTCGCTGCCCCCCGGCACTATATTGGAGCAGTCGCCTGCCCCCGGTGAACCGGTGAAGTCAGGCCACGTCATCTACGTTACCATCAACGCCACAAAGATGCCGACCATCACCCTGCCCGACGTCATCGACAACTGTTCGTTGCGCGAGGCGATGGCCAAGCTTACGGCCATGGGCTTCAAGCTCGGACCGGTGCAGTCAATACCCGGTGAGAAAGACTGGGTGTACGGCATTCTCGTCAACGGCCATCACGTGGCCAGCGGCGACAAGATTAGCGTGGAGTCGACGCTCATCATCCAGGTGGGCAACGGCCAGCGCGACGCCAGCGACTCGGTCGACTACGTCGAGCCGGAGTTTGAGGAGACCGACGGCGGCGATGTCGACGAGTTCCAAGAGGTGACGGGGCCCGATCAGGAAACTGAGCCGCAGCATGGTGAACAACTTAACGCAGAATAACCCAACGCATGAGCAACAACGATACTGACTTTGACGATGACCTGCTCGTCGGCCTCGCCGAGGCTGCTGAACCCGACAAGGCCGGGCAATATGAGCACTGGCGCATCACCGTGGATGCGGGACAGCAGTCGGTGCGCATCGACAAATACCTGGCCGAGCACATGCAGCACTCGTCGCGCAACCGCATTCAGACGGCGGCTGCAGCGGGATGTATCCAGGTCAACGGCAAGCCCGTGAAGAGCAACTACAAGATACGGCCGCTCGACGTCATCACGCTGATGCTCGACCACCCGAAGCACGACTCCACCATTCTGCCCGAGGATATTCCCCTTGACATCGTCTACGAGGACGACGACGTGATGGTGGTCAACAAGCGGGCCGGCATGGTGGTGCATCCCGGCGCGGGCAACTTCAGTGGTACGCTCATCAACGCCGTGGCCTGGCATCTGCGCAACCTTGCGAGCTTCGACGCCAACGACCCTGCTGTGGGGCTGGTGCACCGCATTGATAAGGACACGAGCGGACTGCTCGTCATCGCCAAGACGGCCGACGCCAAGACGTCGCTCGGCAAGCAGTTCTTCAACAAGACCACCCACCGCGCCTACAACGCCCTGGTGTGGGGCAACCTCGCCGAGGACACCGGCCGCATCGAGGGTAATATCACCCGCGACCCGAAGGACCGCCTGCGTATGAAGGTGGTGGCGCCCGACTCGGGTATCGGCAAACCGGCCGTCACCCACTGGCGCGTGCTGGAGCGCTTCGGCTATACCACTCTGGTGGAATGCGTGTTGGAGACGGGGCGCACCCATCAGATACGTGCCCACATGAAGGCCATCGGTCACCCGCTGTTCGGCGATGAGCGCTATGGCGGCACTGAGATACTCTGGGGCCAGCGCAGCAGCACCTATAAGGCATTCATCCACAACTGCCTCGCCATCTGTCCGCGTCAGGCCCTGCATGCCAAGACGCTCGGCTTCGTACACCCACGCACGGGCGAGCAGATGGACTTCGACTCGCAGTGGCCCGATGACTTCGGCGGCCTCATCGCCAAGTGGCGGCAATATATCAACGGAAAGAGTAATTTATAAGATAGTTATGAAAAATTTAAAGCGCAACATCGCCATCGTTTGCGGTGGCGACTCATCCGAGCACGACGTATCGATGCGCTCGGCTCAAGGACTTTATTCCTTCTTCGACAAGGAACGTTACAACATCTATATCGTAGACATCAAAGGCACCAACTGGCACGTCAGCTTCGAGAACGGTCAGGTGGCGCCCATCGATAAGGCTGACTTCTCCTTTGTCGGCCCCGACGGTAAAGCCGTGGTATTCGACTACGCCTACATTACCATCCACGGTCAGCCCGGTGAGAACGGTATGATGCAGGGCTACTTCGACCTCATCCACCTGCCTTATTCGACGAGTGGCGTGCTGGTGGAGGCCATGACTTTTGATAAGTTTGTGCTGAACAACTACCTGCGTGGCTTCGGCGTCAATGTGGCCGACAGCATTCTGCTGCGCCGCGGTGAGGACTATGACGCCGCTGCCATCGAGAAGCGCCTGGGCATGCCCTGCTTTGTGAAGCCGGCCGCCGACGGCTCGAGCTTCGGTGTGAGTAAGGTGAAGAATGCCGACCAGCTGGCGCCCGCCCTGCGTGTGGCGTTCATGGAATCGGAAGAGGCCATGGTGGAGTCTTACCTCAAGGGTACGGAGATTTCGCAGGGCATCTATAAGACAAAGGAGAAGACCGTAGTGCTGCCCGCCACCGAGGTGGTGTCGCAGGATGAGTTCTTCGACTACGACGCGAAGTACAACGGTAAGGTTCAGGAGATTACGCCGGCCCGCCTCAGCGATGAGACGGCAAAGGTCGTGGCCGCTGAGACAAGCCGTATTTATGATATCCTCCACGCCAACGGCATCATCCGCATCGACTATATCATCACCAAGGATGCGCAGGGCAACGATAAGGTGAACATGCTCGAAATCAACACCACGCCGGGTATGACAGCCACGAGCTTCATTCCCCAGCAGGTGCGCGCCGCCGGTCTCAATATCACCGACGTGCTGACTGACATCGTGGAGAATCAGTTCTGATGATGAGGCCTGTGGGGCTGATGGGTTTTATGGGTTTTATGGGGCTGATGGGGTTAATGGGGTTAATGGAACTGGCGGAGCATCAATTTCCCGCCAGTTTCAGGGCCTCTACCGGCCTGTTGGTCGTGATGAAGTCGACACCGGCGTGGATCCAGTCGTTGATGGCATTGAGGTCGTTGACCGTCCAAACGTTGACGGTGAGGCCGAGGTCGTGGCATTCCTTGATCCATTCGATATGGCGGGCGAGCACTGTCTGGTCGTAGTCGATGCCCGTCATGCCCTTATCCTTCGAGGTCTGCGGGTCCCAGTCGCCGCCGAGAAAGGCAATCTTGGCGTCGGGGCATAGCTGACGCAACCGCAGGCAGGCGTTCTTGCTGAATGAGATGTATTCGGTGCGGTCGGCGAGGCCTTTGGCTTTGACCATCGCTACCGTGGCGTCGACAAGGCTGTCCTCGTGGCTTTGGCTGTATTGCCGCTTGATTTCGAGGATGAGGCGCGTGGTAAGGCCCTTGGCGGCGTCGAGGTACTTGGCAAGGGCGGGGATGGTCTCGCCGTTGCGCAGCGGATATTTCTTAAGCGTCTTGTAGTCGGTCTTCTGGATTGGCAGACCATGAACGTAGTCGTCGTGGAACACTACAATCTGGTGGTCGCTCGTCAGATGGACGTCAAATTCGGAGCCGTAGCAGCCAATCTTATCGGCCAGTCGCAGTGAGGTGAGCGAGTTTTGCGCGCTGCCCGTGGTGTCCCAGTAGCCGCGGTGGGCGATGACCTGCGTCTGGGCGACGGCAGTGGTGAAGGCCATGCAGGCGATGGTGGATAACAACAGACGGCCGATATGGCAGCCAATGTGATGGAGCGTAATAGAATTAGAATGCATTGTTTTGAAGTTGTGTTTATTCATTACCGCGAAGTTAGCGCTTTCTTTTGAAACCTCCATCGTTATCAGTTGATATTAACATCTTTTTCATACCTCATAGCCGTGTTGCGTTCAACAACTCTTCCCGCCTTGTTTGGGCCGAAGCCTTACGCAAGGGCGGCTGTCGTATTTCGATGTGTTAAAAGCGAAAGGGCGAGTTGTTAATTATACCTTAAAAAACGCGATAAAAGCACATAATGTTGAAAAACACAATATCTTTGTATCAGAATTTATTTACCTAAATTATACTTTAATGACTAAAGAGGAACGTCAAATCGCCATCCTTGATAACTTAATGAAGACAGGTACTGTGCAGGTCTCCGAATTGGCTACCGTGCTCTGCGTGTCGGAAGTAACCATTCGCAAGGATCTCACAGAGTTGGAACACAAGGGGAAGTTGTATCGCAGTCATGGCAAGGCTATTTTGCTCAATCCCTTTGTCAGTAGTCGCCCGGCGTCAGGCAATGACTTCAGCGGTACACAGGAGAAGTTGTGTATCGGTGCTGAGGCGGCAAAACTTATTGAGCTGTGCGACTCCATCGCGTTGGGGGCGGGTGCTACCGTTCAGGCATTGGCTCAGAATATTAAGCCTGCAGGCAAGCTCACCGTGGTGTCTTCGTCGCTGCGTGTCACCGAGCTGTTGGCCGCCTACGACAACGTGGACATCTTCCAGCTTGGCGGACAAGTGATGCCCGACAGCCTCTCAGTGGTTGGAACGAGCAGCGAGCACACCTTGAGGAGTTGCTCATTCAGCAAGTTCTTTCTCGGCGCTGAGGGCATCGACCCCGACTTCGGCATCTCCACCTCAGACATTCGGCGGGCCGATTTGGAACGGGTGATGATGCAGGCTTCCGTTAAAACCATCGTCTTGGCCGATAGCAGTAAGTTCGGCAAGAGAGGGTTTGCAAAGATATGCAATATCGGGGACGTGGATATGATTATCACCGATAACAAGATAGACGCAGACATGCGCCGCCAGATTGAGGCTCGCGGCGTGAAGGTTGTCATTGCCGAAGGGCCGTCAACAGGCACCGTTCCCGACGTAAACCGATAAAAGTATTAAAGCAAGCAATTATGAAAGTTCCTTCAGAGTTTGACCCTATCAGGCCTTATGAGCCTGAGGAGTTGCAGCAGGCTTACGACCGTTTGCTGCACGAGCCTGTGCTTCAGCAGGTGCTGGCCGGTCTGTTCCCGGGTGTTCCCATGGAGCAGCTGACGCAGAAGATGCGTGCCTGCAAGACGAATGTTGACTTCCAACGGGCTTTCTGCTATCCCGTGCTTATGGATATCATCCATAAGGAGAGCCTTGGCATCGACATCGACGCCACGGACATCAGTATCAAGAACCGCTACACCTTTGTCAGTAACCACCGCGATATCGTACTCGACTCGGCCTTCCTGAGCAAGCTGTTGCTTGACGTCGGCTTCCCGACGACGTGTGAGATTGCCATCGGCGACAACTTGCTGTCGCAGGTGTGGGTGAAGGAGCTGGTGCGCATCTGCAAGGCCTTCACCGTGGAGCGCGCCTTGCGCTCGTCGGAGATGTTGCGGGCCAGCAAGCGCATGTCGGAGTACATCCACTTCGTTCTCTCGCAGAAACACGACAATGTCTGGATTGCACAGCGGCAGGGTAGGGCAAAGAACTCCAACGATCTGACGCAGCCCGCCATCCTGAAGATGATGTGTATGGGTGGCGAGGGCACCGTCGTCGACCGACTGACGCAGCTGCATATTGTGCCGCTGTCTATCTCTTACCAGTACGATCCGTGCGACTATCTGAAGGCGCGTGAGTATCAGCTCCGCCGCGATGTGCCTTTCTGGAAGAAGACGGCGGGCGACGATATGGAGAGCATGCAGACGGGCATCAAGGGCTATAAGGGTCACATCCACTACCATTGCGCCCCATGCATTGACGAGTGGCTGCAGACCGTTGACCTCGATCAGCCGCGCAACAAGGTCTTTGACGAGATTGCCGCACATATCGACAGCGAGATCCACCGCAACTATCGCCTTTATCCGCAGAACTATGCGGCGCTGGATATGATACAGGATACGCGCGTCTATGAGGACCATTACACGCAGGAGGAATATAAGGAGTTTGCCGATTATATCGCCAGTCGGCTGGCCCTGATTGATATTGAGCATAAGGATGAGCGCTTCCTCAGGAAGTGTCTGCTCACCATCTATGCTTATCCGACGAAGAACTACCTCACTGCCACGGAAGGTGGCGGCCGCTGGAAGGCGTTCTTCAGTAAGTTCAACTTTATGAAGTAGGCTCGTGGGTAGGACGGGTTTCTTTCTCCGGTTGTGTGGTGTGGCGTGCATTGCCCTGTTGATGTCGGCATGCAGCCACAACGCCTATGATACCGGCGACTCCCGCTATTCCTACCTCCGTACTGACTTTGCCGAGGCTTACACCGACGGCAACGGTGCGCTGTGGTCGGCTATCACCGACGATGGCGACAGTCTGGTGTTCACCTCAACCCTGCAGCGGGCATGGGCCGCAAAGCCCGACTCCGTCTACCGCACGTTGCTGTATTACAACCTCCAGCCCGCTGATGGGGTGACGCCGGCCTCGACTGCTTCAGGAGTCTCTTCGGCTTCGGGCTCGTCATCTGCTTCGTCACCGGCTGCTTCGTCTACGGAGCCCCTACGCGTCGAGCCGGTCAATGCGGCATTAGTCTATGTGCTGACGCCTCACATGGGCGATGATTCGCTGTCGCTGCTCCGCGATCCCGTGGTGTTTCAAAGCGCGTGGCAAAGCAGCAACAAGCGGTATATCAACCTCGGGCTCGCGTTGATGACCGGTGAACCGGAGTCCGATGGTGCACGGCAGACCATCGGCATGATATGCGACACCATCACAACCGACGGAAACGGCAACCGCATGTTCTATCTCCGTTTCTGCCACGACCAGGGTGGCGTGCCTGAGTATTATAAAAGCACCGTCTACGTCAGCATCCCCGTCTCGGGGCTGCGTGCAGGCGATGCTGTCACCGTCACCATCCCGACCTACGACGGTCCGGTGGTGCGGGTGTTTAGATAATAAGGAGTTAAAATTATGAATGTAGCATCATTGAACAATCTATGGGATTATCTTTCTGGATTATCCTTGACAGCTAATAACAAGCGGTGGCTCTCCCAAAAGTTATTGGAGTCAACCAAGCAGAGCTCTGTGTCTTCCAAGGCCGATGACGTACTTCGCCAGCTGGATGGCTGCTGGGCTAATGAGGACATGGATGATACATTGGAACATGATATCCTGAGCGTCAGAAGCAGGGAAGCAAAGGATGTGGAATCTATGGATGAATAACTTCTGTCTTCATACTATCTCTGAATGCATAGATGATTATGCCAAGTTGAGGGATGAATTATCAAGACAGGGTCGCACAGTAGAGAACTTTGACTTACTGATCGCCGCTACCGCAATTCATTATCACTTGATATTGGTAACGGAGAATGTAAAGCATTTTAAGTCCATTCCGGGGTTAGAGGTTGAGAATTGGGCAAACAGGGAAATGTAAGGAGCCAAACTCCTCCACGAGGGTTGTTTGACTCCTAATTTCTAACTCCTAACTCCTAACTCTTCCAGCACTCTTTTCAGCACTACCTCGGCCGAGATCTCGCGGTTGGCGGCCTCGGGGATGACGAGGCTGTGGCTGCTCTCTATCACGTCGTCGGTCACGATGAGGCCGCGGCGTACGGGCAGACAGTGCATGAAATAACCGTCGTTGGTCCACGACATGTGTTCGCTGTCGACGGTCCACGACATTTCTTTCGATAGAATCTTACCGTAGTCCTTTTGGTGCAGGGCACCCGGACAGCTCCAGTTCTTGGCGTAGACGAAGTCGGCGCCAAGCAGCGCTTTGTGCTGGTTGTATTCAATCTTGGCGCCTGCCGAGAACTTCGGGTCGAGCTCATAGCCCTCGGGTTGAGTGATGACGAAGTCGACATCAGCCCTCACCATCCACTGCGCGAAGCTGTTGGGCACGGCCTGAGGCAGTGCGCGGCAGTGGGGCGCCCAGGTCATCACCACCTTCGGGCGGTCGTGGGTGCGTTTGGTGGCGGGGTTGGCTTGCAGCTCCGTCCATTTCTCGTGGATGGTGATGAGGTCGGCAAAGGCCTGCAGCGGGTGCACGGTGGCGGTCTCCATCGCAACGACGGGGCGGCCGGAGTACTTCACAAACTGGTTGACAATGGTCTCGGCGTAGTCGTAGTCGCGGTCCTTCAGTCCGGCAAACGAGCGTACGGCGATGATGTCGCAGTAGCAGCCCATCACGGGGATGGCCTCGAGCAGATGTTCGCTCTTGTCGCCGTCCATGATGACGCCGCGCTCGGTCTCGAGCTTCCAGGCGCCGGCATTGACGTCGAGCACGATGACGTTCATGCCGAGGTTCATTGCTGCCTTCTGCGTCGACAGCCGCGTGCGTAGCGAGTTGTTGAAGAATATCATCAGCAGTGTTTTGTTCTTGCCTAACTGCTGGTAGGCAAAGCGGTTGGCTTTCACTTCCTCGGCTTCTTGCAGGGCCTTGTTAAGGTCGCCGATGTCTTGTACGTTGAAAAAGGTGTGCATATTTGATGATGGGTTTTATGGGGTTAATGGGGTTAATGGGGTGGATGGGTTTTATGGGGTGAATGGGTTTTATGGGGTGAATGGGGTGGATGGGGGCTCAGAGCCAGAACTAACTTCTTATCTGCCCATTGCCTTCAATCAGCCATTTGTAAGTGGTGATTTCCTCTAAGGCCATGGGGCCGCGGGCACCGAGCTTCTGCGTGGAGATGCCTATCTCCGCGCCCAGACCGAACTGCGCACCGTCGGTGAAGCTTGTCGGGGCATTGACATAGACGCAGGCTGCATCGACCATTGCCTCAAACTTCTTGGCGCTCTCACGGTTGTTGGTGACGATGCTCTCGCTGTGCCCACTGCCGTAGGTGGCGATGTGTTGGAGCGCTTCGTCGAGGCTGTTAACGGTCTTCACGCCGGCCTGCAGGCTCAGCCACTCCGTATTCCAAACATCGTCGGACTTGACGGGGAGGAGCAGGGTGGATGGGGTGGATGGGGTGGATGGGGTGGATGGGGTGGATGGGGTGAATGGGTCGGATGGGGCTGATGGGGTGGATGGGGCTGATGGGTAGCGGCCGATGAGGGCCTGGTAGGCGCGCTCATCGGCATGGAGCCGGACACCCTTCTCGCCCAATGGCGCGACGAGTGCGGGCAGGTCGGCGAGGCGCGAGGCGTGGATGATGATGCAGTCGAGCGCGTTGCAGACGCTGGGGCGCCGCGTCTTGGCGTTGAGGATGATGCGGCGCCCCATGTCGAGGTCGCCGTCCTGGTCGAAGTAACAGTGCACCACACCGGCGCCCGTCTCGATGACCGGCACTTTGGCGTTGTCGCGGACAAACTGTATCAGCCGCTTGCCGCCACGGGGAATGCAGAGGTCGATGTAGTCCACGGCGGTGAGCATCTCACCCGTTGCCTCATGCGTGAACGGCAGCAGTTCGATGGCCGAAGGGTCGATGCCCTGTTGGCGCAGCACCTCCTTGATAAGGCTGACGCCCGCCCGACACGATGCTTCGGCGTCTTTTCCACCTTTCAACACGCAGGCGTTGCCACTCTTGAAGCACAGCGAGAACACGTCGAAGGTGACGTTGGGCCGCGCCTCATAGATCATGCCTATGACGCCGAACGGCACACTCACCCGCCTCAGATGGAGGCCGTTGGGCAGCGTCTTCTCCTTCAGCGTGCGGCCGAGCGGCGAGGGTAGCGTGGCCACATGACGCATGTCGTCGGCGATGCCCTGTAGTCGGTCGGCGTTGAGCAACAGCCGGTCGTACATCGGGTTGGCCTTGTCCATGCGCGCCAAGTCGGTGGCGTTGGCGGCGAGCAGGTCGTCGGTGTGGGCGATGATAGCGTCGGCTACGGCTTGCAGCACCGTGTTGCGCTGGGCGTCGGTGAGGAGCTGCAGACTGTGGCTGGCTTGTTTGGCGGAGAGGAATAGGGGGAGCATGGGGGATGGGGAATGGGTTTTATGGGGTGGATGGGTTTTATGGGGTGGATGGGTTTTATGGGGTGGATGGGGATTATGGGGTGGATGGGGGCGGCGCTACTCCATAAAGAGGTAGTCGTAGTGGATGATGGGCTTGACGTCGTGCTGGCCGATGACCTGACGCGCTGCCGAGGCGCTGTAGGCGCTGCGGCCGACGGCGATGGTCTGGCCCTCAGGATTGACCACATCGATGATGTCGCCCTCCTCGAAGTCGCCCTCGACGGCCGTAACGCCGACGGGCAGCAGACTCACGGGGCGGTCGCCACGCAGCGCCTGCTCGGCTTGGGCGTTGATACACACGCGACCCTTGGAGAAACTCTCGCTGTGGGCAATCCATTTCTTGATGCCCGACGCGCGGTTGGGATTGGGCTCGAACACCGTGTGGGGCACCTCGCCAGGGCGGGTGAGCAAGTCGGTGAGGATGTTGTCGCGCTGACCGTTGGCGATGATGACCTTGATGCCCTCTTCGGCCACCTTCATGGCGATGTGGGCTTTGGTCTTCATACCGCCGCGGCCGAAGCCGCTCTTCGTGGCCTGCACATATTGGTTGACATCGTCGCCGTAAGCCACCGTGGGGATGAGGCGCGTATCGCGGTCCTGCGGGTTTCCGTTGTAGATGCCGTCGATATTCGACAGGATGACGAGCGTCTGCGCATCCATCATCGTGGCTACGAGGCCCGCCAGCTCATCGTTGTCGGTGAACATCAGTTCGGTGACGCTCACGGTGTCGTTCTCGTTGATAATCGGCACAATGCCGCTGCGGAGCATGACGCTCAGGCACGACCGCTGGTTGAGGTATTCGGCGCGGGTGGAGAAGTTCTCCTTCATGGTCAGCACCTGCCCGACGCTGACGCCGTACTCGCGGAAGAGGTCGTAGTAAAGCCCCATGAGCTTCACCTGCCCGATGGCCGAGAACAACTGGCGCTGCGCCACGCTGTCGAGCTTACGCGAGGGTTTCAGCTCACCCCGTCCGCAGGCCATGGCGCCCGACGAGACCAGCAGTACCTCGCAGTCCTGCCGCCGCAGCGACACCACTTGGTCGACGAGCGCCGACAGCCGTGTGACGTTGACCTTGCCGTCGGGTCGGGTCAAGACGTTGGAGCCAATCTTGATGACGATACGCTGCTTCACGTCTTACTTCCTCGCGGCTTTGATGCCCTCGATGACGGCGTTGGAGAAGCCGTTGCGCTCCATCGTGTTCAGTCCTTTGATGGTCAGTCCGCCGGGCGTCGTCACTTTGTCAATCTCGGTCTCAGGATTATTGCCCGACCCCTCCAGCAGGGCCACTGCACCTTTCATGGTCTGCAGCACGATGTCTTTGGCCGTGTCGGCCTTCAGTCCCAGTTCGACGCCGGCCTCGGAGGCGGCGCGCACGTAGCGCATCACGAAAGCGATGCCGCATCCGGCCAGCGCGTTGCCGGCCGTGAGCAGCGACTCATCGGTAACCATGGTCTGGCCCAGGTCGTCGAAGATGGCCTTGACCGTCTTCACGTCTTTGCCGGAGGCATCGTCGGGCACGAGGAAGGTCATCGACTGCCGCTCGGCGATGCCGATGTTGGGCATGGCCTGAAACAGACTCGGTGTCTCGCCCTCTTTCTGCAGCCATTCCTTCAGCTGAGACAGCGAGATCGACGCGGCCATATTCACTACAATCTGCTTCTCATAGTTGAGTACGGGCTTGAGTTCATCGATGACGGTCTTCACCACCTTCGGCTTGACCACGATGACGACCACGTCGGCGCCTTCCACGGCAATCTTGTTGTCGGTGGTGACGCTGGCGCCCTGCTGCATGAATGGCTTCAGTTTGCCATCATGAGGATTGGACACCGTTATATCGCTGGGTTGAAACAGACTGCTCTTCAGCAGACCGGTGGCGAAGGCACCACCCATCTCGCCAGCTCCGATAATTGCTATTTTCATGTTCTGAGGATATTACATGGTTTTCAGCACTTTGCTGAGACGGAAGATGAAGTCGTCGACATCGGCCTTGGTGATGATGAGCGGCGGCAGGATGCGGAGGATGTTGGTGCCGGCGCATCCGGTGAAGACGTGCTGCTCGTGGATGAGCCGCTGGCGCACGTCCTTGTGGGGAATATCCATCACGACGCCCACCATGAGGCCGCGGCCGCGCACCTCCTTGATATGCGGCTGTGTGGCCTGCAGGTTGCGCAGTTGTTCGATGAGATAGGTGCCGACGGTGTTGGCGTTGTCAATGAGATGCTCATCCTCGAACACATCGAGAACGGCCAAGGCAGCGGCGCAGCCCAGATGGTTGCCGCCGAACGTCGTACCGAGCATGCCGATGACGGGCTTGAAGGCGGGTGAGATGAGCAGTCCGCCCATCGGATAGCCGTTGGCGATGCCCTTGGCCACGGTGATGAGGTCGGGGCGGATGCCGAGCCACTGGTGGGCGAAGAATTTACCGCTACGGCCGTAGCCGCACTGTATCTCGTCACAGATGAGCACCGTACCGTATTGTTTGCAGGCCTCGGCCAATCCCTGCGCAAACTCGGGCGTAGCCATGACGCAGCCGCCGATGCCCTGGATGCACTCCAGGATGCAGGCGCAGACATCACCCTTGGCCAACTCCCGCCGCCACGCCTCGAGGTCGTTCATCGGCAGGAAGGTGACGTGGTGGTTGTCGTTGATGGGCGCCACAATCTTCTTGTTGTCGGTCACCTCCACAGCCAGCGATGTGCGGCCGTGGAAGGAGTGGCTCGCCGCCAGCACGCGCGACCGGCCGTTGTGGAAGCTGGCCAGCTTGAGTGCATTCTCATTGGCCTCGGCGCCGCTGTTGATGAGGAAGAGCTGGTAGTCGTCGTAGCCGCTGATCTTACCCAATCGCTCGGCCAACTGCTCCTGCAAGCGGTTGATGACGCTGTTGGAATAGAAGCAAAGCTCATTGAGCTGCTGCGTAACGCGCTGTGTATAGTGGGGATGGCAGTGGCCGATGCTGATGACGGCGTGGCCACCGTAGAAGTCGAGATACTCCTGCCCCTTGTCGTCCCAGACGTGGGCACCACGGCCGCGGACAATGTTGACGTCGAATAAAGAGAATACTTTGAATAGTTCCATGTGATTGAATTTTCCTTTGCTGATAAGCTGATAGTCTGAATGCTGAGGCCTTGGGGTTAGAATGCTGAGGCCTTGAGACGCAAGCCGGCCGTCTCGTCGATGCCGAACATCAGGTTCATGTTCTCCACGGCCTGACCTACAGCGCCCTTGAGCAGGTTGTCAATACACGACGTGATGAGCAACTTGTCGCCCTCCTTGTCGCAGTGGATGAGCGCCTTATTGGTGTTGACCACCTGTTTCAGGTCGAGCGGCTGGTCGACGTAGTGGGTGAACGGCGCATCGCGGTAGAACGCCTTGTAGCCCTCGACGATGGTGTCGAGACCGGCGTCGGTGTGCACCACCTCAGTGGCGAAGATGCCGCGCGCGAAGTCACCGCGGTAGGGAATGAAGTCGAGGCTGCCGCTGAACGCACCCTGCACCTGCGCGAGGCTCTGGCAAATCTCGGGCACATGCTGATGGCGGAAAGCCTTGTAGATGCTCATGTTGTTGTTGCGCCACGAGAAATGGGTCGTCGCACCGGGCTTGACGCCGGCGCCGGTCGACCCCGTGATGGCGTTGACGCTGACGTCGCCCTGGAGCAGTCCCATCTTGGCGGCGGGCAGCAGTCCGAGCTGGATGCACGTGGCGAAGCAGCCGGGGTTGGCCACATGCTGCGCCTTGGCGATGCGGCTGCGGTTGATTTCGGGCAGGCCATAGACGAAGTCGTGGCGCTTGGCTGTCGGATGCTGCGTGGCCACCACCTCGTCGGGCGCCAGACGGAAGTCCTGCGCCAGGTCGATGATCTTCACCCGTTCGGGGATGTCGTGGGCCTGCATAAACGCCTCACTCTTGCCATGACCGAAGCAGAAGAACACCACGTCGACGTCGTCGAACGGCATGTCGGCGGTGAACTTCAGGTCGGTGTCACCGTAGAGACCCTCGTGGACGGCCGTCACGTCGTCGCCCGCATGGCTCTCGCTGTTGGCAAAGGCGATGGTGGCCTGCGGGTGGTTGACCAACAACCGGATGAGTTCGCCACCCGTATAGCCGGCGGCTCCGAATATTCCTACTCTTATCATAATCAGTCAGTTGTTAGGGTTGGGGGTAATTGGTGGCTTGGGGCATACATATCCACAGGATGATGTAGGCGGTGATGCCGGGGAAACCTACTGTACACAGGGTGAGCAACAGCCACACCAGCCGGACGATGGCCGGGTCCCAGCCGAAGTAATTGGCGATGCCGCCGCAGACGCCGGCGAGCCACTTTTCGTTAGAGCGTGTTAACCTTTTGTTTGTCATAGGAATGAATATTCAACAATAGAATAAGGTTTATCTTTGCTCGTCGGGATGGGTGCCGTAATACACCTTCAGCGGCATGCTGAGCAGTTTGATGAATCCCTTGGCGTCCTGCGCGGTCCAGCCGTGGTTCATCTCACCATACTCGCCGAGCTTCGACTTGGTGAGGTCGTCGGGCGAGTCGACGCCGACGGTCTGCACGCAGTAGGGGCGCAGATGGAGGATGGCGGTGCCGTTGACGTGGCGCTGCGAGCTCTCGAGGAAGGCCTCCATGTCGGGCATCACGGGCTCCAGATACTGACTCTCGTGGAGGAACATGCCGTACCAGTTGGCAATCTGGTCCTTCCAGTACTGTTGCCATTTGCTCAGCGTCGACTTCTCCAGCAACCGGTGAGCCTCGATGATGAGCTTGGGCGCTGCGGCCTCGAAGCCCACGCGGCCCTTGATGCCGATGATGGTGTCGCCGACGTTGCAGTCGCGTCCGATGGCGTAGCTGGCGCCGATCGCCTCAATCTTTTGTATGGCCTTCACCTTATCGTCGAAATGCTCGCCGTTGACGGCGTCGATCTCACCCTGTTTGAACGTGATGCGCAGCTCGGCCTCCGGCTCCTTGGCGGTGACATGCTTCAGGTAAGCGCTCTCGGGCAGACCCTGCGTCGGGTCGAGAAGCTCACCGCCGCAGATGCTCGTGCCCCAGATGCCGACGTTGTAGCTGTACTTCAGTTTGGTGAAGTCGGCGAAGAAACCATGCGCGTTGAGGTAGTCGACCTCCTCCTTACGCGACAGTTCCTTGTCGCGGGTGAGGGTGATGATGTCGATGCCCGGCGCCAGCACCTGGAACGTCATGTCGAAACGAATCTGGTCGTTGCCCGCACCGGTCGAACCGTGGGCAATGGCGTCGGCACCAATCTCCTTGGCATAGCGGGCAATGGCGATGGCCTGGAAGATGCGCTCCGACGATACTGAAATGGGGTAGCAGTTGTTGCGCAGCACGTTGCCGAAAATCATGTATTTCAGGCTCTTGGCGTAGTACTCCTGCGTCACGTCGAGCGTCACGTATTGGTGGGCGCCCAGTTTGTAGGCGTTCTCCTCGTTCTTGGCCAACTGCGCGGGGCTGAAGCCGCCGGTGTTGGCGCATGCGGCATAAACTTCCCAACCCTCCTGGTTGAGTTTCATCACGGTGTATGAGGTGTCAAGTCCGCCACTGAAGGCGACCACTACTTTCTTTTTCATAAGCTGTATAAAATAAGGTGAATGATGTTTGATGTGTGGGTTGAGGCGTTATTCCTTGCCGTCGATGCGGCGGATGCGCTCCATGACATCCTTGGGGATGCGTGCGGGCAGATGCTCCTCGGGGTCGAAGAGCATGGCGGTGCAGATGCAGTACTGCCGGCCTGTGCGCACGAGGATGTCGTGGTTGATGCAGCCCTCGCAGCCGCGCCAGAAGGCCTCGTCGTCGGTGAGGTCGTTGAAGGTGACGGGCAGATAGCCCAGTTGGGTGTTCATCTTCATTACGGCCGAACCGCTGGTCAATGAGAATATCTTGGCGTGGGGCCATCGCAGTCGGGCCAGGGTGAAGGTCATCGCCTTGATGCGTTTGGCCAGACCGATGCCGCGATAATTGGGATGGACGATGAGGCCCGACGTGGTGACGTAGTGCTTGTTGCCCCAGGTCTCGATGTAGCTGAAGCCTGCGAACGTGTCGCCGTCGAGCGCGATGACGGCTTTGGCCTCGCGCATCTTCGTGGCGACGTATTCGGGTGAGCGCTTGGCGATACCCGTGCCGCGCACCTTCGCCGCGTCGGCAATGGTTTTTAAGATAGTGTCAACGTACTTGATGTGGCTCTCGTTGGCCACCATGACGTCTACTTGACTCATAAAGCTAAATAGTTATAAACTGATGATGCTTTTGATGCGCTCGCTGATGGCGTTGTGGTCGGCGCCGTCGGCAATGGCGATAAATATGGTGTCGTCGCCTGCAATGGTTCCCAATATCTCGGGAATGTCGTCGTTGTCAATGTTGAAGGCAAGACTGCTCGCGTAGCCGGGATTGGTGTGGATGACACCGATGTTGCCCGAGAACTTGATGCTCTGAAAGCCCATGCCGTATCTGACTTCGGTCGACTTGCGCGGCGTGTGTACCCGGTGGTACATCGTCTCGTTGGGCAGCACATAGATGTATTGTCCGCCCATCGTAGCGGCTTTTGCCACCTTCAACTGCTTGAGGTCACGGCTCAGTGTGGCCTGCGTGAGGAAATAGCCCTCTTTGCGCAACTCGCGCAGCAGGTCGGCCTGACTGCCCAGTTGCTGCGATGAGATGAGCTGTTTAATCGTTTCTAATCGTCGTGTCTTAATCTTCATACTGAATAATTATGCCATTGCGAGTGCAAAATTAGCATATTATTTTAGTTCTTACAAGGAATATTGCAAAAACTTATGTTAATATTTGAATTTATTGATGATTTAAAAGTAATATCGCTCAAAATTGTATCGATTTAAAGGATGACTTGTCGCGCAATGCCCCGAAATTTTGCATAAACCTTGCAAAAAGGGCGATGAGGGGGACTGTAGTGGGCTGCGGCAATGGGGTAATGTAAATTTAGCCGTGTTTTCATTGCTGGAATGCGCAAAATCCATAACACGATTTTGTCGGGTATTTTCCTAATAAAAAAGGGCATCCGTGACGACGAATCGTTACACGGATGCCCATTTGGTTTTATCTCGGCGCCATCGACGGCGCCCCTTCAAAGCTTAGTTGTCGCTTCTGCCGAAGATTCTCAGCAGATAGAGGAAGAGGTTGATGAAGTCGAGGTAGAGGGTCAGTGCGCCGAGCAGGGCCACCTTCTGCGAGCTCTCACTCATGTCGGGCTGCATGGCCAGTGCGCGCTTGATCTGCTGGCTGTCCCATGCGGTGAGGCCGACGAACAGGGCCACGCCGATGTAGCTGAGGATGAGGTCGAGCATCGTGCTCTGTACGAACATATTCACCACCGTGGCGATGATGAGGCCGATGAGCAGCATGAAGGCGATGCCGCCGAAGCGCGTGAGGTCCTTCTTCGTGGTGTAGCCGATGAGGGCCATCGCGGCGAAGGTGCCGGCGGTAATGAAGAACACCTTGGCGATGGATGCCGTGGTATAGACCACGAAGATGGCTGACAGCGTGACGCCATTGAGCGCCGAATAGATGATAAACAGCGTCGTGGCCGTGCTCAGCGAGAGACGGTTGATGCGTGCGGTGGTGTAGAACACGAGGCCTATCTCAGCGATGAACAGCACCCAGATGGCGGCTTTGTTGCCGTAGACCATCTGCATTAGGGCCGGACTCGTGGCTACGCCGTAGGCGCAGATGCCTGTGATGACCAAGGCGAGCGTCATCCATACATATACTTTACGCATAAGGGCAGGGAAGGCGGCCGATAAGGCACCTTGACGCTCAGTGACGATTTTCTCTAAGTCTTGTAATTCCATAGTGGTTGAATTAAATAATGTTGGTTGCAAAAATAGCTCTTTTACTTTAGTCGTACAAGAAACGTGCCATTCTTTTGCGGTTTTTTATCATTTGCAAATATCCTTTGCCTTCAGCTCCACCACGCGCCCCATGCGCCGCAGCGCGTCGAGGTTGAGCAGCCGCTTGTTGCCGACGATGATCAGGGCGCGCGGCCGCTGCTGTACGTTGCTGCGGTAGAACGTCATGGCGTCGTCGATGCCGAGCGTGTCGATGGCGCTGAGCAGGTCGGTGTCGGGGTCGTGGTCGTAGCCAAGCAACCGCTCATTGGCCACATACACGGGCAGATTGCGGAAGGTGGGGTAGCTGTTGTTGATGCCGTTGACCACCATCTGCCTTGCGGCCTCCAGGTTGTTCGGGCGCTCGGGCATGTGGTCGAGGAGCGAATCGAGCAGCGTCACCGTCTGCATGGCTTTGTCGGCCTGCGTGCCAATCTTGGCGTAGAAGCCGCAGCGGTCGGCGCCGCGGGTCTTCAGGTCGGGCTTGAGCGTGGTGCCGTGGGCCGAATAAGCCAGCGCGCGGAACTCGCGCACCTCCTGGAACAGCACCGACTGCATGCCGCCACCGAAGTAGTTGCCCCACAGCGTCAGACGCGCGCGGCTGTCGATGTCGGGCTGGGCCGCTATGGGCTGGTAGGCACCGACGATGGTCTGGCGGGCTGACGGATTGTCATACAGGTAGATGACGTGGTCGTCGTAGTTCTGCAGCTCGGTGGTGACCGGCTGCCAAGGGTGGCTCACGCGCTGGAGTGGCAAATGCTGACGGAGCAGCGTCGCGAGGGCGTCGGCCGACTGATGACCGCAGTAGGCGATGTCGGTCTGGTAGGTCTGCACCTTGGTGAACAGCTGCAGCAGACTGTCGTCGCGCTCCCGGCTGATGGCTTTCGCCGGGAGCTGGGTGAGGTAAGAGGAGTTCTGCCGCTTCGCCGCGTACTCCATGACGGCATTGGCGATCTCGGCATTGTTCTTTAATAAGGTGTAGCGGTTGAGGCGGATGGTCTTGGCCAGACGCTTGAGCTGACGGTGGTCTGCCTTGGGCTGGGTGAGCCATTCGTGGAGCAGCGTCAGGGCGTTGTCGAGGTAAGGCTCAAGGCCGGTCAGTGTGATGGTGAAGCTGGTCGGCGACGATGAGGCCGACAGCGTGGTTCCGTATTGCCGCAGCAGTTGGGCGAAGGCGTGGTGGTCGTGCTGACGGGTGCCGATGCGGTTGAGGTAGTCGGCCAACACGCTGAGCCTCGGGTCGTTGCGCTCGCCGATGCGGTAGATAAGCTTGAGCGTATAGACGTCGTTCATGGGATTCGACGTCGTGTAGAGGTTGACGAGCGGGGCCAGCGCGGTGGTAGTGGCGTCGCGGTCGAAGTCGACGGTCTTCGGCGTGAGCGGTGCGACGGGCTCCTGCATCATGGTCTTGGCGTAGGCCGACTGCTCACCGGCGTGGGGTGGGGTGACGGGTTTGTAGCCGGGCTGACTGACGTGCTCCTTGGCATAGCGGCCGAACCGCTTGATGATCTTCAGTGAGTCGTCGCCCAACCATCGGCGCGCCACGCGCATGATGTCGGCCTTCGTCACCTTGGCGATGGCCTGGTAGCGGCGGGTGATGTCGGTCCATTGCAGGTCGTGGGAGAAGGCGTTGATCATGGCGGTGCTGCGGCCGCCGATGGTCTCCAAGTTGAGCATCATGTTGCGCTGGAGCGTGAGCTTCTCGGTGGCCAACTGCCGGCCGGAGAAGGCGCCACGCTTGAGCTTGTCGACTTGCGCAAGGCAGAGGCGCTCGGCTTTCTTACGCGAGCCGAAGGGCAGACGGGGCACCAGACCGAATCCGTAGGCACCGAAGTCCTTGAAGTTGTAGCCGTGGTCGATGCCCAATGCGTAGAATAGTTTGCCCGTCGTCATCAGCGAGTCGATGAGGCCGGTCTTCGACGGGTTGCTCAGCAGGGGAACCATCACCTGGAAGGCGAGGTAGTCGGAGTCGCGCTCAGACGGGGCCTGCCAGAGGTAGCCGCTGGCTTTGACGAGGGGTACGGGGACCTTCACGCGGAAGGCGTCGGTGTGGCGGAAGTCGCGGAGTGTGGTGCGCGGGGCTTTGACGATGGGGTGGTCCGACGGTGGCAGCTGACCGAAGGTGCGCTCGAGTAGGGCGCGGAGCTGGGACATCGTTAGATGACTGTCGGTGGTGTCGTTCGACAGCCGGAGGTCGCCGCAGAGGATAAGTCCCATGTTCTCAGGCACATAGTACGTCTTGAAGAAACGGTACATCTCCGACAGCCGCGGGTTCTTCAAGCTGTCGGTGGCCCCGAGGATGGGGTAGGCGTAGGGGGTGCCTTTGAGGGCGTATTGCTGAACCTTCTCGGCGGTGGAGGTGAGAAGGTTGTCGGCGTACATATTCTTCTCCTCGTAGACGGCCTCGAGTTCGCCCTGAAAGAGACGGAAGACGGGGTCGAGGAGGCGCCCGGCATTGAGCTCGCACCACTGCTGTAGGTATTGCGGGGTGAAGTAGTTATGAAAGACGGTCTCTTCAAACGAGGTGTAGGCGTTGAGCTGCGTACCCCCATAGCGGCTGATGAGATTGCTGTATTCGTTGGGGATGGCGTATTGGGCCGCCTTGATTGATAACTCGTTGATGTGGCGCTGGATGCGTAGGCGCGCGGCGGCGTCGGTGGTGTGGGCGAGGCGGTCGTACTGCCCCGTGATGCTGTCGAGCCACGGCCGTTCCTTCTCATAGTCAATGGTGCCAATCTCCTTGGTGCCTTTAAACAGCAGGTGCTCCAGGTAATGCGCGATGCCGCTGTTGGGGCAGTCTCTTGAACCTGCCTTCACCACCACTGCACCGAACACCTTCGGCTGTGTCGGGTCGTTGTTCAGCCACACCGTCATCCCGTTGCTGAGCTTGAACTGCTCCACAGCCAGCCGGTCACCCTCCTTTATCGTCAGCTGGTCTTGCTCCGCTGTCGCTGCCCTGCCTTGTAGCGCCGTCGTGGCCATTAGCAGTAGCATTGCCTGCATGGCTGCCGTCTTTAGCTTCATCGTCTTAGTCTTTTTCATCTCTTTTTCGCTCTTTTCGGCAAAGTTACCATTATTTTCCCGCTTTATGCAGTCTCCGCTCCTCTTTTCTCTCTCCGCCTTCTTCTTATATGGTGTTCCGCCGCTGCCGCTTCTATGGTTTCTATAGTGTCTATAGCTTCTATCTTGTCTATAGCGTCTATTGCTTCTATAGCGTCTATAGTGTCTATAGCTTCTATAGCTTCTATAGCGTCTATAGCTTCTGTTTCTCCTTGATTTAAATCAATAATCGCTAAAATATCGAAAATAATCGCCGTTTCTCTTGTGGGAATGGAAATTTCGATATACCTTTGCACTCGCTTTCGGCAAAACGCCGGGGGC
>ONAR01000039.1 GCA_900315835.1 uncultured Prevotella sp.
CACAAAGGGCTCAGCCCTTGCATCACAGCAAGAGGTTTTATTTGTTTTTGTAAAAGAATCGTGTTCATGAGCTCTCTTCTCCAAATACGGGGTTGATCCGATGCGCCTATCCGTGCCACGGGAAATATCCATTGCGCCGTTTTTTTATTATACCGGATAATCAGTGTAGTGACCGCGCCTTATGCCGGCCACCATCTGTCAGGATGGATTGAACTCCCTGTGTACCGCTTCGGAGCCTCCCGCTAATTGACTAAGAACAAGTTAACTGTTGGCCGGAATCTTTTTCCGACCATCTAACCGCCTATGTGCTAAAATAGTTGTACCTTTGCAGTCGCAATAAATCAAGATTTATTTTAGGATATATTCATTCTTATTTCGAAATGGAATTACTGAGAAATCTCTTCTTTGGTTCCACCGCTTATTGGGGCGGTGGTGTTTCTCATTCTATCTTTATCCTTTCGTTGGTCATCACCCTTGGCCTGTTGTTGGGAAGAATAAAGGTGAAGAAAGTCTCACTGGAGCTGATGTGGGTGTTGATCATCGGCGTGGTGTTTGGTTATTTCAGTCTCAACCTCAACGTCGAGTTGCTTCACTTCCTGCGTGAGTTCGGTCTGGTGCTGTTTGTCTACAGCATCGGTCTGCAAGTTGGTCCCGGTTTCTTCTCCTCGTTCAAGAAAGGCGGCCTCGAGCTCAACATGCTCATTCTGATGACCTGCGCCATCAGTATCTTGATGGTCGTCGGCATCTATTATGCCTCCGACATGCCCATCACCGCCCTGATTGGTATCCTCACCGGTGCCGTGACCAATACGCCGAGTATGGGCGCCGCCCAGCAGGCTTATTTCGGACTGAAAGGTGTTGAGGCTCCCGATATCGCCACGGGTTATGCACTGGCTTATCCGTTGGGTGTCATCGGCGTCATCTTTGCCTTCATCCTGCTGCGTTATATCCTTCGCATCAAACCCACCGATGAGGAGCGTGCCGCCGAGCGTGGACTCGGTCAGTTGGAGCAGCTCACCGTGCGCTCGTTCACCCTCGAGGTGACCAACCAGCGTATTAACGGCATGACGGTCAAACAACTCAAGGATATCGCCAAGCGCCACTTCATCATCTCACGCATCATCACGAGCGGCCAAAGTGAACACAATGAGGTGGTCAACGGCCAGACCGTACTTCATACCAACGACCGCCTGCTGATTGTCGTCGCTCCTGTCGACATCGACGCCATCACCGCCCTCATCGGACAGCGCATCGACTTCGACTGGTCGCCCTATGAAAAGGAGCTCAAGTCGCGCCGTATCATCGTTACCCGACCCGACATCAACGGTCAGACCATCGAGCGCCTTAACCTGAGTGGCAACTTCAACGCCACCGTGACGCGCGTCAACCGTAACGGCGTCGACCTCGTGGCTCATCCCCACCTGCGTCTGCAGCTCGGCGACCGTCTGACCGTCGTGGCCAGCGAGCTGTCGCTGAGCAAGATAGAGAAAATGCTCGGCAACTCGATGAAGCGCCTCAATTATCCTAACCTCATCCCTATCTTCCTCGGTATCGCCTTGGGTTGTATCGTGGCCAATATCCCCATCGTCATCCCCGGCATCCCCACGCCGGTGCGCCTCGGTCTGGCTGGCGGTCCGTTTATTGTGGCCATCCTTATCGGTTACTTTGGTCCGCGCTACCACATGGTGACCTACAACACCATCTCAGCCAACATGATGCTGCGCGAGATGGGCATCACCATCTTCCTGGCCTGCGTCGGTCTCGGCGCCGGAGCCGACTTCTTCCATACGCTGCTCAATGAGCAGGGACTCATCTGGATTGCATACGGTCTTGCCATTACCATGCTGCCCATCCTCATCGGCGGCATCGTAGGGCGCTATTGCTTCCACATCAACTACTACACGCTCATGGGTGTGCTTGCCGGTGGCAATACCAACCCGCCAGCACTGGCCTACGCCAACAACGTGACGACAAGCGACATGCCGGCCGTGGGTTACGCCACCGTCTATCCGTTCGCCATGTTCCTGCGCATCATCACCGTGCAGATTCTCGTCATGGCCTTCTTGTCATAAACATTATATTTCCAGATATTTCACATCATAGATATGGACGACAAAGCGATTATGCAACAGGCCGGGGAGCAGAATGACTGCTGGACGGCCAAGGAAAACGAAATTGACGAGCAGGAGCGCAACGAGGAGAAGGACGCCAACGTGCAGCTGCTGCGCCGCAAGCTCGACCTGCTGGTGCGTACGGGTTGCATCCTCATGGCGAGCAATGCCGACTGCCCTCGCATCATGCGCAATATGGAGCGCTGTGAGGCCTATCTCGGCCTGCCGAGCGAATACATCCACATCTTCCTGAACTACAACATCATCATGGTCAACCTCAGTGACCAGACCCACTCGTTCTCAAAATACCAGCGCGTCGACTCCCACTGCATTGAGTTCACCGTCATCTCGCGTGTGAGTAAGATGTTGTGGACGGCCATCCGTGAGGACTGGAGCCTCGACCGCTACGAGCAGGAGCTCGACAGTCTGCAGCATGTGCATAAGCAGTATTCGCCGTGGATGATTGCCGTGGCAGCCGGTTTTGCGTGCGGCGGCTTCTGCATCCAGTTCGGCTGCGACTGGCCCGCATTCTTCTACGCTTCCATCCCTGCCATCCTCGGCTTCCGTCTGAAGATGTTCTTAGGTAAGCTGCATTGGAACGGCTACGTCAATATCGCCATCTGCGCCTTCCTGGCTACGCTGTTAGCTTGGCTGACGACATTCATCTCGCTCAACCCCACCATCGCCAATGCACTGCCGGCCTTCATGCACTCCGATACGCCTTATCATCCGCTCATGGCCTGCACGCTGTTCATTGTGCCGGGTGTGCCCCTCATCAACTTCGTCACCGATATGGTGAGCGACTACGTACAGGTAGGACTGACGCGCGCCATGACCACGCTGATGATCATCCTCGCCATGTCGTTTGGTATCGTCTTCGCCATTCAGATTTGCGACGTTGACAACTTCGTCAAAGACCTCTCAATGACGCCGCACAATCCGTTCTATTATTACGCCATTGCCGCCGCCATCTCGTCGATGGGCTTCGCTACCATCTACAACACGCCGAAGCGCATCATGCCGGTGCTGGCGGTGACGGGTATGATTGCCGTCTGCACGCGCAACTTCGTCAACCTCGGTCCCAGTAATGGCAATGTCGGCCTCGACATGGGTATCATCATCGGCTCGTTTGTCGGATCGGCTCTGGTGAGTCTCATCGCCACGAAGTCGCAGCACTGGCACCATATACCCCATCAGGTCATCGCCATTCCTTCGGTCATCCCTATGATTCCCGGTGTGATGATGTATCGCGCACTCTTTGGTTTCATCCAGATGGATGGTGTCGTGGGTGAGCTCACTTTTGCCTTCAACTGGGCCATTAAAGCGTCGCTTGTCATCCTCTTCATCGCCCTTGGTGTGGCCATCCCCAACGTCTTTGTGCGTCGTCTCATCCAGCCCAAGCGCAAGCAGAAGCTGTTGCTGCTCGTGGAGGAGCGCCATAAGCGTCATCACGACATGGTTGATCTCAACGAAATCTAATGAAGATGAAACACCGTACTGATGAGGAGTTGCGTTGGAAGACGCTCTCCTCGGAATATCTGATTAAGGAACCTTGGATGACGGTGCGCCGCGACCGCATGCAACTGCCCAATGGCAACATCAATCCCGCTTATTGGTGCTTGGAATATCCCGATTGGATTAATGTCATAGCCATCACCGAAGACGGTCATTACATCTTTGAGCGGCAATACCGCCACGGCCTCGACATCGTGGAGTGGGAGATACCTGCCGGTGTCGTGGAGAAGGGGGAGGAACCGCTGCATGCCGCCCAGCGCGAGCTCATCGAGGAGACGGGCTTCGGCGGAGGTGAGTGGGAGCTGTTTATGGAACTCTGCCAAAATCCGAGCGCCTGCAACAACATCAGCCATACCTTCATTGCCCGCGGTGTGAAACCCGTTGGTGCCCAGCATTTTGACAAAACCGAAGACCTCGACGTCTATCTGTTGACCGAGGACGAGGTGCGCGAGCTGTTAAATCAAGGCGACATGAAGCAGGCCTTGATGGTGGCTCCGCTGTGGAAATACTTCGGCGCAAATAACTATCGCCATTAGTGATGTCGCCTGCTATCTGTCCTCTCGAAGGATGGTTGTCATCCCACTGATGCATTTTACCGAAAGCAATCATAATCTTCCGATTGCTGTCAATGAGATGTAAAGCTGCTTGTATGTTATTGGCCGTTGTTCTCCAGATGGTACTTTGCTATCATAGGATTGAATGTAAATGGATTCTCTATCAGTTACATAGAAGAACTTTTGGCGCAGCCGATAAAGTCCGTGGAGATGTACGCCACCGGTGACAGTGTAGTGGCCGGCCTGGTGCCGGCCACCAGCCGCAGGTGTTGCGGGCGTGTCTCCATCTGCGAGATTAGCGTAAGCGCATCCGCCTTTTTTAGCTCACGCAGATTTCGCCGACAGCGCATAGGATGCCATCAATGAAATCCGCGTTATCCGCGTGAGAAACTTACTGCGCTTACGCTAATCGCGCTGATGTGTGGGAAAAATGCCATACGCTGATGTGTGGGAAAAATGCCATAATGGATTTCACACAGACAGCACAGGTGCTGCATCCCCAAAATCGGCATAATCGGCGTGAGAAATAAGTTGCGACAGCAACCCATGTACTGTTGCCCCGGTACAGACGCATCCACAGGGTTTATCGGGTGCGCCGCAAAAGAGGAGGTGTTTGGAAGTCCAGAAGTTTATTAGAAGTCCGGAAGTCCGGAAGTATATTAGAAGTCCAGAAGTCCGGAAGTCCAGAAGTCCAGTCATTACAATAAGCTGAGATTTGAGTTGGAAGTCCAGTCATTACAATAAGCTGAGATTTGAGTTGGAAGTCCAGAAGGAAGAAGTCCCGAAGTCCGGTCATTACAATAAGCAGCGTAGGAGCGCCGGCATTCCTGCCGACGAAGCAACCAGTGTAGTGGCCGGTCTTGTGCCGGCCACCAGCCACCAATACGGCATCCATTTGCGATAGCTATGGTATCGCGGTGCGATAGCTATGGTATCGCGGTGCGATAGCTATGGTATCGCGGTGCGATAGCTATGGTATGACGGTGCGATAGCTATCAAGACCGGCCACTACACTGGCTGACAATAGCGACTACACTGGCTGCTTATTGTAATGACTGGACTTCCGGACTTCCGTCTTCTGGACTTCTAAAAAGCTCCTCTTTTCTCACTTCTCCCTCATTTGCGGTAATGTTTGCGGTAATGTTGCGGTAATATTGCGGTAATATTGGACGGTTTCGCAAGCACTAAGACGCTTGATAATCAATAGATTAATGAAGTGCGGTAATTGCGGTAATAGGAAAACCATAAAAATTGGAGAGCAATCGTGCCACATTGGCTTCCGCAGAGGCTATCTTTGCATATCCGCTGAGACCATCAACGCGTACCCGCTAAAGCCTTCATCGCATATCCGCAGCAGCGGCCCAAGATGGAGGGCAGCCGGAGGGTGAACGAACTGTTCGGTGCCTTCCTGCAACTGGTCAACGAGCATTATCAGGAGTCGCGCGACGTGGCGTACTATGCCGGTCAACTCAATATCTCGACCAAGTATCTGGCGCAGATTGTCAACAAGATTTCAACGACGACAGCTTCTTCTGCCGCTACTTCAAGCTCCACACCGGCCTCACCCCACAACAATACCGCAAGAAGATGACGGGCGGATAGCCAGCCCATGCGATGCACAGCATCGACCGAAGCCGGTGGGAACACAAGAGCAATTCATAAAGAAGGTTAAAGGCTTATTATTTTCCGTTGGAAATTTTGTAGTTTGATGATTACATCGTATCTTTGCAACGATTTCCAACGGAAACCATTATGAATAGAACTTTAACATTAATCGCTGCCATGCTGCTGTTCCTGACCAGTTGCAACGGCTCCAATAAGGCCCAGACCAAACAGGCGCAGACAGCCACACAGCAGCAACAGAAAAAAGGAGACCACAAAATGAACGTAAAAGAATTGACCCTCGACGAGTTCAAGAAGAAAGTGATGAACACCGACCTCCACCCCGACACGTGGGTGTTTGAGGGCGAGCGCCCCGCGCTGATTGACTTCTACGCCACTTGGTGCGGACCGTGCAAGATGACGGCGCCCCGCGTGGAGCAGATTGCCGAGAAATACAGCGGCAAGATCGATGTGTATAAGGTGGATGTGGATAAGGAGCAGGAGCTGGCCGCAATGTTCGGCATTCAGTCGATTCCCTCACTGCTGTTCATTCCGATGAAGGGGCAGCCACAGATGAGCGTTGGCGCCATGTCGCTGGCCGACTTAGACAGTGCCGTAGTCAGCCTGCTGAAATAACAAAGAAGCATGGAAGACTTTTGTATTTGCGACATCAGGCGCATCTACAAGGCCATTGCCCAGTTTGAGGTTCAGCTTCAGACCGTTCTGGGGCTGAACCTCAACGAGGCGATGCTGCTGTGCCTGCTGTCGGATAAAGACCATCTGTCGGCGGGCGAGATTGCCGACGCGATGATGCTCACGCGATCCAACGCCTCGAAGGTCATCTCGTCGCTCGAGAACGCCAGCCTCATCCGTCGTCATCTCTGCAAGGATGACGCCCGATGCATGCGCTTCAGTCTGACGAAGAATGGCGTGGAGAAGCTCAACGCCGTGCATTGCAAGAAACTGCAACTGCCCGACGAACTGCAGCAGCTCGTTGAGCAAAGAAAAGAGGCTACCGACAGTGAACAGGGATGAGCGGAGACGGGAATACGTTTATTCAGAAACCTTCCAGTCATCGATACACCGGTGCTGACGTGAGAAGTTGACACCAACCTTGATAAGCCGGCGATGGTCGGCAGCAAAAGGCTTGGCATAGCCCTTTTCATCAATCTGGCGCAAAGCTGTATCGGCATCCTTGTCGTATTTGAACTCGAAGATATAGATGTAGTCTTTCGTCTTGACAACCATGTCAATACGACCATCTGAGATAGTCCGCTCCACCTTCACGTAAAAGCCGAGGAGTTTGGTCACAATGGCGAAGGCGTTTTGGAAATACAGCTCCGCATCACCGACAATCTTGTAGTCGGTATCGGCAAAAAGCACCTGCATACGCTTCATAAAGGCTTCGGGGTTGCCCTGCCGCAACGCCAACACGAAGTTGCGGATATACATCGGTCCATTCTCATTCCCTACGTTCATGTAATAAGGCATGAGATAACTAGTGAATCCCTCCTCCACTTCCTCATTCGGGAAGCCGAGCGTGTAGATTTGAAACTCCTTGTCGTAGTCCTTTATCGTCAGATAACCGCTCTGATAAATGATAGGAATGGGATTGTCGTTGATGGAATCGATAGAATTGAGCATGTCTGACGTCATCTGCTGCTGGGTGAGATCGGGCAAGTAGAACTTGTCCCGCTGCAGGAGTCTGACAAGGAATGTAGGCGTTCCGGTCTCAAACCAATAGCTGCCGAACTCACCCTTGGAGAACGTATTCAGCAGACTGAACGGATTATAAACACCGACGCTGCGCTGGTGGAAATGGTAACCGTCGTAACGCCGCTTCAGTTTTGCGCGGGTCTCCTCCACCGTCAGTTCGTTATTGTCAGCCACATAGCGTATACCCTCCTCAAAATACGCGCGCATCTCTTCCTCCGTGATGCCGCAAATAGTCTGATAGCGGGCATCCATGGAGATATCGTTGAGGTTGTTGAGGTCGGAGAAGACGCTCACTTTACCAAACTTCGTCACCCCTGTAAGGAAGGCAAAGCGGATGTAGCGGTCCTGCGACTTAAGCACCGAATAGAAAGCCTTCAACGTAGCACGATACACATCCTGAAGATCATCGTTGTCGATGGCTTGCAGCAAAGGTTTATCATATTCGTCAACAAGGATAACGACAGGCAAGCCAGTCTTCTTATACGCTTTTTCTATGACAGAGGCAAACCGTAAAGACAAAGCAATGCCGTCTTATCAACATAGACATAGCCATTGCTGCGAAGGCTCTCAAAGCTCTGTATTCCTATGGGGTACTTCATTGCTTGTATCTTTAAATGAATGACTTACTTTGCAAAGCTACACAAAATAATTCGACGAGGCAAGGCTCCGGCCTAAAAAAATCAACTCCCCCAATGCGACATTCCTTGTCTTTAATCGAAGAGGAGACGGCCGGAACACAAGCCCATCGTCGGAACTATCCGCGCAAGTTGGCGGCAAGCTGGTCCTTCCATCGCCCGTAGGCAGCCTGATACTCGGCGCGATGAGCCTCATCGGGTGTAATGGTCTGCAGCAGACGCAACGAGGCGAAAGCCTCATCGTGGTCCTTATAAATGCCGCAGCCAATGCCGGCGCCCTTGGCGGCACCCACGCTACCGTCGGTGTCGTAGAGATTGATGGTTGCTCCACTGACGCCAGCCAGCGTGTCGCGGAATAGTGGCGAAAGGAACATGTTGGCCTTACCGGCGTGGATGCGATGAATATCCATACCCATCTGACCCATAATCTCCATGCCATAGCAGAACGAGAACACGATGCCCTCCTGAGCGGCTCGCAACAGATGACTGCGGTTGTGCTTATTGAAGTTAACGCCGTGGATGGAGCACCCCATCTCCTTATTCTCCAAGATGCGCTCGGCGCCATTGCCGAACGGAATGACCACCACGCCGTCGCTGCCGATAGGCGCCTCAGCGGCGATATCGTTCATCTCGGCGTAACCCACCTCAGGCGCCACATTGCGGTGCATCCACGCATTGAGGATGCCGGTGCCATTGATGCAAAGCAGCACGCCGAGGCGCTCCTGCTGTTTTGTGTAGTTGACATGCGCGAAGACGTTGACGCGGCTCTTCGTATCGTAGGCCGGCTCGCCCAACACACCGTAAACCACACCCGACGTGCCCGCGGTGGAGGCGATTTCACCAGGATTGAATACGTTGAGCGACAGTGCATTATTGGGCTGGTCACCAGCGCGATAGCTGACGGGCGTACCTGCCTGCAGTCCCATCTCCTTGGCCGCAGCCGCAATAAGGCGGCCCTGGTCGCCGAAGGTGGGGACAACACGCGGCAACAGCTCCTGGGGGATGCCGTAATAGTCGAGCAGCTTGCCAGCCACCTGCTGGGCTTTGAAATCCCACAGCGTACCCTCTGACAGACCACTGACCGTGGTGCAGGCCTCACCGGTAAGGCGCATGGCAATATAGTCACCCGGCAGCATCACCTTGTCAATCCGATTGAAGAGCTCCGGTTCATTATCCTTCACCCATGCGAGCTTTGCCGCGGTGAAGTTGCCCGGCGAATTGAGCAGATGACCCATACACCAGTCGCTGCTCAATGCGGCGAAGGCGCGGTTACCCTCCTCCACAGCGCGGGAGTCGCACCAGATAATCGAAGGGCGTAGCGGCTGCTGGTTCTTATCAACACATACCAAACCATGCATCTGATAGGAGATGCCGACGGCTTTCACTTCATCGGGCTTGGCGCCGGTCTCAGCCATGACCTGCGCCACAGACTGCTTGGCGTAGTTCCACCACGACTCCGGGTCTTGCTCGGCCCAGCCTTTGCGCGGAGCGGCAATGGGAGCCTCATGTTTAGGGAAGAAAGCTGACGCGGCGGCCTGGCCGTTATCAACGTCAACCAGCGATGCCTTAACTGAACTGCTGCCAACGTCAAGGCCTAAGAGATAGTTGTGACTCATATTAAGTTTCTTTTGAGATTACTTTGTACAAAAGTAATAAAAAGAACGGAGCCGCAAAAACTATTGGCCAGAAAAAACTTATTCGTGCATCCGATTGATGATCCACCAGCCAGCCACTACCTGCAGCAACAGACCAGGCCAGCCCAACTGCCAGTCCTGCAACGGAGCGGCAAGGTTGCCCGTGAGCAGGGCCTCAATGCCACCGCCGATAAGCTGATAAGCCACCACGACGGCAAACAGCAACGGCAGCGTGGCGCGCTGGAAACGATGGGCAACGAAGGCTGCGACAAAGGTGAGCGTCACCGACTTAGCCAGCAGCACCGGCAAGACGGCGGCCGCAGGCATGCCGAACAATGCATGGTTGACCAACGGCGAGGCCAGAGCGATGAGCAGCCCCACACGCCAGCCATACTTGTAGGCGCCGATGAGGGTGAAGAAATAGATGGGCAGGAAGATGAAGCCACCCTGGGGAATGAGGTGGCACAACTGCGGCAAAAGGATGTTGCCAATGGTGAACAACGCCGCCAAGCGCCACGTACGCAGCTGGTCAAAGCGCAGGTTATAAACTAATGTTGTTTGCATAATGTATTCTCGTCTCTTATTTGTTTCATTTTGTTGAAATGAGCGCGCAGCGTGGCCACCACTTCCTCGGCGGTCTGACAAGGGCCGACAATCTTCTCCAGCGGACAGCGGTCGTCGCCCTTGGCAATGACGATGTGGTCGACCAACTGCCCGAAGCTGTAGCTGATGCCGGCACCGTCGAGCAGCGGCAGGGCGAGGCGACTCATCACCTCGGCATAGATCTGCCTCACGCCACCAACCACCATCATGCCCGCGGCAGCCTTACCCACAACCTTGTCGGCCAGTTCAGCCCCACGCAGCGTCGCCGGTGCATGGTCGAGAAGGTCCTCGAGGTCGCGCACGCCTTGCTTATGATAGAGGGTCACATTGCCCGCAGCGTCTCTGACGACCAGCGAGCAATGCTCACGCCTTAACAGTCTGACCAAGGTCTCCACGCTTCAATTGCTCCATAAAGTCAGACAACCGCGACATCTCCATCGGTATCTGGATGTTCTGCGGACAATGGGGAACGCAATGCCCGCAGCCTATGCAATGGTCGGGCTGACGCTCACGGTCGACCACACGGTCAAGGCCGATGAGATACTGTCGGCGGTAGCGGGCGTAGTCGGGACTCTTGGCATTGCGTGGCAGCGAACCCTCGTTGATGCATTTGTTGTAATGCATGAAGTTGGCCGGAATGTCCACGCCATAGGGGCACGGCATGCAGTATTTACAGTCGTTGCAGGGGATAGTCTTCAGGTTGTAGATCTCCTTGGCAATGCCATAGAGCATCTTCTCCTCGTCGGCGGTAAGCGGCTTCAACGGACAGTAGTTGAGGAGGTTGTCCTTGAGGTGTTCCATATAGGTCATGCCGCTGAGCACAGTCAATACGCCCTTCGGTGTACCCGCATAGCGAAAAGCCCACGAGGCGACGCTGCGCTGCGGCTCACGCTGTTTGAGCTTACTGATGAGGTACTGCGGAATATTGGCCAACCGGCCTCCCAACAGCGGTTCCATGATGACGGCGGGAATGCCGCGCTTCTGCAATTCGCCGTAGAGCACGCGCGCGTCGGTATTGAAATCGTTAATCTCATTGGCGTAATCCCAGTCGAGGTAGTTGAGCTCAATCTGGCAGAAGTCCCAATGATACTGCTCGTGGTGTTCCATGAGCCATTGAAATGCCTCATAGTCTCCATGAAAAGAGAAGCCAAGATTGCGTATGCGGCCAGCCTTGCGCTCGCCGACGAGGTAGTCGATGATGCCGTTGTCGACGTAGCGCGACTTGAACTGATCGAAGCCGCCCATGCCCACGCCGTGGAGCAGGTAGTAATCGATGTAGTCGGTCTGCAACTGCTTCAGCGACTCATGATACATTTCGATGCTGGCCTCGCGGCTCCATGTCTCCTCATTGAAGTTGCTGAGCTTCGTTGCGATGAAATAGCTCTTGCGCGGATAGCGCTTCAGGGCGATGCCCGTGGCCCGTTCCGACTGACCCTGGCAATAGGCTGGTGACGTGTCGTAATAGTTCACGCCATGGGCATAGGCGTAGTCCACGAGCTTATTGATCTGCTTCTGGTCGAGCTGCGCATCCTTATCCTCACGACCCGACTTACCCCCAATGGTCGGCAGGCGCATCATGCCGTAGCCGAGGAGCGACACGCGGTCCTTCGTCGTCGGATTGACGCGGTAAGTCATCTTGCCCTTCGGCGGCTCCACCTGACTGCTGTACGCATCATCGGCACCGTCATTCTTCACCTTGCAGCCTGCCAGCGCGGCGGCCGTAACCACCGAACCCGCAGTAACCGATTTGAGGAATGTTCGTCTGTTGATATTCTTAGCCATAGTCGTAGTTTTCAAATGGTTCTATGCACTTCGTGTCCTTCCACATGAATGGCCGAGAAAGGCCGTGCAGGGCACACGTATTCACACTCTCCGCAACCGATGCAACGCGCCTCATTAACGGCCGGTACAAAGGGCGACGTATCGTCGTTGGGATCGAGCGGCATCATCTCGATGGCACCGGCAGGACAATGGCGCGCGCAGTTGCCGCACTCCACCTTGTCGGTCAGCACCACGCAGTTCTGCTTAATCCATACGGCGTGGCCAATCTGCGTACTCGACTTCTCTGCCCTCGTGATGGGTTTGATGGCACCCGTTGGACAGACCTCGGAGCAGCGCGTACACTCGGGGCGGCAGGCACCGCGCTCGAAGCTCATCGTAGGTTGCATCAATTTATCCAACTCGATCGACGGGCGCAGCACACCGTTGGGGCACTCGGCCACGCAGAGCTGACAAGCCGTACAGTGTTCGGCGAAATTGTCGGCGCTCCACGAGCCCGGCGGCGTCAGTGGCGTATGACGTTTCGGCTCCACCTTCTTCTCGAGTGTGGCCAGTCCGCCATCCACCTTCTTTGCCTTCTGCGCGAGAGCCGCAGCACTTGTGGCCAAAGCTGCACCAACGAGGAAAGCGCGACGGCTGCCGTCAACCGACTGTGCGTCGCCCAGCGGCTTTGTTGTCTCTGCCTTCGGCTCGGATGCTTTTGCCTGAGGCTTTGTCGTTTCTGCCTGAGGCATCGACGCCTCAGCACGAGTCCGTTTCCGGTGTCCATACGTCAGCGCTGCAAACTCGCATTGCACAAGGCAGTCGCCGCAAGCCACGCAACGGGAGTAATCCACGGTGTGGGTCTTATAGTCGATGCATGCGGCCTTGCAGTTGCGTGAGCATTTGCTGCACTGCCTGCATTTGCTCTCGTCGAAATGGATTTTCAGCCACGAAAAGCGCGACAGAAAGCTCAGCACCGTTCCCACAGGGCAAATGGTGTTGCACCAAGTGCGGCCGTTGCGCCAGGCCAACAGGCCGATGACGAAGAGCGTGGCAAGGGCGATGAAGAACGTGGGCAACGAGCGAATCCAAAGATCAGTATGATAAAAGGTATAGCTGTCACAAGCCTCGGCAACCGATGCCAGCACGTTGTTGCCGGCAATCCAAATGGGCTGAAGGATATTTTGCGCGATACGGCCGAAGGCAGAATAAGGGGCTACGAGTGCTGCCACTGTACCCACGCCGCCGACGAGCAGGGCCAGAAAGACGACGAGCACACCATAGCGCAGCCATTTCTTCTCCTTACTATAATTGTAGGGATTGCGCCGGCGGATGCGGCCCAGTCGGGCTATGGCGTCCTGCATGATGCCCAACGGACAGATAAAAGAGCAATAGACACGGCCAAAGACAAGCGTAAGCACGACTACGACAGCCACGGCTACGGCATTGAGGGCCAGCACCGCAGGCAACAGTTGTGCCTTGGCCATCCAACCTGTGATGCCACGCATCGTACCCGTAAAGTCAAGGAACAGCAGCGTTGTGCCGATGATAAAAAACAAGGCCAGCACGACGCGAGTCTGCCGGAGATGGAGGGCCAGCGACACGCAAAGTCCCAAGGACACAACGGCAAACAAGGCGATGCAGACCACTTGGCCAATCCATGGTAAGCCGCATTTTACCTGCATTCCTGCCGCATGCGTCGGGAATGCCCCGACCGCAAAAAAGCAAAGCAGGAAGACGGCTGCAATGAGAATGGCGTAAAGCAAAATACGATTTTTCTTCATAATGTGATTGTAAGGGATGTAATCCACTTGCAAATATAACACATTAATCGCGAAAACCATCTACCCATTTTACTTTTTTTCCAGAGTTGTTGGAAGTCCTGAGTTAATGGAAGTCCTGAGTTAATGGAAGTCCTGAAGACAGAAGTCCAGAAGTCCAGTCACTACAATAAGAAGTAGGGAGTGAGAAGGCATTGGAAGTTCGGTCTTCAGCCTTCTGGTCTTCTGGACTTCAGCCTTCTGGACTTCTTTCTTCTGGACTTCCAACTCAAATCTCAGCTTATTGTAATGACTGGACTTCTGGACTTCCGGACTTCTGGACTTCCATAGAGCTAATCTTCCGTCCTTCTCACAATCATTTATAGTTTACATCTGCGTCAACATCACCGTGCAGGGCATCCTCCAAATCGTTCCAGCTCTGGAAGCCGGCAAAGAGGGCCAGACGGTTCTTCGCCGCCATTGACAACTTACGCTTGCCGGTAACCAGCTCCCAAAGTTTCTTCAGTGACGAGCCGCTGAGGTTGACATGGTGCTTCAGCAGCTTTGCCGATAGTCCCTCAAAGTCTTTGGCCAACTCGTGAGGTCCCACCTTTGATTTCTTGCCTGCTTCCTCAAACAGACATTTCAAATCACGTTTCATTTTTCTCTCATACTTAACTTAACACAGTGCAAAGTTAGTAATTATTCAAATAAATTGGTTAACTTTGCGGGTAGATTATTTAATCTAAATGAAAATGAAAGAATACGCACTTAAGTACGGATGCAATCCCAATCAGAAGCCTGCCCGCATCTACATGGAGCACGGCGAGCTTCCCGTGGAAGTTATCAACGGCCGCGCCGGCTACATCAACTTCCTTGATGCCCTAAACAGCTGGCAGTTGGTCAAGGAGCTGAAGGCCGCCACCGGCATGCCGGCCGCAGCCAGTTTCAAGCACGTCAGTCCGGCAGGTGCCGCCGTGGGTTACCCCATGAGCGACACGCTGAAGAAGATTTATTTCGTCGATGACATCGACTTCGAGCTGACGCCGCTTGCCACCGCCTACGCCCGTGCCCGCGGTACCGACCGCATGTGTTCCTACGGCGACTTCTGCGCCCTGAGCGACACCTGCGACGAGGCTACGGCACGACTCATCAAACGCGAGGTGAGCGATGGCGTCATTGCGCCCGACTACACGCCCGAGGCTCTCGAGATACTGAAGTCGAAGCGCAAAGGCACTTACTGCGTCATCAAGATAGACCCCAACTACGTGCCCGACCCCATCGAGCATAAGCAGGTATTCGGCATCACCTTCGAACAGGGCCGCAACAACGTCGACCTCAACGACCCGAAACTCTTTGAGGACATCCCCACCAAGAATAAGGAGTTCACGCCAGAGGCACTGCGCGACCTGAAGATCGCGCTCATCACCCTGAAATATACGCAGAGCAACAGTGTGTGCTACGCCAAAGACGGTCAGGCCATCGGCATCGGCGCCGGTCAGCAGAGCCGCATCCACTGCACGCGTCTGGCCGGAAGCAAGGCCGACGAATGGTGGATGAGGCAGAACCCGAAGGTGCTCAACCTGCCCTTCAAGGAGCATATCCACCGCGCCGACCGCGACAACTGCATCAACGTGTACCTCTCTGAGGAATACGAGGACATCCTGCGCGACGGTGTGTGGCAGCAGTTCTTCACCGAGAAACCCGAGCCTTTCCTGCGCAGCGAGCAGAAGGAATGGATTGCGCAGAACCGCGGCGTGGCCCTCGGATCAGACGCTTTCTTCCCCTTCGGCGACAACATTGAGCGTGCCCACAAGAGCGGCGTGGAGTATATCGCACAGGCCGGCGGTTCCATCCGCGACGACAATGTCATTGAGACCTGCGACAAATACGGCATCGCCATGGCCTTCACTCACGTCAGACTGTTCCACCATTAATACGCATTCCCTATGGACGACTTTGAGAATATCCTTATCAACGGCATCGGCTTCAAGGGTGCCTCGAAGCCAAAGACGGATGATGGTAAGGTGAAGACAAAAGCCAAGAAGAAAAAATACATCACCGGCGCCCACGGCTCCGGCTCGGCCAAGCAAAAGGCGAAATACCGCCAGCAGCGCGCCAACCGACCGTCGCAGAGGAAGAAATAAATAGCCCCCCCTACCCCCTCCGAAGGAGGGGGAGAAAGATACCCTATAAGTCCCTCATTTCTCGATGGAATGGGGGATTTCTGTATCTTCCTTTGTCGTTGTTGTGCTCTTTGAACCCCATCTTCCCCATAAAACCCATTAACCCCATAAAACCCATTAACCCCATTAACCCCATTAACCCCATTACCCCCATCCTCCCCATCCGCCCCATCCGCCGTAACTATTCAGCGATAGGTACGGCAGGGCTGTCCGTAGCACCAAACAGTGCTCGGATTGCCTCAAATGGTGTCTGCTTATGTTTCTTCGCAGTTTCTATTATTGAATGCAGGTCAAAGAAAGCATCTGCACCTAAGTCCGATCTAAAGGTACCAGAGTTCTTCAGTTTTATCTTCAACTTTCTTATGCCTCGTTCGCTTGCATTGTTGTCAGAAGGAATCAGAGGATCCTCCAGAAAGTTGAAGATATAATCCCTGCATTTTATAAGACCGTTCTTGAGACGCTGAAACTGTTCCTTAAATCCTTCCAAATTCTTCTTGAGCAGAGCATCAAGCTTTTCGAGCCACGGTTCTTTTTCAATACACTCGTTAGGCCTTGTATTCCTTTCGTGGATTGCCTCCTTCAAAAGTTTTTCAACTTCTCCAGACCATTGCTGTGTTGTGTCGAGTTCGTTCAGATATTGCAGCTCTCTAAGTATATGCGCAAGACAAACCTGATGGTTCAAGAAGTGCAAGGCAAAATAGGCACTATGGCGATCTGTTACTGCTATCATTCTCTCAAGGCTGTCACCAAAGCGGTTTTCCAACTCCTTCGAACTTCTCCCTCCTGCACGGAACAAGAGAGTAAAATACACCGTCTGTGCTATCCAAGCCCAGTCCAGCCGTTTATTACAATAGCAGCCCGACTCGTCAAAGCCTACGACCTTTGACTGCATAATGAGCTCCTTAATTCTGTCAATAGCAGGCTTGGCTTTTGTCTTGGCCTCGTTTATCCAGTTAACCATGGAGCCCTCGCTTATCGAAAGATTACACACTTCGAGTAAGAAGTCGGCAATGCGACCATAAGGCAGGAACTGTACTACCGAAAGATAGACGACGAGGCTTTTGACAGAAGCGTCATAGACAACGGCATTTGCCCCGCGTTTCCTTGCAACGTGGGATTGTATTCTTGCTCCGCACTTACTACAGATAGCAACATAATGTCTGATTTCTTTTACTATGGGCTTCATTTCAGGAAGAGATATCACCTGTGTAACATAATCCATCACAAGCTCACTATCTTCGAGCGAGTTGCCGCATTCGTTACAGTAATTAGGAATTATGTTTTCAACGGAATCCGGACTGTCTGTCTTCAAAAGTGTACAGCCCTTGTGTCCTGCTTGTCCACCCGGCTTACGACCGCTCGTTTTGCGCAGCGTCTTAGTACGCCGGACGACTTCGTCCTGTATCTTCTCCTTGGAAGGTGGCGTGCTGCTGTTGTTAGAGTTCTTGTCTGGAGTTTCGTACTTTGCAAGACGCTTTCTAAGATCCTCTATTATCGCATTGCGTTTGCTGACCTCGACGTTCAGTTTGTTAATGTTACGGTTAAGATTGCATATAGTATCATGCTGCGAATCGATGGTTTTCTGCATCGACCCCAGCTTCTCATTCATGCTTTTCAGCACATCTGCTATATCCGTAACTGTCTCTTTCACAGATACAAAGGTACGAAAAAAGTCTGAAATAAGCAAACAAAAGCAGAACTATTTTCATACTTATTTTGCTGATTGATAGGCATTTAAACAAGGCTCATAATTGAGATAACCATCAGAAAGAGGAATTGGGCGGGCATTCGCTGAATAGTTACCATCCGCCCTATCAACGTTAATGAAACTTAATCTCGTTGATTTTCCGCCCCATTCTCCGTTATAATGACGTAAAGCAACAACGAATGAACCAAAAAGAATTTGAAGCCACCGTGAAGAGCGCCCGCCAGGCTGCCCTCAACGTCTGCCACAGCTATGGCATGGACGAGGACCAGTCGGAAGATATTGCGCAAGACACGATGCTCAAGCTTTGGACGATACACCAGAAACTGCCAGCTGACAAGCCTGTTGAGGGTCTGGCGGCAGTGGTATCGCGCCATTTGGTTATTGACCTGTTGCGGCAACAACGGAAGACAGTGCCTATCGACACCCAGCAACTTATAGCCGACACACGCATTCTGCCCGATGCGCGGGCAGAGATAGCCGACAACGAGGCATGGCTGGAGAAGCGAATGCAGTCGTTGCCCTCGACCGAATATCAGGTGCTCCACCTGAGGCAAGTAGAGGGAAAAGACAACGATGAGATAGCGAGGTTACTGGGCGTCAGCCCTAATTCCGTCGCCACACTGCTCTCACGAGCAAGAAAACGATTGCTTAACGATATGAAGAGGAGGATGAGACAATGAAGAATGAACATATCAACCAATTAATCAACCGCTACATGCAAGGTCTAACGACCTTGGATGAGGAGCAGGAACTGGCGCAATGGTTCCGCTCGCACGAGGTTGATGACGACAGGAAGCCTTACCAGCAGATGTTCGCTTGGTTTGACGCAGGGATGCCTCCTCAGGACGGATTGCTGCAGGATGCGCAGAAGGATGAAAAACCTGATGCCGAAGCCGAGCAAGCGAAGCGCACAGAGCCTGCGCAAAGGCTAACCTTCAAAGTCCGCTTCCGTCGGCTTTTATGGACTGGCATTGCCGCAGCCGCCGTCGTTGCCGTGGTGTGGATAGTCTGGCCCAAGCAACAGGTTTCGGGTGTAGCAGGGCAGTTTCCATTGGCGCAGACCGACCGCACACCGCAGAACCGACCGCAGACGAAAGATGCACCCGACACCACCTTCCAAAGTGAGGTGCAGTCCACAAAGAAAGACTCGCTGAAGAAAAAGCCTGCAGCGAAGAGCCGATATCGCGAATACCGCCGTTTCCACCAGTCTATGGTAACCACTGACAACCTGCTGGCGGGAGCTGCAACCGACTCCATCATGCAGGCCGGACAAGACGAGATTGCGGATGAGATGATGCGCCGGCAGCTGGCCTCTATCCTCATTGACCAAAAGGTGAACAACATCGTCAACTATCAACAGTACTGTCTCGACAAAGCGCTCTATGAAAAGGAGCAGGAAGAAGAGACTGAGATAACATATTGATTTATAATAGAAAACAATAATATCCAAGCACTATGAAACAAGTGAATTTAATGTTTCTCACTTGCCTGTTGGTCCTGATTCCTTCCGTAGGTAAGGCCCAGAGCGCAGTACAGCAGGCAATGGACAACTTCGTAACGTTGCCAAACAAAGACAAAACCATCTCGATTGACAAAACGACGGAGACCGACACCACCGGCGGCAGACATGCGTTTGCTTACTGCTGCTACACCTTCTCTTTGAAGAAGAAAGCCAAGGCCGAACTCAAGCCGCTTATCGATGCTTTCAACAACGAGATTGACAACGCCTATACTGTCTTTACAAAGTCTGACAAAGATATATCATCAAACAAAATCGTCATCGACTTGGACAGTTTCCGCAATAATATTGAGTTCGGTGGAATCAGTTGGAAGAACTACCAGGTATTACTCTTCCACGACACCGAGAGACCGGCATACCGCTATGCCTACGCGCTGGTTTATTGGAAAGAATGGCACAACATCACCACTGGCCGCCTGTATAAGATTTACTCCAGGGACCCCAAAAAAACTAACACCATGGGCAGCAACGCAGGCCGGCTGGGAAGCATAACCATCATACCCAACCGATTCACAATGCCCGACAGCACCGCTTTCTCAAGCAACTACCGCGAGCTGCAGAAGCGAATGAATGAGATGAACCATCGCATGGGGGAGCTGAACAGTCGCATGGCCCAATTGAGCAAAGATCCCATAAAGAACAGCAAACGTATGAACCAACTGGGTGCAGAGATGAACGCCCTTGGCGACAGTATAAACATGTTGGGCAACCAGATGATGAAAGAGAATTACGCTAACATGAACCTGCTGTTGGACAACGCCCTCACTGACAGCGTCGGCAATCAGAGCAGCGCCATGCTGGTCAGACAGTTCGGTACCTATTACGATCTTTACCAAAACGCGCTGGCAAAACACAAGGACGATGCCTACATCGCCGGTCTTCTCGATAAGATCTATAAGTTGTGCGACAAGAAAAGTTTGCTGAAAGGCCATCCTGATATCGTCGAAGCATGGAGAGAAAGTCTGACTGATCTCCAGCAAAAGGAAACCAATGCCTATCGCAGGCGCATCCTAAAGGTAGCCATTCAGAACCTGATGAAATAGGGGCGAAAGGGGTGGACATCAACGACATGCCCGCCACCCCTACTTCACCGAACCGCCCCCCTACTTCACCGAGCCGTTGCGGCTCAGCGTGAGAACCTTGGCGCGGAGCTGATGATTGGTGTGGTCGAAGAGCAGGTTGGGATTGATGGCTCTGCCTTTGAAGCGCACCTCAAAATGCAGGTGTGCCGTGGTGGCCCGGCCCGTGCGGCCCGTCAGACCGATGACCTGGCCGGCCTTGACCTTGTCGCCCTTTTTCACGAAGTTGCGCGACTGGTGGCTGTAGCATGTGGAGAAACCGTAGGCGTGCCGGATGACAATGTAGTTGCCGTAGCCGAAATAAGGCCCCGACTGGGTGACGACACCGTCAAACGCGGCCACAATCTCGTCGTTGGGCCTCGTCTTGATATCCACACCGGCATGACCGCGACCGCCACGTCCGCCAAAGGGACTGATGACATGGGCACCGGCAAGAGGATAAGCCCAATGCTCCTTGGAGATGCCCTGCAGGTCGAGCTGAAAGGTCAGGTTCTTCGTCAGCGGGTCTTCCTTCACATCGTCAGGGTCGAGTGAGTTGTTTCGCTTTTCCTCCTCACCCACGACCGACACGCGCACGTAGTTGCCGTTCTTGCGGCACTGTATGGTTCGCTTGCGCAGGCGATGGCTGTTGATCTCAAGGATGGTGGTCGGATTGATGCGGCCACCATTAATCATAATAGAGAACAGGCAGTACGTACGGCCCCCGGAGCCGCCAATGGTCGCTATCTTCTGACCGGCCTGCACACGCTGACCCACCTTCACGTGGTTCTGCGCATTGAAACCATAAACGGTCTCCAAACCGTTGTCGTGGCGGATAATCACTACATTACCGAATTGCGGCGTATGGCGCGACATGCGGACGTAACCGTCGAACATGGCGAGTACAATATCGCCTTTGGCCGAAGTAATCTCAAGATTCTGGTCATCAATGAGCTTAGCCTTACCCACAGGCAAGGGAAAGGAGTATTCTTTGGCCGCAAGAATGCGGAAATTAATATCGAAGGTATTGCTGCGGTCGAAGAGGCCCGGCGTCGGAACACTGATGACCGACTGTTCGATTGGCGTGAACGTCTTGGTCTGACCATAAGCCGAGGCCGCCAACAATATACATAGGAGAAAAGAGAATAAGTTCTTAGTCATAATCAGGGGTTTGAGTGGGTCATGCCTTCAGGTCAGCATGATGCCCGTGAAAATCCTGCCCGAAGCGGTACCTAACCGTCGGGCCGAGAAGTAGTCATCCACATGGTCATAAGTGCAGATGCCGGTCATTTGGATGGCTTGCTGAGGCACGCCGACGCATTCGAGCTGCAGCCGATTGCATAGCGGCAAGTCGATGTGCCACTTGGCATAACGGCGCGCGATGAGACGCATGTTGAAGTCCTGCGCCTTGAATGCCTCATACACCTCGTCGCCTACCTCAAAGTTTTTCAGTGAGATGCCCGGCCCGATGACCGCAATCACATCGGCCGAACGAGTGCCGAAAGCACATTCCATGTGGTGAAAGACCTTCTCCACAATGCGCTGTACAGTTCCCCGCCAGCCAGCATGTACAGCGGCTGCAGCATTGTTAACCTTATCATAAAGCAGCACGGGGATGCAGTCGGCCGTCGAGACACCGATGCACACGCCACGCTCAGCGGTCATCACTGCGTCGACTCCTTCCAATTGCGTGGTCTGCTGAACCTTGCCCAAACGCAGGAAGTCCGCATCAATAACACGGCAGGTCACGCCATGCACCTGATGGGGCAGAAAGATTTTGTTGGGCTGGATATGTAATGCGTCAGCCACTATGCGGCGGTTCTCAGCCACTGCAGCCGGTGCATCGCCGCAATAAGGATTGATGTTAAACGTACCGAACAGTCCCTCACTTACACCACCATGGCGCGTCGTGGAAAATGCCTTGACGCGACCAGGCAATTTATAGTAATGAAGCAGTTCGTTCATTGGTCATCCTCCTCCGGGTCAAAGACCTCGTAGTCGTCGAGGTCGTCGGCTTCCTCGTCATCGTCAGCATCCTCGATGCTGTCGTCGTCGAGCATCTCAATCTCGTCGGTGCCCTCATCGTGGAGCTCGGCCTGGAAGGTGTTCATATCCTTGTCGCGGTGAACCAAGGTGTCGGTGCTGGTAATCTCCTGCAGTTTATTGCTCTCGCTGTTGAGTTCATGCCACAGCACATCCTTCAGTTCGTCGAGACCGAAGCCAGTCACGGCAGAGATGAACACGACCGGCAGGTCGTCGGGCAACTCTTCCTTGAGCATCTCGATGAGCTCCTCGTCGAGCAGGTCACATTTGGTCACGGCCAGGACGCGATGCTTGTCGAGCAACTCAGGGTTGAACTTCTGCAGTTCGCCCAACAGCACCTCGTAGTCGTGCTTGATGTCGGTGGTGTCGCCGGGAACCATGAAGAGCAACAGCGAGTTGCGCTCAATATGTCGGAGGAAGCGCAGTCCGAGGCCCTTACCCTCGCTGGCGCCCTCGATGATGCCGGGGATGTCGGCCATGACAAACGACTGGTTGTCGCGATAGCTGACGATGCCTAACGACGGCTCCAACGTGGTAAAGGGATAATTGGCTATCTTCGGCTTAGCGCTCGACAGGGCCGAGAGCAGCGTCGACTTACCCGCATTGGGGAAGCCGACCAAGCCGACGTCGGCCAGGAGCTTCAGCTCGAGGATGACGGTCATCTCCTGCGCCGGCTCACCGGGTTGGGCGAAGCGGGGCGCCTGACGGGTCGCCGTGCGGAACTGGAAGTTGCCAAGTCCGCCGCGGCCGCCCTTGAGCAGCACCACTTCCTGACCGTCGTAAGTGATGTCGCAGACGTATTTTCCGGTCTCCGCATCATAGACCACCGTACCGCACGGCACGTCGATGTAGGCGTTCTTGCCGTCGGTGCCGTGGCACTTGTCGCGGCCGCCGTTGCCGCCATGCTCGGCGAAAACATGCTTCTGATACTTCAGGTGAAGCAACGTCCAGTAGTTGTGGTTGCCCCTGAGAATGACGCTGCCGCCGTCGCCGCCGTCGCCGCCGTCAGGACCGCCGTTGGGTTGATACTTGACATGCCTGAGGTGCATGCTGCCACGGCCGCCCTTACCCGAGCGACAGACAATGCGTACGTAGTCTATGAAATTGGATTCCATGAATTAATTCGAATAATCTTGATTAAAGGCTGTCGATGACCTTGCAGATGTCGCCGAAGATGCGGTCGAGCTCGCCGAGGCCATTGATGTGGTAATGGATGCCTTCCTTGGTGTACCACTCGATGAGCGGAGCAGTCTGGTTGTGGTAGACGTCGAGGCGCTTCTTGATGGTCTCGGCGTTGTCGTCGGAGCGGCCGCTTTCCTTACCGCGCTTGATGAGGCGGGTCATCAGCTCGTCCTCGGGGACGTCGAGCTCAATCATGGCTGCCACCTTGTGACCGCGGTCGGCCAGCATCTTCTTCAGAGCCTCAGCCTGCGGAATGGTGCGGGGGAAGCCGTCGAAGATGACGCCCTTGTGGTCGGGGCCGAAGCTGTCGTAGACATCGGCGAGGATGCTCACCATCAGGTCATCGGGGATGAGCTGGCCGTTGTCGATATACGACTTGGCCGTCTTGCCCAGCTCCGTGCCCTTCTTAATCTGGTCGCGCAGCACGTCGCCAGTCGAAATGTGGCCAAAGCCATACTTCGCAATCATCTTCTCACTCTGTGTACCCTTGCCTGAGCCCGGGGCACCGAAAATAACAATGTTCTTCATTTTTGATTTGATGTTTGAAGAGGACCGACACACATGACCCTTCCGGTCTTGCCGGTGGCACGGTGTGGAAAGACCTCTTCGTGATGTTGATGTTTATGTTGTGGATGCCCGTCGCGGGCAATCCGTTAATTTATTCTTCTACGAGCGTGTAGATGTCACGCAGGTTACGCCCCTGCTGGTCGTAGTCAAGGCCATAGCCCACGATGAAGTCGTTGGGGATTTCCATCGCCGGATACTCAATGTTGAGGTTGACTTTCAGCTTGCCGGGTTTGACCAGCAGCGTGCAGATATGCAGCGAGGCCGGCTCACGTGTACCAAGGCTCTCGAGCATGTGCTTCATGGTGTAGCCCGTGTCAACGATGTCCTCCACAATCACCACATGGCGGTCTTTGAGACTCTCGTTGATGCCCACCACCTCCTTCACCTTACCGGTGGTCGTCGTGCCTTGATAAGAAGCCAGCTTGACAAAGGAAATTTCGCAAGGAATAGTAATGTTACGCATCAGGTCGGCTGCAAACATAAACGACCCGTTAAGCACCGCCAGGAACAACGGATTTTTACCCGCCATATCATGGTTAAGCTTCTCGGCCACAGCCTTTACGCGTTGTTGGATCTCCTCCTCGGTGATGAACGTCCGGAAGGACTTATCCTTTACCTTGACAATACTCATAGTGCACTAATTTTAAATGAATAGTGCAAAATTACGAAAAAGAATTGAAACTTTCCCTTTCTTTTCCGTATCTTTGCACGTATAAGCGCATTATCTTAGAAGACATGAAGATTTTCACAGCGTCACAGCTCCATGAGCTGGACAAATATACCATTGAACACGAGCCGGTAAAGAGCATTGACCTGATGGAGCGCGCCGCAAAGGCGCTCACGGGCGCCATCATGGAGGAATGGACCGACCGTACACCTGTCGTCATCTTTGCCGGACCAGGCAACAACGGTGGCGACGCACTGGCTGTGGCACGACTGCTGGCCAATGCCGGCTACACCGTCAGCGTTTACCTTTTCAACATCCACAACGAACTGTCGCCCGACTGCGCCACCAACAAGCAGCGGCTCATCGACTGCCGCAAGGTGCAGTTCACCGAAATCACGATGAACTTCGACCCACCAGAGCTGAAGCCCGACACGCTGGTCGTCGACGGCTTATTCGGCACTGGACTCAACAAGCCGCTGATGAGCGGTTTCGCCTCATTGGTGAAATACGTCAACCAGAGTCCGGCCAAGGTGGTGAGCATCGACATCCCGTCGGGACTGTTCTGCGAGGACAACAGTTTCAACATCGCCTCACACATCATACGCGCCGACCTCACGCTGACCATCCAGCAGAAGAAGTTGGCCATGCTCCTTCCCGACTGCCAGCAGTTCACGGGCCGCATCAAGGTCATCGACATCCGGCTGAGTCCCGAATATATCAAGGAGACGAATACGCAGTTCCGCATTCTCGAGGAGAACGACTTGCTCCCACGTCTGCTGCCACGCGACGACTTCGCCCATAAGGGTTCGATGGGGCATGCCCTGCTCATCGCAGGCAGCTACGGCATGGCGGGCGCCGCCGTATTGGCCACCCGCGCCTGCCTCCGAAGTGGCGTGGGCAAGGTGACCGTACATACGCCGAAGCGCAACTACGACATCATGCAGACCAGCGTGCCTGAGGCCGTGCTGCAGATGGACCACGACGAGACCATGCTCTCAGAAAGTGTCGACAGCGATGACTTCGACGCCGTAGGCATCGGACCGGGGCTCGGCCGCAACGAGAACACCGCCATTGCCGTCATCGGTCAGGTGAGGCGCTCGAAGTGTCCGGTGGTGCTGGATGCCGACGCTCTCAATATCCTCGCCGACCATCAGGCATGGCTCCAGCAGCTGCCCGGCGGCGTCATCCTCACTCCCCACCCCAAGGAGTTTGACCGGCTGATGGGCAGTCCGAGTGGCAGTTGCTATGAACGGCTGTCGCGGGCCCGTCAACTGTCTGAGCATCTGCAGTGCTACATCATCGTGAAAGGCCACTACTCCGCCCTCTGCTGCCCCGACGGGCAGGTCATCTTCAACCCCACGGGCAATAGCGGCATGGCGACAGCCGGCAGCGGCGACGTGCTGACGGGCATCATCACCGCCCTACTGGCACGCGGATACAACCGCGCCACAGCCTGCGCACTGGGCATGTACCTGCACGGCTTGGCCGGCGACCTGGCTGCGAAAGAGGTGGGAAAGGAAAGCCTCGTGGCCGGCGACATCATCCGCTTTCTGCCAAAGGCATTTATGAGACTCGAAGACTAAATCAAAACAAAACTATGAATAACAAGCATATCCTACAAGCCCTGTGTCTGCTGATGGCGCCCATGGCCATGCAGGCGCAAAGCCAAAGCATCGAAGGCACCAGCTATTACCTGCCCATGAACGGCATGCGCTTCACCGTCAAGGTGGAGAAGACGCAATACACACCCGGCCGTCTCTGCCAATACACCGAGCGCTTTATGAAACAGTCGGTGACGCAACAGCCTTCGACGACCTACCGCATCATCGGCATCGCAATGGACCCCATCGCCAAGCCCGACGCCAGCAAGCGCTTCGAGATTATCATGGATAAGAAGCACACCATCAGCAACATCGTGACGTCGAACGCCCAACAGCTGTTGGCCATCAACGCCAAAGCCACGGAGGCTACCTTCCCCGTGCGCAGTTTCAAGCCCGCACCACGGCCCAAGGCCCTCAACCCCAATGACTACATGACCGAGGACATCCTCAGCGCAGGCAGCACGGCAAAGATGGCCGAACTGACGGCCAAGGAGATTTACGATATACGCGACAGTCGTAACCAACTGAGTCGCGGCGAGGCCGACAACCTGCCGAAAGACGGTGCACAACTCAAGCTGATGTATGAGAACATGAACCGCCAGGAGCAGGCGCTCTCGCAACTGTTCTACGGTACAACGACGAAGGACACCACATGGACCTCGCTCGACTGCTACCCCACCAAAGAAGGGCGCAGCGTGCTCTTCCGCTTCTCGAAACACTTCGGCTTAGTCGACTGCAATGACCTGAGCGGTACACCTTATTATATTACGGTCACCGATCTGCACACCGTTGCGCAGCCTCAGCTCACAGAGGAAGAGAAGAAGAAGGAGGATAAGAACGACATCGGTCTGCGCGTCAGCAAGCCGAGTAAGATCAGCGTTGTCGTCAGTGGCGGCAACGACGACCAAACGCTGGGAAAATACGAAATGAATGCGGCTCAGTTCGGATTCGTCGAGTCGTTGAGCGGCGAGCTGTTCGGCAAGAAACAGACATCTCAGATCCTCCTCGACCCGCTCACCGGCAGCGTAAAGGAGATCAAGGCGCTGGCGGTGGAGTGATATAGGAAGTCCGGGAATTCAGAAGTCCGGAAGTCCAGAAGTCCAGTCATTAGGCACAGCCGATAAAGTCCGTGGAGATGTACGCCACCGGTGACAGTGTAGTGGCCGGCCTGGTGCCGGCCACCAGCCGCCGGTGTTGCGGGCGTGTCTC
>ONAR01000040.1 GCA_900315835.1 uncultured Prevotella sp.
GCGAGATCAGCGTAAGCGCATCCGCCTTTTTTAGCTCACGCAGATCTCGCTGACAGCGCATAGGATGCCATCAATGAAATCCGCGTTATCCGCGTGAGAGACTTACTGCGCTTACGCTAATCGCGCTGATGTGTGGGAAAAATGCCATAATGGATTTCACACAGACAGCACAGGTGCTGCATCCCCAAAATCGGCGTAATCGGCGTGAGAAATAAGTTGCGACAGCAACCCATGTGCAGTTGGCCCGGTACAGACGCGTCCACAGGGTTTGTCGGGTGCGCCGCCCCTCCCCCTCTTTTGGAGGGGCAGGCCTTTGGCTTTTTACTCTTCGAGTTCTCCAAGCCGCTGCCATACCTTGAGGAAGGCGGTGTGGTCGTAGCACTTACCGTATTTCACCACGACGCCAGCTTCCTGCAACACGTCGCAGGCCTGCTGCGAGATGTAGTCGGCCCACACCTCTTTCACGCCGCCCTCCACCATCATCGTGGCGGCGGAGCGGCCGACGGCCTTGATGGCGACCTTGGCCTCGTAAAGCAATTCGGGTTCCTCAGCGCAGAGGTTGTACAGGCGGCGCACGCCATGACCGCTGAACGTACGGATGTTACCTTCGTGAAGGATGACGAGCGTGCATTGCTCAGTATGGAGCGTATCAATGAGTTCTTGCATCATAGGGCTTATGTCTTTAGTTGTTCTTAGGCGACAAATATAAGTAATATTTTTGAATTATGATGCAATGAAACCCGAAAATGTGCTTGGCAGATGATAAAAAACGGTAAAACAAAACGGCGGAGAAAGCCGACCATCGTCGGTTCTCCGCCGTATGCTATGATAACAGTGGTATGATGCTTTATGCGTTGGTGCCTGCCAGCGGTGCGGCCTGCGTATAGACGCGGGTGGCGAGGTCCTTATCGAGCGTGTAGAGGCCATAGCCGTTGTCGCCAATCATCCGCAGACTGTCGATGATGGTCTTGGCATTGTCTTCCTCTTCCACCTGCTCGTCGATGAACCATTTGAGCATGCTCTGTGTGGCGAAGTCGTCTTCCTTCACGGCTAAAGCATAGAGCTTGTTGATGAGCGACGTCACCTTCTCCTCGTGCTTGAGCGTGCTTTCAAAGGCGTCGAGCGGTGATTTCCACTCTGACGGAACGGCCTCAACGGGCTGCAGCAGCACACGGCCGTCGCGCTGGACCACATAGTCGAAGAAGATCTTCGCGTGGTCGAGTTCCTCCTGATACTGCACCTCAAACCAATTGGCGAAGCCAGGATAGCCGTTGGCAGCGGCATAGGAGGCCATTGAAAGATAAAGAAAGGCCGACCAGGTCTCGGCATTAATCTGCGCATTGATTGCGTCCTGAATAGTTTTAGATAGCATAGTATTATGATTTAAAAGTAAACATTACTTCCTTCCGAAGTCGGCCGGAATATCGCCCCACTGCCGCGTCTGCCACTGGATGATGGGCACGTTGACGGCGTGAGTGCGCAACCACTGTTCGGCGCGCTCGATGATGCGGTAGAGGTCCTCGGTGCGGCTGTCGCGCACGAGCTTGGTCTTGCACTGCTTCTTCCTGACCCACAGGATAGCGTTGTAGGAGTCGGAATAGATGACCTTGTCGGTGATGCCCTGCTTCTGCATCAGCGCCAGGGCGTGGACGATGGCCAGAAACTCGCCGATGTTGTTGGTGCCATAGACGGGGCCGAAGTGGAACACCTGCGCACCGGTCGTGAGGTCGATGCCCTGGTATTCCATGGCGCCGGGGTTGCCCGAGCACGCCGCATCCACGGCCCATGCGTTGGCTTTCACTTCGAGAGGCAGCGGCAGCACGGTGTCGTGGCGGTTGTCGGGCGGATTGACGATGTCGTTGTTCATGGGCAATGCGGCAGCGGCTGTTATTACATGCGCTCGGGCACCTCGATGCCGAGCAGCGCCATACCGTTCTTGATGGTCTTGCCCACGTTGGCGGCGAGCATCAGGCGGAAGGCCTTGGCCTCATCGGTCTCAGCCGAGAGGATGCTGTAGTCGTGGTAGAACTGGTTGAAGAGCTTCGTCAGTTCGTAGCAGTAGTTGGCGATGCCTGCGGGGTTGTAGTTCTCGCCGGCGTCGGCTACGGCTGTCTTGAAGTCGGCCAGTTTCTGTATGAGCTCCGTCTCCTTGTCGTTGAGCGCCTTCACGCCCTTGCTTGAGGGCGTCAGATGGGCGGCCTCAGCCTTGCGCAGGATGGAGCGGATGCGGGCGTAGGTGTATTGGATAAACGGACCGGTGTTGCCGTTGAAGTCGATGCTCTCGGCGGGGTTGAACAGCATGTTCTTGCGGGCGTCGACCTTCAGGATGAAATACTTCAGCGCACCGAGTCCGACGATGCGGGCAATCTCCTGGCGCTCAGCCTCGCTGAACTCCTTCGACTGTCCGTGCTCCTCAGCGGTCTTGCGGGCGTCTTCAATCATCTCGGCGATGAGGTCGTCGGCATCGACCACCGTACCCTCGCGGCTCTTCATCTTACCGTTGGGCAGCTCGACCATGCCGTAGGAGAAATGCACGAGGTCCTTGCCCCACTTGAAGCCGAGGCGGTCGAGGATAATCGACAGCACCTGGAAGTGGTAGTTCTGCTCGTTGCCCACCACGTAAATCATCTTGTCGATGGGGTAGTCGTTGAAGCGCATCTCGGCCGTACCGATGTCCTGCGTCATATAAACCGAGGTACCGTCGGAGCGGATGAGGAGCTTCTGGTCGAGGCCCTCACCGGTGAGGTCGGCCCAGACGCTGCCGTCTTCTTTCTGATAGAACAGGCCTTTCTTCAAGCCTTCCATCACCTTGCGCTTGCCTTCGAGGTAGGTGTTCGACTCATAATAAATCTTATCGAAGCTCACGCCCAAGGCCTTGTAGGTCTCGTCGAAGCCGGCATACACCCAACTGTTCATCTTCTCCCAGAGGGCGCGGATGTCTTTGTCGCCCTGCTCCCATTTGACGAGCATCTGGTGGGCTTCCTTGATGAGGGGTGCCTCGTTCTTGGCTTTCTCCTCAGCTTTCTCCTCATCCATGCCCTCGGCCATATATTTGGCCTTCAGCTCATTGCATTCCTCCTTGTAGTGCTTGTCGAAGAGCACGTAGAAGTCGCCGATGAGGTGGTCGCCCTTCTTCCCGGTTGACTCCGGAGTGCAGCCGTTGCCCCAACGGAGCCAGGCCAGCATCGACTTCATGATGTGGATGCCGCGGTCGTTGACGATATTGGTCTTGATGACGCGGTTGCCATTGGCCTCAAGAATCTTGGCAAGGCTCCAACCGAGGAGGTTGTTGCGCACGTGGCCGAGGTGGAGCGGCTTATTGGTGTTGGGTGAGGAATATTCCACCATCACTAAGGGACTGTCGGCCGTAGCCTTACGCTCGCCATAGAGCGGGTCGGCATCGATGTCGCCGAGCAGCCGGAGCCAGGCGTCGGTAGCCACGACGAGGTTGAGGAAGCCACCCACGGCATTATAGCCGGCCACTGCGGGGCAATGGTCGGTGAGGTAGGCACCAATCTCATTGGCGGTGTCAACGGGTTTCTTATGCGATATCTTCAGGAAGGGGAAGACGACCAGCGTGAGGTTGCCCTCGAAGTCGGGGCGCGTCTTCTGCAGTTGTACCATCTTTTCAGGCACATCCTGTCCGTAAAGCTCTTTTACGGCAGCGATGGCGGCAGTGCTAATTTCTTGCGCTATGCTCATTGTTATATGTTTGTATTCGTTTGCAAAGGTAGTGCAAATGAGCGGAATATCCAAAAACAAAAAGATGTTTTAACCCATCCGTCCCATCCAACCCATTCAACCCATGAAACCCATGAAACCCATAACCCCCATTTACTACATCTTCAGCTTCACGAACACCGGGTAGTGGTCGGAGGGGTTGCGACGGGTGTTGCCGAGCCAATAGCTGTTGGTGAGGATGCCGTAGTGCTCGACGTCGAAGCCGTTAGAGACAAACACGTGGTCGATGCGGCTGTCGTTGTGGTACTCCTGCGAGAAGTCGTTCCATGTGCCGATAGGTGCCATACGCTGGTCGGCGCTGGCATAGGCGTCCTTGAGGATACCCGACTGGGAGAAGATGGTGTAGATCTCGTCGTGCTGGTCGACGTTGAAGTCACCCGTCAGCACGACCGGCGTCTTACCGGCGATGGCCTTGATGCTGTCGATAATCATCTTGGCGCTGTTGCGGCGTGCGACGACACCGATGTGGTCCATGTGGCAGTTGAAGAAATAGAACTTCTTCTTTGTCTCGTTGTCGCGGAAAAGGCCCCAGGTGCAGATGCGCACGCAGGCGGCATCCCAGCCCAGTGACGGCTTGTTGGGCGTCGGCGACAGCCAGAAGTAGCCGTTGCGGAGCACCGTGAGGCGGTCGGTCTGATAGAAGATGGCTGAGTATTCGCCTTTCTCCTTGCCGTCATCGCGGCCCACACCGAGGTAGCGGTACTGCGGCATACCGGCTAACAGGTCGGTGAGCTGGTTGTGAAGCACCTCCTGCATGCCGAAGATGGCGGGCTGCTCAAAGTTAATGAGGTCGCAGATATTCGGGCAGCGCTGTTTCCAGCCATTGCCCTCAGCGGCATCTCCAGCATTGTTGTTACGGACGTTGTAAGTGGCAACGTAGAGGCGTTGCGCATGAAGGCCGGCGACCATCAGCACGGCCATGAGGATGAATGCGATTCTTTTCATCAGTAATGCTTTATTATTTGTATTTGGTTTGATTATTTGTATTTGGTTCGGTATTCAAAGGGCGTCATGCCCTTGTATTGCTTGAACTGCCGCGAGAGGTTCTTGACGTTCAGATTCATGCGCTCGCAGAGGCTCTCTATCGGCTCATTGGTCGAAAGCAGCAGCTGGGCAAAGCGGTTCATGCGCAGCTGGGTGATATACACCAGCGGCGTGGTCTGCATCTCCTCGCGGAAGCGTATCTCGAAGAGGCGGCGCGACAGCGGCAGTTGCTTGATGACATCGGTCACGCTCTTGATGCTGTTCAGATGGAAATAGATGTAGTTGAGCGCCTTTTGGACGTTGGGGTCCTTGGCGGCGAAGAAGTCGGTGGAGTTGCGCTCCATGACGCCGATGAGCTGTACGCTGATGTCGTGGCCTTTGTACGAGGGGTCGCGCTTCATCTGCTCTATCATCTGCGCCGTGTCATAACCGGCGCGCTGCACATCCATCTGCATGCTCGACAGCGCGGGGTAAGTCAGCTGACAAGTAATCTCGTCGTTGTCGACGCCAAGCACCGAGAGGTCCTGCGGAATCTTGATGTCGAGCACGTGGCACTGCTCCACAATCTTCATCGCCATGTTGTCATCGGCAGCGAAGAGCGCTGTCGGCTTGGGCAAACTGAGCAGCCATTGGGTGAGCGGCTCACTGTGGTAGTACCACATCTCGTCGAGTTCCTGCGCACAGTAGGTGCTCAACTGCCGTCCGAGGCCGTGCTCGCTGAGGGCCGTGCGGAAGCCGCGCAGCCGCTCGTCGCTCCACACCACGTTGTGATAGCCGTAGAACGCGAACGACCGGAAGCCCTTGTTCATGTAGAACTCAGCGGCCTTGCGCCCGGCGGCGTCGTAGTCACTCGTGATGTTGGGAATATTCTTGAACCGCTGCTTATAGTCCTGCGCGATGGTGACGATGCCGTGGCGATGGAACAGCGAGAGGTCGTCGTCGGCCTCAAACTGTCCGATGACAGCGTCGGCCTTCCACGCCTGCGCCCATTCGGCCATGCTCCTGATGCCCTTGACGCGTTTGAACTCGGGCGGCATCTTGCAGATGACCCACGGCGATGTCTGCTGCGAGTATTTGAGGATGCCGCGCAACAGTTGCGAGGCATACTGCTCGGTGAAGTCGGTGAGTAAGATAAGGCGTATCATAGTTTTGAAGCTCCAAGCAGGTTGCCGTCCTCGAGTGAGGAGAACAGCACCTTAGTGTTGTCAATCTCACGTTGATAGGGGAAGCCGTCGGCCATCGACTCACGCATGGCGGCCTCGAAATAAGCCGCGCCTTTGGCGATGCCTCCGCCGATGACGATGGCTTCGGGGTTATAGGCAAAGAGGATGGCCTGCAGGGTCTTGCCGAGATGGAAGCCGAAGCGGCGCCAAACGGCCAGCGCCTGCCCGTCGCCCTCAGCGGCTTGGCGCGAGAGCTGTGCGGCGTCGTAGCCATGCCGCTTCATCCAGATACTCGAGCAGTACTCCTCGTAGTTGCCGTCGCGGTAGGGCAGACAGCCAATCTCACCGGCACCGGTGTCGGCACCGCGGTAGATGGCGTTGTTGATGATGATGCCGGCGCCGATGCCCGTGCCGAGGGTGATGCCCACGATATCGCTGAAGTTGCGGGCGCAGCCGAAGTATTTCTCGCCGAGGACGTAGCAGTTGACGTCGTTGTCGACGCGCGTCTCGATGTGGTAGCGCTGCTCCATGCGCTCCTTCAGATGCACCTCCTTCCACGCGGGGATATTTTGTACGTCGTATACGATGCCGCGCTTGAAGTCGACCACCGACGGCACGCCGATGCCGATGCGGCTCACGCGGCTGTCGAGCAGTTGGTCGATGAGGCTGTAGAGCTGGTCAAACACCTCCTGCTCACTGCCGTCGGCGTGGCAGCCTACGGCGATGTGCTGTTCCATCTCACCGTCGGTGATGCGGGCAGCCCGTATGTTGGTTCCTCCTAAGTCTATCGTCAGCGTTGTCATTCTACAGGTGTTTTATACGCATAAGGTTAATCGGCGGGCCTGCTTCGGCCCGCCACAAAATAAGGAAAAGTTAGCGATGGCGCGGCAATCAGATGGTCTGACTGCCGGTCTTGACGTTGGTCACCGCCTTTTGGTTGTCGCCCCAGATGAGTGTCACCTCAAGGGGCATGTTCGTCTTGATGGTGACCTTCGGCTTCTCGCTCTTCGACGAGCGCTTGGCCACCTTGATGTCGATGAGGCCGTCCTTGCCCAACGGATAGCGGCTGATGCCGTAGGCGTCGGTCAGGTTGACGTCGATAGTCATCTTGCCCTCGACGCCGTCGGCGCGGATGCCGAAGATGTACTCAATGAGTTCGGCGATAGGCGGCAGACCGGTCCAACCCACGAAGTCCTTGCGGGCCATGAAGCCGGGCGCCGCACTCTCGGGGGCGTAGTATTCCCAGAAGGTGCCGGTGTTTTTAAACACCTTCAGCACATTGTTGTAGTGGTTGGTCATGATGTCCCACGCCAGCTGGCGGTAGCCTTTGTCGACGAGGCCGGAGATGACCATGTAGTTGGTGCCGGGCCACACGCCGCCGAGCCAATAGCGGCCGTTGGCCTTGTATTTGGGATTGGAGTAGGACAGCGAGGGCACGCGGTGAGGGCGGTTGAACTTCGTGGTATCTGAGAGATGGCTCACGAGGCGGTCGAGGCGGTCCTTCGGCAGCACGTCGGTGTGGAGTGCCCAATAGGCGTAGATGCCCTGCGTGGTGCTGAGGCTGTCGTTGGCGAACTGATCGTAGAGGAAGCCGTCCTTCTCGCTCCACATGTTCTTGTTGATGTAGGCCGTGAGGTTCTTGATGTCGTCCTCAAACTCTTCTATCTCCTGCCAGCGCTCGAGGTAGAAGCCCATCTTGAGCAGGATGTTGGCGACCATAATCTGCTGCAGGCAGGCGTCGAGCCAGATCATGTGGCCGTTGCTGTAGATGGTGTTGTAGCCTTCGGGCACACGCGGCATGTTGTCCATGCCCGTTCCCCATCCGCTGCTCCAATAGGTGCCGTTGCGCCAGGTGCGGTTGAGCTTGAGCCATTTGTAATAAGCGGCCAGCACGGGGAACACCTTGTTGAGGCGGTTGTCGTCGCCGAACTGCTTGTAGTAGAGCCATTCCGACCACGGCAGCAGGTTGGGGCCGGTGCTCGTGGGGTCGTAGCGGCCGAAGCAGTCGCTGCCGTCGGCGCGTATCTCACGGCAGATGAAGCCGTCGGGATGCTGCTTGGCGTAGAAGTTGTCGAGCGTCTGCTGGAAGGGAAAGAAGTTGCGGCCATAGCGGCAGAACATCGTGATGAACGAGTCATCCCACATGAAGATGTTGCCGTTGTAGGCCGGCGCGATGTAGCTCGTGATGAAGCCCGAGTCGTCGAGCGGCTGGTTGATGTTCTTGATGCCGATTTGCCAGGCCTTCCAATACATGTCGATGGCATCCTGATGCCCTTCCCAATAAGGGGCGGGCAGCACCTTACGGGCCTGCTCAAACGTTCCCGGTTTCGTCTTCACCTGCTTGGCCGTTCGGAACGAGTTCTCAGCTACAAGCGTCTGCATGACGTAGGTGTTCTTATAGGGCAGCTTATACAGTGGCGACCCTGAGGGAATGAGGTTTTGCGCAGTGGCCGTCAGCGAGAGGACGGCAAAGAGCGGAGCGAGGAAACGTGAGTGTGTCATTTGTGTAAGGTTGAGATGCTATAACTTTAGAAGTTTCTTTATTTTCCAGAAGATGTCGGTATTGTTCATGAAGCCGGTGAACTGCTCGGCGCCGGGGCCGAAGGCGTAGACGGGCACCATGGTGCCGGAGTGGTCGGTGGTGGAGAAGTTGCCGGTGACGGTACCGGTGTTGACATCGCCGCCGAGCACGGTGAGGCCGCCGGTCTGGTGGTCAGCCGTCACCACGACGAGCGTCTGTCCGTCGTTGGCGGCCCACTGCATGACGCGGCCGATGGTGCGGTCGAAGTCGAGCGTCTCCTTCATCAGCATGTCGAGCTGGTTGAAGTGGCCGTAGTCGTCGAGCTGCGAGCCCTCAATCATCATGAAGAAGCCTTTCTTGTTCTGATGGAGCAGGTCGATGCCCTTGAGCGATGCACGGGCCAGCAGGTCGCCGCGCTCGTCGGGCAGCGGCGTATCGACGTCGTAAGGCACGCAATACACCTTGCCGCTCTTCACCTGAAGCAGGTCGTCGAACGTGCGGGAGATGTGGTAGCCCTTCTGCTGAAGTTCATCAAAGAGGTTGCGGCCGTCGTCGCGGTGGAGGAAATACTTCGCACCGCCGCCGAAGACATAGTCGACAGGACTCTTCACCATACCGGCCAACAGCTCCTGCTCGTTGTCGCGGTCGATGTTGTGGCTGAGGAAGTCCATCGGTGTGGCATCCCACAGACGGCAGGTCACGGCGACGCCGGCGCTGAGGCCCTTGCCCTTGGCGTAGTCGACGAGCGACTTCAGCGGTTTGCCGTCGGGGTCAACGCCCACAGCGTGGTAGCGCGTCTTGTAGCCCGTGGCGAGCGAGGTGCCGCCCGAACCGGAGTCGGTGATGAGCCGGTTGGAGGCGGGCGTCTTTGAGATGCCTGTGGCCTGCGCATTTTCCAGCCACAGGTGACCGCGGTTGACAGTCCACGCCGCCTCGATGTGCATGAGCGACATGCCGTCGCCAATCATCAGGATGACGTTCTTTACTTTCTTGCCCTTGGGGGCTGCAATCTTCTCAACCTTGTAGGGTTGAGGCAGGGTATAAGTCTGCAACTTAGCCGCCGACTGCGCCCCCGCCTGCAGAGAGGCGAGCGCAGCAATGGCGGCTATGCAGCATTGTTTCACATTCATGTGATACAGAATTAAACCATCAAATTATTTGGGCGCAGCTTACTCGGATGCGTAGCCGGGGTTCTGCTTCAGCTTGCCGTTCGACTGCACCACCGTGTTGACACGATAGGGGAAGACGCTGTTGTAGCCGTTGCGCTCAAAGCTCTTCTCCTTGCTGAAGTTGGCCAGATCCATGACGCCCTCGAAGGTCTTGCCGTTGATGACCATGGTACGGCCGTTGGTGGTGTCGAGCGCGGAGTTGGGGTCAGAGCGGTTCACATGTTTCAGACCATGCTTCGAGGCTCTGAGTTTGTTGAGTGCATCGTCGTTCCAGGCCTCGGTGCCGCTGTTGGCCCAGCGGATGAGGTCGAAGCGGCGGTCGGTCCATTCACCGGCGAGCTCGCAGCGGCGCTCATGCATCAGGTCCATCATCGTGGGGTTGGTGTAGGTCACACCTTCGTGGGCACGGTTGGCGATGAGGTTGAGCGGTGCTGCGGCCTCACTGTTCTTGCCCTGCATGATGAGGGCCTCAGCCTTGAAGAGCAGCATGTCGGCAAAGCGCGTGAGCGGCACATTGAGGTCGGTCGTAGGACGGTCGCCGTTGGAAGAGGCGTGCTGGCCGTCGGCGAAGGCATCCATGTATTTATTGAACTGGAAGCCGCACTCATTATCCGAAGTGGAATAATATGAGCGCTCGTTGCCGAAGAACTGGAACTTGTCGCCGTACTTCAGGATAGTGGCGTCGCGACGGGTGTCCTGGTCATTGTATTCAGCAAAGAGCTCGAGGGTCGGCTTGAAGTTGCCCCAGCCGTTGTAGATACCCCAGCCTTTGTTCTCCAATACGATGCCGGGGAACTCGCTGCCTGCGAAGTTGGCGCTGCTGGAGTTGATGCTGAAGATATACTCCTTGCTCCAGTTGTTGGCAATCTTGAACACGTCGGCGTAGTTGTCGAGCAGGCCGCGGCCGCCCTCGTTCTTGATGCGGTCAACGATTGAGGGGATGTTGGCCCACTGGCTCTTGTCGTGCTGAGCCCAGTAAGCGTAGGTCTTCACCATGAAGGCGTAGGCGGCATCCTTAGAGGGGCGTCCGTAGTCGTCCTCGCTGTAGTTCTTGAACCAGTCGAGGTTGTCGGCTGCATGCTGTAGGTCTTCGACAATCATCTTGTAGTCGTCCATCACAGTAGCCTGCTGCTTAGGAATCTCGTTCATCTGCACAGCAGGATTTTCCAGTTCCTCATAGCGGCAGAAAGGCACACCGTTGTCGGCGCGGCCATAGCGGTAGGCAATCATCAGATGGGCAAAGCCACGCATGAAGTAAGCCTCACCCAATGAGCGCTTCTGTATGGCGGTGCGCTGAGCCTCAGGAATCTGCAGGGCATGGTAAACGATATTGTTGGCGATAGCCATCGTGGTGTAGAACTCACTGTAGATGCGCTCCAGACGGCTCTCGGTCGACCCGTCGTAAGTCATATTGGCCAGTGCCATCTCGCCGCCTCCGCGAGTACGCGAGTAGAAGATGTCGTCGCCGGCAGCCTGCTCCCAATAGAGGTCGCGGCCGTAGGTCTCCTCCAGTCCGAAGATATAATAGAGACTGTTGCAGGCCTTGATGTAGTCGTTGTCGGTCTTCCAGAAGTTGCTTTCCGTCGGCGTACCCTCGTGGGTAGTGTCGAGCCAGTCGCCGGTACAAGAAGTCAGCGTGCCGGCCACAGCAAGTGTCAGGATATATTGTTTTAAGAATTTCATAGTTGTTCTTGTTAAATGTTTCTGTTACACACTTTTGTTTCTTAACGCTTCATGCTTACAGCTTCAGCTTCACAGCAATCGAGAAGGTGCGTGCCACAGGATACTGTCCTCTGTCAAGACCGATGCCGCCGACCTCGGGGTCGATGCCCGAGTAGTGGGTGATGGTGAAGAGGTTGTCGCAGCTCAGCGTTACATCGAGTGTGCTGCCGCGGTCGTTGAAGTAGTTGATTTTGCGCAGCAGGTCGGTGAAGGAGTAACCAATCGAGAGGTTCTTCATGCGAAGATAGGTGCCGCTCTCAAGATACCAGTCGGAGCAGGTGCCGAAGTTGTTGTTGGGGTCGGTCTGCGAGATGCGGGGTACCTCGGTGTTAGGACCGTCGAGGGCTTTCAGGATGCGCTCGTCGCGGTTGAAGGCGCTGAGGGCCTCGTTGTAGGTGGTGTATTTGTAAGCGTTGAACAACTTGGCGCCGCAAGAGCCTTGCAGCATGAAGTCGAACGACCACTTCTTATAGGTGAAGCCACCGCTCAGGGCGTAGGTCATCTTCGGCATAGCGTTGCCGCGATATTCCTTATCTTCGTCGGAAATCTGGCCGTCGCCGTTGAGGTCGACAAACTTCAGGTCACCGGCCTTGGCGTTGGGCTGGATGCGCTTGCCGTTCTTGTCAACATAGGCAGCGGCCTCCTCATCGGTCTGGAACACGCCGTCGGTGCGCACCAGATAGTAGGAATAGAGCGGCTGACCCTCAGCATTGCGGTAAGGATAGAGCGTTGTCTTGTAGTTGTAGTCGCCGCCGGTGAGTGCCTCGACAGGCTTGGTGCCGTCAGGGTTGGCTGCGCCGATGTTGGTCAAGCGGTTGCGCAGGGTGGCCAGGTTGCCGCCGATGTAGTAAGAGAAGTCGCTGCCAATCTTGTCGCGCCACATGGCCGACACCTCAAGACCGCGGTTGTTGACCTCGCCGTCGTTGACGAGCATGCTGCCGATACCGATGGTGGCAGGCCAGTCGGTGTTCTTGTATTTGATGAGGTCCTTGGTGTTCTTGTTGAACCAGTCGATGGTCAGGGTCAAGCGGTTGTTGAACATCACGGCGTCGAGACCGAGGTCGAACTGCTCAGAGGTCTCCCAGGTGAGGTCGGGGTTGAAAGCTTCAGCCAGATAAATACCGTAGGCGATAGGCGTGTTGACACCTACCTGACCGCCGACGTCACCACTGCCGATATAACGGCTTGCCAGGGTGGCTGAACCGTAGCCGTAGCCGATAGAACCGAGGTTACCAATCTTACCCCAGCTGGCACGCAGCTTGAGCATGTTGAGCACATCGTTCTTGGGGAACCAAGGCTCAGAAGTAATCTTCCAGGCACCGGTCACTGAGGGGAAGTCGCCGTACTTGTTGCCCTTAGGCAGACGGCTGGCATAGTCGCGACGCATGGAGGCCGTTACGAAATAACGGTCGGCGTAGCTGTAGGATACACGGCCGACGAACGAGACGTTGCGGTCTTTGTAGTAGGTATCCTGAGAAGGCTGCGGATCGCCGGCATTGGCGAAGTAGAACATGCTCTGGGCTTCGTTCTCAAAGTCGCGTGCCCAAGCATAGACGTTGCGGTAAGAGTACTGCGACGAGGTGGTTGAAGCCATCAGACCCAAAGAGTGGCGGCCGAACAGACGGTCGTAGGTGATGGTGTTTTCCCAATCCCACTGCGGCTCACGGTAAGAGGTGTAGCTGAGTTCATTGGAGTTGCTGGGCTTACCTACCTCTAAACGACGCGTGTTGTAGTAGCGGTCGAAATAGTTGGTCTGCTTCCACGTGAAGCGGCTCGTGAAGTTGAGGCCGCGGATGGGCTCCATGATGTCGAGGAAGGTGGACGACGTGAAGGTGGAGGCGTGGTTGTTGTCGTAAGGTGCCTTGAGGATACGCAACGGGTTGATGGCATCGCCGTGGATACCGGCATACTCTGCATACTTTGCAGGCACCGTACCCATATAGCTGCCGTCGGACTCGTAAGGCACCACATTGCGCGGGAACATCAGGGCTGCGAGGATGGCACCCGACTCAGCACTCGAAGTGTTGACATCGCGCACCTTGCTGTCCTTCCAGCTCAGGTCCTCTCTCAGGCGGACATACGGGCAGAGCTTCCACATCGAGTTGAGGCGGGCGGTCACCTGGCGGTTGTAGGTGTTGACCAGCGTACCGTCGGCGTTGTTGAGCTCGAGCGACAGGCGGTTGGAGAACTCGTCGGTACCACCCGATACGGCTACGTTGTGGCGGTTGAACGAGGCTGTGCGGAAGATCTCGTCAATCCAGTCGGTGTTGGTCTTACCCCACTGGCTGTCGCTGTTGATGACGTCCCAGCCGCTGGGCAGTGTGCTGCCTGACTGCTCATAGGAGTACTTGCGCACGCGCATCTCATCTTCCCATGTGAGCGACTGCGGCAGATTCTGCGAGGTGGAGCAACCGAAGACACCGTTGTATTCCACTGAAGGCTTACCGGCTGCGGCCTGCTTGGTGGTGACGAGGATGACACCGGCCGAACCGGCGTAGGCACCATAGATAGCGGCCGAGGCAGCATCCTTGAGCACGGTGATGTTGACCACATCGCTCATGTTGAACGGAGCGCCGGGCACACCGTCGACCACGTAGAGCGGCGACTCACCGTTGGGTGAACCCATACCACGGATGGTAATCGTTGGTTCCTGACCCGGGTGACCGCCATTGGCCACGACCGATACGCCAGGAATCTGGCCTTGCAGCATCTGAGAGATGTTGCTCACAGGGCGCTCCTGCAGTTTGCCGACATTGTCGACCGAGGCCACGGCAGCCGAGAGGTCGCCCTTCTTGGCCTTACCATAACCGATGGCGATGACCTCATTGAGGTTGGTCGCATCTTCATTGAGCGTCACATTCACTTGGCCCGACCTGGCCGAGACGGTCTTTGTAGTATAACCTATTGAAGAAATTTGGAGTGTAGCGCCGCTGCGCACTGAGAGGGAGAAGTGGCCATTGACGTCGGTGACGGTGGCCTGCTTGGAGCCGGCCTCACGCACGGTGGCGCCGATGATGGGCTCACCATTCGCGTCGACGACGGTACCGGTCACTTTAACGGTCCCTTGCTGAACGACATTGCTGTTGCCCGCGCCGGTGGGCGGGGTTGAGAGTGCCGTTGCAGGGCTAAGGAGTGACAATGCCAGCACAAAGGCGGTGGCTGTCAGACCAGTCCTACATTCTACTGTGGAATACTTGGGTTTCATTCAATTTGATTTTAAATGATTAATAAATATGTAGTAGTAAAACGGTTGTGTGCGCTTATTGCTCTACCGTCGGGCGGTCCTTGGCGTCGGCACCGAACTTTCTGTTGGGCTTGCTGCCCATGACGAGCTCGAGCGTACCACCGCGCATGATGTCATCGTAGGTGATGAAGCTCTTGGTATAGGGCTTGCCGTTGAGCGTGGCCTTCTGGATGTAGATGTTGCGGCTGCTGTTGGCGGGCGCCTTGACGGTGAAGGTCTTGCCGCCGGGCAGGCTGATGGTGGCGCGGGTGAACAGGGGACTGCCCAATACGTATGTGCCCTGAGAGGGCGTCACCTGATAGAAGCCGAGGGCAGAGAGCACATGCCAGGCCGACATCTGACCGCAGTCCTCATTGCCTGCATAGCCGTCGGGGGCATCGAGGTAGAACTCATTCTGCAGACGGCGCACCCACTGTGCGGTCTTCCACTGCTGACCGGCGTAGACGTAGAGGTAAGGCACGTGGTGGCTCGGTTCATTGCCGTGGCCATACATGCCGATGAGGCCGGTGATGTCGGGTGCGGCATTGCTGCCGATGCTGCCCTTGACGGTGAACAGCGAGTCGAGGTTGGCCACAAACGGCTTGTCGCCGCCGTGCAGCTTGATGAGGCCGACGGGGTCCTGCGGCACCATGAAAGTGTACTGCCAGCCGTTGCCCTCGGTGAAGTCGCCCACGTGGCCGTGATGCTCGCAGGTGAACGGGTCGTAAGGCTCATACCATGAGCCGTCGGCCATCTTCGGGTGAATCTTGTTGATGCGCTTATCCCAGAAATACTCGTAGGCGTGGCCGCGCTTCATAAACGTGTTGTAGATGTCGGTCTTGCCCATGTGCTTGGCCATGAGGGCGAGGCCCCAGTCGTCGACAGCATACTCCTGGTTGACCGAGGTGGCCTCCCCCAGTTTGTCGGCGGGGATGTAGCCGTATTGCATGAGGAGCGACACGCCTCTCTGCTTGGGGTTGGTGGCCGTGGCGACCATGGCCTTGAGCGCACGGTCGGCGTCGAAGCCGCGGATGCCCTTCAGATAGGAGTCGGCGATGATGGGCACCGAGCTGTAGCCGGGCATGCAGTTGGTCTCGCCGGAATAGAGCGGCCAGATGGGCAGCTTGCCCTGCTGGTCGTAGATGCTCAGGAAGGAGTTGATCATGTCGGGCACCTTGTCGCGCTCGATGATGGTGTAGAGCGGATGCAGGGCGCGGTAGGTATCCCATGTGGAGAAAGTGGTGTAGTTCTTCCATTGGTTATGGGTGTAGATGCGGTTGTCCATGCCGCGGAAGTCGCCATTGACGTCGCCGTAGAGGCAGGGGAAAATCATGGTGTGGTAGAGGGCGGTGTAGAACACGGTCTTCTGCTTGGGCGTGCCGTCGATGTGGATGCACGAGAGCTCCTTATTCCATTGCTGCTGAGCGGCTTTGCGCGTTGCGGCGAAGTCCCAGCCGGGCAGTTCGGCTTCGAGGTTCATGCGGGCATTGGTGCAGCTCACTGATGAGATGGCGACCTTGACGAGCACGTCGCTGACGCCATCGTCGAAGCTCACCACGCCCTTCACCTTATTGGTCTGCAGTTCATCTTGCCCCATCGGCGTCTCATCCTGGAAGGTGTCGAGGCGCTTAATCTTCTGATTGAAGCGGGCGTAGAAGAACGTCTTGTGCATGGGCGACCAACCTTTGACGAAGCGGTAGCCCTCAATGGTGTAGTCGTCGACCTTGCGGATGTAAGACTCATAGACGCGGCTGCCGACGTCGTTGACCAAGTCGATGAGCAACCGGCGGCCTTCCACCTTATTATATATATAGTGGTGGAATCCGACGTGCGCCGTTGCGGTGAGCTCGGCAAAGATGCCGTTGTCGAGGCGCACGCTGTAATAGCCGGCCTCGGCCTTCTCGTTGGCATGGTGGTAATAAGCCGACACGGCGCCGTCGAGGTTGTTCTGGTCGCCGCGTTTGGCGCGCACCTCACCGGTGAAGGGCATCAGGCCCACGTCGCCGAGGTCGGAGCAACCCGTACCGCTCAGGTGGTTGTGGGCAAAGCCAATGATGATGCTGTCGGAATAATGATAGCCTGAGCACCAGTCCCAACCCTTATAGATGTTGGTGGGACCCAGCTGGATGTTGCCGAAGGGCACGCTGGCCCCGACAAAGACATGGCCGTGACCGCCCGCGCCAATCATCGGATTGACGTAAGTGACAAGGTTGTCGGCCGCAATGAGACCAAGGGGAATGGCTGTTAACGCAACAGCCAAAGCACGCTTAAAACAGCGGTGCAGTAGTTTTGTTGTCATATTATAGTAGTTAGGTATGGGGCTACGCAAATGTGGCCCCTCAATGCTTATTTGCCGCAAAGATATATTAAAATAAGTTTATAGACAAACAATTTTGCGAAATATATTCTTCTGAATGCAAAAAAATAGTCTGGGCAATCGCGATACCATAGCTATCGCGGTGCGATACCATAGCTATCGCGGTGCGATACCATAGCTATCGCGATGCGATACCATAGCTATCGCGATGCGATACCATAGCTATCGCGAAATGGCATCTTATAAACTCAAAACTCACGAACTTAAGAACTCAAAAACTCATGAACTCATTCCCTTATTCCGAGATTATTGCTTACTTTTGCAAGCAGACATTGGAACTTATGAAAAGCAATCACAACAACAGCAAATCGGTTTACCGTACGGTGCGCGACTACGCCATCATCACCGTGGCCATGCTGATGGGCGTCGTCGGCCTTAACCTCTTCCTCTTGCCCAACCAGATTACGATGGGCGGTACGATGGGTATCGCGTCGATTATCTACTGGGGCCTGGGCATTCCGGCGCAAGACACCTATTTCGTCATCAATGCGGCGCTGCTCATCGTTGCCCTGCGCGTGTTGGGCTGGCGGTTCTGCGCCAAGACCATCTACGGCGTGGTGGTGTTCACCGTCGGCTCCACCATCATCCAGTGGATGGGCTGCGAGCAGACCCACCTGTTGGCCGATCAGAAGTTTATGGCGTGCATCGTCGGCGGCGTGTTCATGGGCACGAGCGTCGGCCTCGGACTCTCTGCGGGCGGCAGCACCGGCGGGTCGGATGTGGTGGCGGCCATCGTGCATAAGTACCGCGACATCTCGCTCGGCCACGTCATCCTCTTCTGCGATTTGGCCATCATCACGTCGAGCTACGTTGTGCTGCGCGACTGGGAGAAAGTGCTCTACGGCTATGTACTGCTCTTCATTGTCTCTTTCTGCGTCGACTATGTGGTCAACTCTCTCCGGCGGTCGGTGCAGTTCTTCATCATCTCCGACAAATACCAGGAGATTGGCGAGGCCATCACGAAGATTGCCGACCGCGGCTGCTCCACGCTCAACGGCAACGGATTCTATTCGAAGAAAGACATCAAGGTCATCTATTGCATTGCGAAGAAAAGCGAGTCGGCGTTCATCTTCGACCTCATCGACGAGATCGACCCCAACGCCTTCGTGGCGCAGAGTGCCGTCATCGGCGTCTACGGCCAGGGCTTCGACCGCGTGAAGGTGAGGAAGAAGATTAGCTTGGAGCAAATCAAACAGGAAATCAGTTGATGTCCGGGCGCACCCGATAAAGTCCGTGGTGATGTACGCCACCGGTGACAGTGTAGTGGCCGGCCTGGTGCCGGCCACCAGCCGCCGGTGTTGCGGGCGTGTCTGTTGGTGGCCGGCACCAGGCCGGCCACTACACTGCTACCAAGGTTGCATACCTCCACGGACTTTATCCGCTGCGCCGATGTCCGAATAATGTTAATATTGTTAAGATACATAGCAAACTGACTTGTTTTAATTACTTTTGCATGCATTAAGACAATTACGCATATCGGGATGAACGCAATAAGTGATTTCTTCGAAGCCTTTGGGCAATTGCTGTGGGGATGGCCGATGATCATTCTGCTGCTCGGCACCCATCTCTACCTGACGGTACGCCTGCGCTTTCCGCAGCGCAAGATCTTCACCGCCATCCGGCTGTCGGTGAGCCACGACAAAGGTGCCACGGGCGACGTGTCGCAGTTCGGCGCCTTGGCCACAGCCCTGGCCGCCACCATCGGCACGGGCAACATCATCGGCGTGGCTACGGCTATCTCGTTAGGCGGCCCCGGTGCCGTGTTGTGGTGCTGGCTGACAGGTGTCTTCGGCATCGCGACCAAGTACAGCGAGGGCCTGCTGGCCATCAAATACCGCGTCAGACAGCCGTCGGGCAAGATGCTCGGCGGACCGATGTACTCGCTTGAGCGGGGCCTGCACTGCAAATGGCTTGCCGTATTGTTTGCCCTGTTCACCGCCGTGGCCGCCTTCGGCATCGGCAACACCGTGCAGGCCAATGCCATCGCCACCGTGATGCGCGACTCGTTCGGCATCTCGCCGTGGATTATCGGCGTCATCATCGCTGTCCTCACTGCCGTCGTCATCATCGGCGGCGTGAAGAGCATTGCCCGCGTCTGTGGACTGCTGGTGCCGCTCATGGCCCTGTTCTATGTTGCCGGCTGCCTCTACATTCTTTGCGTCAACTCCGCTTTCGTATGGCCGGCCATCCGACTCATCTGCATCTCGGCCTTCGACCCCGCGGCTGTCGGCGGCGGCTTTGCCGGCGGATTGGTGATGCTCGCTGCGCGCTACGGCATCGCCCGCGGCTTGTTCTCCAATGAGTCCGGCCTTGGTTCGGCGCCCATCGTGGCGGCTGCGGCGCAGACGCGCAACCCCGTGCGTCAGGCCCTCGTATCGTCGTCGGGCACCTTCTGGGACACCGTCGTCATCTGCGCCCTCACGGGCATCGTCGTCGTGAGCAGCATCCTGGCCTACCCCGACATCACCTACACCGACGGCGGGTCGCTCACCAACGCCGCCTTCTCCAAGATACCCGTCGTCGGCCGCCCCGTGCTGACGTTCGGCCTGGTGACCTTCGCCTTCAGCACCATCCTCGGCTGGAGCTACTACGGCGAGCGTGCCATGGAGTATCTCAAGGGCAACCGCTGGACCATGGCCTACCGCATGCTGTACATCATCGCCCTGTTCGTGGGCAGCGTGGCCAACCTGAACATGGTGTGGAATATCGCCGACTGCTTCAATGCCCTCATGGCCATCCCTAACCTCCTCAGCCTCCTGCTGCTCAGTGGCGTGCTGGTCAAAGAGACCGACAAATACCTCTGGAGTGGCCATCTCGACGCCGTGGCCGATGAGGATGCCGGGGAATGACGGGGAATGAGGTGAGGCGGCAGTTATCCGGAATTGTCGTAAAAGCCAAGCGAAATACCCAATAATCCAATCAAAAAGCACCATTTGACCCAATATCACCATTTATTTGTTCGATTGTCGTAGAATTTTTACCATTTCCACCCTAATTTTGCGAGCGGCTAAAGGCTACAAACAATCAACTAAAACAAATAATATGGAACAAAAGAAAAGGGTGTTCTTACTCCTTGTATTGCTCTGCGCATCTTTATCAGTGTGGTGCCAGACCGTTATCACAGGAACAGTAAGAGATTCCTCAAATGGTGACCCGCTTCTGGGTGTCACTATTCGTGCGACTGCCGGCAAAGCCATGAGCGTTACCGACATGGACGGTAACTTCAGTATTACTGCACCGCCCAACAGCCAACTTGTTTTCTCCTATGTAGGCTACAAAGATGTACGCGTAGCCGTGAATGGCAAGTCCCGTTTGGACATCAGCATGCAACCTATGCAGAATGACCTGAACGAGATTGTGGTCATCGGTTATGGTACACAGCGCAAAGCCGACCTGACGGGTTCAGTCGGCGTGGTCGATATGGACGATGCCAAGAAGACCGGCTCTACCAACATCTATGAGATGCTGCAGGGTCAGGTTGCTGGTGTCTCGGTGTCGACGACCTCGCAGCCTGGTGCTATGAGTAACGTCAGGATCCGTGGTGTGGGCTCCTTTAACAATGTAGGTCCGCTCTACGTGCTTGACGGTTTGATTGTGAACGATGTCAACCACCTCAACCCCAACGAGATTGAGTCGATGCAGGTGTTGAAAGATGCCTCTGCCGCCGCCATTTATGGTGCACGCGGTGCCAACGGTGTCATCCTCATCACAACCAAGCATGGCCAGAAAGGTAAGGCCAGCCTCGACGTGACCGCCAACTTCAGTCTTGCCGACCTTCCAAAGAAGATTGACATGATGGATGCCACAAGTTTCATGTTCTACAACGAGCAGGCTTACCTCAACGCCAATACCGCATGGCCAGCAGCCAACTACTCTACAGAGCACACGGGAAAGTATATCCCCAACACCGACTGGCAGAAGGCCGTGTTCAAGACCGGCTTCACGCAGGACTATAATATGATGTATACGCAAGGCTCCGACAAGGTGAACTTCGCCTTGGGCGCAGGCTACTACGATCAGAAAGGTATAATGGAAGGCCCTCACTACCAGCGCTTCACAGTCCGCTTCAACGGCGATGCCACCTATGGCATTCTGCATATTGGCGTCAACTCCACCTTCCAGCATGCCATCAACCACAACACCAACGGTGGTTCGTTCTGGAATGCACTGGCCATGCCGCCAGTCATCCCCGTCTACGACCCCGATGAGCCTTCTCATAAGGGTGGTTACGGCTACGGCAGTGCCTCGTTCCCGACCTATAGCAGCAATCCAATCGCCATTCAGAACTCTTACCGCAGCCTGACTGTTGACAACCGTGGCATTGCTAACGCCTTTGTCGAGCTCAAGCCTTGGAAGTTCCTCACCTATAAGTTGAACTTAGGTGTGGATGCCTGGTTTGGCCGTCATAAGATGGAGAACTACTGCTACACCATGCGTATGGCATCGGGTGAGCAGCGCTACAAGGATGTGCTTGATGACAACCGCGACCAGCGTATCACCACTGTCATGGAGCATACCCTCACTTACAACGAGACCTTCGGCAAGCACCATGTAACGGCCTTGGCTGGTTTCACGGCTGAGGATGTCAACTGGCACTGGCTCGCCAACCAGGGCTACAACCAGCAGGTGCAGGGCCTGTGGGAAATCGACCTCGCAGGTACACAGAACAATATGGAAGGTTCGGAGCAGGAGCGCCGTCAGCTGTCCTACATCGGACGTGTTGACTACAGCTACGCTGACCGCTACCTCTTCCAGTTCAACTTCCGTTCCGATGGCAGCTCTAAGTTCGGTCCCAGCAAGCGTCGCGGCTACTTCCCCTCGTTCTCCGCAGGATGGCGTATCTCTGAGGAGAAGTTCTGGGAGCCAATGAAGAAGTATGTCGACAACCTGAAACTCCGCGCCAGCTGGGGTAAGGTGGGTGACATGCAGTCGCTCGGCAACTATTCCTACATCCCCACCATCGACCACTCCGGTCCTTATGAGGGCCTCTACGCTGTCTTTGGTCCCTCTGGCAACGAAAACGTGCACTATGGAGCCACACAGACCTCAAAGGTGAACGTCAACCTCGGATGGGAGACCAAGACCACTACCAACATCGGTTTGGACTTCAACTTGCTCAACTCCCGTATCTTCGGTTCATTTGAATGGTTCAACGCCAAGTCTACCGACCTGCTGCTGAATGTGCCTCAGGCTTGGGCAACCGGTGTCTCCACACTGTGGACCAACTATGGTGAGATGCGTAACCGTGGCGTTGAGCTCACCCTCGGCGTACAGGATCATAAGGGTGACTTCGGCTACCGCGTGGCCGCCAACCTCTCTACCCTGCGCAACAAGGTGCTGAAGATGGGTGATGCCTACGTGCAGCGTGGCTACACCCGCACCGAGGTCGGCCGCTCAGTTTCCGACTTCTATCTGCTTAAGTCAGGCGGCATTTTCCAGTCAATGGATGAGGTGTTCAACTACACCACTAAGCTTCCCGACGGTACCGTCAAGGTGATTCAGCCTAATGCTAAGCCCGGTGACGTGAAGTATGTTGATGTCAATGGTGACGGTCAGATTGACGATACCGATAAAGACTGGTGCGGCAGCCCACTGCCTAAGATGGAGCTGGGCCTGAACGTCAACCTCACCTATAAGGACTTCGACTTCTATATGATGTGGGAAGGCAAGTTCGGCAACAAGATCTACAACCAGACACGCGCCAACCTGCTCAACTTCAATGTTGACAACATTCCCGCTGACGTGACGCCGTGGACGTGGGACAACCCCTCGACGGTCTACCCGCGCATGTATGCCAACTCTACTGACAACAACAAGAGCAGCGACCGCTTCCTTGAGAATGGCAGATATTTCCGCATGAACGCCATCCAGCTTGGCTACACGCTTCCTGCAAGTCTCTCCAAGAAGATCTACATCCAGCGCTGCCGTGTGTACGTCAGCGGAACCAACCTCATCACGCTGACTGGCTATAAGGGCTATGACCCCGACATCATTTGCACCGACGTCTATGCACAGGGCATTGACAGCGGTCAGTATCCCTCTACACGCCAAATCAACTTCGGTCTGCAACTTACCTTCTAATTATAAAGCATTCAATTTATGAAACACATAATAGCGAAAATCCTGCTTGCCTCGGCAACGCTCACCGTTGCAGCCTCATGCAGTGATAATTGGCTCGACCTTCAGGACCCCAACCGTGAGACGGCTGAGACGTTCTGGAAGACAACCGAGCAGTTTGATGAAGGCCTTTCTGCCGCCTATTCCACTTGGCGTCGCCCCGGCTTCTTCAGCCGTTGGTTCCAGGTGCTGATGATTCTCCGTGGCGATGAGGGATGGAGCGAGAGCCCTAACGCCGAGTTCCAGGCTGATGCCAACTTCATTATCTCAGCCTACAACTACGACAGCAACGAAGGCCTCAACCTGCCTTGGCAGGCTATGTACAACAGCCTTTACTATGTCAACCAGGTCATCGACAACATGAATGACCATGGCTACGACCTCTTCTCAAAGGAGGAAGCCGACCAGATTCTTGGTCAGGGCTACTTCATCCGCGGTGTGGCCTTCTGGGCTATCGCAGGCATCTATGGCAAGGGCCCCATCCAGATTAGTTCGACGCAAGAGGGCACTATCGGTTCGCAGGAAGATCTCTATAAGCAGGCATTGTCCGACTTCACGCAGGCTTCGCAACTGTTGCCTACCTCATGGAGCTCTCAGGAAAAAGGACGTGTCACCAAGGGTGGTGCACTGGGTATGATGGCGCGCTGCAACATGCAGCTGGCCGGCATCAAGTGCCACAGACCATGGGATGCTGCCAACCAAGACCAAAACGCAGCCAACGAGTACTGGCGTGCCGCAAAGAAGAATATGGAGGACATCTTCAACCTCGGTATCTACAAGCTCTGCGACAACTGGATGGACAACTTCACCGAGAGCAACGAGAACAACTCGGAGTCGCTCTTCGAGGTGAACTTCAAGGATGGCCTCATCAACGGTAACGAGGTCGGCAACCAGCGCCCGAAATTCCTCGGCCTCTACCTCAGCGATGGTTCCGGCGCCTGGAACGACGGCTCAGCACGCGACTGGCTGTTGGACGAGTTCAACAAGGAGCGCGACAAGGATGGCAACGTCGATATGCGTAAGTTCCACACCTTATTCTATTATGATCCCGCCGAGCCCCAGACAACAACCGCCAACTACTATGGCAAGACCTGGAGCGAGTGGTGCGCTACGGAAGGTTATCAGAACAACGAGTTCCCGCATAAGTGCTACTGGAAGAAGTACACCAGTGTGGAGACCGATAATAAGACCGAGGATTACTCATCAGGTGCCAACCTGCGTGTGCTGCGCCTTGCCGACGTCTATCTGATGTATGCTGAGGTGCTCAACGAACTGGGCGAGAACCGTGCCACCGCCGTTGAATACATCAACAAGGTGCGCCGTCGCGTCAACATGGCCGACCTCAATCCAGCCAACTTCACCAACTACGACACCCTGCTCAACCAGATTAAGCACGAGCGCCTCGTCGAGCTTTGCGGTGAGTGCACCCGCTGGTACGACCTCGACCGCTGGGGCGACCTCCACGACCAAGCCAAGGTGAACGAGATCTCCGAGCGCGACGCCGACTTCCTCAACTTCAAGGTGGGCAAGAACCATCTGTGGATTATCCCCAACCATGAGATTAACCTCTGGCCGGGTCTGACCCAAAATCCTGGATACTAAACCAAACCCTGCATTACAATGAAAAAGATTATCAATATATTAGTTTTGGCTTTTCTCTTGGGCGCCTCGCAGATGTCCCTGCTGACGGGATGCACCGATACAGGCGGCGATGGCATTGACTCCGTCATTTGGGATGGCAGCAAGAACCCGGAGAATACAAGTTTCCGCAACCCCGTATGGGAGCCGTCACTGGAGGGAGGTACCATTGTCAAGGGAGCCAGCATGTACGTTGCCGTCTCCAACTTCACGCAATGGGCACCCGGCCTGACCTACTACTGCCGTACGCTCAACTCCAGTGACCTGATGAGCTGGTCGATGGGTAACGACGCTTTCTCTATTCCCGACAGCATCAAGCCGTATATCACGCAGCGCCTTAACGCGCTCTCCATCGACTATGCGCGCACCGTGGTCGGTGCCAACTACTGGATGTTCTACACCGTAGAGGGCGGTGACTCCATCTGTGCCGCAACGTCCATCACGGCCGCCGGACCCTATACCAACCGCGGGGCCATCATGCATGCCGCCGACGTCAACTCCACCACGCTGAGCCATCCGTTCTTCATCGTAGCCAGCAACGCTTTCTATCTTTGCTACACTACCGATGACGGTACCTACATCCAGCGCCTTCGCCTCAACCGTGTGACGGGTGTGTCCAAGCAGGGCGCTGCCACGAAGATTGCCGCAACGGGCGTGACCGACGTTTCCATCGTACGTAAGAGCAGCAGCGTGTTCTACATGTTGTTCACCGTCAAGAACGGCGAGTCGACTGAGATTCACTATGCCCGCGCTTCGAAGATTACTGGTCCTTACCTCGACAAATCAGGTAACGACGTGGCTACCAGTTCAGCCGGTGAGACGCTGATTACAGCCAGCGACAACATCATCAATCCTGAGCGGCCCATGCGCGGCTTCATCAATCAAGCTGGCGATTACCTCTTCGTTGCCCACAATGCCACCGAGCAGGGCAAGGAGACTATGCAGAGCGGATATGCCCGCAGGCCTTTGTTCGTTACGCCAGTGCAGATTGGTGAGGACGAATGGCTCACGGCCACACAGGTGAAGAAAGGCTGGACCAAGCCCCGTTTCGAATAATCATCTTTTTTAACGGCAGAGGCTTTTAAGGCCTCTGCCTATCGTCAAACCAAAAATTATAACACTATGAAGCGAATCATTACTTTAATGTCGGCTGCAGTCCTGGCTTTGGGTGCGAATGCCCAGACCATTACCATCAGCAGCATCGACCAGACCTTGGCCAACGACTACGCTGGCGGTTGCGAGATCGACTTGAACAATGATGGTCTGAAAGAAATCATTATCTCCGGTAAGCCGCAATGGTCAGCCGCACCGGGACGTATCATTGAGGATGCCGACGGCAATGAGGTGTCGTCAGACTTCCAGTCGTGGGTGCTCACTTATAACGGCACCAGCTATGACAAGAAGGAGTTTTCCCAGCTCGTAGGCCTGCGCAGCCACATCATTCCGGCCGACTTCAACGGCGACGGCTACATCGACCTGTTCCTCGCCGGTGAGGCTTACGACTACTGCGGTGTCTATCTGAATGACGGGAAGGGCAACTTCACCAAAGACTCGAGATTCAAATGGTATGCCAACGACGGCACCGAGATCACAACCTATGGTGCCCGCGCTGTGGATGTAGCAGACTTCAACCAGGATGGTCTGCCCGACTTCGTAAGCATTGGTTGGGACAACATCAATAGCACGCGTCACGACAACTGCGGTGTGTTCATCAATCAGGGCGACGGCACCTTCAAGAACGTTCTTGAGACGGGTGTCATCGGCGATGGCACAGCCAACTTCCAGATGGCACTCTGCACCGTAAAGGCATACGACCTGAACAAGGACGGCTATCCCGACATTCTGCTGCAGGGCAATGTTGACAACAGCGACATCAAGGCCGTGACGAAAGACGGTACCAAGGTCGGACGCACATTCATGGTTCTGCTCAACGCAGGACGTGACGACGAGGGTACCGTATCTTTCTACAGCACAGAGATTGCCACCGGCGTTTCCCACCAGTTTGGCAACGGCAACATTGAAGTATGCGACTTCAACAATGACGGTGTGCCCGACATCTTCGTAACCGGTGAGTCAAACAGCGATGCCGTCTCAGGATGGGAATACTATCCTCAGCTCCTTTTGGGGAAAGTGACAACAACAACCGAGGGCAACGACGTGAGCTATACAGAGGACAACTCCTTCGTCGCTTCCCATAAGGATATCCGCCCGCTCAACTCCAACAACATTGGCGTGCGTGCCATCGACTACGACGGCGACGGCTACTACGACCTGTTCTATCCCGGATGGTGCACTATGATGCTCGATGGCTCCACCAGCACGCAGGCTGGATGGCTGCTCAATGGTTCTGCCAGTGGCCTGACCTCCTACACCCGCATCCCCGGAGCGTCTGAGCAAGGCATCTTGTTCCTGGACTACGGCGTAAAGGGTGCAGCCAACTACACCTTCACTGGTTTCCACGGCGACAAGACCTATTTCGATGACAATACCGACATCAAGTCGGGTCGTTCTATGGTATTCACCAAGAACCCCAATGCTGTAGCAGCACGCCCCGATGCCCCTACCGGCCTCCAGCAGACCGTATCTGGCAAGGACGTCCAGCTGAGCTGGAGCCCTGCCGCTTCCTCTAAGAAGAACGTCACCTATGAGTATTACCTCAAGGAGAAGACTACCGGCAAGCTCTACAACAACGTCACCTCTTTCGTTGGCGGTGATAACGACGGCCTCCGCAAGGTGCTCCGTCCGGGTAATGCCTACATGGACACCGAAGTGACGCTCTATGGTCTGCCCGACGGCACTTATGAGTGGGGTGTACAGACTGTGAATGCAGCTCTCCGTGGCTCTGTCTTCACCAAGGGTGGTGACATCGTCATCGGCAGCGGCGTCTTCAATGCCATCTCTAACGTTGAGAACAATGCACCCGCTGGTCAGCCTGCTTACTACAACATCAACGGTCAGCGTACCTCCGGACTGCAGCATGGTATCAACATCGTGCGCAAGGCCGATGGTTCTGTCAGCAAAGTTCTGGTAAAGTAATATAATATTCTAATGAGGACGGCAATTAAATCTTGCCGTCCTCGTTATCTTAAAAACACCTTCGATAAACGTCGAGGGGTAATCCTAAGAAATAACGCGCTTCAATGTTACATCTAAAAACAGCACTCTTGCTCCTGCTTTCGGCCTTTGCTGTATCAACAGCCCAGGCGCAGAGCGTGGTCAGCATCCCCATCACCCAGCATGCGCCGCTACAGGCTGTTACCGATTCGGCAACCATCAGTCTGCCCGCAGGTGGCCTCACAGTTGGCAGTAGCCTTACGATAACAGGCGGCGACGGCCATTACACCTATCTTTGGACCAATGCTGAAGGACAGGCCCTCGGCAGCAATGCCACGCTTCACATCGCCAATCCCGGAGACTATTATCTCAAGGTCAGCGATGGCGCAGGTTGTGCCGTGAGCGTTAAGTTTACGGCCAATGTCTCCAGCGGCATCACACCGGCACAGATGCAATTTGCAATTCAGCGTCAGGGCGATCAGTTGGCTATTTCACCGGGTACTGGCGTCAAGCAGGTGCGCATTGTCAACATGGGTGGTTCCCTCATGAGAGAGGTCAGCTGTAAGCATCAGCAGTCCACCGTCACCGTAAGCCTTAGCGGTCTACAGCAAGGGCCTTATGCCATCGCTGTGGTACTGTCCAACGGAAAAACCATCATCAGAAGAATCATCATTAAGTAAGGAAACCATTGCATGAAAAAAACATATAGTCTCATACTGTCGTTGCTGTTGCTCTCTGCATCCTTGTTGTCAGCACAAGAAGTAACATCGGTCTATGCACGAAATAACATGAATATGAACCTTGCCCTCGATTGGCGAACGGACAACTATGGTAGCGTTCAATGGCAACAGTCGAGCGACGGATCTACATGGACCAATATTGCCGGTGCTACGGGCCATTCTTACTTGTTCAAGCCCACTGCCGACACCTGGATACGCTGCGTGGTCAATGGCGACGAAGCATGCAGTCCTATCATTAAGACCTTCCACGTGATCACCTCTTCCTTCACGGTGGATTTGTCTGAGGTCACGGCCACCACGGCTACCTTTGACATCAGCAATCTCACCATCCCCAAAAATGAAATTGTGGAATGGGGCTTCTGCCATAACTACAACGGACTGAGCCGCAACTACGACAATATGTACCGCGAAGCAATGGGTACAACCTTGCCCGACGGCGACCCGTTCTCACTGACGTGCACCGGTCTCGAGCCTAACTCGAAGAACTCGGTCCGCGTCTATTTCAAGACACGCGGAGGATCCATTGTCTATGGCCCGGGCAAACTGGTCACCACCAATGCCGGACTGATGTGGTCGTCTGAAGACTGGAGTATAACTAAAACCACTGTCACGGCCCGCTTTAAGGTGGCAGGCAGTGCAACGGTCTCAAACCTGAAGTTCACGTTCGGTCCCAAAGGCAGCGAGAGAGAATACACCGCAACCAGCTTAGGCGACAATCTCTATCAGGTTGCCATTCATAGATTGAAACCGGCAACAGACTATCAGGCCACAGTCACGGCCGACGTTGACGGCGACGAGCAAACCATCACCAAGACTGTCCGTACATGGACCGACTACAGCACCTATCCCGTCACCAGCGAGGTGAGGGGCGTCAGCCACCGCATCGTGTGGGACCGCAATAATCGCACACAGCTCTCGCCGGATAACATCCAAGCCGAGTACGCCCGTTTGGTGCGCGTATCTGACGACACCATCCTGCTGACCTATCACGGCGGCGACGGCACTGACGGCAGCAGTGTCGACCACTGGCACGACATTTATCTGCAGCGCTCAACCGACAATGGTGCTACTTGGTCTACACCAGTCAAGCTGATGGACCACAGCAAGAAATACTCCAACCAAAGCAACGGCTGGTACCGCTTCTCCGACCCGACGTTCACGCGTCTGGCCAACGGCTGGATTCTGATGCAGTTCATCGGCAATGCCAACCCTGAAACCAACGCCAACTGTCAGGTGCTCATCAGCATCTCGCGTGACGGTGGCGTCACTTGGGGCGACCCCATCACTGTTGGCCGCGGCCGCACTTGGGAACCGCAAATCGTACAGCTGCCCGGCGGCGAGCTGGAGCTGCTCGTATCAAGTGAGGCTTATTGGTGGGATAATCAGCGCAACAACCTCTATCAGGAAATTCTCTGTTCCCGTTCCACCGACAACGGACTGACGTGGACCGCCTTCCGCAGGGCCAGCTACAACCCCGGCAAGCGCGACGGCATGCCCGTGCCCGTATTGCTGCAGGGCAACAAGGGCATCCTCTTCTCTATCGAAAGCATCAACTCCGACCAGAACCCATCAATCATCTACCGTCCGCTTGACGGCGAATGGGATGACAGCGACTGGGATGGTGTCCACGACAGCACGCGTTGGCTGGCCTCAGTCATCCAGGGGGCCTGCGCTCCTTACGCCATTCAGTTGCCCACCGGTGAGGTGGTCGTTATGGGCCACATGAACCAAAGCGGAAGCGTATGGCAAACCAACCGCGAGGCCGTTTGCATCGGCGACGACACCGGCCACAACTTTAAATATCGCACACTGCCCTTCTCAACCCTACCTGCCGGAAATGGTGCTTACTATGGATCGCTCTTCCTTGTGGACAACGATACCATCTGGCTGGCCTATACCCACAGCGTCTACGATGGCACGACCAATAAGAAGAATACCATCGAGTTCATCAAGGGTACGATAGAAGAAGTAAAGTAATCATGCTAATATCAAATCATATCATGAAGCCCATGCGAACAATATTATTATCCTTATTGTGCCTCTCGACCTTGCTGCCGTCACTATCGCTGTCGGCAGCCAACTTGAAGGCAACGCTGAAGCTGAAGACTCCAGGCAACGTGGCCGCCTCGTACAACCTTCGTACTGAGGGCAACCGGCTCTTCGCTGATAAGGCACTGCCGCTCGACATCACACTCCAGCAGTCGGTCAACGGCGATGACGATATCGTCACCGTCAATATCACGGCGCGTCAAAATACATACTTCAACCTTGCCTTCGCCATGCCCACGGGCCTGAAGAACGGTCACAGCGAGTTCTTCCTGCCGGGTCTGTGGTATCACCGCAACCTGCGCTCACCCAAGCAGGCACCCAACTACGGCGTGAGCAAGAGTTGGACCTTCCGCGAAGACCGTATGTCCACCCCGTTGGCAAGCGCCTTTGACGCGCAGACCGGCAAAGGCATCTCCGTGCTCAGAGTCGTCGACAAGGCCGGCTGCGACGCACAGGTGCAGAACACCGAGGGCGAGATCATCTTGCCCAGCCCCACGTCGGTCGGCTATGTCGGTTTCGATGATAGCGGCAACGAGACGCAGCTCACCTTCGGCTTCCCCTACACAGAGGCGCCAAAGCGCTACATCCGCAAGCTGACATTGGCACCCGCTGTTGAGGCCTTTATGCCCATGTCGGCAGGCGAGACGAAAACGCTGGTATGGCGCATCCATCGGCTGGAAGCCAAGAGTTATGGCGACTTCGTGACCAAGGTCTGGCAGTACAGCTTCGACCAAATGGCGCCCAAGCCACTGCCCACCGTGCTTAATCCAGCTGCCGTCAAAGCCAATCTCTGCGGTTATTTCCGCAACTCCTATGTCGGCAGCCATCCGTTGAAATACAATTCCGGCATCACCATCCTCACCGCCGATTGCAAGCCGTCAGGCGAAGTACAGATTGGCTTCTGCGGCCGAGTGCTCCTCAACGCCTTCAATGAGATAGAATATGGCGATGCCCATCACGACACCATTGCGGCCATGGGCCACGCCATCCTCGACAGTTGGCTGCGTCAGGGTTTCTCACCCAAAGGCTATTTCCACGACTTCATCAATTATGGCAGTAATCCCGCTAAGATTGACGACATCCATTCTATCCGTCAGCAGAGCGAGGCGGTCTATGCTATCCTGCACTACCTCAATTATGAAAAGCAGTACGGCAAGAAAGACAAAGCCACGAAGCAGCAAATCAAGGAGTGGGAGACGAAGATACGCCATCTGCTCGACAACCTCGTAGCCCTGCAGAAGGAAGACGGACACTTTGCCCGTAAGTTCCGCGATGACGGGTCTGACGTCGACAACACCGGAGGAAGCACCCCTTCAGCCACCTCTACGCTCGTAATGGGTTGGAAATATTTCGGCGACAAGCGCTATCTGCAGGCCGCCAAGCGCACGATGGACTATGTTGAGAAGAACATCATCTCAAAGAGTGACTATTTCTCCTCGACGCTCGATGCCAACTGCGAGGACAAAGAGGCTGCCATAGCCGCTGTCACCGCATCCTATTATCTGGCCATGGTCACGAAGGGGCAGGAGCGCCAGCACTACATCAGCCTTTGCCAGCAGGCCGCCTATTTCGCCATGACGTGGTACTACACGTGGGATGTGCCCTTCGCAGCAGGTCAGATGCTGGGCGACGTCCACTTCCACAGCCGTGGTTGGGGTAATGTATCGGTCGAGAACAATCACATTGACGTGTTTGTCTTCGAGTTGCCGCATATCATCCAGTGGCTCGCCGGTCAGACGGGTGAGACGCGTTTCCAGAAGATGCACGACGTGATCACCTCCTCGCTGACGCAACTCATGCCCACCGAGGACCACCACTTCGGCATCGCCGTTCCGGGCTTCTACCCCGAGGTGGTGCAGCACACCACATGGGATTACGGTCGCAACGGCAAGGGATTCTACAATAATCTCTTCGCACCCGGATGGACCGTCGCCTCGCTGTGGGAGATGTGCTCTCCCGAGCGCACGGTCAACTTCCTGCGCAAATAGTCTTTTCGCACATCACTGTAGCCAGTACCTCTCCATTATAGGGAGGCACTGGCTTCTTCATCCAATTCAGCCGGCCCACCTTGTCTGACGGGGCCTGAGGCAAGAATTATACTCATCTAAAACCTTCAAGCAATGTTTCGCCGAATCCTTACCAGTCTCTTGTTATTTCTCTCCGCAAGCACCGTGATGCATGCCAGCTATCTGTTCCACCACTATGGAGTGGAATCGGGACTGTCGCAAAGCACCGTCTTCAGCATCATACAAGACCATATAGGATTCATCTGGTTTGGTACCAAGTCAGGGCTCAACCGCTTCGACGGCACCACCTTTAAGGTTTATCGGGCCACTTCGTCAGGCGGGCGGGGGCTCGGCAACAGCTTTGTCACCAAGCTCTACGAGGACCATCGCGGCAAGATTTGGGTGGGCACCAGTACAGGCGTGTGGATCTACGATCCGCAGTCCGACTCGTTCGACAAGTTCACCATGCGCAGTCAGACGGGCACCAGAGTGACCAACTACATCAACATCATCACCGAGTACAGGGGAAAAATCTACATTGCTTCCAACGAGCAGGGCCTGTTCGTATACGATCCATCGCTCCACGTGATGAGGCAGTATCGCCTGAAAGACTATCCCAATATCGCCGCCTTGGGCTTCACCCAAGACGACCATCTGCTGCTGGGCTTCTATGGAGGTGGACTCTACGTTGCTACTATCACTATGTCACAGCTGACGCCCTTCGTTACTTCCGACGGTAGTCAGCCTTTTGCCGGCGACATTGTGTCATCCATCGTCAACGACAACAACGGTCGGGTGTATATTGGCTCGGAGAAGCGGGGACTGTCTGAGATTGACATCTTCTATCGTACGTTCAAGAGCATCAAGAGCGACTATTTGGGCAAGAACCTTTTCGTGCGCGACATCGCCATCAAGGGCAACAACGTGTGGGCTGCTTCCGAGATGGGTCTCTTCCTTTACAACAGCTACACCCATGCCCTGACCCATTTCATGTATAATGCCGCCGACCCGTTCTCGCTCTCCGACAATCCACTCTATAGCCTGCTCATCGACCGTAATGGCGGTTTGTGGGCCGGGTCTTACTTTGAAGGCATCAACTATCTGCCGTCGGTTAACATTCCCTTCAATCGCATAGTGCCGCAGAACAACGGCAACAGCCTCATCGGTCGTCGTATACGCGAGATGGCGCAGGACCGGCAGGGCAATATTTGGATTGGCTCTGAGGACGGAGGCCTCTGTCGCTACAACCCCGCCAGCAATACGTATCTGCCCATTGCCGAGAGCGCTTCGTTCCCTAATATCCATGGCCTTTGCGTCGACGGCGACAGACTGTGGGTGGGTACCTTCTCTTATGGGCTGAAGGTCATTGACGTGAAGACAGCAAGGGTCATACGCACCTATCAGCGCGGCAAAGGGGCCTACGACCTCCACGACAACACCGTGTTCAGCATCTGCCGCTCACCACGCGGTGAACTGTTCTTCGGTACCATCAGGGGCCTTTGCAAGCTACGCCCCGACGGCAACGGATTCGATTACATCTCTTCCATCCCTGACGTCCTCATCAACTGCGTACGCTTCGATCGCCAAGGCAACCTCTGGGTGGCAACGCAGACCAACGGCGTTTACATCTATCTCCGTTATGCCCGGCAGTGGGTCAACCTGACCGTTGACAACCATAGCGGCCTCACCACCAACATGGTGCTGTCTTTCTTTGAGGATCACAGCGGACAGATGTGGATCTGCACGCAGGGCGGCGGCTTATTCCGCTACAATGCTGCAAAACGCAGACTGGAAGGAGTGCCCGTTGCCGGCCTCGACAAGGGTAACACCGTGTTCCAAATACAAGAAGACAGACAGCACCTCCTGTGGTGCACCACCTATGACGGGCTGGTGAATTATGACCCTCGCAGGCAGGTGGTGCGCTATTATCCCAACGCCAGCCTCATCCTCGACAATCAGTTCAATTACAGTTCTTCGCTGATGGTGAGCGACGGTACGCTCTATTTCGGCAGCCTCAACGGCATCGTCAGCTTCAACCCCAGCACGCTGCAGCGCAGGGCCTCAATGCCTCGCCTCGTTGCCACGCAGCTATGGGTTGACGGCGAACTGGTGGGCAGCCTTTCCAAAGACTTCTCCGACTACGGCAACATCGTCTACACCGACCATCTGACGCTGCCCTACACCAAGCACGCCTTCAGCCTGCGCGTCGTGCCACTGCAATTCACCGACGCCATTCCCACCGGCATTGAATACCGGCTCAAAGGCTTCGACAACAACTGGCAGCCGATGCGGTCGGACTACATCATCGCCTACAGTCAGCTGCCCGCAGGCCACTACACGCTCTGCGTGAGGCAGAAAGACGGTGAGGGCAAATGGGACCCGAAGGAATACCAACTCGATATCACCGTTAAGGCGCACCCCCTGCTCACGGTGTGGGCCAAGCTAGTCTATCTGCTGATCATCGTCGTCATAGCTTGGCGTATGTATCTGATGACCCGTCGCCGCATGGAGCGCCGTCGCCGTCATGCCATCGAGGCGCTCAACCGCGAGAAGGACCAGGATCTGTATGAGAGCAAAATCAAGTTCTTCACCCATGTGGCCCACGAGATACGCACGCCGCTCACGCTCATCAAGTCGCCATTGGAAAGCATCATCAGCAGTGGCAGTGTGAAGACGCCCGAAGTGGTTGAGGACTTGAAGATCATGCAGGAGAACACCAATCGCCTCACCGACCTCATCAATCAGCTCCTCGACTTCCGCAAGACAGAGCGCGAAGGGTTGCGCCTCAACTACGAGCATTGCAACATCAATCAATTGGTGAACAGCGTCTATGAGCGCTTCACGTCGGTGGCAAAGGAGCGGCACATCAACATGACGCTGTCGTTTCAGTCGTCGAAGATTGAGGCCGACGTCGACCGCGAGAGCTTCATTAAGATGGTGAGCAACCTCATCAACAACGCGGTGAAATACTGCTCGTCCTTCATCAGCGTCGTGGTCAGCGCCGCTAACGACGCCTTCACCGTAGAGGTGCGCAACGACGGCAATATCGTACCCATGGAGATGCGCCAGAAGATATTCGAACCTTTCTTCAGAATGGAAAGCGACCAAACCCGTACGGGGTCAGGCATAGGATTGGCCCTGGTCAAATCGCTGGCCAATCTCCACGACGGCAACATCACGATGAGCGACGATACCACGATGAATGTGTTCCAGCTCACGCTCCCCCTTCACCAGGATATGCCCATTGATATCGACGACAAGGGGGAGACAGAAGGACAAGACGCCGAGCCTGTCGACACAGCTGGCAAAACAGACCCCCGACCCACCTTGCTGCTTGTCGAGGATAATGTGCAATTGAGGGAATACGAGAGCCGCAAGCTGCAAAAGACATACAACATACTCACCGCATTTGACGGCGAGAAGGCACTCGACGTGTTGGCCAAGCACACCGTCGATATCATTGTTACCGACATCATGATGGAGCCTATGGATGGCATGGAGCTGCTACGGCGGGTCAAGCATGACAGCCGGTTCTCATTCATCCCCGTAGTGCTGCTCACTGCGGTATCGTCAGACAGTGCCAAGATGAAAGGAATGGAAGACGGTGCTGACGCCTACATCGTCAAGCCGTTCTCTATGAGTTTCCTTGCCGACACCATATCCAACCTGTTGCGCCAGCGCGAGGAAGCCAAGAAGGCCTATGCCTCATCGCCTTTCATCAGCGCCGACTCGGTGAGCATCAGCTCAACCGACCGCGCCTTCCTCAACAAACTGAAAGACGTGATGATACGCAACCTGGACAACACAGAGTTCAATGTTGACAAACTGGCCGAGGAGATGAACATGAGCCGGTCGAGCCTCAACCGGAAGATTAGAGGAACGCTTAACATCTCAACCAACAACTATATCCGCATCGAGCGTCTGAAAGCGGCAGCCCAGATGCTGAGCGAAGGTGAGAAGAAAATCAACGAGGTTTGCTGGAGCGTAGGCTTCTCCGACCCAAGCTATTTCTCCAAATGCTTCTTCCAGCAGTTTGGGGTCCTGCCCAAAGACTTTATCAACTCGAGCAAAGGCAAGAAGTCGATGAGTTCTTGAGTTGGTGAGTTCTTGAGCTGATGAGTTATAGGCCGTGTGCCCCAGCTATATGAACTGAAAACGAAATAAACGAATAATGATGCGAAACAACTACTTAGTGATGATTTTAAGTCTGCTCACCGCAGCCCTGAGCCTGCCGGCACGCGGACAGCAGCTGGGCGGCAGCAGCGTGCGGATCGACCAGTGGGAATTCAGCCTCGACAGCGCCCATTGGCGGCAGGTGACCGTACCCCATTCCTACAACGCTATCGACGGCCATTCAAAGAAATACTACCGGGGCAAAGGCTTCTACCGCCTGACGCTGACCCTCAGCAAGACTGATGTGCAGCGCCCGTTGCAACTGCTTTTTGAGGGAGCGGCCCAGCAGGCTACGGTCTACGTCAACAACCACCGTCTGACCCACCACATGGGCGGCTACACGCCGTTTTGGGTGAGGCTCAACGGTGCCGTGCATGAGGGCGACAACTCGGTCGTCATCGTCTGCGACAACCACGAGGACGTCAACCTCATCCCCGTCAACTCCGACTTCAACAAGAACGGCGGTCTGCACAATCCCGTCTATCTGCTCAAGATGAGCGACGTGTATTTCTCGCCGGCTAACACGGGGCTCTACCGTCTGCACGTCGCCACGCCACGGGTGACCGACGATGCCGCCACCGCCTGCTTCAAGGCCGACGTGGTCAATGCCACTAAGCGGTGTCAGCGCATCACCGTCGACTTCCAACTGCAGGACGCCAGCGGCCGCACGGTGTATGCGCAGACGCGCCATTACGACCTCCGACCGCAAACGCCTGCTGCACCGCTGACCGTCACCGACAGCTGCACCATTGCCCGGCCCCATCTCTGGCAGGGCGTGGCCGACCCCTACCGCTACAACGCCGTCGTGACCATGCGCGACCGCAAAGGGCAGCTGCTCGACTGCGTCAGTACGAAGATTGGCTTCCGCTATTTCCAGGCTACGGCCGACCGCGGCTTCTTCCTCAACGGCAAGCCCTATCCCCTGCGTGGCGTCAGCGAGCATCAGGATATGGACGGGCGCGCCTCAGCCGTGACCGACGCCGACATCCTGCGCGACTACCAGACCATACAGGAGCTCGGCTGCAACTTCCTACGACTGGCCCACTATCCCCACCGCGACCTGGAATACCAGCTGTGCGACTCGCTCGGCATCATCGTCCATACCGAGATACCCTGGGTCGACGTCTGCGGCGTCAGGGCCCAGCCGCTTTACTTCGACGCCATCCACTCGCAGATGCGCGAGATGATTACGTCGCTCTACAACCATCCGTCAATCGTGTTCTGGGGCATGTGGAATGAACTCGACAACTGGGGCAACAACGATAAACTGCAGGGTAAACTCGACTGCGCCCGCGTGGTGGCCGAGACCGCCCGGCTCTACGACTACGCCAAGCAACTCGACAGCGGCCGCCTCGTGGGTATGACCGACTGCACCTGCTACGGTCGCGAGGGCTACACGAAGCTCAAGGGCGACTTCTTCTCAGAGAACCGCTACAATGGTTGGTACTACAACCACGACAACCCCGCCAACATCAGAAAAGAGATGGAGGGCGTGAGGCAGAAGATGGGCGTGTGCAATATCTCGGAATACGGTGCCGGCTGCAACCCCTTCTGCCACACCACAATGACCGACATGAAACAGATGCGGGCCGATGACAAATACCATTATGAGGAGTTTGCCAACCTTGTTCATGAAGAGCACGTGAGGCAGATTCAGCAGATGCCCTTCCTCAATTTCACCTCGATGTGGGTGCTGTTCGACTTCCCCGTTGCCGCCCGGCAGGAGGGATTCATGGACTCCGACGACGGCATCCACTTCACCGAGAACGACAACCGCAAATACATGAACGACAAAGGCCTCGTCACCCGCGACCGGAAGACGAAGAAGGATGCCTTCTATCTCTATAAGGCTTGGTGGAACCATAAGGTCACGACGGTTTACATCACCGGCCGCCGCCTCACCCGTCTCCCGGCCGGAGAACCCTATTCTATTAAGGTGTACAGCAATGCCAAAAGTCTGAGCCTCTACATTGACGGCCAGCTGCAGCAGACGCTCGACCGCTGCGACGACCCGTCGGGCATCATCTGGACCTTCAGTCCCGTAACGCTCCCCGCCGGCCACCACGTCTTCCGGGTGACAGGCTACGGCGCGGAGGACAGTGTGGAGAAAACATACCCATAGGATATAGTCTATGGAAAAATTGGTTGAAATTTGCAAGTAGTGTAGTGGCCGGCCTGGTGCCGGCCACCAGCCCTTGGTGTGGCTGTCTGCGGGCGGTCAGCCCTTGGTATGGCTGTCCACATCAATACCTTCAATACCTGCGGACGGTGGCCGGCACCAGGCCGGCCACTACACTGCCACCGGCAGCGCATGCCTACGGTATAAACAGTGTAAAAGGATTTTCCCTAAAACAAATAGGGATTTTCCTATGCCCATATCGGAAATTTATTCTAACTTTGCCAAAACAATCATTCATTTAGTTAATTTTAATTCAAACAGCTATGAAAAAGTTATTATGCGCAGCTCTGATGCTCTTCGCAGCATCCACCGCAACATTCGCCCAGCACGCAGTTGGCAGCTTTACCCTTCAGCCTAAGGTGGGTATCAATGTGGCCACACTGACCGACCTCGGCGATGGCGGCAAGTCACGCGTTGACTTCGTAGGCGGCCTTGAGGGCGAGTACCAGGCTACCGACCTGTTCTCACTGTCAGCCGGCCTGCTGTATTCCCGCCAGGGTGCCAAGTATGAGGTTTCTGTCGCCGGTGTCAAGGCCAGCGACACTTGGCAGCCCAGCTACCTGAACATTCCTATCCTGGCCAACGTCTATGTGGTCAAGGGCCTGGCCGTGAAGGCAGGTGTACAGCCCGGTTTCATGGTTGACAAGGACGGTAGAGGCGATGCCGCCAAGACTTTCGACTTCTCCATCCCCGTGGGCCTGAGCTATGAGCTTCCCACCGTGCCAATCGTCATCGACGCACGCTACAACTGGGGTCTGACCAAGGTTGCTGACGGTGCCGACTGCAAGAACAGCGTCTTCCAGTTCACCGTAGGCTACAAATTTGACCTCTAAGCGAAAATAATCGGCAAAATATTTGCCGATGTGGAAATAAAGTCCTAAATTTGCCGCAGATACACAAGCAGATTTAGGTAGAGAGAATTCCGACATTCTTGAAGGATGTCGGAATTCTTTTCGTTTAGTCTGTCTTTTCAAATACTAAAACTATTTAAATTTAAACGTTATGGCATACATGTCACAGGAAGGCTACGACAAGCTCGTGGCCGAGGTGCGCAGACTGGAGTCTGTGGAGCGCCCCAAGGCTTCTGCGGCTATCGCCGAGGCCGCCGACAAGGGCGATTTGAGTGAGAATTCGGAGTACGATGCCGCTAAAGAAGCACAGGCTCATCTTGAGGCTAAGATCAATGAGCTGAAGTTGACCATCGCACAGGCTAAGATAGTGGATACCAGCAGGCTCAAGACCGACGAGGTGCAGATTCTCTCGAAGGTGAAACTCACCAACCTCACCAACAAGAAGAGCATGACCTACACCATCGTGTCGGAGAGTGAGGCCAACCTCAAGCAGGGCAAGATCTCTATCAAGACGCCTATCGCACAGGGACTGCTCAACAAGAAGGTGGGCGACATAGTGGATATCAAGGTGCCGCGTGGCATCATCAAACTGAGAATCGACGAAATTAGCATAGGAGAATAACGACGA
>ONAR01000027.1 GCA_900315835.1 uncultured Prevotella sp.
AAAATTCTTGAGATGGCAAAACTCTGAGGAACTTATTGTTCCTCAGAGACTTATAAATAAAGTTAACGGCAAATCACGCACATAGTTGCGGAATTAAGGGGTAGGCTATTTCTACAACGAGAAGGATATCTTCAGCTCGAATGCCGACCGCATCGACAGCAAGACCTTTATCGACCGCTGGCGGCTGGAGCCGAGCGACAGTGCGCGCTATTTCAACGGTGAGCTCGTCAAGCCGAAGCAGCAGATTGTGTTTTATGTTGACTCCGCATTCCCCGAGAAGTGGCGCCAGACCATCAAGGATGGTATCTTGGAATGGAACCATGCCTTTGAGAAGGCGGGCTTCAAGGATGCCATTGTGGTAAAAGATTATCCGAAGAACGACCCCGACTTCGATCCCGATGACATGCGCTACAGTTGCTTCCGCTATGTCGCTACGCCGACGGCCAACGCCATGGGTCCGAGCTATAAGGATCCGCGCACGGGTGAGATTCTTTCGGCCGACGTGATTTGGTATCATAATATCGTGTCGCTGCTCCACAACTGGCGGTTCGTGCAGACGGGTGCCGTTGATCCACGCGTCAGAAAAGCGAAGTTCGACGACGATGTGATGCGCGAGTCCATCAAGTATGCGGCCTCTCACGAGGTGGGTCATTGTCTGGGGCTGATGCATAACATGGGTGCCAGCTACGCTTTCCCCGTGGAGAAGTTGCGCGACCCCGCGTTTACTCAGCAGTACGGCACCACGCCGAGCATCATGGACTATGCGCGCAACAACTATGTGGCGCAGCCCGGCGATATGGAGAAGGGTGTCAAGCTCACGCCGCCTGCCCTTGGCGTTTACGACGTGTATGCCATCAACTGGGGCTACCGCCTCATTTCCTGCGCCAAGACGCCTGATGATGAGAAGCCCACGCTCGACCAATGGATTAACGAGAAAGCCGGCGACCCGATGTATGAGTTCGGCGCCCAGCAGATGTTCTCTACCATCGACCCGACCGACTTGACCGAGGACCTCGGCAACGACCATATCAAGGCCAGCAACTATGGTATCAGCAACCTGAAGATACTGATGAACCATCTTGAGGACTGGACCATGGAGAAGGGTGAGCGCTACGACCAGACCGAGAAAGTCTATCGCGAGGTGGCGCGTCAGTATGGCCGCTATGTCGGTCACGTGATGCCTTACATCGGCGGCATCCGCTATGAGGAAATACGACAGGGCGACGGCAAGACCACGTCGCGCCACTACATCGACAAAGCCACACAGCAGAAGGCGCTCTACTGGCTGTTGGCGCAGGCCCGCAGTTACGACAGTTGGCTCACGCCGCGCAAGCTCATCTCCAAACTCGAGATTGATATGAACGCCAACGCCAAGCTGCGCTCGCAGATTGTTTCCTCGTTGATGAGCTCGCCGGCCCTGTATCGCATCGAGCAGGGTGGTGAGGAGAACCCCATGGTAAACTATAAGTTGAGCGACTACCTCACCGACCTGGAGGGCGCACTCTTCAAGGCGCCCAAGGGTGGTGCGCTGTCGGATGCCGAGCAGGCACTTGAGGGGGCTGCCATCGACCAGATGATCAACAACGCCGGACTGAAAACGGCTGCAAAGACCACTGCGCTGACGTCGGATGCCATCTATGCGGCTTTCTGTCAGGAGAATGCCACGCCTTCGCTGCCCTGCGACTATGCGGCGAGCGACGATTTCGTGCGCATCAATCTTGGTCCCTCGGCGCTGACGAAAGACCAGATGGGTGCCATCATGACCGGTTGTCTGCGGCGCACCCTACGCAAGTTCAACACCTATAAGGCGCAGGCAACGGGGCTCACCCTCGACTTCTATGCCTTCCAGGCAATGAAGATAGAAAAGGCGCTGTCCAACAAGTGATGCGCCAACACCTTCAAGATAACGCAGTAACACCTCTATATTAACATTAAGCATATTAGCATGAAAATAATCTTCAGCAGGAGAACGATGCTCGTGGCACTGTCCTTGGCGGCTTTGACCGTCTCAGCGCAGACACCTTCGACGCCGCAGCCAGCCCAGACCGACAATGCCAAGAACGGCGCTGTGGCGGGTAAGGTGGTCGACGCCGGAGGTGAGCCTCTGATTGGAGCTCAAGTGAGATGGAAAGACACCAAGACCGGTGTAGTGAGCGATGCCGACGGCAACTTCGTCATCCCCCGGAACGGCGACGTCAATACCATCGTGGTGTCGTATATTGGATATAAGTCGAAAGAGATTAATGTCAAGCCCGGCAGCGCGTCGGTCAAGGTGACGATGGACGACGATGCCCAAAGCCTTGACGAACTGGTGGTCGTGGGTTATGGCATTCAGAAGAAGTCGTCGCTGACGGGATCTATTGAGACCATCAAGTCAGACGACATCGTCATGGCACCCACCACTGACGTCGACAAGGCGCTGACCGGTCAGGTGGCAGGCCTGCAGGTGATGCAAACCACCGGTGACCCGAGTACGGCGCGCGAGAGCGACATCCACATCCGCGGCATCAATGGTGCACCGCTGCTCGTCATCGATGGTGTGCCTCGTTTCGGAACCAACACTTCTGACGGTGAGATGCGGCTGTCCGACCTCAACCCCGACGACATCGAGAGCATCAGCATCTTGAAGGATGCTGCCGCTGCCGCCGTCTACGGTGCGCGTGCAGCCAATGGCGTCATTCTGGTGCAGACCAAGCAGTCGAAGGGCGACCGCGTGCATGTGAACTATCGTGGACAATACAATGTGACCAAGGCCACTCAGATGCCCGAGTTCCTCAATGCCTACGAGTATGCGCTGCTCTTCAACCGCGCTGTGGCCAATACGCCGGGCACGACGGAGGTGGCCTATACCGACGAGCAGTTGGAGCAGATCAAGAGCCACACCAATCCCAACGTCTACGGCGATGAGGACTATCTGAGCTACCTCGATGACACGGGTTCGAGCACGACCCACAGCGTGTCGGTCAACGGCGGCAACAAGACGATAAAATACTATCTCTCCGGCGGCTTTGCCAACAGCAAGGGTCTCTATAGCGGCGTTGGGCGCACGCGACTGAACTACATGGGTAAGATTGATGCGATGCTGACGTCCAACCTCACGCTGAGCGTCAACTTCAACGGTTCACGCACGCGGTCGAAGAACAGCAGCTATTACACCATCAACAACGCCTACAGCTATTCACCACTGCAGGTGGTGCGCTTCACCAACGGCGAGCTGGCGAGCATCGACGGCAGCAATCCGCTCATCAGCATTGACGGACTCGGCGGGTATATGAAGAACCGCAGCAACATGAGTACGATAGCCGCCAACCTCAACTGGGATATTCCATGGGTGAAGGGCCTCTCGGCTTATGTCCGCGCCACTTTCGACGACAACCACAGCGTCAATACGACGTTCGACAAGCCCGTCACCCTGTATATCTACGATGCCAATACCGACACCTATTCGGCCGACGCCAACACGGTGTACCCAACGGCTAAAGTGTCTCAGGAACAGGATGATACATTCTTTGACAGCCAGCTCTATGAGGGCGGACTGAACTATAACCACACGTTCAACGGCAAGCACGATGTAGAGGGCATGATTATTGCCAACTACCAGCGTACGCACAACCAGTATATGAACGGCACCAACCAGGACAAGGGCATCTATCCTGAGGTCATTGGTACGGCGCAGTCGGCTAAACTCACCGGCAACGAGACCTACAACCAGCGTGCCTCGCTCATTGGCCGCGCCAAATACGGCTACGCCAACAAGTATTTCGGCGAGTTCAGCTTCCGCGTTGACGGCAGCAACAATTTCCACCCCGACCGCCGCTGGGGCTTCTTCCCCTCGTTCTCGGGTGCCTGGGTCATCTCCAACGAGGAGTTCTTCCGCAACTGGAAGCAGCATGTGCTGAGCAACGCCAAACTGAGGATGTCGACCGGTTGGCTGGGTAACGACGGTCTCGTCGACGCCTACTCCTACCTGCGCACCTACACCGAGTCCACCAACAGCGGCTACACGATTGGCGGCAGCTTCCGTCCGGGTATGATTATGACGACCAACCCCAACGAATACCTCACCTGGGGCAAGACCCACGACTACAACTTCGCCACCGACCTGGGCTTCTGGGATGGTCGCTTCGGAGTGTCGTTTGAATACTACATCCGCTATGAGACCGACAAGATTACGGCGGCTCCCGACTATCTCTATCCGCCTTCGACGGGTGTCGACGGCATGGTGCCCAACGAGAACTTCAGCAAACTGAAGGCGTGGGGCTGGGACCTCACCATCAACCACCGCAACACCATCGGCAAGCTGAAGTACAGCGTGGCGCTCACCCTGGCCAAGACCGACGATAAATACCTCGACTATGGCGATGAGAGCGCGCAGCTGCCCAACCTCCGCCGCAAAGGCAGAAGCAGCATGGTGTGGTCGATGTATCAGGCCGACGGACTCTTCCAAAGCCAGGAGGAAATCAACAACTACGGCGTTGACCAGGACGGTCAGGGCAATGCCACCCTTGCTCCGGGCGACATCAAATACGTCGACCAGAATGGCGACAACAAGATTGACTCCAACGACCGCATCTACGTAAAGAATTCGTCTTACCCCGACCTCGATATGGGCTTCAAGATGAACGTGCAGTATAAGGGCTTCTTCGTCAATGCCCTGTTCCAGGGCGAGTGGGGCTACAAGCAGAACATCAGCGAATACTACACCTTGGAGAACGGTACGCTGCAGAAGTTCCAGAAATACCACCTCACCGAGACCTGGACCGAGGACAATCCCGATGCCACCTATCCCCGCATTAAGTTCGCCACCTCGGCCGACAACAACCGCAAACCCTCCACCTTCTGGATCAAGAGCTGCAACTTCATCCGCTTGAAGACGCTCAACGTGGGCTATCAGATTCCCTCGCGGTGGCTGCACAAGGTGGGCCTGAGTTCGGCGAGCATCGCTTTCCAGGCCAGCAACGTGTTCACCATCAGCGACCTCGATTATATGGATCCGGAGTCGCTGCGCGGCTACCCGGTGCAGAAGACTTACGGCGTGACACTCAATCTTGGAATATAATACAAAAGCTATGATACTCACTAAATATAAAATAGGCTCCTTATTGGTTGCCACAACGCTCCTTTTCTCGGGGTGCAACAGTCTTTTCGACGATGCGCCGAACGACAAGATTTCCGACGAATCGGTGTGGAGCAACGGTCAGTTGCTTGACGAATACGTCAATGGCTGGTACCGCAACATGAACTACGGCTTCAAGACGCTGGTGACCACGAGCACGCTGCTGAAGAACCTCTCGCGCTATTATCTGCCTTGGTTCGGCGACCAGCTCAGTGTCGGCAAGACCGACTGGTTCAATGCCGGTTATGGCGACATCCTCAAAGGCAATCAGGAAACCATCACCAACTGGGCGCTGGGTCTGTGGACCAACGATTACACCGAGATACAGTATATCAACTCCTTCCTCGAGAATGAGGATAAGGTTCCTGACGCGTCGCAGCGGGTGCGCGTCGACGGTGAGGCCCACTTCATGCGGGGCTACTATTACTATATGCTCTGGCGTCAGTTCGGCGGTGTGCTGCTCATCGACCACACCTACGACCCGCTCAATGATCCTGAGAAGTTCCCGCGCGCCTCTTACCAGCAGATGGTCGACTTCATCGCTGCCGAGGCCGATAAGGCGGCTGCCGAACTGCCGGTGACCTATGATGCAGCCAACACCGGGCGTGCGACCAAGGGTGCTGCCCTGCTGCTCAAAGCCAAGGCTTACCTGTGGGCTTCGAGCGAGGTGTATCAGAACAAGGATAAGGACTATCTTGGCTTTACCGACGACCAGAGTCAGGCCATGCTGCAGAAGGCTAAGGCGGCCTACGACGAGTTCTTCGCGCTCAATGCTTATTCGCTCGTACCCATCACCGCCACCACGCAGGATGGCATACGCGACGCTTACCGCAACATCTTCCTGACGAAGAACTCGCAGGAGAGCATCTTCGAGATTCAGGTCACCGACGACGGCAACTACGACACCAAGAACGGCCATAAGCTCGACCGCGACGCTGCCGCACCTTCGTTCACCGGTACTACGGCGGCCTATACGCCCACGCAGAACCACGTCGACGAATATGGCATGAGAGACGGCGCCACCTACGACGCCACCCATCCTTACGACAACCGCGACTACCGATTCTACGCCAACATCCTTTACAATGGCTGCACCTACCGCAACCACGTCATGGATATGGCGACGACCGACGGCAAGAAGGGCGCCGACATCACACCCTACGGCACCTCGACCAGCGCTGCAGTGTCACGGACGGGGTACTACATGGGTAAGTTCGTCGACGAGTCGCAGACCATCGACAACAACGAGACCTACGCCAGCAAGCAGAACTACATCATCTGGCGCTATGCAGAGGCGCTGCTCGACTACGCCGAGGTGACCTTCCGCTTGGGTGATGCCGCCACGGCGCTCAAGATGGTGAACCATGTGCGTGAGCGCGTCCATATGGATGCGTTGACCGACATCACATGGGATAAGATTGTGAACGAGCGCCGGGTGGAGCTCGCCTTCGAGGAGACCTCCTACTGGGATTACTTCCGCTGGGGTGTGGCCTCGGAGAAACTCAACGGTTTGAGTAATCCGCTCAAGGCGATGACCATCACGGTAAAGAATGGCAAGACCACTTACAAGGTATCCAATCTCAACCGCTTCCCCGGTCGTATCCGCGTCTTCACCGATAAGGAGTATTACCTGCCCATTCCATGGAGCGATATTAAGTATCAGGGCATTGAGCAGAACCCCGACTGGAGTGAGGTGTAGGCTTGAGCAAATTCAATAGCGATTAACGATAACATTAAGTAGACATAAGTAAAATGAGAAAGATTGCAAGATTAACTTTGGCGCTTTTAGCTTTTGCGGCCACGAGTGCCCAGGCGCAGGAATACAACATGTTCGGCGCCTCAGATGTTGATGCCGACGGATGGCTGTGGTTCGACACCCAGGCAAAGATTGACAAATACATTGGCAACATCGACGAGACGAACTACAAGGTGGACCCCAACGGCAAACTGATTCAGACGGTGTATGCCGACCAAATGCCCGACTATCCGGCCAGCGAGGTCTCTCCCGACTTCGTAGGCGCCGGTACTGACGGTGAGACCGGTACGGCTGGCTCACGTACGGGTGCCATCATGCTGCAGCCCTCGTCTCAAGCCATGACCGCCAACGGTGGCGGATTCATCGTATGCATGCCGTCGTGCGCCACGTTCAGCATCTGTCTTTCGTCTAACAGCAAAATGATGGGAAGAATCGTTGCCACGAAGAATGCTGATGCCGATATGAGTCAGGTAAGTCCGTCTACCGACCTTACGGCAAGCACTGGCTGGAAGATTATCAATGCCAAATATATGACCATCTTCCGTACGCTTGGTAATGGCATCAAGACGTGGACCGGCATTGAGGAGCTCAACAACGGCAGCGATGACGTGACGATAAAGAGCGATGACCCCATCTATGTCTGGTTCCAGAGCGCTACCCACGACACCATCTATATTCATGGCATCAAGGTGACCACACCGAAGCTCGAGAAGACCGGCATCAGTCTGGTGAAGAGCGATGTGAGCTCAGCCGAGCCCGAGGTCTATACCCTCGACGGCAAGCGCATTGCCAACAGTGCCGACGATCGCGCACTCCGCAAGGGCGTTTACATCATCCGAACCAAGGAAGGCACCCGCAAGGTAGCCGTCATGCGTTGATAGTTTTTTATTTACATAATAATTAATTAAAAAAGAGAGATTATGAAGAAGAGTTTACTTTTCTTTCTGCTGGCTTCCTCATGCTTAGGCATGAGCGCCCAGAGCACAACCCCGGTTATCACCGTTACTTATCCTGTTGATGGCACTCAACATGAGCTCGACTTCGGCAGTGCTGTCGCCGAAACCAATGTCGTTACCATTGACTGGGGCGACGGTAATATTGTCACAGGTGCTACCCTTACTGGCATCTATGATGACTATAATGTGTATGCTACCACCGTTACCGGTACCCCCGTTGGTACGGGTGTGGTGAAGATTTACGCTACCAAGCCCTTGAACGATTTCGAGTGCACCTCGAACATGAATGGCACCGGTGCAACGGCTTTGGATGTATCGCTTGCCACTGAGCTGACCAGTCTGAGCGCTAACGGCAACAAACTCACATCGGTTGACCTGTCGAAGAACACCAAGCTGCTCGACGCTGAGCTGAACAACAACCTCCTGACTGAGGTGAAGCTGCCGGTATCGCTGACGAAGCTTAATCTTCAGGGCAACCAATTGACCTCATTCGACGGCTCTGCCCTCACCAATCTGGCCACGCTTTATCTGTCGAACAACAACATCGCTACGCTCGACCTCTCGGCCAACACCAATTTGAAGAATTTCTATGCATTGAACAGCGGTTTGGAGAGCTTTAAGCTGGGTGCCAACACTACGAGCAAACTCTTTGTGAACGTCAACAACAACAAACTCACCACGCTTGACGTCACCGAGGCCACGGGTCTGTCAAACGGTCGTCTGTTCGCTATGAACAACAACCTCACCGAACTGAAGTATACCAAGATTGGTACGGCCAATATCTCCGGCAACTGCTTCACGCTGGCTACGCTCCCCGTCAGCAACATCACGACCCTTACCTATGCACCTCAGCAGGCTATGGCCATCAGCCCCATCGCCGAGACCATTGACCTGAGCGCACAGAACAACATCACCGGTCTTGCCTCAGCCGCTCAGGCCACGACCTATACGTGGTACACGACCAGTGGCACCCAGCTCGTTGAGGGTACTGACTACACTGCTGACAACGGCAAGTTCACCTTCATCAAGGACCAGACCGACTCTGTGTATTGCACGATGGCTACCGCTGCCTTCCCCAAGTTCACGGGAGCCAACATCTTCAAGACTACGGCAGTACCCGTGACCGTGACCACCGGCATCAATGCCATCAACGGTTCGGCTAAGGCTGCCAATGTTGAGGCCTACACGCTCGACGGTCGTAAGGCTGACGCCAACAACCTGCGTCATGGCGTCTATGTGCTGCGCAGCGAAGGCAAGGCCCGTAAGGTCATCGTGAAGTAAGACCGACGGTTTCCCTCATTCGTTAAGCAATGAAGAGAATATTCTCGATGCTCGCACTGAGCCTTGTCGTTTGGTCGGCCTCCGCGCAACTCATTGCGCCGGACCAGTCAAAGTATAAGGCCAGTGTGGAGCCTATGCTCACCACACGGTGGTCGCAGAACTCACCTTTCAATGGCATGTGCCCGAAGGGTGTCAACAGTAGCGGCGACTCCGTGCGGTGCCCCGTAGGATGTGTGGCGCTGGCCCTGGCGCAGATCATGAAGTATTATGATTACCCCGCAACGGGGCAGGGCAGCAAGACCTACACGCCGCTGCTCAGCAAGACTTCGCTGAGCGCAGACTTCGGTGCCACAACCTACGACTGGAGCCACATGAAGGATTCCTACTTCACGTTTGGCAGCTATAAGAACTACAGCGCCGACGACTCCGTGGCTGTGGCAACGCTCTGCTACCAAATAGGTGTATCGGTGGGAATGATGTATTCGCCGTCGGGCAGTTCGGCTTTCGCTTACGGCAATATCGTACACGACCTGACGGATAACTTCCGCTATTCGTCCGACAGCCTCAGATACCTCTTGCGTAGCGACTACACCAAGTCTGAGTGGATGGATCTCATCTTCAACGAGCTCTCTGCCGGTCGCCCGATTTTCTATGCGGGCAACAGTCCGACGCAGGGCGGTCACGCCTGGGTGCTCGACGGCTACGACGCCGACGGCAAGGTGCACATCAACTGGGGATGGCGCGGTACCGACAACGGTTACTTCGACATCGACCTGACCGATGTGTCGAATGACTTCTACAATAACCAGTCGATGATCATCGGCATACGGCCGCCAGTCAGCAGCGGCATCAACCAGCCGCTGACGGACAACAGCGAAGTCGTGCGCATCTATGGCCCTGACGGCCGACTGCGCAACCACCTGCAGAAGGGTATCAACCTGATACGCACCGCCAATGGCGCGGTGAAGAAAGTGCTGGTGAGATAAAGTTTAGAAAGGTGCATCCGAGGGGTGCACCTTTTTGTTTGATGGGGGTGATGGGTTTTATGGGGTTGATGGGTTGAATGGGTAGGAGGGAGGAGACAGACTATTAACCAAGACGATGCTTTGCTTTTCCGTTGCTATTGCTTTTCGAAGTGCTGGTAGTCTTGGACGGAGCGCCAGCTGCCACCCCATTTGAAGCCGCGGGCAGTGAAGAGACGGTAGGCCAGGTCGGAGCGGGTAATCTTGTGGCTGAAGTCGACCGAGCGGTTGGCGTAGCGCTTGGCGGTGGAAGGTTGGATGGTGACGGCGCCACGGCGACGGCGTCTGACGCAGGGATTATAAAGCGGATTGAGGTCGATGGCCATGCCGCGGGCGTGAGCCGAGAGCTTGCGGCTGCCCTTCACGGCGCGGTAGCAGAAGCAACTGGTGTTGTTGGCGCGCATCGACTGCTCATCGCTGGCGTCATAGTCGTCGATGAGGCGGATGTGCTCGATGGGGTAGCGCTGGGCGTAGAGATCGCGGAAGATGGCCACGACGTCGTTGGCAATGGCTTTGTTGCAGACGAGTTCACCTTCGTGAGTCTTGCCGTCGAAACCGATATGACGCACGCGGACATAGCGCAGTTGCGACCGTTTGATTTGGCAGCCGTCGGGGTAGGATTTACCCTGCATCCGCGCAAAGACGTGGTCGGGTAAAGCGCTCACCGAGAAGCCGTCGGAGGAAGCGGCTTTTGAGGGCTGACCAAGGGTGGTGATGGTGGTAAGCGAGAGCATGAGGACCATCAACAGCCCGAGTCGAAGGTATCGCATAGCGTTGTTTTGATTCATTATAGAGGCTTTGGTTGGTGCGAGCGATGAGGCAATCGTTTTGCCGCAACCGCTCCGCGGTTGATTAACCCTCGGCTATTTCCCGCAGCAGTTTCCCCGTTGATTATCCGTTTAGAACTGGAAGTAGATGAACGGCTGGATAGTGCTGCTCTTCACCTGGATGACGATGAAGATGATGATGGTGAGGAGGATGGCGTCGATGACGACATTTCCCTTGCCCATGAGCCGGATGATGCCCTCCTGCCTGCGGTCGGGCAGGTAGTGGGAGAGATAGCCGAAGAGCATGAAGAAGAGCACGTATTTGTAGCCCGAGAGCACCTGCGGAATGAGTTCAGCGTGGAAGTCGGTGAAGATCTGCGAGAGCATGACGCCGACGCCCGAGAAGTTGGCATTGCGGAAGAACAGCCACGTGAAGCAGACGAAGTGGAACGTCAGGATGATGGCTGCCACGCGTCGCCAGCCGTGGGGATGGTAGTGGCGGTCGTGGTGGAGCACCTCCTGCGAGAGGTATTTATGGCCGACGAGTCCGAGGCCGTGGATGCCGCCCCAGGCTACGAAGTTGAGGCTGGCGCCATGCCACAGTCCGCCGAGGAGCATCGTGATGACGAGGTTGATGTATTGCCGCCGCTTGCCCTTTCGGTTGCCGCCGAGCGAGATGTAGATGTAGTCGCGTATCCACGTGGAGAGCGAGATGTGCCACCGCCGCCAGAAGTCGGTGATGCTGTCGCTCTTGTAAGGTGCGTTGAAGTTGATGGGGAAGTGGAAGCCGAGCAGCAGCGCGATGCCGATGGCCATGTCGCTGTAGCCGCTGAAGTCGCAGTAGATTTGCATGGCGTAGCCGTAGACGCCGAGCAGGTTCTCGAAACCGCTGTAGAGCGTGGGGTTGTCGAAGATGCGGTCGACGAAGTTGAGGCTGATGTAGTCGCTGATGACGGCCTTCTTGAACAAGCCAATCATGATGAAGTAAACGCCGCGGGCAAACATCTCGCGGGTGATGACGACGGGTTTGCGGATTTGCGGTGCGAAGTCGGTGGCGCGGACGATAGGGCCGGCGACGAGCTGCGGGAAGAACGATACGTAGAAAGCGTAGTCCATGAGCGAGCCTAAGGGCTTGATTTTGCCGCGGTAGACGTCGATGACGTAGCTCATGCTCTGGAAAGTGAAGAAACTGATGCCCACGGGCAGGAAGATATCCCACGGCTGGAAGTTCTTACCGATGAGGTCGGCAATCAGTCCGGCGAAGAAATTGGTGTATTTGAAGTAGCCGAGGAAGCCGAGGTCGATGCAGAGGCTGAGCAGGAGCAGCAGCCTCATCTTGCGCGTCTTGATGTCGGAGTCGCCCTTGATGCGGCCGATGGCCTCGGCGATGAGATAGTCGCTCGTGGTGATGACCGCGAGGAGGAAGAAATAGAAGCCGCTGCTCTTGTAATAGAAATAATAAGAGAAGAGGGTGACAAACAGAATGCGCAGGTTGCTGCGGTGCTGCAGCAGCATGTAGATGAACGAGAATCCGAGGAAGAGGAACAGGAAGAGGCCGCTAGAGAAGATGAGCGGATTCTTCGGGTCGTAGGTGAGGATATTGATGAGACGCTCCAGCATGATTTATTCTTGCTCCAGTTTTTTACGACGAAGATAATTGTTGAGTCCGGCTTTGAACGAGGGGTAGACGCGCTTGGCCACCACCTGACCGCCGCCGTAGCTCAGGTGGGTGTAGTCCTTGTTGGCCATATTCTGGTCGACGAGCCGCTTGGTGGCACCGTTGCCGCCCATAGCCTTGAAGAAGTTTAGCCAGCCCACGTGGCAGTCGGCAGCGAGCTGCTGCTGATAGGCCACGAGCCATTTCACCTCCTTCAGGGTGGTGATGCCGTTCTCCGATCGGCCGTCGTGGTCGGGGGTGCTCATCACGAGGATGCTGGCGTCGGGGAACGACTGGCGCAGGTGGGTGATGACCTGCCGCATGTGGGTGGCGTAGAGCTTGATGATCTTCTGCGGATTGCCGGCCACGGCGACGTTGAGACCGAACTGCACGATGATGAGGTCGTAGGGGCGGAGGCGGTGGAAATCGTTGAGTGTATGCTGCGGTATATCCTTTAGCGTCAGTCCGTTGGATCCGCGCATGCTGAGGCAGTCGAGGATGACGCCGCGGTTCGACTCCATCGCCATGCCGAAGCCGGTGAAGGTGCCGCTGAGACCGTTGAACGTATAGGTGAGCTGACTGCCGTGGCCCTTCACCTCATACATCTGTACGCTGCCCGAGGGTCCGAAGGTGCGGGTGCGCACCGGCTGCTTGCCGATGGCTGCGCCGATGGTCGCACTGCCGTCGGTGCGGAAGAAGAGACGGGCCACGTCGAACGTCTTCGAATGGGGCTGGAAGCGGTTGAACGTCGAGGCCGCGTCGGTGCTGACCTTGGCGCCGTTGGCCACGCTGTAGTAGCGTTCGCCGATTCCCTGCCGCTGCTTGTCGAAGGGCTTGCTGACGATGGCGTATTCACGGGTGCCGCTGGTCTGCTGGGTTACGGTGCGGCGGCTGTTGCGGTTGATGGGGTTGGCCAGGTCGACCCATCCCACGCCGTTGCCGCCGAACTCCTTCTGGAAGAGCTCACGCAGGTCGGCCGTCATGATGTCGTTCTCAATAAACGAGTCGCCGAAATAAGCGATGCGTACGGGGCGGTTCATGGTCTTCACGCGGCTCAGTGCGTCGTAGAAATGGCGCATGCCGCCGGCTGCGTCGCCGGAGTAGTCGACGATGGGTTCGACGCCCTTCGGCCATACATCCTTGAAGTGGATGGCCTTGCCCGAGCGGGTCTTGGCGATGGTTTCGGCTTTCGGCGCCTTGGGTGTGGGGATGATGCTGCCTGCGTCGTCGTCTTTCTCCGGAACCAGGTCGCTGAGGATGTTGACGCGCCGCAGTTCGGTAGCGCCAATATGCAGCTTTGGCAGGGCGTGCATGATGAGCAAAAAGAAGACCACCAGTCCTGCCAACACAAATGTGCGTTCAGTATCTTTCATTGAAATGGAAAAGTGTGTGCGTTGAGTCTATTGCAGCAATTCGGCTATTTTCTTGTCTAATACGTCGCCGTGCATGTTGACCAGGGCCAACCGTCCTTGCTGGTCGATGAGGATGACGAAGGGAATGGCACCCACGGCATAGCGCTTGGCTGCGTCGGCGCTGAAGCCCTCGAGGGTGGAGAGCTGCGGCCAGGGCATCTTGTTGCGCGCTATGGCTTTCTCCCAAGCGGCGTGCTTGGTGTCGAGCGATACGCTGATCACGTCGAAGCCTTTGTCGTGCCATTGCTTATACAGTTCCTTGATATGCGGAATCTCCATCTGACAGGGCACGCACCACGACGCCCAGAAGTCGACCAAGAGGATGTGGCCGGGCTTGAGGTAGTCGGACAGCTTCACGGTGCGCCCGTCGGAAGTCTTCGAAACGAAGTCGGTGTAGGGCACGCCCGGTCGGTTGTATTCCCGGGCTTTGAGTTCCTGCTCCACCTCTGCTTTCTCCTTGGCCACGCGGGTGTTGTAGGCCGCAAGCAACTCGGGCTTCACGATGTGGGCCAGACTGTCGAAAGTGGCCTGACCGAGGTAGTCGGGACCGGTGGCGAAGAGCATGGTGGCGCCGACGTCGTTGCCGATGTTGTGGCTGATGAAGGTCAGCGTGGCCGGTTTCATGGCGGCGTAGATGGCGGTGAGCCTCTTCGAGTAGGCCTCGTTTTGCGCGTCGGTATAAGGGGCTTTCTGCTCGTCCTCCTGCCGTTGCCTCATCATCTGGCTGGTCTGTTGCCGGCACAGGCGGTTGGCGGCCAGCACGGTAGCGTTGTAGTCGGCGTTGATGTGTCCGCCGGTGAGGGTGGTGGAGTAGGGGTCGGCCGCGTCAAAGGTCAGCGTGACCCTGGCGTCTGGCTCAACGACACATTCCGTTTCGGGCAGCCCGTATAGGAAATGGTGTACGGAATCTTTCTCGGGCAGCGCGAGCCGGGCCATGTAGGGCGCGGTGGCGGTCAGGCTGAAATGAAACCGGCCGTCCTTGATGACGGCACTGTCCACGGTCGACGCCTCGCGGTTGTTGGTCACCGCTACGCGCCGCAGATACATATACAGCCCGTCGTACGACTTGTCGTTGATTACTCCGTTTAAAGTGAAATTTTGTGCCAGGGCTGGCAGCTGCGCCATCAGTGCCAGGGCAATGATTATCCTCTTCATGCGCTTGTATGTTGCATTCGAAGTGCAAAGTTACATTAAAACAAGGAAACAAGTCGCTAAAAGTCTATAAATTTTTGGTTGCGCTGGAGATTTGGTTGCGCCGGAGATTTGCTGATGCTGCATTCATAGCCTCACGCTGATTCCGCAGATAACGCAGATTTCCTGCCTGCCCTTGATCTCGCACTGCGATAGGTATCATATCGCGTGCGATCTAATAAACTCGTTCCTGAAAAAGCAGAGAAAAACATTTGGTGGTTTGAAAATAAATACTTATCTTTGCAGCTACTATGGAAAACCAGGGGCGATGACCAGATAACCCGACTACAGCGCCCCAGATGCCCTAAAACGCATACAGTCCATGATAGAACATCATCAATAACCATCTTATAACTGAAAAAACTATGAAGAATAACTTGAAGATTTCCTTGCTGTCGGTGCTGACGCTCCTGTTCCTTTTCGCAGGTTCGGCTCAGGCACAACCTTTGCCCGGCCGTTGGAGTGCGGAGAAGGCTAACAACTGGTACAAGCAGTACCCGTGGCTGTCGGGCTGCGACTACATCCCCGCCAACGCCATCAACCAGATTGAGATGTGGAGCAAAGACACCTACGATCACGCCACCATCGACAAGGAACTGGGTTGGGCACAGCAGCTCGGCTTCAAGACCATGCGCGTGTTCCTGAGCAGTGTGGTCTATGCCAACGACGCCAAGGGCCTGAAGAAGCGCATGGACGACTTCCTCACGATATGCGACAGCCACGGCATCAAACCGCTGTTCGTCTTCTTCGATGACTGCTGGAATGCGTCGTCGGCCTATGGCAAACAGCCGGATCCGAAGGTCGGCGTACACAACAGCGGATGGGTGCAGGACCCATCGAAGGCGCTCAGGGCCGACACCGCCAAGCTCTATCCCCAGCTTGAGCGCTACGTTAAGGACATCCTCAAGACCTTCGGCAACGACAAGCGTGTACTGCTGTGGGATCTCTACAACGAGCCGGGTAACAACAAATACGATTTGAGTTCACTGCCGCTGCTGCGCAATGTCTTCAAGTGGGCTCGTGAGGTCAATCCCTCGCAGCCGCTGACCGCAGGCATCTGGCACATCAGCGACAGCTATAAGCCGCTCAACGCCTTCCAGCTCGAAAACTCCGACGTCATCTCTTACCACAACTACAGCGAGCCGGCTGACCATGAGGCTGAGGTGAAATATCTGTCGATGCTCAACCGCCCGTTGGTCTGCACCGAATACATGGCCCGCACCAAGGGCAGTTATTTCATGAACGTCATGCCGATGCTGAAGAAGCATAATGTGGTGGCCATCAACTGGGGCTTCGTCACCGGTAAGACCAACACCCGCTATGCCTGGAGCGACCCTCATCCTGACGGCAGCGAACCGGTGCAGTGGTTCCACGATGTGCTCTATCCCGACGGCACGCCTTACAGCCACGATGAGGTGAGCGTCATCAAGAACATGAACAAGTAGGGCACAAGGCATAAAAACCAGTGTAAGAAAACAGCATACCTTTCTTTTCCACGCAGATTCCGCAGAGTTCCTCAATGCTCATGGAGGCTGCTTCAATGCCTTAGGGTGATTGGAAAAATCTGCGAGATCAAGGGTGGGCAGGAAATCTGCGTAATCTGCGCAATCTGCGTGATAGAAATCCCGATGCCCGGCGGTTAATGAAGATTAACTATCCTGCGATAGGGGAAAAAGGGCGGCGGGGTGTTTCTTCCTATAAAGACAGTTTAGTATGAAGAAACAATCAATGCATGGCGCCCTGCGTGCGCTCGTAATGCCCGTAGCCGCTATGACGGCGCTGCTGATGCCTGCCACCGCCGAGGCGCAGCACTCCCCTGAGGAGAAGATGGCGATGATGATTTATGCCGTGTCCGACCGTTATGTCGATTCTGTGGCCAAGGCGCCCTACGTGGATGCGCAGATTGCGCGCATGGCGCATGAGCTCGACCCCTTCTCCCAATACCTCACGCCCCAGGAGGCAGCGGCCAATGAACAGATGCTCGTCGGCATGAGCAGTTACACCCCGGCCAAGGGCGACAATCCTGCCAAGACAGTGCGTGCCGCCTACATGGCCGACAAGCATACTGGCTATATCGCCCTCTCGATGTTCTCCCACACCACGCCCGATGAGTTTCGGCAGGCCATCGGCTCATTGAAGAAGGCAGGCATGCGCAGCCTTATCCTCGACCTGCAGCAGAATGGCGGGGGACTGGTGGATGAGGCGGTGAGATGTGCCGGCGAGTTGCTCGGTGCCGGAAAGCTCGTCTGCACGGCCCGTGGCGCCCATATTCCGACGCAGGAGTTCAAGACCACGTCGCCCGGCTGCTTTGAGAAGGGCAGGCTCTACGTGCTCATCGGCAACCGCACAATGTCGGCGGCCGAGCTGTTCAGCGGCGCTCTGCGCGACTACCGGCGCGCTACGTTCATCGGGCAGCGCTCGTTTGGCAAGGGACTTATCCAGGAAACGCTGCCCTTTAGCGACGGCTCGGCCTTGCGCATCACCGTGGCGCGCTATTTCACGCCCAACGGCCTTTGCCTGCAGAAACCTTACAAGGAGGGCGACACCAACGACAACTGGGGCATCAAGCCCGACTACGCCGTACCCGGCGACACGCTCCACCGCAAGTCATTATGGTATAATCTGATTACTTACAGCGGCGTGCAGACGCTTATCGCACGGCAATATGCAGAGGCCAACAAGGCCGGCGTGCTGGCAACGTACAGGGATTTTGCCGATTTCGACCGCCGTTTCGACGCCGAGCCGCTGTTCAATGAGGTGGTAAAGAAGAGCGATGAACTGCAATATCAGCACAGCGATACCGATTTTGCCCAAAGCAAGGATTATATCAAGCAGCAGCTGAAGGCGCTCGTCGCCAGCCACGTCTATGGTCAAGACTATTTCCAGCGGGTGATGAATGAGCGTAATCCCGCTTATATCAAGGCGCTGGAGTTGGCTAAGGCGGGGAAATAAGCGGCATTGAACGGTCACGCGGATTTGCGCTACGCATCGGTCTCACGCAGATTCCGCAGATTCCGCAGATGAAGCTTTAGTGCAATGGTATTGAATGTTCACGCGGATTCCGCGGATTTCGCAGATGAAGCTTTAGTGCAATGGTATTGAATGTTCACGCAGATTCCACGGATTTCGCAGATGATGCACCAAATGAGTCTGTGTTATTTGTGTGAGATGGATTATCCTTACGCTTACGCGATCTCGCAGATGATGGATGACAGGGATGCCACTATGTTATACCAACCGCGGAGCGGTTGCGGGGAATAGCCCGGGGATGAGCGAAGCGATTCCCCGGGGTTGCAGGGCTAAGGGTAAGTTTAATCATTTTACCCCGTAGGGGTTGCGGCAAAATGACCGCACCAATGTAATTGCATTTGGTTGATGCGTGAATACCCGTCAATTGGTTGATTCGTGTAATACACGGCAAATGATTGATTCGTGGAATACCCGGCAATCGTATCGCCGGAACCCCTACGGGGTAATATGAATAAGCTCACCGACATTTCTCTCTTCCCGGGGTTTCGCTGGCGCTCAACCCCGGGCTATATCCCGCAACCGCTCCGCGGTTGATAATAATTGCTTGCTGAACCTGAATCTCTAAGTATGGGTTTGAGGGTTAGCATAATCATTTGACTGGACTTCCGGACTTCTAACAAATTCTTCCGGCCTTCTGGACTTCCGGACTTCTGGACTTCCGGACTTCTAATTATTTCTTATTGTAATGACTGGACTTCTGGACTTCTGGACTTCCGGACTTCCGGACTTCTTCTAACTTCTAACTCCTAACTCTTAATTCCTAACTCCCCTAGATAGCCGCCAGCCACGCCAGTTCGCTCCGCAAGTGGGAGAGGGCCTTGGTGGTTTGCGCCTCAACCGTCTTGGCCGAGATGCCAAGGCGCTCGGCTACCTCTTTATTGTGTAGCCCTTCGGCAAACTTCAGCAGATAAACCTCACGGCAACGGTCGGGCAATGTTCTGACGGCCTCCTGAATGAAGCGCGACACCTCCTTGCTCTGCAGCAACATCTCCTCGTCGGGCGTTTGCAGCACCTCGCGCTGATAAAACTCACCGTCGCCGGCCTCCAGGTAATCGGCCGAGATGCGCTGATGACGCAACTCATTGAGGCACTGATGATAAACGGCCTTGTAGAGATAGTAGCGCAGTGAGGACTGCGTGGAGAGGTTGGCGCGCCCATCATAGAGCTTCACAAACACCGTCTGCACCATATCCTTGGCCACATCCTCATTGTGGATGAGCCGGATGGCATAGTCCACCAGCATCTCAAAATAGGTATCAAACAGATATTCAAACGCTTTCTCGTTACCGTCGCGCAGGTGCGACGTTAACAATTTATCGTCTTTATAATCATTTTTATCCTTTTGCCTCATCAGCTTAACCTTCTTTTTGCATGTGCAAAGGTAGAGAGTTTATTTCAAAGTGCAAGCATAGAAGAAGAAAATATCGGTAAATTATTCGCATATTTAACAACTTCGCTCAAAATACGTCGATTTTGTTCAAAAATGTAAGTTTGGCATAGGGGATGTGGTCCGCAGAAGTGTTTAACTAATATAAAGCAAAAGAAATATAAAAGCGAGATGTGTATAAAAAGGAGTGAGGCGCTTTGCCACCTCTTCGATTCCGCCCTCGTCGGCACCAGCTCTCCTGAGGAGCTGCACCGCCTGAGAGGGTGGGTTCAGGAAAGTGAGCGTCACCGCGGGATGTGGCGCGAATATAAGATGATGTGGCATGCGGCCCATTGTGCTGCCTGCCGTCTGGATAAACAAAGTACCCGGCTGGCACGAGAGTCATTGCTGGGATATATCAGAAATCACACAAGCTAATATATTAATATGGAGAGAAGAAAGACAAAGAAATCGTTCCTTGTGCTTGCGCTCATGCTGGTATTGCTGAGTGCCCCGCTCGGTATGATGGCCCAGCGGAATCAGAGCAAGGGCGTTGAGCCTCAGGAGGGCTACTTGGTAGGAACCGTGACCGATGAGAAAGGTGAGCCGCTCATCGGCGTTTCAATCAAGTTCAAGGACAACAATTACGGTACTACGACGAGCAGCGACGGCTCGTTCCATCTGCCTACAGCTAAGGTGAGCAGCGGTACGATAGTGTTCTCATACCTCGGCATGCAGACCAAGGAGTTGAAGTATACCGGCCAGTCCAAGGTCAATATTGTGCTGGCTGAGGATGCCAAGACGACCGATGAGGTGGTGGTCACGGGATATGGCACTTATAACCGTGGCCAGTACGTGGGAGCCGTCAGCCAGGTGAAGGGCAGTGATGTGCTGGTGGCCAACGAGGCGAGCATCGACCAGATGCTGCAGGGTGTCATTCCCGGCATGTCGGTCGTCAACGTCACTGGCAAGGTGGGCGGCACGCCGAAGATACGCATCCGCGGCACCTCGACCCTCCTGGGCAACCAGGAGCCCTTGTGGGTGGTCGACGGTGTCATCCAGACCAATCCTACCCCGATACCCAACGACGCCAGTCCGCTCTCAAGCGACATGGACGACATGCTGCAGACGGCCGGCAACGCCATCTCGTGGCTCAATCCCAACGACATCGAGACCATCACCGTGCTTAAGGATGCCTCGGCAACGGCCATCTATGGCTCGCAGGCCTCCAATGGCGTTATCGTCATCACCACCAAGAAGGCCAAGCCAAACACACCGCTGAGCGTCAACTATTCCGCTACGGTCTCCATCACCCAGCGCCCAAGCTATGGCCTTTACGACCTTATGAACTCCCAGCAATACATGGAGTTCAACCAGCAGATGTACCAGGACCGCAACAGCTACACCTTTCAGGTACTCCCCATAGGATATGCCGGATTGGTGCAGCAGCTACAGAAGAAAAATATTACGGAAAGCGAGTTTGAGCAACAGTTCCGTGAAATGGAGAGCCGCAACACTGACTGGTTCGACCTGTTGTTCCGCACACCCGTCAGTACACAGCAGAACATTTCCATCTCCGGCGGCACCGAGAAGCTGCAGAGCCGGCTGTCGCTGGGCTTCAACACCACGCCGGGTGAGGCCAAGGGAAACAGTCTGATGTCGGTTACGGCAAGCAGCAACAATACTTACCGCTTCAGCGACAAGGTGACGGTGGATTTCAATATCGGCGGCAGCTACCGCAAGGCCGACGACTTCTATTCGGGCGTGTCGCCCTATGAGTACGCCATGAACACGAGCCGCGCGCTCCCGCTTTACAATGCTGATGGGAGCCTCTATTATTATCCGGTCTATGGCAATGCCAGCTATTCCATCCTAAACAGGAATTATTATAACTACAATATTCTCAATGAGCTTGACAATACCGGCAGCGGAAGCACTAACCAGACATTCCAGGCGTCGGCCAGCCTTCGCTGGGACATCGTCAGGCATCTGCAGTTCCAGGGCGACGCCTCACTGAGTCTGGCCTCGGTGAACTCCAAGCAGTGGGCCACTGAGTACTCAAACGTCATCGCCAACATACGCGGCTATGAGGTAGGTGAGGTTGAGGTAAACTCTGATGAGGAGAAGTCAAGCCCGCTGCCTTACGGCGGCCTGCTCAACAACTCCGACCAGAAGACGGTGAATTACTCTTTGCGCGGCTCGCTGGTTTACAACAATGTCTTCGCGAAGAAGCATGCGGTAACCTTCAACATCGGCATGCAGGTCACCTCAAATAAGATTGACGGCAACACTGCCTTGCGCTACGGCTACCTGCGCTACCGGGGTGAGACATTCGCTACCGTGCCCGACCATTCCCAGCTGGGGACCGTTACCGGCAACCGCTACAACAATGATTTGGCAGACCAGATGCGGCAGGGTACGAGCGTCGTAAACACGACATCGAACCAATTGAGCGAGTATTTGACGGCAGTATATAGCTACGACAACCGCTATGTGTTCAACATCAATGGTCGTTTGGACGCTTCCAACCGTTTCGGACAGGACGAGAACCATCGCTTCAATCCTACTTTCTCACTTGGTGGAAAGTGGCGCATAGGCGAAGAGCCGTGGATGCAGTGGGCGCATAGCTGGTATGATATGTTCGATATCTCTTTCTCCTACGGATGGCGCGGTAATGCAGTGACCGAAGTCTCGCCTTATCTTATTGCCAAGGACGGCGGCCTGCACAGCTATTTCCACCAGTATTACCTGACCGTCAAGTCGCTGCCCTATCCCGATTTGGGATGGGAGAAGACCAAAGACTGGAACCTTGGCGTTGACTTCTCGTTCTTTGATGGCAGGCTCAGCACCACTTTCAGCTATTACAACAAAAACAGCAAGGTGCTCTCCTCTTCGGCGGTAGGAGCTGAGTATGGTGTATCAACGGCATATATCGACGGCACCACGGTGAACAACCATGGCTACGAGCTCATCATCAGCGGCACGCCAATCCGCACGAGGGACTGGACCTGGTCGCTGTCGTTCAATACAAGCCGCGACTTCAACAAGGTGAAGAACAATCAGTTTGTCAATACGCCGGAGAATTACCTCAATGGCACGGCCATTGTTCCCGGTGAGGCTTACGGCACCATTTACGCGTTTGACTTTGCCGGACTTGACCCCAACAACGGCCATCCGACATTCAACAATCTCAACAAGGATGTCATGCCTACAGACTTCAGGGAATACGTCGTCAAGGCGGGCAATACGCAGCCTGACATTTCGGGAGGTGTCAGCACGTCCTTGCGTTACAAGAACTTACACTTGCGCGCACAGTTCGCCATGTCGTTTGGTGCCCAGGCTTATCTTCCGGAATACTTTGCAACGTCGGGTGCGCCGCGCCCAGAAGCCAATGTGCCGACCTACATGCTCGACCGATGGCGAAAGGCCGGCGATGAGACCAGAACAAATATTCCGTCCATCCCCGACGGCAACCCCCTGACGCTTTTGGTTGACATGCCTTACGGCACATCTGGAACAATGACCTCGAGCTTCTCCTACAACCTTTATCAGATGTACAACCATTCTACGGCCCGCATTGCGGACACCGACTTCATTCGTTGCCGCAGCATCAGCCTGCAGTATGACATTCCCAAGAGTGTCTACGCACGGCTTGGCATGCGTAATGCTTATGTGACGGCATCATTGACCAATCCTTTCTTCATCGCCTTTGACAGCAAGTGGAATGGCAGGGACCCGGAGACTGCTTCCTGGCCGGCGCGCAAGTCGTTCTCATTGTCGGTTAATCTCACTTTTTAAATAACTAATTGACAACATGAAAAAGATTATATATGCTATGTCTGCCGCAGCCTTGCTTCTGAGCAGTTGCGGAGATTTTCTTGAAGAGGAGTCGCAGAGCGAGGTCATCCCAAAGACAGCCTCTGATTTCTCGGAGTTACTTTTGGGCAGCGGCTATCCCGACAATGCGGCACCCGACTTCTCCTGGATAGAGTATCTGAGTGACGATTGTCAGGGCTACGTCGATTTGACGACCAATGTCTATGACGAGAATTGGAACTTCCTTGGAACGCAGGATGCGTTCGCCGAGGAGAACCAGACCATTACGCCGCTGCCATATTATGCCTGGCAGCCCAACATGATGGACCAGGACGGATATGGCAACCAAATCAATCAGCAGGCCTCCTCGACAACTTATGGGCAGTACTACACCAAGATTATGGGCTGCAATGCCGTGCTCGACGGCATAGACGACGCCACGGGCTCTCAGGAGATGAAAGACCGGGTCAAGGCTGAGGCCTTGGCCGTTAGGGCCTTGCTCTATTTCCAACTTGTCAATATCTATGGTGAGCCTTATAATAGCAATAAGGAGGCCTTGGGCGTGCCGATGAAGTTGAATGCCAACCTCTCAAAGGAAGGCATTGCCCGCGCCACAGTAGGTCAGATTTATGAGCAGGTGCTGGTGCCTGACTTGCAGGAGGCCGCGCGGCTCATGGATCCGCTTCCAATTGAAAAGGCCAACTACCGGGTCACGCAGCCGGCCATACACATTCTGCTGTCGCGCGTCTATCTTTATATGGACCGCTATCAGGACTGCATCGATGAGGCCAATAAGGCACTGAAACAAGGCATCAGGCTGATGAACCTCAATACCGAACTTGACAAGAGCAAGGTCGTCAGCGGAGAGTTCAATCCGCTTGATTACAGCAACCCGGAGGTACTTTGGGTCTTTGGCCCGGGCACGCGCTATTCGTCAGACTCCTATCGGCCGACGATGAGCCAGGACTTTCAGTCGCTGTATGACCAGGCCAATGACCTGCGCTGGGTGCAGTTCGGTCTGGGCAATCCGCAGAACGTCAGCCCTATCCTGAAACCTTACGGCAACTCGTCGCTTTGCCAGAACATCCGCACGGCAGAGGCCTATCTCAACAAGATGGAGGCAGAGGCACTGCTCGGCCAGACCGCACAGGCCAATGCCGACCTCAACACTTTCTGCGGCACACGCTATGCCAATTATGCCAATCAGAACCTTTCGGGCGACGCATTGCTGACGACTATCCGCAACGAGCGGCGGCGTGAGTTCTGCTATGAGGGACACCGGTGGTTTGACCTGCGGCGTGAGGGAATGCCTGAGATATCGCATATCTATAGGGAGCGGAAAGGCGGCCCGTTGGTGAAATATGTGCTCCTGCACAATGACCCGATGTACACTATACCTCTTCCTACCTCAGCCTTTGATAACAACAATGCCCTTCAGCAGAACGAGTGCCGGTATGGCAGCATGAGAACTGTGGTGCCGGCTGAATAAAGTGGACCGTTTAAGAAAAACAAGAAGCAAGATGAAATATTATATTATTACCTTATTATCCCTGTTGTCAGTAGTTGGCCTCACTTCCTGCGTCAGCGATGGAGAGGATATTGGAAGCCCGATAGAGATTACGCCTGACTACGACCTCTCCCAAGGTGGGGCCTCGGAAGCAGACAAGGCAAGACTAAAGGAATTGCATGACAAGTACGGGTCTTATTTCCTCTACGACGTCTCCTATAAGGATGCCATGTGGAAACAGGAGGCCGGAGCGGCCCATGAATCGAACTATAAAATCACGATGGGCAATCCTGCCAATGTAGGCGCCTTCCTCGATTATCTCAACGATATATGGCTGAAGTACTTCCCCGACAGCTTCCTCAAGAACGGAGGCATACCCTATAAGGTGGTTATGGCAGATACCTTGAGCCTTGTAAAAGACTATGGTTCCGACGGAATCTACTATTATCCGCAGCCGTATCTGATAGTGGGCAACACCATTATATTGCCGGGAATGAATGATGTCGCTAAGATGTCTGAGAGTACCAGGCAAGCAAACAAGTTGTCAATTCTCACCGCATTGTGGGATTACTACAGGGCGCAAGGTGTGATTGGCGTTCCAGAAGAGTTCTTTGCCAACACCGATTATAAGACTCCTCCCACTATGTCGGATACCGTTCAGTGGGGCTCGCGCAGCTATTACTATTCCGACAGCGACCTTGACGCATTGCGTAATCGCGGCTTCCTGCCTAAATACAGCCAGTACGGCTATTCGGTTTACAATGAAATCTTCATGAGATACTCGGCGACATCGACAACTTGGGCGAACAGCTCAGAACAGTCCATACGCAACAATGATTACAACTATTACATGTCTCAAATCTTCAATGCAACCGACGAGCAGGCAGAGGCTTTCCTAAAGTATCCGGCCATAAAGGCCAAATGGGACGTTCTCATTAATTACTATAAGGACAATTACGGCATTGAATTAAGGAAAATAGCCAAAGAATAGCGCTTCAGAATATAATTGACAAGGTCAGGGCAATGTTGTTATTCCGTAATAATCGCACTGTCGTGACCTTGTGGCTTATCATTAAAATCAATAAAGAACATAGAAAACAAGAATGAACAAAAGTGTTATTACTGTATCCTTGATACTGTTGCTTGGTTCAGGCTGCGGCTTTGCGCAAGAAAGCAAAGGAAAACTGACCCCCGAGCAGCAACTTACTCAGGAATACTTTACCCTGGCCTTTCAGAAAAAGGACACGGCGGCGGCAGCCAAGGTCAAGGCGAAGCTGCTGAAGAAATATCCGCGGGGAAAATTTGCGAGGCGCGAGATGGCCGAGCATCTCAATATGTCAAACCCTGAGGCTTACATCAAGGAAGCCGAGGCCTTCCGCAAAGCCTTTCCGATAAGCGAGTACATCGCGCATCCGGATGACCAGGGATATGTCTATGTCAACTTCTACAACGCCTACAGCCGGTTCCTCTATAAGCAGAAAATGTACGACAGACTGGAGGAGGTGATGAAGGAGATGAGTTTCGACATGCTGGTTGACCTGTATCGACACACAGTGATGTTCAACATCATGAAGGCTCCCATTGACCCGGGAAGCTATGTCGACATTGCCGAGAAGATGACGCGGGAAATGATAGCCAAGGCCCCGGAGCGCTATGACTTCTATGGCGACGGGAAGAAAGTGGATGCCTCGCAGCAGTTGAAGGACCTCAACTATTATCTTGCCGTGGAGACGGAAATCTTGCAGCGGAGCGGCCGGAACGGAGACGCGGTCAACTGCCTCAACCGTATTGCCGACCCGCAGGTGCGCTATAACCAGTATCCGCAGGGCAACGAGGCGTATGTGAAAGCCCTCGTTGCGCTGGGCCGCAACGACGAGGCTGTAAAAGGAATGGAGGGGGCGGCCTCGACGGGACTGATGACCAAGAATCTCACGGCGATGCTGCGGTCACACTATGACAATGCCAATCCCAAGCCGGCCGCCACATGGGACGCCTACCTCAACTCACTGAAGTCACCGGCATACCTTGAGAACCTCAAGGCCGACGTGATGAGGGGCATGGTCGACGAGCCTTACACGCCCTGGACCATGAAGAGCATTAAGGACACCGAGGTGTCGTCGGCCTCCTTCGGAAAGGATGACATTGTAGTGCTTGACTTCTGGGCTACATGGTGCGCCCCATGCATTGCGGCCCTCGAGGGTATGCAGATGGCCGTGAACAAATACAAGGACGACCCGCATGTTCACTTCTATTTCGTCGATACCCAGGACGTGCCCGGCGACAAGCAGGGACCCTCAAGGGTATGGAAACGCAAAGGATATAACTTCGACGAGATGCTCGTGCTCTTTGACAATACCACGCCGGGCAAGAAAGATATGAACCTTGTGTATAAGACTATGTTCCATGGCACAAGCGGCATTCCGCAGAAGGCTATTCTCAAGAACGGACGCCTGCGCTACCGTGCCGAGGGGTATGGCGGTAGCCCCAGCGGTCTGGAGGACGAAATCTCTGCCGTGATTGACATATTAAAGAGTGAGAAACAAGAATAAATCAAGCAAATAATGACAAAGCATTATTGTTTCTTTTTAGTTTCCGTAATTGCAGCTCTTTGCGCTATCGCCGGCAGTTCGTCGGCCCAGACCGCCTCAGCAAGCGGACAGGCTGATGCGCTGCCTGCCGCTTTTTCGGTCTCGCCTCAGGTCGTCAGGCAAGGCACGGATATGACGGTGACCTACGACCCGACAAAGACTTACATGAAAGGCCGCACGGATATCCGCTCGGTGCTGTATCAGTGGAAGGACTATTACTGGCACGCCATCGATATGCCGTTGGAAAAGCAGGCAGACGGCAAGCTGGTGTTTCACTATCACGTGCCCGAGGGCACTGCACTGTTGGCGTGGAAATACTATGACAACGATACGACCGACGTGGGTGGCGAAGAGTGGCAGTATGCCAGCTTCGTATTGACCGATGACGGTGCTAACAAGCCCTCAGCGTGCATGGGTTGGGCCATCCTTCGTGGTGAACATGCCACACAGTGGGCCATTCCCACGGTGCAGAACCTGAAATTCCGCCGCATCGACGGCGACGTGGAGCATTTCTGGATGCAGCAGGAGCTGATGAAGAACCCGTCGCAGTTGCCTTTTGTCTATTGGTATGCCACGCAAATCAATGCGGCTGCCGATACGGCGGGCGTCATGAAGGGCAAGCTGCTTGAGGGTGCTGACTACGTCATTGGCTTCGAGAAACAGTCACCCGTCGGCGAGGACTTCCTCCTGCGGGCCTACTATCTGGCTAAGTCGGTGCTGCAGAATGACAGCTTGGCCAATGATGTGGCCAACAGCCTGAACACCCGCTACCCCGGTGGCGAGTTCCAACGTGAGCAGGATTTCATTGCGCTCGCAAAGAAAACCAATCAGCACAACCTCGACAGCGTCGGCAAGGCTTTCGGCGAACTGCAGAAGAAGTATCCCTACAAGAAGTATGAGAACTGCTTCCGCGCCGATGATATGTTCGACCATTATTATGCCGACATGCTGCGCGCCTACGTCTACAATCCCATCATGAAGGACAGCGACTACAGCCGCGTGGTGCCGTCGTTTGAGTTTGCGCCCATCACCTCGATGCTGACCTATTTCTGGCATATCATCCAGATACCTTACGAGCGTGGCGACGTCAGCGCCAAGGACCTCTATCCGCTGGCCACGACGCTGCGCAACGCCATCTTCGCCAAGCCGCAGACGCGCGACGAGCAGGTCTACTCGCCAATGGAGTGGAAGCAAAAGCTCTACCGCGACTATGCCTTCGCATGGCTCGACTACGCCAAGATTCTCAACGATGTAGGCCGCAAGCAGGAGGCTGTGGCGCTCTGCGATACGCTGAAGCAATACAATGGCGCTAAGGTGTCCGACTTCAACGATTTCTATGTGCAGATGCTGCGTGCCAATGGCCGTGGCGATGAGGCACTGCCCGTCATCAAAGCCGGTTTAAAAGCCAATGCCGCCTCACCGACAATGCTCGACGTGCTCAAGCAGGACTATGTGAAGCAGCATGGCAGCGATCAGGGCTTCGACGCCTATGTGCAGAGTCTGAAGTCGGCTTCACTGTTGGAGAAGCAGAAGGAAGCCGTGTTGGCTGAGCTCACCTCGAAGCCCGCCAAGTACTTCTCGCTGGAGCGTATGCGTGGCGGTAAGCTCGACATGAACACGCTCAAGGGCAAGATTATCGTCGTCGACTTCTGGGCTACATGGTGTGGACCCTGCAAGGCTGCCATGCCCGGCATGCAGATGGCCGTGAACAAGTATAAGAACGACAAGAACGTGCAGTTCCTCTTCATCGCTACGATGGAGACGGCGAAGAACTTCCGCGAGCAAATCAAGAAGTTCATTGCCGACAAGGGCTACAACTTCGAGGTGTGCTACGACAATGTCAACGCCAAGGGCCAGCGTGAGCAGGTGTATGACTACTACGCCAAGCTGTTCCATTCGTCGGGCATCCCGATGAAGATGGTTATCGACCAGAAGGGCAACGTGCGCTGGGCAAGCAACGGCTACTTCGGCAGTCCGACGGCGCTCGTCGATGAGCTCAGCACGATTATTGACCACCTGGAGACTGGAAAATAAGCCGACGGCTTTTCTACAAAATGATATCTTGCAGGTCGCAATCCTCTTGCTGAAGATTGCGGCCTTGCTTTTTCCAATATCTTTCCTTCAATGAAACGAATCGTTTTATTCATCGTCTTTTCGACAATCTTTCTTTACAGTTATGCGGCAAGGATTGCCAAGGTTGACACTGTCGGCATTCGTTCGGTGGATGTGACCTTCCACAATGCCGACACCATCCACTACGGTGCCACGCTTACCCTGCCCGACGGACAGCGACGGTCGCCGGCCATCGTCATCATCTCCGGCAGCTATCCTCAGGACCGCGACGGCATGATGGCCGGCCACCCGGTCTACAAGCAGATTGCCGAGTACCTCAGCCACCGCGGCTACGCCGTGCTTCGCGTTGACGACCGTGGGGTAGGGGGAACCAATGGCGTGTATGACAAATGCACCACCGAAGACTTCGCCAAGGATGCCATTGCCGCTGTGGAATACCTCAAGACGCGCCCCGACATCAAGCATAAGGCCATCGGCATCCTCGGTCACAGCGAGGGTGGCGCCAGTGGCTCCATTGCCGCGTCGCGGTGCAAGGATATCAAGTTTTTCATCTCGGCTGCGGGATTGATGACCGACGGCCTCAATTCGGTCATTCAGCAGAACTACGACATTGTGCATACGACGCCGCAACTGACCGATTACGATAAGGCGCGCTACGACAGCATCAACAAGATTATGTTCCACCTCTGCTATAAGTATGCCGATGCCGACAGCGCCACGCTGTCAAGTGCGCTATGGAAGGCCTACGACGAATGGACTGCAGTGGATACGGCCCGCTTTGCGCACGACTTCCCCGGTAAGTTCGACCACTTCCGCTTCCCCATCTATTCGTTCGCGCTCACGGCCACATCGCCGTGGTACCGCTTCTTCATCCGCTACAATCCTGAGCGGTATCTGAGCAAGGTCAACATCCCCGTGTTGGCTATCAACGGCACCAAGGATGTGATGGTCAACTATAAGCAGAACCTCGGCAATGTCAGGCGCTATCTGACCCACGACAAGGATGTGACGACGGTACCCATTGAGGGTGTCAACCATCTGCTGCTGCCCTGTGAGACGGGTATTCAACAGGAGTACATGAGCATCAAGGCACCGGTGTCGGAGAAAGCGCTCAGCACCATCTACGAATGGCTGCACAAGCGGTTCCGTTAAAGGAACTTGAAAGGTCTGCGGTCAAATGGTCGGCTTACGCCGTGTGTCTTAGGTGATTGATTGTTTACAAGGCTTCCCATGATGGTTTTGATTATTACCTTAGCGGATGGTGGCCGGCACAAGGCCGGCCACTACACTTAAACCTTTTGCTGCCGGTTAATATTTTTTTGCCCTGGTATTGGTGCTATGATTATCCGGTATTGGTGTAGTGGCCGGCCTTGTGCCGGCCACCAGCTGCTGGGGGCCAAGGCTCCATTCCTTTTTCAGAAAGCAAGCAGCAGGATGACGAGCTGGGCAAAGAAAACTACAGGAATGCCGAGGCGAAACAAGGGCTTGTCCAGTTTCATGCGGCCTACAAAGACAGCGATGGCGGCGCCCACGGAGCCGCCGATGACGGCCAAGGCCAACAACGCCTTGTCGATAAGCTCACGATGAGGCGTATCGCTGTGGTAATGGTCGAGCACGTAAGCAATAAGCGCCAACACGTTGACCGCTGCAAGATAGTAGGCTAAACTGTTTGGCATGCTGTAAGGGTTTTAAAAACGGATTTTAAAAAAGGATGGTTCGCGTTGTTGTTGTGAACCATCCTTTTTGTTGTTATTTGGCTTTGAATGTTTACTCTGCAGCCTCGTCGGCCTTAGGAGTTTCCTCAGCCTTGGGTGCTTCGTCGGCCTTGAGCTGTGCGTCAGCAGGTTTGCTGTCGGCGGGTTTGCTGTCAGCCTTGGCGCTTTCCTTAGCCTGACGGTCGATGGCCTTAATCTTTTCGCGCACCATGTCGGCGTCGTCCTTCAGACGCTGCACCCTGCGGTTCATCTCATCAACGAGACTGTTGCCCTTCTTACTCGAGATGTTGAGGAAGCCGAGGTTGTTCTCGTAGGTGTTGATTTCCTGCTTCAGCTGCTCGTAGCGGCGCATCAGACGGCTGCGCTCCGAGTCGACGGCGTCTTCGCCGCGCTTGGCCACGTTCTTCAGGTTGTTGCGGAAATTGTCGAGACGGCGGCGTGTGGCGCTCACGTGGAGGTCGTTGTAGATCTTGTCCATCACGTCGTGGTATTCCTTAAACACCTTATCCTTATCGCGGAAAGGCACGTGGCCAATCTTGTTGTATTCGTCGGCCAACTGCTGCACCTTCTCCTGCACGTTGCCGGCGGCGTTCTCGGCCAGCTCCTTGAGTTGGGCAATGATGTCGCGCTTCTTCTTCAGGTTGTCGCGCTCCTCGTTGCGGGTGCCGGCGTTGGCGGCGTTGCGGGCCTCGAAGAAGTGGTTGCAGGCGGTGAGGAAGTCGTTCCACAGCTGGTCGCCGAGTTTGCGGGGCACGGTGCCGATGGTCTTCCACTCCTTCTGCAGGGCGATGAGCTTGTCGCTGGTCGACTTCCAGTCTGTGGAGTCGGTCAGTGCCTGAGCTTGCTCCACGAGCTTGCGCTTCTTCTCGGCGTTCTCGGCCATGCGCTCCTTCACCTCTTTAAAGTATTCTGCCTTACGACCGAAGAAGTCGTCGCAGGCCTGACGGAAACGCTGGAAAATCTTCTCGTTCATCTTCTGCGGGGCGAAGCCAATGGTCTTCCATTCCTGCTGGATGGCGATGATGGCTTTGGCGTGCTTCTCCCAGTCGCTGGCGGTCTTGTTCTCCTCCTTGGCGATGGCTTCGGTCTTTTCGCAAAGCTCAGTCTTCTTGGTCAGATTCTCCTCTTCCTTCGCCCTGAGCTCTTCGAAGTGCTGCTGGTGCTTCTTGTTGATGACGGTGCTGGCGTTCTTGAAGCGTGCCCAGATCTCCTCACGCAGTTCCTTGGCTACAGGACCAATCTCGCGGTACTGTGCATGCAGCTCCTGCAACTGGTGGAAGGCGCTGATGACGTCGGGCTCGTCGGCCAACTTCTCGGCTTCCTCGCAGAGCTTGGTCTTGGCCTCAAGGTTCTTCTTGAAGTCGTATTCGCGGGCTTCGCGGTTGAGGTTGAGCAAGTCGTAGAACTGCTCCACATAGAGCTGGTAGTTGCGCCACGTCTCGCTCGATTTCTCTGGCGGAACGGGACCAATCTCCTTCCACTCCTGCTGCAGTTCCTTGAATTCGTTGAACGACTTATTGGCTTCCTCGGGTGAGGTAGCCATATTCTTTACCTTCTCGATGATTTCCTCGCGGTGCTTGAGGTTGGCCTCACGCTCCTCCTGCATCTGCTCGAAGGCCTTGGCGCGTTTCTCCTTGATAATCTGCATATTGGCTTTGAAAGCCTCCTCATCGTCGTCGGGCAGCACCTGATATTTCTCGGGGTCGCCGCCGGCCTCAAGATAAGCTTTCTCCTTAGCCTCCTTCTCGGCAATGTGGAAACGGTAGAATGTAGCCTTGAGATGATCCACTTCGTCCTTGTTGGGGGTCTCGTCGCCCTCAGCGAGTGCAATCACGCGGTCGAGCACCTCTTGTTTAGAACTGTAGATTTTCTTTGCGGGGTCGTCTTGAGCTTCTGCTTCGGCTGTTGCTGCAGTTGCAGGAGCGGCCTCGGCATCGGAAGCGGTTTCTGTTGCAGCTTGTTCGGGTGCAGCTTCAGTTGCTTCAGCGGCTTCCTCAGCTGCAGGCTCACTTGCTGCAGGCTCCGCTTCGGCAGCGGGGACTTCAGCGGGTGCTTCCGCAGGTTGAGGCGTTGTGGCTTCCTCGGCAGGCGCGTCGGTGACAGGCGCCGTTTTCTCATTGCTCACTTCAGCGGCAGTCTGTTCAACTGCTTGCTGTTCTTCGGGGTTCCCTTGTTGCAGGGCGTTTTCTTGAGAGTCCATCATTTCACTATTTTAAGTTTATGACTCAGGTTCACGGTCATGCTGCCTGCCGGGGGGCTGCGGGTAGGCGTATGACTGCCAATATGTTTTAAATATTGTGCAAACTTAAACAAAAAAACTGTAACTCAGCATTATTCTACCATTTTTTTACAAAAAAAAGCGATGCAAAGCGGATAAAGAGGAACCGTAGGGCGGAAAACATTCGATGTACCGACATTTGGTGGATTGACTACTTTTTCGTAATTTTGCTAACGAATAATGATAATGTATTGCCTATGACATTCAAAGAATTAACACAGCAACGGTTCTCGTGCAGAAAATACACCGACGAGCCGGTCAGCGAGGCTGACATCACTTATATCATGGAATGCGTGCGTTTGGCTCCCTCCGCATGCAACCGACAGCCGTGGCGCTTCCTGCTCCTCACCTCTGACGGGGCCAAGGAGAAGATACGGCAGTGCTACGACCGCGACTGGTTCAAGACGGCGCCGATGTATGTGCTCTGTATGAAGGATGTAAACCATTGTTGGATGCGGCCTGATGACAGCAAGCCTCATGGCGACGTCGACTTGGGCATCGCCGTCGAACACCTGTGTCTGGCGGCAGCCGAGCGTGGCCTTGGCACCTGTTGGGTATGCAACTACAACGTCGATGCGGTCAAGCGTCTCTTCCCCGTGGAGGGTTACGAGGCCGTGGCCATCATCCCCGTGGGCCATATCGCCGCCGACTGCCCTCATTCGGAGAAGAAGCGCAACGAGATGGCGCAGATCGTGGAGCGTTTGTGACCCGGATGGACGCTGCTTCCCCCTCAAAAAAACTGTAAACGACATTACCGGGCACAGCCGATAAAGTCCGTGGAGATGTACGCCACCGGTGACAGTGTAGTGGCCGGCCTGGTGCCGGCCACCAGCCGCCGGTGTTGCGGGCGTGTCT
>ONAR01000044.1 GCA_900315835.1 uncultured Prevotella sp.
ATAGCCAAGGGTGTAGCGGTCAATGATTGGGTCATACCCCTTGATGGTGATATAGCCGCTCTGATAGAACAGCGGCAGGATGGACTGCATATTCTCCGTAGGTTGGTCAAAGTCGGATGCCCACACCTCACTGCCGTCAATCTTTGTGATGTCGGCGTGGAAATGCTTGAGCATGTTGACCAGAAACGTCGGGGTACCCGTAGAGAACCAGTAATTGCCGAATTTGCGGTTGTTCATCGCCGAGAGCAAACTGAAAGGATTCAAGACACCCTCGCTGTCCTCAGAGAAATGATAGCCGTCGTAATGATAGAGGAGCTTGTCAATGACCTGCTGATGGCGGTATTGGTATTTCTCTGCCAACACACCGATTCCCTCCTGGAAGTTGTCTTCCAGCTCCTTTATTGTTATGCCGCACATAGCCGCATACTGCGGCAGCATCGAGATGTTGTTCAGGTTATTGAGCTGCGAGAAGATGCTGGGCTGCGGAAACTTCGTGATGCCTGTGATGAAGACAAAGCGAAGATAGGGATCGAGAGCCTTCAACGGGGAACAGAATGACAGCAATTCCGTGCGCATCGCCTCAAGGCGCTCGTCGTCGTAGAGTACTGTAAGCAGTGGCGTGTCGTAATCGTCGATGAGGACAACCACTTGTGTGCCCATCTTCTTATAGACTGAGATAATCAGATTTTGGAAACGCACTGAGATGCTGGAAATATCTGTATGAATACCATAGTGTTTCTCATAGCGCTCAAGCTGGATACGAAGTTGCACTTGCAAATCCTCTATGGTGCCGAGTTTTGCCGATGCCAAAGAAAAGTGCAGCACAGGGTATTGCTTCCACTCCTTCTCCAGCTTTTCGATGGCAAGACCCTTGAACAGGTCCTTGCGGCCGGAGAAGTAGGCGTCGAACGTACTCGTGAGCAGCGACTTGCCGAAGCGACGGGGACGAGAGAGAAATACATACTTGCCAGGATGCGTCACCTCATAAATGTACTTCGTCTTGTCAACATATAAGTAATCGTTGTTGCGAATCTCGCTGAAGGTCTGTATGCCAATTGGATAGTTTGCCATAGTTGCGCTATTTTTCCACAAACTTAATAAATTATTATGAGATAGCAAAGAAAAAAGATGAAATTCAAGGATTCATGTTATACTCAATCCACGGTAATATATGCTTGTTATAAGTGCTGCTTCGAGCTATAATCCGTCCAAAACACGCCAAACGACAACGTTTTGGCTCGCGTTCATCGTATACGCGAGCCAAAACCGTTCAAAAACTTTAGTTTTGGCTTGGTTATATCAATCCTTTATCGTATCTTTGCCAAGGAATAAAAGGTGAGCTATGGGTAGACTTATAGGAAGAGAAGTTGAGAAAGGCTTGTTGGAGCAATATATAAACAGCGGCCGTTCTGAGTTTATCGCCATTTACGGTCGCAGGCGCATAGGCAAGACATTCCTCGTGACGGAAACGTTAGGGAAGGTGCTTGACTTCGATATGACCGGTGTCATCAATGGGGATATGCAGACGCAGCTTGCAAGCTTCTGGTTGTCGCTTACGCAAAGTGGCTACACTGGGAAAAGACCCAAAAACTGGATGGAGGCTTTCACAGCCTTGAGGAAAGTCATTGCGTCGCGTTTGGGCCAGGAGCATGTTGTTTTGTTCATTGACGAGATGCCTTGTCTTGACACGTCAAGATCAGGCTTCGTCCCAGCTCTTGATCTCTTTTGGAACGGATGGGCAAGCAGGCAGCCGAACGTGAAACTGATTGTCTGCGGATCTGCTACCACATGGATGGTGGATAATATCATCGACAGTCATGGAGGGTTGCATAACCGCATCACCCATGAGATTCATCTTCATCCGTTCACGTTAAGCGAAACGGAAGCGTATCTTCAGGATAATGGATTCCAGTGGAACCGCCTGACGATATGCCAGGCATATATGATTCTCGGTGGCGTGCCCTATTATCTCAGTCTTCTTGATCATAAGCATGGACTGCCTGCTAATATCGACCGTCTGTTCTTTTCAGAGGACGCCGAACTGGCACACGAATATGACCGCTTGTTCGGTTCCCTTTTCCGTAACCCACAGCCCTACACGGATATTATCCGTTTGTTGACCGACAACCGCAGCGGCCTTACCCGCAAGGAAATAAGTTCGGCGCTAAAGATGGAAAGTGGCGGCAATCTGTCGAAGTTGCTTACAAACTTAGAGAATTGTGACTTCATCAGGAAATACAATGTCCGTGAGCGGAAGATAAACAGCAACAATGGCATCTATCAGCTGACTGATTTCTACGTCAGATTCTATAATGATTTCTGCAGGAATCATTCCACTGACACCCATTACTGGTCGAACTCGTTGAACACGCCAAAACAGAACAACTGGTTCGGTCTGGCTTACGAGCGGCTTTGCATGGCGCATGTGCAACAGATAAAGCAAGCATTGGGCATCTCCGGCATACGTACGGAATACTATTCCTGGCGAAGCAAGAAGAGCAAGCCAGCCGCACAAGTAGACCTCATCATCGAACGGGCGGATGACATGGTGAACCTTTGTGAGATCAAATACAGTCGCGGCAAATACACCATCGATGCGGATGAAGAAGTGAAGATTCGCAACCGAATCACCGCTTTTGAGCAGGAGACAGCCATTCACAAAGCCGTGCAGCTGACCATGATTACAACTTATGGCCTTAACGACAACGCACACTCGTCAGACGTCGCTGTTTCTCTTGATATGAATGCCCTATTCGGCACGGGACACGGCCACCAGCCGCATCGCGACGCATAAGTTCAAACTGGCTTTTCAAGTGCCGATAGGCGTCTGTTTCGGGTGGTTCATTGGCATGTGATGGACCATTGGCTGTCTACTCAATCTTCCACTCTTTTATCGTTCTGTCCTCAGTGGAGAAGTTGATGGCGACCTTCACGACCTTGCGGCCATCGGACTTGAAGGGAATGGTATAGTCCTTCTCATCGATTTGCTGCAGCGCCTTGTCAAGGTCGCCGTTCATTTTCAGTTCCATCACGTAGATGGTCGTATCGGTCTTGATGAGAATATCCAGGCGGCCCTTGGCGTTGCGCACCTGCGACTCGACATAGACATTGAGCAGAGAGAACATCACGTAAAGCATTGCGGTGAAGTGGGCCTCCGTGGTCGGCGCATCCTTGAGCGTGTTCTCCTGATAAGGAATCGTAGAAATGAACTCCTGCATCGCCTTGAGACAGCCATCCATGTCGTCCTTGCGCAAAGCCAAATACATCTGAACCACAGCGTTTCCCGCCTCCAACGTGTTCGTGTGAACATAGTAGGGGACGAGGATGCGCATCAATCCCACCTTCACCTCCTCGTTGGGATAGCCAAGGGTGTAGCGGTCAATGATTGGGTCATACCCCTTGATGGTGATATAGCCGCTCTGATAGAACAGCGGCCGGTTGCAAACGCCTCACTGTCTTTGTGATGTCGGCGTGGAAATGACGGTCGTCACGCGAACGTTTGACGAACGTCACGCGAATGTTTGACGAACGTCACGCTGTAGTTTAACGCTTTTGGACTACCGCAAAGCCACGGTTGCCCTGCTTGGCGGCTCGTGGGTAGAGCTGCCGGTGGTGACGGGGACCGAGTAGCGGGCTCCTCCCCCCCTTATTTTACATTCCCCACCTTGATGAGGTACTCGGCAATCTGGACGGCGTTGAGGGCGGCACCCTTGCGGATCTGGTCACCGGTGAGCCACAGCGTGCAGCTGTTGTCGTCGGCGAGGTCCTTGCGGATACGGCCGACATAGACGTCGTCCTTGCCGGCGCTCTCCAATGGCATGGGGTAGACGTACTGGTCGTTGGGATCGTAGACCAGCGTCACGCCCGGCGCCTTGGCCAGTGCCTCGCGGATCTCCTCGACGCTCAGCGGACGCTCGGTCTCAAACCAAACGCTCTCGGAGTGGCTGCGCAACGAACTGACGCGCACGCAGGTGGCCGACGTGCGGACATCGGAGTGCATAATCTTACGCGTCTCGTTGAACATCTTCATCTCCTCCTTGGTGTAGTCGTTGGGCTGCATCTTGTCAATCTGAGGAATGACGTTGTAAGCCAGCTGATGGGGGAACTTCTCGATGGTCGATACATGCCCCGTCTCTACCATCTCCTTGTATTGCTGCTCGAGTTCCTTCATGGCGGCAGCACCTGCGCCGGAAGCGCTCTGGTAGCTGGCCACGTGAATCTTACGGATGTGGCTGAGTTTGTCGATAGGGTTGAGCACCACCACCATCATGATGGTCGTGCAGTTAGGGTTGGCGATGATGCCTTTGGGGCGGTTGAGGGCGTCCTCGGGGTTGATCTCCGGCACTACCAAAGGTACATCGGGATCCATGCGCCACTGAGAGCTGTTGTCAATCATCACGGCGCCGTATTTGGTGATGGTTTCGGCGAACTCGGCCGACGTGCCGCCACCTGCCGAGACGAAAGCGATATCCACGTCCTTGAAGTCGTCGTTATGCTGCAGTTCCTTCACGGTGTAAGCCTTGCCGCGGAAGGTGTATTGGCGTCCGGCGCTACGCTTTGAGCCAAACAACAGCAAATCATCGATGGGGAATTCTCTCTCGGCAAGGATGCGCAGGAACTCCTGACCTACGGCACCGCTTGCACCAACAATAGCTACTCTCATATACTTAAAGTTTTAATGAATAATCGGCTTATTTCCTTCAAATTATCGGCAAAATTACAACATCTTCTTCTTATCTGCTAATAAATGCGCGACTTTTTTGGCACCCGCAAACGTTTCCAATTGATTTCATACGTTTGCAAAGCGGCTTTAACATGTTGAAAGGACGCGGATTGTAGGATTATGCTTATCTTTGCGTCTGCAACTAAAGACCTTATCTTATGAAGAATATATCGCGAAGTGAGGAGGATTGATACCAACCGAATCGTGGCGCAGCTCCGTCAGTGGGGCGCCGTCATCTGAGCCATACGTTGCACTGACAAGGGACTATGGGATAAACGTCGGCTTTTTTGTCGCTAATATGGCAAAGATTAGTTATCTTTGCAGGCCCAAAGAGAATACTATGTTTAGCAACAAGAACAGCGAACGCCTATTATCCAAGATACGTGACGGACATACGATGACGCGGGGCGAGAAGCTCAGCCTGATAGTGGAGCTGAGTATTCCCTCTATTCTCGCTCAGATTACGAGTGTGCTGATGTTTTACATCGACGCCTCGATGGTCGGTTCATTGGGTACCGAGGCCAGCGCCGCCATAGGACTGGTGGAGCCGGCCACATGGCTGTTCGGCTCGCTCACGTCGGCGGCCTCGCTGGGTTATTCGGTGCAGGTAGCCCACTTCATTGGCGCCAACGATTTCCGTCAGGCGCGCCGGGTGATGAAGCATGGCTATCTGTTCTGCGCCGGTGTGGCGCTGTTGCTCATGATCGTGGCATTGTTGATAGCCGGTCCGCTGCCCGCGTGGCTGGGTGGCGGTGAGGACATCCATCATCAGGCGTCGATGTATTTCCTCATCTTCTCGTTGGCTGCCCCGTTCTTCATGTTGGAGAATCTCTCGTCGGCCATGCTGAAGTCGAGCGGCGACATGCGGCGGCCGAGCAGTCTGGCCATCCTCACGTGTGTGCTCGACGTGGTGTTCAACTTCCTGTTCATCTTCCCCTCGCGAACGCTGCATGTATTGGGCCTCGACATCCCCGTCTTTGGCTTCAACCTCGGCGTGGAGGGTGCGGCGCTGGGTACGTCGCTGGCTTATGTCGTGGCCTCACTGTTGTTAGCTTATTTCGCCGTCCGCCGCAGCCCCATTCTGGCGTGGCGACTCGATCACGACCGCTTCGTGTGGGAGCCCGACTACATCTGGCGGGCGCTGCGCATCAGCGGTCCGATGGCGTTGCAGTATGTGCTGATGAACGGTGCGCAGATTGTCTCGACGATGATTGTCGCCCCGTTGGGTAACGTCTCGATTGCCGCCAACTCGTTTGCCGTGACCGCCGAGAGCCTCTGCTACATGCCCGGCTATGGTATTGGCGACGCCGCCTCGACACTCGTCGGTCAGACCTATGGCGCTGGTCGCCGCGACCTCTGCCGCAGCTTCGCGTGGATGACCATCGGTATGGGTATGGCGGTGATGGCGTTTATGGGAGCGGTGATGTATATCTTCGCACCCGAGATGATCAATGTGCTGACGCCGGTACCGGCAATCCGCGAGCTCGGCGCTCAGGTGCTGCGCATCGAGGCCTTCGCCGAGCCGTTCTTTGCCGCCTCCATCGTGAGTTACAGCGTCTGCGTGGGTGCCGGCGATACCGTGAAGCCCGCCGCCATGAGTCTGTTCTCGATGTGGTGTGTCCGCCTCACGCTGGCCTACGCCCTGTCGCAGCACTACGGCTTGCGTGGCGTATGGATTGCCATGGCCACGGAGCTGACCTTCCGCGGCTGCATCTTCCTCATCCGCATCGCCAGGGGGCGGTGGATGAAGGGACTGAAAACAAAGACCGTGGCATCCGCTTAGATGCGTACTGCGGTTCCGCTGACGGCCACCATGAGCATGGAACCGTTCTGCCCAATGGTCTCGTAGTCGATGTCGATGCCTACGATAGCGTTGGCGCCAAGTTCGGCGGCGCGCTCTTCCATTTCGCTGAGACTTTGGTCGCGGCATTGACGCAGCACCTTCTCGTAGCTGCCACTGCGGCCACCCACCACATCGCGGATGTGGGCAAAGAAGTCCTTTACGATGTTGGCACCGAGGATGGTCTCACCCGTCACCACGCCTTTGTACTCAAGAATAGTGTGCCCCTCGAGGGTCGGAGTCGTACTTAGAATCATAACCTGTGGTTTTAGTGTTTATATTCTATTGACGCATCATCCGTGCTTTTTATTGTCTGAAATGGGAAAATTTGTTTCGTTTAACTTTGCCATGGCCACGGAGTTGACCTTCCGCGGCTGCATCTTCCTCATTCGCATCGCCAGGGGACGGTGGATGAAGGGTATAGTCGGCTGATGGCATAGAGCGGCACATTCGTCATCCACGATTGCTGTTCGTAGCCTTTCATGGAGAAACGCAGGCCGTGAAGCTGTGCTTCGGGATGACTGCTGATGTAGGCCGCCATCGATTTGGCCCTTACATTTTCTTCAGCCTTCACTTCAATGGGGAAGACCCCGCGGTCGTCTTGCACAACAAAATCAATTTTGGCTGGTGTCGAGTCGTTGCTCCAATAATAAGGGGTGAGCCCCGCTGCTACCAGTTGCTGCATCACATTCGCTTCCGTAAAGGCCCCTTTGAATTCTGTGAACACATTGTTGCCCACCAACATTTGCTTTGGAGATGCCCCCGCCATACACCCCAACAGGCCGCAGTCGCAAAGGAAAAGTTTAAAGGCTGAGAGGTCTTCATAGAATTTTATGGGCATCTTGATTTCTTTCACGCGGTGAACCCGACAGACAATGCCGGCATCGACAAGCCATTGTATGGCGAGCTCGAAGTCCTTCGCGCGTGCTCCTTTCCTAATGACGCCGTAAATAAATTTCTTATTTTCCTTTGCCAACTGTGAGGGAAGGCTGTCAAGCACCTGGCCGATGCGCATGCTCTCCATCGTGGTGGTATGCTTAGAAATGTCATCCCGATAAGCATTGAGGATGTTCTGTTGCAGTTGGCGTACGCGGCTTTGGTCGTGATGATTGACGAAGTCGGCTACCACCTCAGGCATTCCGCCAACGAAATAGTACTGCCGAAGTTGGTCAACGAACTTGTCGGCAAAGATACCCACCATTTTCCAGTCGCCCTTCTGCAAAACGTCAAGAAGCTGAGGCGCATTGGCTTGAAGAAATTCCTCGAAGTCCATGGGATGGACATGGAGCATATCTACCTTGCCAACAGGAAATGACTCTCCCTGCCCTAACGTGATGCCCAACAGTGATCCTGCTGCTACGACGTGGTACTGCGGAGCGTTCTCGCAGAAATATTTTAAGCTGTGGAGACCTCGTTTCACCTGCTGTAGCTCGTCAAGGATGATAAGTGTTTTCCCAGCTACGGGCTTTACTCCCGTAATGGTTTGAATGGAAAACAGCATGCGGTCGATGTCGTAATCGCTAAACAAATCGGCTGCCAGAGGCTCGGCGTCGCAGTTGATGTAGGCCACGTTGTCAAAACACCGTTGACCGAGCGTTTTCATCAACCATGTCTTGCCTACTTGTCTCACTCCGAGCAATAATAAAGGCTTGCGCCCTTCCCGGTCTTTCCACTTGATTAATTCTGGGAATATTTTCCTTTCCATAAGCTCAAAGTCTATAGATATCTTTGCAAAGATACACTTTTTCGAGGGTTCAAACAAGGAAACGCTACACTTTTTCGAGGGTTCAAACAGGGAAATGTTACACTTTTTTGAGGGTTCGACTAAAAAGCGGGCTGGCGCTTGGCGCTTTGAAGCATAATGTTTATCTTTGCAATGTATACAGATTATTCACTCAAAATCGATTTATAATGAGAAAGAGAACATTACTGTTGGGATTGACCTTCGTGGCAATGGGTGCCATGGCGCAATCCAACCTCTCTTCAGGCATTGACCTGAAGAACCTCGACACCTCGGTCAAGCCGGGTGACGACTTCTACCACTACGCCGCTGGCGGTTGGCTCAAGGCTCATCCGCTCGATGCGGAGCATACCGATAACGGTGCATTCACCGACCTCTACGAACAGAATCAGAAGCGCATCCAGGAGATTATCCTGCAGTATGCCTCAAAACCGCAGCAGCAGGGTACGCTGGAGCAGAAGATTGGCTCGCTGTATAACCTTATGATGGACAGCGCCCGCCTCAATCGCGAGGGATGGGCACCCATCAAACCGACACTCGATAAGATTAAGGCCATCAGCAACCGCCGCGAATATCAGCTTGTTACGGCGCAGCTCGACCACAATGGTGAGTCGACGATGATGTTTGGTATCGGTGTGGACGCCGACCAGCGCAATGCCGACTGGAACATCGTGGGCATCAGTCAGGGCGGACTCGGACTCGGCACCCGCGACTACTATCTCTCCGACGACGAGCAGAACAAGCGCGTGCTGGAGGCTTACAAGACCTATCTGAAGGACCTGTTCCAGATGACGGGCAACGATGAGGCTACGGCCGAGAAGAAAATGGAGGCTGTGCTCGCGATCGAGACGCGCATCGCCAAGGCCAGCTACGACCAGGTGAAGTTGCGCGACGTGGCTGCCAACTACCATAAGATGAGTTATATGCAGCTGGTTAACGACTTCCCTGGCATTGACTGGGGCAACGTGTTCCTGGCCAGCGGTTTTCCTGCCTTCGACGCTGTCGACGTGGGTCAGCCTGAGCCTATCCACGAGGTGGAGAAGATCTTAGCCGAGACCTCACTCGACGACCTGAAGGCTTATGCCGAGGCTAAGGTCATCAGCGGCGCATCGAGTCAGTTGAGCGACGCCTTCCGTCAGGAGGCCTTCAAATTCTCGAGTGTGTTGACCGGCGTCAAGCAGGACCGTCCCCGCTGGAAGCGTGGTGTGAGCCTCGTGAGCAATGTGCTGGGTGAGGCCATCGGTAAGCTCTATGTGGAGAAATATTTCCCTGAGGCCAACAAGAAGCGTATGCTCGAGTTGGTGCACAACCTGCAGACGGCGCTCGGTGAGCGCATCAGCGAGGCTACGTGGATGAGTGCACAGACCAAGGCGCAGGCTAAGGATAAGTTGGCCAACTTCATCATCAAGATTGGCTATCCCGACAAGTGGAAGGACTACAGCGGACTGCAGGTCAACGACAGTCTGTCGCTCTATGAGAACCTCGGCCGCATCAGCCGTTGGGCCACCGATGACTATATCGCCCGCAAGGTGAACAAGAAGGTGGACAAGAGCGAGTGGGGCATGACGCCGCAGACCATCAACGCTTACTACAATCCGACGACCAATGAGATCTGCTTCCCCGCCGCCATCCTGCAGCCGCCGTTCTTCGACATGAGTGCTGACGACGCGGCCAACTACGGCGGTATCGGCGGTGTGATTGGTCACGAGATGAGCCACGGCTTCGATGACCAGGGCGCACAGTTCGACAAGAACGGCAATGAGCGCAACTGGTGGACGGAAGCCGACAAGAAAAACTTCGACGCCCGTACGAAGGTGCTGGCCGACTACTTCTCACAGTTCGAGGTGCTGCCCGGTGTGAAGGTCAACGGCAAGCAGACGCTCGGTGAGAACATCGGCGACAACGGTGGTCTGAACATCGCCTTCCGCGCCCTGCAGAACGCCATGAAGCAGCATCCGCTCGGCGTCAAGGACGGCTTCACGCCAGAGCAGCGCTTCTTTCTCTCCTGGGGCCGCATCTGGGCCAGCAACGCTACGCCTGAGTATGTGAAATACCTGCTCACGGTCGACGTACACTCACCCAACTACGCCCGCGTCAATGCCGCGCTGCCGATGATTGACGCGTGGTACGATGCCTTTAAGGTGAAGAAGGGCGACAAGATGTTCGTGCCAAAGAATAAGCGGGCGCATATCTGGTAAGTGGCCTCACCCCCAGAAGCCTCTCAAGCCTCACCCCCAACCCCTCCCCAAGGGGAGGGGGAGTAATTAGAGTAAGCGCTGCGGAGGGGTGGGAACAAAAGCCGTGCGGAGGTCGGAACAGCCTAATGTGACACAATGCGACGAGACGCAGTATGATTTTTAAGATTGTGAATATGAAGAAGATTCTTGCATTGATGATGCTGGCTGCAGGACTGACGTGCCAGGCCCAGAGTCTCGACGGCTCATGGGTCGGAACGCTCGAGGCCGGCGCCCAGAAGATGACCATTCAAGCTAAGGTCAACCAAGCGCAGCAAGAGGTGAAGGCCACCATTGCTGAACTCGGCGCCTCCGAACAGGCGCTGAGCGTGAACTATCTGAGCGACGACTCCATCAACGTCGCCTTCCCGCAGCTGGACATCACCTACCAGGGCAAGCGCGAGGGCGACGTGGTCAAGGGTACGTTTGAGCAGCATGGCATCCGCCTGCCCTTGAACATGAAGCGCGGCGAGCAGACCTACAACCGGCCGCAGGAACCCACGAAACCCTATCCTTATCAGACGGAGGATGTGACATTCAGCAATAAGCAGGCGGGTGTGACGCTGGCCGGAACGCTGACCTATCCCGTCGGCTACAAGACTGGCAGTAAGGTGCCGGTGGTGCTGATGGTGACGGGCAGTGGACCGGAGAACCGCGATGAGGAGCTGTTCCATCATAAGCCGTTCCTCGTGATTGCCGACTACTTGGCGCGTCATGGCATCGCCACGCTGCGCTACGACGACCGTGGTACGGCGCAGTCGACGGGCGACTATGCGTCGGCGTTGACTACCGACTTTGCCGCTGATGCCGAGGCGGGGCTGGCTTATCTCCGTCAACTGAAGAAGTTCTCGAAGGTGGGGTTGCTCGGCCACAGCGAGGGCGGTCTTATCGGTTACATGCTCGGTAGCAAAGGGAAGACCGACTTCATCGTGAGCCTGGCGGGTCCGGCTTGCAAGATCGATACGATGCTCATGGTGCAGCTCAATGCCTTGGCCCGTTCGCAGGGCTACAACGGCGATTTGGTAAAAGATGTGGCGTCGGCCCGGCAGTATATGACCATCAACGACAAGTCGCCGTGGATGAAGGCGTTCCTCGACATCGATGCCACGCCGTTTGTCAAGGCCACGACCTGCCCGGTGCTGGCACTGGGTGGCGACAAGGACTTGAATGTGCCGGTGAGCGTCAATAATCCCAGCTTGGAGGCTAACCTGAAGAAACAGCCGAAGACAATGATTAAGGTCTATCCGGGCTTGAGTCATCTCTTCCAGCACAACCCCACCGGTAACCCGATGGAGGCTGCGAAGATTGAAGAGACCATCGCGCCGGAGGTGCTGAAGGATATGGCGGAGTGGATAAATAGGCTGTAGAGAAGACGCACCTAAAAGCCTCACCCCTAACCCCCTCCCCCAAGGGGAGGGGAATGATTACAATAAGCTTACCATTAGGAGAAAGGCCGCTGCACAGCAGTGGCGTACAGAACCCGAAGGCCGAGAGGCAACCAAGGAGTTGCCCGGTCATATAAAATCCTCCCCTATGTGGGGGGGAGGGTACTCTTCGCGCAAGCGCGAAGAGGGGGTGGGGCTACAAGTACGCGTCAATCACCTTGCAGCTGCCACTTTGGGGCAGGAGGTCGTATTCGGCGATGGCGGCAGGCAGCATAGCGCTGTAGCCGTGGCGGAGCATTACCTCCTCGCCGGTAGCGGTGACGCGGATGCGGCAGTCACCCTCGAGGGCCATGAGGATGACGAAGCTGTCGCGGTCGAGCAGGTTGAAATGGGTGTCGCCCTGAACGTCGTCGACGCGTACGGTGAAGTAAGGACTGCTGACCACGGTGTTGGCCTTGCCCTGTTCGTAATGGTATTGCGAGCGGTATTGTGCGCCAGCCTTGTAGTTGAGCGCCTCGGCAGCGAGGTCGACATGCAGCTCACGCGGCTTGCCGTCGAGTCCCGGACGGTTATAGTCGAAGATGCGGTAGGTGAGGTCGCAGCTCTGTTGAATCTCGGCGATGAGCAGTCCGCTGCAGATGGCGTGGACGGTGCCGGCGGGAATGAAGAAGGCGTCACCGGGCTTGACCGTTTGTTTGTCAAGCACGTCGCAGATGGTGCCGTCAGCAATGCGGCGACGGAACTCAGCCTCGTCGATGTCGTGGGTGAAGCCCTCGTAGAGGTAGGCACCGGGCTTGGCGTCAAGCACATACCACATCTCGGTCTTGCCGCGCTCGTAGCCCAGCCGCTGCGCCATGGCGTCGTTGGGGTGGACCTGGATGGAGAGGTCATCCTGGGCATCGATAAACTTGATGAGCAGTGGCATCTGGTCGTGGTATTCCTCGGCCACCTTACCGCCGAGTATCTCCTTGGGTGCGTCGGCGATGACCGAGATGAGGTCGCGGCCTTTCGCTGCGCCGTTGCTGATGATGCTGGTGCTACCGGGAACGGCGCTCACTTCCCACGACTCGCCCATGGGGTTCGTGGTGTCGGGCAGGCCTTTGACCTTGGTCAACTGATGGCCGCCCCATACTTTCTCATGCAGAATAGGTTCAAAAAGCAGAGGATAGAATTTCTTTTCCATTGTAGTTAAATTAATGCAGTTACAAAAGTAAGCATAATTTTGGAAATATAAGGCATAAGGGAAGAAAAAAGAAGAAATGCCTCCCCGGCCCATCCCATAATAAGGAGGGGAGAGAGGCGCTCTCCCCTCCACCTTTACTTTATTGCCGCAGGGCTCCCTCTCCTTTGGATGGGGTTGGAGTGAGGCCCTTTCCTTCCTTCGTGAACTGTTTCTGCAACTTCCGCATAAGTCCAGGCTTCTTTGCACTGATGTCGGTCTGCTGAGCAGGGTCGGCAGCGAGGTCGTAGAGTGACCAGTGGTCAACGATGCCGAGCTCATTGCCGGTATTGTTGGTCTTCGGCCCTTTGTAAGGCGGCAGCAGGGCGTAGTTGCCCGAACGGTAGGCCAGCCGCCCCTCGGCTTCCACCACAAAACCTTTGCGGCCTTTGTCCGACTTCCCGAGGAAAGCGTTGAGGAGGTTTTGCGAGTCGAGACCGGCGGGAACCGGCTGTTCCACGAGTGCGGCCAGCGAAGCCAGCAGATCCTGCTGCGTCACGAAGGCGTGGCTCACCACAGGGCGGATCGTGCCTTCCCAATAAACAAAGAAAGGAACGCGCGTACCAGCCTCGAAGAGACTGTATTTGCCACCCCTGAGGCCTCCGTTGGGGTCGTGGAGTTGCCGCGTGCCGCGTGAACCGTCCTGATAGCCGTCATCGAGCACCGGTCCGTTGTCGCTTGTGAAGATGATGATGGTGTTCTCCAGAAGTCCTTTCTTGCGAAGCATCTCCACTACCTGTCCGACGCACCAGTCGGCTTCCTTAACGACGTCACCGCGTGGTCCGAGGTTGGTGGTTCCGGCAAAGGGCGTGTCGGGCACGCGGGGCACATGAGGCTCGTGGAGACCATAGTAGAGGAAGAACGGACGGGCGGCTGACGCCGTGTCGATATACGACTGCACCTTCTGCAGGAGGTGACGCGCCATGGTGGTATCGTTCCAGATGGCCGCCTTGCCGCCTTTCATATAACCGATGCGGGGGATGCCGTTGATGATGGAACCCTGATGGCCGTCAGACCAGCGCATGCGCATCATCTCGGGATGGTTGATGGCCGTCGGCTCACCGGGAAACGGATGGTTGTAGTCGACGCTGATGGGATCGGAAGGGTCGAGGCCGTCGACGCAGCCGTTCTCCACGTAGACCGTCGGCACGCGGTCGACGGTGGCGGCGATGAGGTAGGAGTAGTCGAATCCGAGGTCGTAGGCGCCGGGGGTTATCTTCCGGTTCCAGTCAATCTTGCCGCGGCCCAGTCCGAGGTGCCATTTGCCGATGGCGGCAGTGGCGTAGCCGGCATTGCGGAACATCTTGGCGATAGTAAACTGCTGTGGGTTGATGAGGAGCGGCGCGTCGCCGGGCAGTATCTTCGCGTCCTTGTTCTTCCACGGATACATGCCTGTCATGAGTGCGTAACGCGAGGGCGTTGAGGTAGCCGACGCGGCATGGCCGTCGGTGAAGCAAACGCCACCGCGGGCGAGGCTGTCGATGTGGGGTGTGAGCAGGCTGCGGTTGCCGTAGGCGCTCACGTCGCCCCAGCCGAGGTCGTCGGCCATGATGACAATGACGTTAGGGTGTTTGTCGGCTGCGGAGGCGAGAGCAGGCAACAGCAGCAATGTAGATAGGGCTGATAGTTTTGGTTTCATGTTGATGGTTTATATGAACTATTTCCCTATGATAACGGAGGAAAAAGAAAGATATTGTGGGAACCAACAGCCTCAACAGCCTCAACAGCCTCAACAGCCTCAACAGCCTCACCCCCAGCCCCTCCCCAAAGGGGAGGGGAGTGAAATGACAGATAAATTATTAGAAGTCCAGAAGACTGAAGTCCGGGAAGTTATTAGAAGTCCAGAAGACAGAAGACGGAGGCTTTTTAGAAGTCCAGAAGACGGAAGTCCAGAAGTCCAGTCATTACAATAAGCATAAGTAGGAGCGTCGGCATTCCTGCCGACGAATCAGCCAGTGTAGTGGCCGGTCTTGTGCCGGCCACCAGCCGCATCGCGATACAGAACCCTGCATACCCAAGGTGAGGCTTTTACTCACCCTCCTCGGGAGTCAAGGCAAAGTTACAAAATTAAATCCAATTATGCAAGCGCAAGCTGCACTCCAACTTACAACCGGAAGGGGAAGAAAACCGGGTTGGCCTAAAATTTATTTGACCTGAGGCCGATGGTCTCGTTATTAATCATTAAATTTGCAGGATATAAAGGAACTCATTAAAAACACTTATGATGAACAATTTGTTTGACATTACTAACCAGGTGGTGGTTATCACCGGTGGAACAGGTATCTTAGGGCGCTGCATCGCAAAGTACCTCGCCTCGCAGGGCGCCAAAGTCGTGATTATGGCCCGCAGAGTAGAACTGGGACAGAAAATCGTTGACGAGATCAAAGGCAATGGCGGTGAGGCAATGTTCCTCAAGACCAACGTCATGGATAAGGCCGTGCTGGAAGGCAACCTCAACGATGTACTGAGCCAGTACGGTCGCGTGGATGCCCTGCTCAATGCCGCCGGTGGCAACATGCCGGGTGCCACCATTCCGCCTGACAAGACCATATTCGACCTCGACCCCGACGACTTCAAGAAGGTGATGGAACTCAACCTCATCGGCACCGTACTGCCCACGCAGGTTTTCCTCCGTCCGATGGCCAAGCAGCAGTCGGGCTGCGTCGTCAACTTCTCGTCGATGTCGGCTTTCCGCCCCCTGACGCGTGTGGCAGGCTACGGCGTGGCCAAAGCCGGCATCAACAACTTCACGGCTTATATGGCGAAGGAAGTAGCGTCGAAGTTCAGCACGCATATCCGCGTCAACGCCATTGCGCCGGGCTTCTTCCTCACCGACCAGAACCGCACGTTGCTCACCAATCCTGACGGCAGCTGGACACAGCGCGCCAAAGACATCATCCATCAGACGCCGATGGGCCGCATGGGTGAGCCCGAGGAGCTGTGCGGCACCATTCACTACCTCATCAGCCCCGCCTCGCAGTTCGTCACCGGTACGGTGGCTGTGGTCGACGGCGGTTTCAACGTGTTCAGCATCTGATTGACGACAATGACCGACAACGAACAAGAATGGTTCCCATGGGTAGACGAGGAGGACCACGTGTTGGGCAAGCTGACGCGTGGTGAGGCCCACCACGGCAGCATGAAGCTCCATCCCGTGGTCCACCTGCATCTGCTCAACAGCCGTGGCGAGCTGTTTCTGCAGCAACGCCCCCACTGGAAGGACATCCAGCCCGACCGGTGGGATACGGCCTGCGGCGGACATGTGGACTATGGCGAGACCATCGACGAGGCCCTGCACCGCGAAGTGAGGGAGGAGTTGGGCATCACCGATTTCACCCCGGAGTTTCTGCTGCGCTATGTCTTCGAGAGCAAGCGCGAGCGCGAGCTGGTGCACGTGCATCGGGCGGTGTACGACGGTGAGGTGAACTGGAGCCGGGAGGAACTGGCCTCCGGCCGCTTCTGGATGATTGATGAGATTGACGCCAACCTCGGCAAGGGGCTGTTCACGCCCAACTTCGAGCAAGAGTACCAGAAGATAAAAGACCGATTGTTGGGCAGTCTCGAGGAAAAACCGTAACTTTGCACCACTTTAGAAGAAGTCGCCGAGAATTCTTGCAGCCCTCAACTGGCAAAGAGCCTGTTGCACATGATTGTCGTGCGCCTCGACGTGGAGCACATGACCGGCAAAGAGGCTATTGAACTCGTCAGAATGCGCCGGAAGCGTTAATCAAATGACTATGAACAAGAAAGAGACTTACCGCCAGCTTGCCGAACAGGTGAGGAGTCTGGTCGAGGGCGTTGACAATGGGGTAGGGGCGCTGGCCAATGTCGCCGCCCTGCTCAAGGAGCAGTTGCCCTATTATTTTTGGGTGGGATTCTATATCGTCCGCAATGGCGAGTTGCAGCTCGGCCCTTTCCAAGGGCCGGTGGCCTGCTACAGCATTGCCAAGGGCCGTGGCGTCTGTGGTAAGGCATGGGCCGACGCGCAGACGCTTGTCGTGGCCGACGTACATCAGTTCCCCGGCCACATCGCATGTTCGTCGAGGTCCAACTCCGAGATTGTCGTTCCCGTCATCCGTGGCAACGAGGTGGTCGCCGTCATCGATGTCGACAGCGAGCAGTTCGGCGCCTTCGACGAGGAAGATAAGGCCGGGCTTGAGGCCATCGCCGAAATCCTTGAACAAGACGTGACCTCTTGCCTAAATCTTATTTGAAACCGCGATTAAAATGGCTGCTGAGCGGGAAATCGTCAAGAAATCAAAAGAATTCTTGGCTTTTTGCTTCATTCTTTCTACTTTTGCATTCAGATAAGATTAGGATAATAAGATAATTAGGTTAAGATGTTGCAATTAGACAATTTCTACAAAGCCCGTTATGTGTTGAATAAGGTCATTCGCAAGACGGAGCTTATTCACACGCCAAGGATCAACCCTGACTGTGATGTGTATTTGAAGCCGGAATGCTTGCAGAAGACCGGCTCCTTTAAGATTCGCGGTGCTTATTACAAGATTTCCCAGCTCACAGATGAAGAAAAGAAGAAAGGTGTTATCGCCTGCTCTGCCGGTAACCATGCGCAAGGTGTAGCCTTAGGTGCAACAGCCATGGGTATCAAGAGTTTGATTTGCTTGCCCGAAGGAGCCCCCATCAGCAAAGTGGAAGCTACCCGTCGCTTAGGTGCTGAGGTTTGTCTCGTCCCGGGCGTATACGACGATGCTTATCAGAAAGCCTTGCAGCTGCGCGATCAATATGGCTATACCTTCATCCACCCCTTCAATGATGAGAATGTCATTGCCGGCCAGGGAACCATCGGACTGGAATTGATGGAGCAACTGCCTGATGCCGATGCCGTAGTCGTACCGGTAGGCGGTGGCGGGTTAATCTCGGGAGTGGCATTTGCCATCAAGAGTCTGAATCCCAAGGTGAAAGTTTACGGAGTGCAGGCCGAAGGCGCGCCAAGCATGGTCAACAGCATCCACGATCATAAACCCGAGAAGCTGCCATCCGTTTCCACCATTGCCGATGGCATTGCCGTAAAGGAACCTGGAAAAATAACTTACGATACTTGTGCTAAATACGTTGACGACATCATCACCGTCAGTGAAGATGAGATATGTGCCGCTATTCTGAGGCTTATCGAATGTGAGAAAATGGTGGCAGAAGGTGCCGGAGCTGCCAGCGTTGCGGCAGTTATGTTCAACAAAGTGCCTGTAAAAGGCAAGAAAGTAGTTTGCGTGGTTAGTGGTGGCAATATCGACGTGACTATTCTTAACAGGGTTATCAATCGCGGACTGGCCAAAAGTGGACGACTCTGCAGAATTGATATGGAATTGGAGGATCGGCCCGGCAAATTATCAGAAGTAATCTCTACCATTGGTGGCTTGGGAGGCAACATCACGGGAGTTCACCACGACCGCACCCAGAACCGTCAGAAAGTAAACGCTTGCATCCTGAGTGTCACCATGGAGACCAGGAATGAAGAACATATCGAAACCATAAAGAAAGCCCTTACTGATAAGGGATTCCTACTTGTATAACAATAAAAGCAAACAACAATGAAAGCAATTCACACAGACAATGCTCCTGCAGCAATCGGCCCGTATAGTCAGGCTATTGAGGTTAACGGTTTCGTCTTTGCCTCCGGTCAGATTCCCATCGACCCGAAGACGGGCAACTTTGTTGAGGGCGGAATCAAGGAGCAAACGCGTCAGGCCATTGTAAACGCTGGAAACATCCTGAAGGCTGCAGGTACCGATCTCAGCCACGTCGTCAAGACAACGGTCTATTTGGATAATATGGATGATTTCGCTGCAATGAACGAGGTCTATGCGCAGTATTTCTCCCGACCATTCCCTGCCCGCTCTGCGGTAGCTGTTAAGAAGCTGCCCAAGGGAGCTTTGGTCGAAGTGGAAGTCCTGGCTGCAAAATAAGTATTTGGCAGGCGTCTCCGCGTAAGTGCCATAGCCTTCTTCGCAATCGCCGTAATTATTGTTCCCCTGACGGCTCTTTCTCACAAATAATCATTATTTTTGCAAGGTCTTAACATAAAAATGATGATGAGGAAGCTTATGGGAACAAGAATGATGGGGCGGATGGTGCTATTTTTGGTCATGCTGTTGGGCTGCAGCGGCTTGTCGCTGGCGCAGAACACCGCTGACGTCCAGCATGGCAAACACCGCAAGCGGATGAAGGAGCGTCTGGCCATTGCCGACAGCCTGCGGCTGGAGCTCCGTAAGGCGGCCGACGAAGGGCGTATGTTCCAATGGGGCGACAGCCTGCTGCGTGAGCGTCTCGGCAAGGGCCAGATTGACTCGGCGCGCTACATGAAGCTGCAGGCGCGACTGCAACGCGCCGACCGTCACCTGCACAAAGGAGACCAACTGCTTGAGGCGAAATACAAGGAAATAAGTTTCGACACCCTTTATATTGGCCGGCCCGACGCCAGATGGACCATTAAGTTGCGCACCAACCTGTCAGGTGCGCAACTGAAGTTTAACGGTTCGAAAAACCAGATTCCTTTCAACGGCGACCTGCGGGCCGACTACCGCGGTACGCTCAGCGTGGCGGTGGCCTACCGCGGCATTGCCGTCGGACTGGCTGTCAATCCCGCCAAATTGGCCGGCAAGAGCAAGGATAATGAATTTAACCTCAACTCGTACAGCAATAAATTCGGCTTCGACGTAGTGCTGCTGTCGTCGAAGACCTATCACGGGTCGGTGGAGACCAACGGCGTCTCTTCCGACATCAGTAAAGGACAACTGAAGCAGAAAGCCGTCAATCTCAATTTCTACTATGCCTTCAACGGCCGCCGCTTCTCCTTCCCCGCCGCCTTCAGTCAGAGTTATGTGCAGAAGCGGAGCGCGGGCAGCTTCATGTTGGGCATGAGTATGGACGGCCAATATACCAATGCTTACGACGTGATGACCAACAGCGGCGTAGGCAATGCCAAGATGCGCATCTATGCCTTGGGCATCGGAGCGGGCTACGGCTACAACCTCGTCGTCGGCCGCCACTGGCTTTTCCACCTCTCCACCCTGCCCACCTTCGACGTGCTGCTGCGGTCGTATATTGAGACCGATGAGGGCAAGGTCAACATGCACTACCGCTTCCCGAGTGTCATCATCGTGGGAAGGGGTGCCGCCGTGTATTCGTGGAAGAATAAGTTCTTCGGCGCCACAATGGTGTTCAACTATTCCAGCGTGGGCGACGAGAACCGGCTACAGATCAAACGTGCCAAAGAGAGGCTGCGTTTGTTCTACGGTTTCCGCTTTTAGATATTTATCTCTGCCACTTTGTCAGTCGATGCGGGCCAATCTTTCCCCTTGGCACAACCTTTGTTTTAGGTAAGGCGAGCTTTTAGCTCAAGCAACTTTCAGAAAATAATAATAAAATAAATACTACTATGGGAAAGATTATTGGTATCGACTTAGGTACAACAAACAGCTGCGTTGCCGTGTTTGAGGGCAACGAGCCTGTGGTTATCGCAAACAGCGAAGGCAAGCGCACCACACCTTCTGTGGTCGGCTTCATGAAGGATGGTGAGCGTAAGGTGGGTGATCCTGCAAAGCGTCAGGCCATCACCAACCCGAAGAACACCGTTTATTCCATCAAGCGCTTCATGGGTGAGACCTATGAGCAGAGCCGTAAAGAGGCTGAGCGCGTGCCTTATACAGTGATCAACGACAATGGTTATCCGAAGGTGCAGATTGAGGGTGCCGCACATCCTTACACGCCGCAGGAGATCAGTGCTATGATTCTGCAGAAAATGAAGAAGACCGCTGAGGACTACCTCGGCCAGGAGGTGACCGACGCCGTAATTACTGTGCCGGCTTACTTCTCCGACTCTCAGCGTCAGGCCACGAAAGAGGCTGGTACCATTGCCGGTCTGAACGTGCGCCGTATCGTCAACGAGCCTACGGCTGCCGCCCTGGCTTATGGCGTGGATAAGTCCAACAAGGATATGAAGATTGCCGTGTTCGACCTCGGTGGCGGTACATTCGATATCTCCATCCTGGAGTTCGGCGGCGGTGTGTTCGAGGTGCTCGCAACCAACGGTGATACCCACCTGGGTGGCGATGACTTCGACCAGGTCATCATCGACTGGCTTGTTCAGGGCTTCAAGGCTGACGAGGGCATCGACCTGACGAAGGACCCGATGGCTATGCAGCGTCTGAAGGAAGCCGCTGAGAAGGCTAAGATTGAGTTGAGCTCTACCACTTCGACAGAGATCAACCTGCCTTACATCTCGGCTGAGGGTGGTGTACCAAAGCACTTGGTGAAGACGTTGACGCGTGCTCAGTTTGAGCAGCTCGCTCACGACCTCATTCAGAAGTGCCTTGTGCCTTGCCAGAACGCTATCCGCGACGCTAAGCTCTCGACGAGTGACATCGACGAGGTGATTCTCGTAGGTGGTTCGAGCCGTATTCCTGCTGTGCAGACCTTGGTGAAGAACTACTTCGGCAAGGAGCCTTCAAAGGGTGTGAACCCCGATGAGGTGGTGGCTGTGGGTGCATCCATCCAGGGTGCTATCCTGAACAACGAGAAGGGCGCCGGCGACATCGTGCTGCTTGACGTTACCCCGCTGACCCTTGGTATTGAGACCATGGGTGGTGTGATGACCAAGCTCATCGACGCCAATACGACCATTCCTTGCAAGAAGACCGAGACGTTCTCTACCGCCGTCGACAACCAGACAGCCGTGACCATTCACGTGCTGCAGGGTGAGCGCCCGATGGCTGCTCAGAACAAGAGCATCGGCCAGTTCAACCTCGAGGGCATCGCTCCGGCCCGCCGTGGCGTTCCTCAGATTGAGGTGACCTTCGATATCGATGCCAACGGTATCCTCAACGTCAGCGCTAAGGATAAGGCTACCGGTAAGGAGCAGAGCATCCGCATCGAGGCCAGCAGCTCGCTGAGCAAGGACGATATCGAGCGCATGAAGGCTGAGGCTAAGGCCAATGAGGAGTCGGATAAGAAGGAGCGTGAGAAGGTGGATAAGCTCAACCAGGCTGACTCCATGATCTTCACCACCGAGAACTTCCTCAAGGATAATGGCGACAAGATTCCTGCTGACAAGAAACCCGCCATCGAGCAGGCTCTGCAGCAGCTCAAGGATGCCCACAAGGCTCAGGACCTCAACGCCATCGATACGGCTACCGCAGCCCTCAACACTGCCGTTCAGGCTGCCAGCGCACAGATGTACGGTCAGGGTGCTCAGCCCGGTGCCGGTGCCCAGGGCTTCCAGGGCGGTCAAGGCTTCAACGGTGGCGCCCAGGGTGGTGCTCAGGGTGGCAACGCTCAAGGCAACTCCGGTTCGAAGACCGACGATAATATCCAGGACGCGGATTTTGAGGAGGTGAAGTAACCAAGGAGCGAAGGCAGTGGCAAGCTCGCTTGCCACTGCTGAGCGACGACGGTTACTCGGCGGAGCAAAGTAATATTGACAACTATCAATAACGATAAATAATGAAATGGGTGTAGCTCAATGAGTTACACCCATTTTTATTTTGGTTAATCTTTGTATAATTACC
>ONAR01000001.1 GCA_900315835.1 uncultured Prevotella sp.
CCAACAAATATATTCAGTTAGAAATACCCTTCGACGAATGGTAAGTTACAATCAGTAAGCAAAGCCGAATGTTAAAGGATTTAAGTGGACACTAGTGGACGACATTATACTTTTCTCCAAGTCGCTTGCCGATATATGCTGCCACGTCGGCATTGTCCTCGACGATGAGTATGGAGGCCTCGCCGTTAACCTCGCCGGTTCCATTTAAAGGATTGGAGGAGACCTCCATCTGCTCCTCAAAGGATGTGGTGAAGTGCTTCATATTCACAGTATCTTCCAATGGAGCGGAGACTTTGTTCTTAATTGGCAGTACAATATGGAATGCGGTCCCTTTTCCCTCGGTGCTCTCCACGGTTATTGTTCCATCGAGTTGTCTCACTATCTGGTTGACAAGTGCCAGTCCGACACCTGTTCCCGTTCTTCCGTCGATGTTGTCAGCCTGGTAAAACTCCTCGAAGATGTGTGGCAAGCTCTGTTTGGGTATCCCGCGGCCTGTGTCGCTGACGTCTATTCGCAGTCGTCCTCCGTCGCGCCACATACTGACATTCACCTTTCCCTGGACTGGCGTGAACTTCAGGGCATTCGACAGCAGATTGTCCATGAGCTTGTTTATATAGTCGGGTACGAAGGCGGTGTCAATCTCACTCTCACGCGAAATAAACTGAAGTTTAATGTCCCGCTTCCTGGCATATTCCTCGAATGTCTCCACAATCATGCTGACGTATGCCACGATGTTTCCATTTTTCCATTCCGGCTCGCCGATGACCGAGCGAATCTTCGAGATATCGAGTAACTGGTTGATGAGCCGCAGCATGCGTTTGCCATGCCGTTCTATGGTCTTGCCCATGTCCTGGGCATCATCGGATGTGACGCTGTCGGCCTGCAGGTCGTGGCTCAATCCGAGGATTACCGTCAACGGCGTACGGAACTCGTGCGTGATATTTCTGAAGAATGTCTCGCGCATCCCGTTGAGTTTCTTTAGTGCGTCATAGCTTCGCGAGCGCAGACGGCGGTTATAGATCAGCAGCCCTATCACCACTGCAAGGAGTATGATTATAATGGAGAATACCACCTGTCCGGCATACCGTGCCGATTTTTCGCTTTCCAAACGGTCGTTGGCATCGTTGACACGCCGTGCCTGCTGCCCGCGTTCAATGTTGTAGCTGACGCTCTGCATGCGGTTCACCTTATCCATGTCGATGAGGCTGTCCCGCAGTACCGCCGACTGCTCATGGGCAAGCAGCGCGCCGCGCCAGTCGCCACGGCTCTTGCGAAGCTTATAGTAGAGGTTGTATATTTCGGCCAGATGCTCAATGCTCCGTATTTTCGTGGCAATGGCCTTGGCCTCGGCGAGATAGCTCTCAGCCTTGTTGCCGTCTCCTTTGGTGATATACACTCCGGCGAGAGCGGTAAGCGAGTTGAGTGAGTGCCACTCGTCCTTCGAGTCTCTCATCAGGCGGTAGGCTTCGTCGTATTCAGCCAGAGCCTTGTCCAGCTCATGCGCTTTTTCATAGAGGTTGCCGTAATAGGTGTGGCAGAGGGCAATGCCTAAGGTGTTGCCGTCGCGGGTGTTAAGTTCCATCGACTTGCGGTAGTACACCCACGCAGAGTCTGCCAGCCCTTTGGTTTCAAATATCGAACCGAGGTTGGCGCAGTTGATGGCCTGTCCCGTCAGACTGCCGAGTGCCGTCTCGCCGGCAAGGGCCTGCCGCAGACAGCTGTCGGCAAGGTGGAAGTTCTGCACTGTCAGATAGACGTTGGCAAGTCCGTTGAGCGACATGACGCGGTTCTTACGTGCGGTGAACGACGTGTCGGAACATTCCTCTGCCATCATCAGTGCGGTTTTGTGGTATTGTTGTGCTGCGTCGAGGATTCCCATGCGACGGTAGTCGGTGCCGATGTTGTTAAGAGCCTGCACCCATTCGAGCGTGTCGCCGGCCTGCTCGGCAAGTTCAAGTCCCTCGTCGTGTTTCTTCAGCGCCTCTTCGAAACGGCTCTCGTTGCGGAGCTGCTTACCCCACTCGCGCAGGGTAATTATCTGCCCCAGAGTGTTCTGTTGGCTGATCATAGCCCTGTTAAGGCTGTCGAGTCCCTCCACGCTGTGTACAGTCTTCACCACGCTGTCGGCTTCGTGACGTTCCTCCGGCGTGAACGACACCCTATGGTCAGAGCCGCAGGAAAGAAGAAAACAAATACAATAGACGAAAGCAAGTAGTCGGTTCGGGTGCTTGATATTCATAGGTTTCTTATTTAATTAGGTGTGCTGATATATAACATCGGCTTCCCATTCTCATGGAACAAAGTTAAGATTTTATTTTAAATTCTACAAGATTAATGACGGATTTCTGCCGGATAACGTAAATAATATTCCGATGAGACGGACTGTTAATGTCTGTAAATCTGTCAGTGCCGAACCCTTTGTTTATCGGCATTGCAGGTCTTCCCTTGCAAGATTTTGCAAGAATCCGAATGTGCATTTTGCAAGATTTCGCAAGAAAGTTGGAAGATTCCGCAATGCCATTCAGGGCATTTTCATCTACCTTTGCGACAGATAACTTATTAACACAAGAGACTATGAAAGTTTATTTTTTACATGATACATTCGTCCGCAGGCTAAGCCTGTTGGCTATGATGATGATTGTCGGGATCACAACGGCAACGTCAAAAACAGCAGCTCTGACCGACAGCGACTCGGCGGAGACTGACGTTCCCTATCTGAGAGTGAACGATACTATCGTGACTGAGGACAACGCCAGCGACGTGCTTGGCGACGGTACAGTTTCGTTCGCTTATACCAACAACACGCTCTATCTCAACAATGCCGACATCGATTACATCACTTCGACGCTTGCCGACCTGACTATCGAATTGAACGGGAAAAACCGCATTGGGGAAATTAGGGATTATGAGTTCGGCGCTATCATGTCAGGCAGCTTCGAGGAAGTCGAGCCTGTTGACACTGCCAACATGGACAACCCGGCAAACCTGACCATCATCGGAGCCAACGGATACGACACCGACACACTCTATATTGGAATCTGCTACTCTGTAACCTTCGCTAATAAAACTAACTTTACCATAAAGAACTGCTGCTTCATCAAAGGGCATACTGAAATGGGCATCATGGGTAAAGGTGGCGTGTTTACCGTTGACAACGCATACGCCGACATATTCGGCAACAATGTCCCCCCAATCAAGGGATTCGACAAGATAGAGATGAAAGGCGTGGTGCTGCTGAGTCCAGCCGGCGGTTTTATCGAAAACGGCATGGTTTACAAAGCTGACAGTACCTTAGAGTGGTGGAATGTCATCATTGGCCCGCCCAACGTGATAGAGCCCGTTACAGTAGTATCCGACACGACAATCGCCGTCATCAATACCGGGAGCTTCGTTGATGACAGCTCACCAGAGGGACAGAAAAGCCTTGTGAATACCGTTATCGGCAACGTTTATTACAACATCGACAACAGCTATGGCACCTGGAGCGATCAGGGCTACTATGACAGCTCCGACCAGTCGATAGTCGTCAACGCTACTACCGAGACAGCAACCGTAGCTACCGTGGCGTCAAGTGAGGACCCGCTCACTGCTGCCGCTGCCAAGGGCTACGTTGGCATTATCTATGAGATACCCGCAGGACAAGGACAAATCATCGTCGATGCACTGACATCCGCGGCTAACGACGTGGCCATCCAAGTCGGCACCGACGAACCCGTAACCTATGCGTCCACCGGCACCGCGGGTGAGACGACCGTTAACTATAACGTCGCCGGGAACACCTACGTCTATGTCTATGCCACAGCGGCATCATCCAGTGGAGCAAAGGGCAACGGCGTGCGAAAGGCACCGTCACTTTCGACGGGTGTAAAAATTTACTCCATCAAGACACACACAAATATCGCGACTGGCATCAGGAGCATCTCAACGGCTGGCGACGTGACCGGCAACGCCACGGATTGGTACAGCATCAACGGTCAGCGCATCAGCGGTAAGCCGAACAGGAAAGGACTTTACATCAACGGCGGAAAGAAACTCATCGTCAAATAACAACTCCTCCAATCCCCCTTTCCTCCATACAAAGGAGGGTGGGGGACGAGGAGCCGACAGAATAACTGGTTTAAGAAATAGTACACTAACGTTAATCATTTTAGTGGACACAAGTGAAATAATAGCACTGGATAATGGGCTATTCCTCTGACGAACAACGGCGCAACAACCTCCTTGTCGGCGACGAGCGCACTGAACTCCTGGAGACTATCCGCGAGATTGTCGATAAAGAGGTCGACCGCAAGCTTGCCTCGGCATCCCATGACCCCCATCCGGAGAAACCTCCGCCACGTCACGGACTGCTGAAAAGGCTGTTTGCCCTGCTCCGTTGCTGCAACAGAGGGAGCAGAGCCAAAAACTCATCAACCAATAAATTTGACAGACAATGAGACTAATGAAAAGAATCATGCTGCACGGCCCTTTGGACATGGCAGCAAAACGATGCTTCGACATCGCTTTCAGCCTTGTCGTCTGCGTCGTGCTGTTGCTCTTTATCCCTGTCATTGCCCTGATAATAAAGTTGCAAAGCCGCGGCCCCGTGTTCTTCGTGCAAAAACGTACAGGACTCAACGGCCAAACGTTCCGTTGCCTGAAGTTCCGCACTATGAGGGTCAACGACGAATGCGACACCCGGCAGTGCAGTAAGGGTGACACGAGAGTGTTTCTCTTCGGAAGTTTCCTCAGGAAAACAAACCTTGACGAGCTGCCGCAATTCTTCAATGTCCTGAAAGGCGACATGAGCATTGTCGGACCGCGCCCGCACATGCTCTACCACACGGAATTATACACACGGCTAATACCTCACTATATGGATCGTCATGCCGTTCGTCCGGGCATAACCGGTTTGGCGCAGGTGACCGGCTTCCGCGGGGAAACCCGGGAATTGTGGCAGATGGAGGGTCGCGTCCTCCGGGACTTGTGGTACATAAACCATTGGACTCCTGCACTCGACTTCAGGATAATTATAATGACCGTGAGAACCATCTTCATCCACGACGGTAAAGCTTATTGACGGGTGAAGTGGACGCATCCGGCTTATTCCAGACTTCTTCCGTCGGGGCAGGGGAGAGGCTCTGCTTATACTGGCAGTAGTGCCGGGCATAACTGAGGGCCTTGTCGGGGTCAATCTTCTTCACGAAGCGGGCAGGTACGCCGGCCCATAGTTCGCCGGGTCCGATCACCGTTTTCTCGAGCACCACGGCACCGGCAGCCACGATGCTGCCTTCGCCCACTTCAGCGAGGTCGAGCACTACGGCGTTCATCCCTATGAGCGCACCGTCGTGGATGGTGGCCGCATGCACCACGGCGCCGTGGCCCAGCGACACGTCGTTGCCAAGTATGGCTGGCCGGCCTGCAGTCTGATGGATGCAGGCGAGGTCCTGGATGTTGCACCGGTCGCCGATGATAATCCGGTCGACATCGGCGCGCAATACGGCGCCATACCACACGGAGCAGTCGTCGCCCATGCTGATGTCGCCCACTATGGTCGCGTTTTCAGCGAAGTGGCAGTGATCTCCCCAGTGCGGTCGTTTGCCGTTTACGGCCTTAATGATGGTTTCCGTCATGCGTCGTTTCTCCTTATATTATTATAGCGCCTGTTTGATGAGGCGGTTGCGGTTAACGCTGGCAAATTTACGAAAAAATGGCGAGGCAATTCGCACTCCCATTGAAAAACTTGGTGTACCAAATGTTTTCCGTGGCTCATAGGTGTAAACCATCAATACCCACGGAATACATGCGGTGAACCAAAATCATGAAGTAGTTTGGCCGATGCAACGCTCATCGAAGCCGCTGAAATTCCGAAAAATGCGGACAAAATCGTGTTATCGATTTTGCGCATTCCAGCGAACGAAAATCGGAAAAATAGAGGTCGCGTAGCGAAAAACCCGTCCTGAAACCACCATTTCAGCCCCTTCGCGTTGCGATAGCATAGCTATCGAGTCGCGATACCATAGCGATCGTACTGCGATACCGTAGCTATCGCACTGCGATAAGATAGTTATCGCGATGCGAAACTATAGCTATCGCGACGCCAGCGGATAGCTTATCCTGTAGGAAACTTTATAATCGGTTGAACAACAATGGTTTAGCTAAACATCGCCCAGACGGGCGTATTTGGAGCCGAGTACGTCTTTGCTCGCAAATACGCGAAACTGAGGGGCCTTAAAACGCCAAAAAAGTTGACAAACGGGGACTTCCCACCGTCTTCTTCAGCAGTTTTTCGCTGTTATCCGGACTGATTTTACCAACTTTCATTATTATTTTTCCAAATTTCGAAAACAATTTTCTAAATTTCGCTTTGAAGCATTAATTCGCTCTGATTGCTATCTCATCATTGCAAAATCGGTATCGATGCGGAAACGAAAGTATAAAATATCAAAACGAAAGCGAAAAATTTTCCAAATTGCTTGCACGGTTCAAGGAAATGTATTATCTTTGCATTGTCTTCGTGAGAAGATTATTCATTAAGTTTCATTAGGTTAGTAGTTTGATAGATTTTTTAAGGTAAAGACAGATTGTTGCTGTGACTTTCTTGCAGCAACTTTCGAAGAAAAGGCAGGGCAAGTGATTGTCTTGTCTTTTTTTATGTATTCAGTGTTCATGCCGGCGCAGTTTTTGGCTATATTCGCTATCTCTAAAACAACCTTAATTTTCCGCCGCGACGCGCATAAATAACATAATAATCAGCAAATTTGGCTCATAATTAAATCATTCTTTGTAAATTTGCAGCTAAAATAGTAATAGGCACACGATGATAAAGAACCATTCGTCACTCTTGCTCCTACTGGTGAGCATGTTCATGCTCTCCTCGTGTCTGAGCGATACATCTGACGAGATTGTATATTATGATGACACGGCTGTCACGGCGTTCAAGCTCGGCACGCTCAACATCACTTACCACACCACGGCAAGCGATGGTGTCACTGACAGCACCTACACGTCGACCATCGACTGCAGCGGCTATCATTTCAATATTGACCAGGTGGGCCAGACCATTTATAATCCCGACTCCCTACCCGTGGGCGTCGACGCTGCCCACGTCATTGCCACCATATCGGCGAAGAACAGCGGCACCGTGGTGCTCAACCTGCATGCAAAGGACGGCTCCGACAGCCTGGCCTATTACAGTTTATCCGACTCCATCGACTTCACCAATCCCGTGCGTCTCCGCGTGTACAATATGATGGGAACGGCTTATCGCCAGTACACCGTTCACGTGAACGTTCACCAGCAGTCCGGTGATGAGTTCGCATGGCAGTCGACCGAGGCCGGCTTGACCGCAATGGGTGCGCGCCGCTTCGTTGAGGCCGGTTCGACGATGTATCTCTTCGGCCAGTCCAACGGTGCTACGGTGGGCTTCCGCAAGAGCGGCAACGGTTGGACAGCGCTCACATTGGCCACCACGCTCGATGCCGACGCCTATAAGAACATGATTGTCAAGGGCTCCACGCTCTACACCCTGAGCAACGGATCGCTGCTGAGCTCGACCGACGGCGAGACGTGGAATACGGTGACGGCCGCTACAGGTCTCACCCAGTTGCTCGGCGCCACCGCCAAGCGCATGTACGCGCTCACGGCCACGGGTATCAGTCAGTCGACCGACGACGGCGCTACATGGACCGCCGACGCCATCGACGAGGAGGCGGCCAATCTGCCCGCTACCGACGTGAACTTCGTGGTGCAGTCCTCACGCACCAACGACGACACCTATAACCTCACGCTCCTCGGCAAGCGCGACGGCAAGACCGTCGTCTGGAGCAAGGTCGAGGAAGACGCCGACAACTCCGACGCACAGCCGTGGAGCTTCTATCCAGCCGACGAGTACAACCGCAAGACGCTGCCGTCGCTGGCCAACCTCCAGGTGGTGCTGTATGGCGATGAGCTCGTGGCCATGGGCGGCGACTTCACTAAGGTGTATACCAGTCCTGACCAGGGCCTGACGTGGGACACCAATACGACCTACGTGCTGCCCGAGGCCTTCGGCTACGCCGCCGCACCTTTCGCCCTCGGCACCGACAGCAGCCATCACCTCTATATCAGTAAGTCAGGCTCCGGCCTCGTGTGGTCGGCGCAATTGGCTCGTCTGGCGTGGGCCGACAACCAGCAGGTGTTCACCAAATGATGTGTGGGCGCCTATATATATAATAAGGTGTAAGCGTAAAAAGAAAGACCGCCGATGAAGAAAGCCTGCCTTCTGCTTCTGCTTGCCGTAGTGGCCTTGGGTGCATCAGCTCAGGACGACAACGAGTACCGCATGGAGATTGGTGTGGGGGCCGGGCTCGACGGCTACTTAGGCGATTTCAATGGTACTCCGACGCGTGACCTGCAACCGGCCGCTACGCTGTTAGGCAAGCGCATCATCAGCCCATGGGCGGCCGTCAGGCTGTCGGTGGGGTGGACCAAGATGAAAGGGTCGTCGGCCGATGTACCGACTTACTATCCCGATTACGTCGAGCAGCCGTGGACGTTCAGCAACAACCTCTACGACCTCAACATGGCGTTCGAGTACAACTTCCTGCCTTATGGCACAGGGCGCGACTATCGGGGCGCCAAGCGGCTGGTGCCGTTCATCTACGGCGGTCTGGGTCTACTCTACGTCAAGGCACCCGACAAGGGCCATGCGGGTTTCCAGATGCCCTTCGGTCTCGGCGTGAAGTATAAGGTGGCCGAGCGCGTCAACCTCGGTGTGGAGTGGGGCATCCATTTCACCCAAAGCGACTGGCTCGACGGCGTCAAGGACCCTTACTACATCAAGAGTTCGGGACTGTTCAAGAACACCGACTGCTACTCCGCCCTGCAGATTAGTCTCACCTACTGCTTCTGGGCGAAGTGCACCACATGCAACAAAGAATAAACGATATCGAATATGATACAACTTGATATGACACGCATTCCGCAGCACATTGCCATCATCATGGACGGCAACGGGCGCTGGGCCACCGAACGGGGCAAGGACCGCAGCTTCGGCCATCAGGCCGGCGTCGAGGCCGTGCGCCGCATCACCGCCGAGTGTACGCGACTGGGCGTGAAGTATCTGACGCTCTATACCTTCTCCACCGAGAACTGGAACCGGCCCGAAACCGAGATTCACGCACTCATGGGACTCGTGCTGACCTCCTTGGAAGACGAGATCTTCATGAAGAACAACGTGCGCTTCCGCGTCATCGGCGACGTCAAGCGGCTGCCCGATGAGGTGCAGGCCAAACTCCATGAGACTGAGGAGCATACCAAGAACAACGACGCCATGACGATGGTCGTGGCGTTGAGCTATTCCTCTCGTTGGGAAATCACGCAGGCTGTGAAGGATATCATTGAGGAGCGCACGCGCCCCGGGCGTCTTGGTCGCCATAGTGTTGAGCGTCTTGACATCAATGAAGACCTCATCAATCAGCATATGCAGACGAGCTTCATGCCCGACCCCGACCTGCTCATCCGCACCGGCGGCGAGCTGCGTATCAGCAACTTCCTGCTCTGGCAGATTGCCTATACAGAACTTTATTTCTGCGACACCTACTGGCCCGACTTCAGCGAGGAAGACCTCCACAAGGCCATTGCCTCCTACCAAAGCCGTCAGCGCCGATTCGGAAAGACTGAGGCGCAGGTCGAAACAAGCGCCAAATAGCCAAGATATAACTCAAACAAGATGCAAAACAACATCAAAATATTCATCGCCATCCTTGCGCTCTTCGCCACGTTGCACGCTGCGGCGCAGGATGTTATCGTCCATCCCGACATCACCTACGCGGGTACGCCGCGCACGCTGACCATCGGCGGATTCAATGTCTCGGGTATGGACGGCTACGAGGATTATATGCTCACGGGCATCTCCGGACTGTCGGTAGGCCAGCGCATCACGGTGCCGGGCAGCGAGATTACCGATGCCGTCAAGCGCTATTGGAGTCATGGTCTGTTCTCCAACGTGCAGATCTCGGCCGACTCCATCGTCGGCGACAAGATTTGGCTCCACATCGCCCTCAGCCCACGCCCGCGTGTGTCGCAGATCAATTACTACGGTCTTAAAAAGTCGGAGCGCGAGGATATGGAAAAGAAACTCGGCATCTTGAAGGGCGGTCAGATTACGCCCAACATGATTGACCGTGCTAAGATACTGGCAAAGAAGTATTTTGATGACAAGGGCTTTAAGAACGCCGACATCGAAATCACCCAGCGCGACGATGTAACCAAGAAGAATCAAGTCATCCTCGACGTCAACATCGACAAGAAGTCGAAGATGAAGGTGCGCACCATCACCATCGAAGGCAACGAGAAACTCAAGGATTCGCGCATCAAGGGCGGTCTCTTCAAGAAAGGTGCCTTTGCCAAGACTCATGAGGCCGGCAAACTTTCCACCTTCCTTAAGTCGAAAAAGTTCACGCCTGAGCGCTGGAAGGCTGATAAGGAAAAGCTCATCGAGAAATACTATGAGCTCGGTTACCGCGATGCCGCCATCCTCGGCGACAGCGTATGGAACGTCGACCCGAAGCACGTCAGCATCTGGCTGAAGGTCAGTGAGGGTGAGAAGTATTACATCCGCAGCATCCACTGGGTGGGCAATACGGTTTATTCGTCTGACTATCTCAGTGCGGTGCTGGGCATGAAGCCGGGCGACGTGTATAACCAGAAGCTCCTCAACAAGCGGCTCAAGGAAGACGACGATGCCGCCGGCAACCTTTACTACAACAACGGTTATGTGTTCTCCAACATCGAGCCGGTGGAGCAGAACATCGAAGGCGACTCGGTCGACCTCGAGATGCGCGTCACCGAGGGTCCGCAGGCCCACTTGAGTCATGTGCGCATCTACGGCAACACGCGCCTCTATGAGGAGGTGGTCCGCCGTGAGCTCCGCACCAAACCGGGTGACCTGTTCTCTAAGGAGTCGCTCATGCGTAGCTATCGTGAAATCGCCTCCATGGGTCACTTCGATCCCGAGAAGATCAACCCCGACGTGAAGCCGGACTATGAGAACGGAACGGTCGACATCAACTGGATGCTCGAGCAGAAGTCGAATGACCAGGTGGAGTTCTCGCTCGGTTGGGGTCAGACGGGTATCATCGGTCGTGTGGGCCTCACGCTCAACAACTTCTCGATGGCCAACCTCTTCCGCAAGAACAAGGAGCACCGCGGCATCATGCCCATTGGTGAGGGTGAGAAACTGTCGATCGGCGTGCAGACCAACGGTACTTACTACCAGAGTTACAACGCCAGCTACTCCACGAGTTGGTTCGGCGGCAAGCGGCCTATCCAGTTCTCCTTCGGTGTGTTCTACTCCAAGCAGACCGACATCAACAGCAACTACTACAACACGGCCTGGCAGAACAACTATATGTACAGCCTCTACGGCTACAACTCCTACGGCTACAACTACAGCAACTACGAGAACTACTACGACCCCGACAAGTACGTCAAGCTGCTCGGCTTCTCGCTTGGCTGGGGCAAGCGTCTGCGCTGGCCTGACGACTATTTCCAGCTTTCGGCCCAGCTGTCGTATACGCGCTATATGCTGAAGAACTGGCAGTACTTCCTTATGACCAACGGTAACGCCAACAACCTCAACCTGAGTCTGTCGCTCAACCGTACGTCGACCGACAACCAGCTCTTCCCGCGCAGCGGTTCAGAGTTCACTGCCACGGTCACCCTGACCCCGCCATGGTCAATGTGGGATGGCAAGGATTACAAGAACCTCGCCAACAATCCCTACTCGCCTTCCTATGTGCGCGAGCAGCAGCAGAAGTACCGCTGGATTGAATACAATAAATGGAGTTTCAGGTCGAAGACCTACACCGCACTGACGAGCGGGCAGAAATGCTTCGTGCTGATGACACGTGTTGACTTAGGTATTCTCGGCAGTTACAACAAATACAAGAAGAGCCCGTTTGAGACTTACTACGTCGGCGGTGACGGTATGAGCGGTTATTCATCCGGCTATGCGGAGGAGACCATCGGCCTTCGCGGTTACGAGAACGGTTCGCTGGCCTACAATGGCTACGCCTACGACCGCATGACGCTCGAGCTGCGCTATCCGTTCCTCCTCGGCAACACGACCATCTACGGCCTCACCTTCCTCGAGGGTGGTAACGCCTGGAGCGATGTGAAGAACTTCAATCCGTTCAACATGAAGCGGTCGGCCGGTGTCGGCGTGCGTATCTACCTGCCTATGGTGGGTCTGATGGGTATCGACTGGGGCTACGGCTTCGACAACGACAATGTCAACGGAACAAAGGGTGGATCGCAGTTCCACTTCGTTCTCGGACAGGAATTCTAATGGCGGCGCGCTGCGCTGAGGCTTCGGTCATCGTGCGGCTCGACGTAAAATGTTGAATATCAAACATTAGGAACTATGAAAAGACAATATTTCAAGGCGCTTGCAGTCAGCCTAATGACGCTCTGCCTCATCGCCCTCGCTCCAGCGAAGGCGCATGCGCAGAAGTTTGCGCTCATCGATATGGAATATGTATTGAAGAATATTCCGGCCTACGAGCGGGCCAATGAGCAACTCAATCAGGTGAGCAAGAAGTGGCAAGCCGAGGTGGAGGCCCTCAATACCGAGGCCTCGACGATGTATAAGAACTATCAGAACGAGGTGGTATTCCTCTCGCAGGAGCAGAAGAAAGCCAAGCAGGAGCAGATTATGCAGAAGGAGAAGGAAGCCGCTGACCTGAAGAAGAAATACTTCGGCCCCGAAGGCGAGCTGTTCAAGAAGCGTGAGAGCCTCATGTCGCCCATACAGGAGGAGATTTACAACGCCGTGAAGGAGATCTCCGAGTTGCGTGGCTACAGCCTCGTGCTCGACCGCGCCTCCGACACCGCCATCATCTTCGGCTCACCCAAGATCGACATCTCCAACGAGGTGTTGGCGAAGCTCGGCTACAACCGGTAGACGCCCCGGATACGGCCGGTAGACACCTCGGATACATTCCGTTGTGGCGGTCCTTCGTGTCCGCCCTAACGGCTTCCGCATTCAAATCGAACAAATCAATAACAAATAAATCAATTAAAAACAATGAAGAAGTTAGTTTTAATGTTGATGCTGATGGCTCCTTTAGCCACCTTTGCGCAGAAATTCGGCACCGTCAACACACAGACCATTATGCAGGCCCTGCCTGAGATTGCCAAGATTAATGGCGAGCTCGAGGCTCAGTCGAAGACCTATCAAAACGACCTGAAGAGCATGCAGGATGAGCTCCAGCGTCAGAGCGACGCTTACGATCAGGGCAAGAGCACGATGAATGCTACCGCCCAGAAGCAGAAGGAGCAGGAGCTGCAGACGCTGTATCAGAAGATTCAGCAGACCTATCAGGACAACCAGCAGGCCCTGCAGAAGAAGCAGCAGGAGCTGATGCAGCCTGTCCTCACCAAGGTTCGCAACGCCATTACCAACGTTGGTAAGACTGGCGGCTACACGTTCATCTTTGAGGATGGCGTGGCTATCTACACCGGCACCAACGTCGAGGACGTTACCGCTAAGGTGCAGGCCGAGATTGCCAAGATGAAGTAATCACGATTCCCATTACTCTCCATAGATGTGGAGAGACAGGTGAGGTCTCTCCAAAACGGGGCCTCACCTTTTATGGTATATAACCGTCACAACATGAAAAGATTATTTACCTCACTCTTCCTCGTGGCTCCTGCCGTGCTGGGCTTCGCTCAAAACGTTGACGTGCAGCCCCTGCCATCGGTCTCGCAGCCCCTTTCACAGCCGGCACAGCTTCAGAGCGTTGCTGGCCAGCCGCAGAATGGCGCTACGCATGCGTCGGCTGCTGCGGTTCAGGCATTGCGCTTCGGCTATCTGAGCTACGACTCGGTGATGCACCGCATGCCCGACTACGCAGTGGCTCGCCACAACATCAAGAGCTTGAAGGAGAACTACGACGCCGAGATGAAGCGCGTCGAGGATGAGTTCAACACGAAGTACGAGTTCTTCCTGCAAGACCAGCGTAGCCTCGCCCCGTCAATTCTGCAGAAGCGTCAGGCCGAGTTGCAGGAGCTCATGGAGAAGAATCTCGCCTTTAAGGAAAAAGCCACGCAGCTGCTCAAGCAGGCTGAGGCCGAGGCTTTGGCGCCCATCCGCAAGAAGGTTGACGCCGCTATCGGTCAGGTCGGCGAGCGCCTCGGTTTGGCTTTCGTCCTCAATACCGACAACAACGCCGCTCCCTGGCTCAATCCCTCGCTTGGCGAGGATGTCACCGAGGCCGTGCTCCGCGCCGCTGAGTAATCGCTCAGAGCCAGCTTTCCCCTCGTTCGTCGCGGTTCCGTACGCCGCTGCTGTGCAGCGGCCTCTTATCGTTTCTATTATGTCAAAACAACAAAACATCCAACTGCCCCAGGCTCCAGGGCCTATCGGCATCTTCGACAGCGGCTACGGCGGTCTCACTATTCTGCATGGTATCCGCCAGCTATTGCCGCAGTACGACTATCTCTACCTCGGCGACAACGCCCGTGCGCCCTATGGTCCGCGCTCGTTCGACGTCGTCTATGAGTTTACGCGTGAGGCCGTCTTGAAGCTCTTCGAATTGGGTTGCCAGCTCATTATCCTTGGCTGCAACACCGCGTCGGCCAAGGCGTTGCGCTCTATCCAACAGCACGATTTGGCGCAGTGGGACCCCAAGCGGCGCGTGTTGGGCGTCATCCGCCCCACGGCTGAGATCATCGGCCGCCTCACCCGCAACAACCATGTCGGTCTGTTGGCCACCGAGGGAACGGTGAAGAGCCAGAGCTATGAGATGGAGATTGCCAAGCTTTGGCCCAACATCAAGGTCACGGGGCAGGCCTGTCCCTTCTGGGTGCCGCTCGTGGAATACGACGAGGCCGACTCGCCGGGCGCCGACTACTTCGTCAAGAAGCGCATCGACCAGCTCATGCAGAAGGACCCCGACATCGACACCATCATCCTCGGCTGCACCCATTTCCCACTCCTCATGCCGAAGATATTGAAGTATACGCAGCCCGGCGTGCGCATCGTGCCGCAGGGCGAATACGTGGCTACCAGCCTCCGCGACTATCTGCTGCGCCACGACGATATGGCTCAGCGCCTCACGCGGGGCGGCACGGTGAAGTACTTCACCACAGAGAACCCCGACAAATTCAAGAAGAGTGCCACCATCTTCCTCCACAAGGAGATTGAGGTGGAGCATGTCGAGCTGGCGCCCCTGGCGTAAGCAGGCCTCTCAATTAATTATCAACCATTATGCAAGAAACAAGACAAAACCGCATCGCGCGACTGCTCCAGAAGGAGCTGGCCGAGATATTCCAAAGTCAGACCCGTAGCATGCACGGCGTCCTCGTCAGCGTGACCCGTGTGCGCATCAGCCCCGACCTGAGCATCTGTACGGCTTACCTCAGCATCTTCCCCTCGGAGAAGTCGGAGGAACTCATCACGAACATCCGCGCCAACGAGAAGAGCATCCGCTATGAGCTTGGCCGCCGCGTCCACAATCAGCTGCGCATCATCCCCGAACTGCGCTTCTTCATCGACGACAGCCTCGACTACATCGACCACATCGATGAACTGCTAAAGAAGGGATAGCCACGGGCAGGATGTATCAAAATTGAAGAAGTTCAGAAGTTCAGGAGTCCAGAAGTCCAGTCATTACAATAATGGCACCTTATTATCAGACACTTATGCATTTGACTGAACTTCCGGACTCCTGGACTCCCGGACTTCCCCAATTTTGATACACCCTCCTGAAAGTAATGCTCCTCGCATGGGATTGTAAGGAATAATACAACCCACCTTAAATACTCAACACTGAAATGAATTTTCCCTTCTTCATAGCCCGTCGCTACCTGTTCTCAAAGAAGAAGACGCACGCCATCAACATCATCTCACTGATATCGGTCATCGGCGTGGCAGTGGCAACGACGGCGCTTGTCGTCGTGCTTTCCGTCTTCAACGGCTTCCAGGACTTGGTGGCAGGCTTCTTCACCAACTTCGACCCGCAGCTGAAGGTGGTGCCGGTGATGGGTAAGACCGCGCCGGCCAATGACCCCGTGCTGACAAAGATACGCCGTCAGCCCGAGGTGGAGGTGGCGACGGAGACGCTGCAGGATATGGCGCTGGCCGTATACAATAACCATCAGGCCATGGTCAACGTGATGGGCGTAGACGATAACTTCCCCGACCTGACGCATATCACCGAGATTCTCTATGGCGATGGCCGTTTCGAACTGCATACGGCCAACCTTGACTTCGGTACACCGGGCATCCGCCTCGCTTCGCAACTCGGCACGGGAGCCCGCTGGAACGGTTACCTGCGCATCTATGCCCCGCGCCGTCAGGGTCAGCTTGACATGAGCAATCCCGAGGATGGCTTCGTCGTCGACTCACTGCTGTCCACGGGCGTCGTCTTCGCTGTCAACCAAAGCAAATACGATAAGAACTACATCCTGACGAGCATCAGCTTTGCCCGTCGGCTCTTCGACCGTGAGGGCCAGCTCTCGGCGCTCGAGCTGCGGTTGAAGCCCGGGTCTGATTTCGATGCCGTGAAGCGCCGCATGCAGCAGATAGCCGGTGCAAAATACCAAGTGCAGGACCGCTATGAGCAGCAGGCAGATACGTTTAAGATTATGAACATCGAGAAGTTCATGGCTTACCTCTTCCTTACGTTCATCCTCGTCGTAGCCTGCTTCAACATCATCGGCTCGCTGTCGATGCTCATCATCGATAAGAAGGACGATGTGGTAACGCTGCGCAATCTTGGTGCCACCGACCGCGATATCACCCGCGTGTTTATGCTCGAGGGCAGGCTCATCACGGTCATCGGTGCTGTGGCCGGCATTGCCATCGGTCTGTTGCTCTGTCTTTTGCAACAGCAGTTTGGCTTCGTGCGCATGGGGGGCGCCGACGGCACGTTCATCGTCAACGCCTATCCCGTCAGCGTGCACTACGTGGATGTGCTGATCGTATTCGTCACGGTGATTATCGCCGGATGGCTCGCCGTGTGGTATCCGGTGAGGTCGCTGAGCAGGAGGCTGCTGGGAAACGACTAATTAAAAGGGGATGATGGGGCTTATGGGTTTTATGGGTTGAATGGGTATAGGGCCGAATGGGACTGATGGATTGAATGGGTAGGGGAACCGGAATCAGAACTGATGAGCCCTGTCAACGCGTAAAGCCGGTCGCCAGTTGCTCCTTCGTCGCTTCCTTCAGCACCACGACGTTGCCCTTGTCGAGCAGATACATCGTGGGGGTAGCCTTGAGGGCGTAGAGTTCGAAGAGAGCGTCGTTGACCCTTATACGCAACACCTTGATGTCGGCAGGCAGCGGATTGGCCTGCAGCCAGGCCCATGTCGTGTGGCATTGCTCACAGTCGGGGTCGTAGAAGAATAGGCAGACGCGCTGGTCGCGATAATCGCTCAGCCGGTGCATGCGGCCGTCGTCGCCTTTGAAGGAAAAATCGCGCGCCGTGTCGCCGGGCTGGTTGATGGCGGCCTGCTTCGCTTTGAAGCGGTAGCGCTCGCGATTGGTGGCGCCGGTGTTGGGATTGTCGGCTGCGGCGCTAAGCAACCACGCATAGGTGCGGTCATTATGCACCGGCGAGTCGTTGACCTCGAGGTAATAATCGATGAGGGCAGCGAAGCGGCGACGCGCCACGCCAGTTGTCCAAGCCTTATTGATGAATTGTCGTGCGCTCGCCTCACCCACATTCTTACCGAAATGATTGAGCAGGTCGATGAAGTTGACGAAGCCCTGCTCGCCGTAGTTGGCCGCGTACAGCAGCGTGCTGTCGGCGAAGTTGGCGTTGTCCCAATAGTGCATCAACGCGTAGTCGGCCCTGGCCTGCGGTTCACGCAGCGAGTCGGGCATAGTGGGGTAGGGGAAGGCATCGTATTGCGCCGAGGCCGGAGCAGCGCCCCACAGCAATGCGGCTGCCAGCAGTACGACAGCCTTGTCAATGATGCTGCGGCCGCTCATAAGTCTCCTTGTATTGCAACCGGCATAGCTCCGTGCCGGTCTTCGTCTTGAAGATATTGTTGAGCGCAGCGTCGACGCCGTGGGCCGAGATGCCGTCCTCATAGAGATTGACGAGGAAGTCGGCCTCGACAAGGATTTGATAGTCAAGGCCATCGATGTTCTTGTACGTATGGTGGTGAGCGATGAGATAGCAGATGCGGTCGATGTCGGCGGCGGCTAATCCGAGGCCGGTGAGCATCTCCCGCGCCGGAGCGGGTCCCATCTTCTCCTGTAGTTTGCCGTCGCTGCTGCCGTAGGCTGCCTCGGCCGGATGGATGCCGATGTCGTGAACGATGGCCGCGCACTCCAGCACCTGCTGCGTGTGGGCATCCAGTTGCTCGCGTCGGCCGATGAGTTGCGCGAAGCGGTGTACCTTCATGAAATGCTGAATGCGCATCGGGTCGCCTTTGTCGAAGGCAATCATGCGAAGCGTCAGCTCGTCGATAATGTTCTTTGTCTCCATTGGTTTGTGTGTTTATTGAGCTTTTACCCTGATGAGGGTCAGTCCGTCGCGTATGGGCAGGATGACCTCCTCCACGCGCCGGTCCTGTTTGATGTAGTCGTTGAAGCGTCGGATGCCCACCGTCTGCTGGTCGCGGTCGTAGGCGTGGTCGATGACGTGGCCGTCCCACAGCGTGTTGTCGGCCAGAATGATGCCGCCCGGATTCATCAGCGGCAGCACCGCGTCGTAGGTCTCCACATACGTGCGTTTGTCGCCGTCGATAAACGCGAGGTCGAAGCGGAGCCCGAGCTTGGGCGCCTCAGTAATGGCGTCGCCGATGCGGAAGTCGATGTAAGGCGCCACGGCGGAGCCCTCAATCCACGGCCGTGTGAAGTCCTCCATTTCGTCGTTAATCTCGAAGGTGAAGAGCTTCCGCGCCGGAGCTGGGACATCGTTAGCGGCGGCCTCGCCTTCGCGCTTCTTCCGATTTTCGGCTCCATTTGCCCCCGCCTCGTCGTCGAGTTCCTTCAATCCTTCAGCCATGCAGATGGCCGAATAGCCCGAGAACGTACCCACTTCCAGCACATAGCGGGGCCGCTGCATCATCACGAGCATCTTCAGCAGCCGCCCTTGCAGGTGACCGCTTACCATGCGACCGTGGATGGTATGCACGTTGGTCGCGCGCCAGAGCCGGTAGAGGTAGTCGCTTTCGCCGTCAGTATGGGCGTCGATATACGTCTCCAGCCGTTCGTCGGTGGTTCTTCCGGCAGTCTCGTCAGTCATCGGTCATGGGTTAAGCGGTTACTGTTGCGATGAAGCCAGCAGTCCTCTGATGGCGAGGTCGTAGCTCTCGAGGCCGAAGCCGCAGATGACGCCGAGGCATCCGGCGGATATCATCGAGTGGTGGCGGTATTCCTCACGCTTGTGGACATTGCTGATGTGCACCTCGATGACGGGGCAGCGCAGCGAGCGGATGCAGTCGAGCAGGGCGATGCTCGTGTGGGTGTAGGCGCCGGCGTTGAGTACGATACCGTCGTAGCTGAAGCCCGTTTCCTGCATCTTGTTGATGAGTTCTCCCTCGATATTGCTTTGGTAATAGTCAATCTCGACGTCGGGATAGCGCTTGCGCAACGTCGGCAGGAAGGTCTCAAACGAACTGCTGCCGTAGATGCCCGGCTCGCGCACGCCCAACAAATTAAGGTTGGGGCCGTTGATAATCTGGATTTTCTTCATCGCCATTCAAATTGATTTGCTAACTTTGCAAAGGTAGGCAAAAAGCCTAAAACAACGGAAGGAATGGAAGATAAAAATCAAAATAAACCGCAGGCAACCGACGTTGGGCGCCGTTACCTGCGCTATCTGAAACTGGAGCGGGGCTATTCGCCCAACACCATCGAGGCTTACCAGCATGACCTCGACTGGCTGCTCAACTATCTGCACGACCACGAGCTTGACCCCTTGTCGGTCAAACTCGATGACCTGCAGCTCTTCGCCGCTTCGCTGCATGAGCACGGACTGAGTGCGAAGTCGCAGGCGCGCATCCTCGCGGGCGTGCGGTCGTTTTACCGTTTCCTCGTTCTTGACGGCTACTTAGAGATTGACCCGACCGAACTGTTAGAGTCGCCCCAACTGCCGCAGCACTTGCCGGAGTATCTGACGACTGAGGAGGTGGATGCGCTCGAGGACAGCATCGACTTGACGACAAAAGAAGGACAACGCAACCGCGCCATCATCGAGGTGTTCTTCTCCTGCGGCCTGCGCGTCTCCGAGTTGACCAATCTGAAGCTTTCCGACCTCTTCCTGCCGCAGAAATTCATACGCGTCGTCGGCAAGGGCAATAAGGAACGGCTCATTCCCATCTCCGACCGCGCCATACAGGAGCTTAACCGATGGTTCATCGACCGCGACATGCTCGACATCAAACCGGGTGAGGAGGACTACGTCTTCCTCAACCGCCGCGGCCATCATCTGACACGGGTGATGATTCTGATCATGGTGAAGCGGCAGGCCGAGGCGGCGGGCATCAAGAAAACCATCTCGCCCCACACGCTGCGCCACAGCTTCGCCACGGCGTTGCTGCGTGGCGGCGCCGACCTTCGCGTCATCCAGGCGCTGTTGGGGCATGCCAATATTGGCACCACCGAGATCTATACCCACATGGATGACGAGAGCCTGCGGCAGGAGATACTGCTGCACCACCCGAGAAACCAGATGGGAAGGAGTTGATGGGTCGAATGGGCTGAATGGGTTTTATGGGTAGGATGGGGCGGATGGGTTGAATGGGTTTTATGGGTAGGATGGAAGGATGATTAGCGGATGAAGTTCATCGGCTGCCAGGGCTCATGCTCGGGGTAGGCGGGGGCGCCATCGGCGTGAATCTTCTTGAGCAGCCAAGCCATGTTCTCGGCGAGCGTGCGCATGGTCTGCATGCCCTCGACATCCTGCTCCACCTCACCCGGGTCGCGGCCGTAGGCGAGGTTCCAGTACTGCGAGGTGACGATGGGCATGTTACACATCTCAAACGCCATGTTCATCGTCTGGTAGGCGGCTGTGGCTCCACCGCGGCGACAAACGATGACATTGGCCACCGGTTTGTTCCGCATCAGCGCGCCGCCAGCATAGAGCATGCGCTGGACGACGGCGAGCAGAGCGCCGTTGGGCTGACCGTAGTACACCGGTGAGCCAAAGACGAAGGCGTCGGCCGACTCGGCCTTCTCGAGGAAGGCGTTGCAGACGTCGTCGTTGAACGTACAGCGATTGTTGCCGTTGCGCTTGCACGCACCGCAAGCAATGCAACCGCGCACCGGCTTGTTGCCGAGCTGCATGATTTCTGTTTCTATACCATTGGCCTGTAGGGTCTTGGCCACCATGCTGAGGGCGAGAAACGTGTTGCCCTGTTTGTGGCTGCTGCCGTTAATCAATAATACTTTCATAATGCTTTTGTTTGGTTGTCTGTCGGCAAAGATACCCTTTTTCCCACGACTGAGCAAATATTTTGGAACGATACGACTGAATTTCTTACCAGGAGCCGGTGCTGTCACCGGGCCTGCCACTATGCCAGTGGCTTGCCATGCCCGCAGATGCTGAGGAAGTAGCGGTGAACGGCGGGGTCGCTGTTCAGCTCGGGGTGGAAGGCGGTGACGAGCTGGTTGCCCTGCTGCGCCGCCACGATGTGACCATCGACCTCGGCCAGTACGCGGGCATCGCCGCTCACCGACTCGATGTAGGGTGCGCGGATGAACGTCATTGGGATGCGGCCGACGCCCTCCATCTCGTGTTCGGTGGCGAAGCTGCCCAGCTGGCGGCCGTAGGCGTTGCGGCGGACACGGATGTCCATCGTCGAAAGGCGCGGATAGGGCTCGCCCTCAACGTCTTTGGCCAGGAGGATGAGGCCGGCACAGGTGCCGAAGACCGGCAGGCCGGCGAGGATGTCGCGGCGCACGGGCTCGAGCAGTCCGAGGTCGTTAAGCAACTTCAGTTGTGTGGTCGACTCGCCACCGGGCAGCACGAGGCCGTCCTTGGGTTGGTTCCAGTCGGCCAACTGCCTCACCTCGAACGTCTCGGCACCCAGCGCCTGCAGCCGCCGCTCATGTTCAATGAATGCCCCTTGCAGGGCCATGACAGCTATTCTCTTCATTATTATAGTCCTCTCTCGAATGTTCTTACCTTGTTTATAGTCCTCTCTCCGTTATGCTAACTTTGGTTATTGACCTCTCTCGGCCATCAGCACCTTGATTTCCTCCTCGTTGATGCCCACCATGGCCGGTCCGAGGTCCTCGCTGAGCTCAGCCAGTTTGTCGGGGTCGTTGTAGTTGGTTACGGCCTGCACGATGGCTGCGGCGCGCTTGGCGGGGTTGCCGCTCTTGAAGATGCCTGAGCCAACGAACACGCCTTCGGCGCCGAGCATCATCATCAATGCGGCATCGGCGGGTGTGGCCACGCCACCTGCGGCGAAGTTGACCACCGGCAGTTTGCCGTTGTCGTGGACGTATTTCACAAGGTCGTAGGGCGCTTGCAACTGTTTGGCAGCCTCGAACAACTCGTCCTCGGCCATGCCTTTGAGCCTACGTATCTCGCTTTGCATCAAGCGCATGTGACGCACGGCCTGCACTACGTCGCCAGTGCCCGGCTCGCCTTTGGTGCGAATCATCGTGGCACCTTCGGCGATGCGGCGGAGCGCCTCGCTCAGGTTGCGCGCACCGCAGACGAAGGGCACGCGGAACTTCGTTTTGTCGATGTGGTAGACGTCGTCGGCCGGCGACAGCACCTCGCTCTCGTCGATGTAGTCAATCTGTATGGCCTGAAGGATGAGGGCCTCGGCGATGTGGCCGATGCGGCATTTCGCCATGACGGGAATCGATACGGCCTTCTGTATGCCTTTAATCATCTTCGGGTCGCTCATGCGGGCCACGCCGCCGGCGGCACGGATGTCGGCCGGAATGCGTTCGAGGGCCATCACGGCGCATGCGCCGGCGTCCTCGGCAATCTTAGCCTGTTCGGGGGTTGTTACGTCCATAATCACGCCGCCCTTGAGCATCTGAGCCAGGTTGCGGTTGAGGGTTTGTCTGTCTTCCATAGATGAATTGTATTTAATGGGTATTATGGGTCGAATGGGGGTTATGGGGTGGATGGGTTTTATGGGGTGAATGGGGTGGATGGGTTTTATGGGGTGAATGGGGTGGATGGGTGAATGGGGTGGATGGGTGATGGGGTGAATGGGGTGGATGGGTGATGGGGTGAATGGGCCTATGGGGTGGATGGGTTGGATGGAGCCGATTGGCGGAAGGCGGTGGGGGATAGGCCGGTGGCCTTGCTGAAGAAGCGGGAGAGGTGGGCCTGCGACGAGAAACCGAGGGCGATGGCAATCTCCTGGATGGTGAGCGTGGTGGTGGCAAGCTGCCGCTTGATAGCCTCGAGCAGGTAGTCGTCGATGATGCTCTTGGTGCTGCGCCCCGCGATACGACGGCAGACCTGACCGAGATAGGCGCTGCTCACGTTGAGCTCTCCGGCATAGTGAGCTACGTCGCTGTTGTGGCTGTAGTCTTTGGCCACGAGTCGGATGAAGTCGTTGTAGAGCTGCGATCCGCGCCCCTGTAGGGCGGTGACGGTGGTCAGGCGGTGACTGCAGTAGTCGCGGGCCTTGCTGATGGCCTCGTCGGTCGGAAAGCCCTGACTGAGGTAGACGCACAGCGCCGAAGCGAAGCCGTTGGCAAAGCCGTGGTTGGCCTCATGGTCGATGGTGACCACGTTGCCGCTGATGGAGCTGCCCAACACAGCGGTGGAGTCGCGCCTGTCAACGATGATGGTGGTGCAGAGCGGGAGCAGACGTTCGCGCAGCAGATGCAGGGTGTCGTCGCCTACGAGCAGGTCGCCGCGGCTGGAATAGACCACGGGATCGTAGACCACGCAGCGTGGCTGGTGGTGGGTGATGACGCGGATGATGGCCTCGGCCACCTCGCGCCGGCGCACAAGGCCAATCTTCACCACCGTGGGCTCGACGTCGTTGACGATGGCCTCGATCTGTCCGCTCACGATGTCGGCCGGCAGGTCGTAGAACTCCTGGATGCCCAGCGTGTTCTGCAGCGTGATGGTCGTAATGGCCGACACCGCCGTACAGCCGAGCGAGGTGATGACCTTGATGTCGGCTTGAACGCCCGACTCACCCGTGGGGTCACTGCCCGTGATGGTGAGGATTGTGTTGTTGTGAGTCTCCTGCTTCATGCTTTTCTCTGATAAGCGTTACCGTGGAATGCGGTTGCAAAGTAACTAAAAAAATGCCATTCCGCTGGCGGTTTGTTTGCTTTTTGATAAACATTTCTACGGTTTGTGCATGCGTTGGCGCCAGCCCTCGCAATATAAAAAAGCACAAAACTTCGCTTTTTCTTACGCATTGTGAAGGATTATCTTTACCTTTGCACAAACAAATCGTTCACTATAAACATTAAAAATTAAACAGTAATGAAACCTACTTTGTTACTTTTGGCAGCAGGCATGGGCAGCCGTTACGGCGGTCTGAAGCAGCTCGACGGCCTCGGCCCCAATGGTGAGACCATCATGGACTACAGTATTTACGATGCCATTCAGGCAGGATTTGGCAAGATTGTGTGGGTTATCCGTAAGGACTTTGAGCAGGATTTCCGCGAGAAGATCCTCTCCAAGTACGAAGGTCACATTCCCTGCGAGATAGTCTTCCAGAGCCTTGACAAGATTCCCGCCGGCTACACCGTACCCGAGGGCCGCACGAAGCCATGGGGTACCAACCACGCCGTGATGATGGCCAAGGACGTGATTAAGGAGCCGTTCTGCGTGATCAACTGCGATGACTTCTACAACCGCGACTGCTTTAAGGTCATCGGTAAGTTCCTCTCCGAGCTCCCTGAGGGCAGCAAGGGTAAGTACGCCATGGTGGGTTTCCGCGTGGCCAACACGCTGTCAGACAACGGTTCAGTGAGCCGTGGCGTCTGCGGTAAGGACGATAACAATCACCTCACGTCGTGTGTGGAGCGCACCGAAATCCTGCGCAACGACGAGGGTAAGGTGGCCTACAAAGACGAGAAAGGCGAGTGGGTGACCATTGGCGACAACACGCCGGTCTCGATGAACGTCTGGGGCTTCACGCCGGAGTACTTCGACTATAGCGAACAGTACTTCAAGGAGTTCCTCGACAGTGATGCCACGAAGGCCAATCCGAAGGCCGAATACCTCATTCCTTGGGTGGTGGACAAGCTCATCAAGAGCGGTAAAGCTACCTGCGAGGTGCTCGATACGACCAGCAAGTGGTTCGGCGTGACCTATTCAGCCGACCGTCCGGGCGTTGTGGCTAAGATCAAGCAGCTCGTCGACGAGGGCGTTTACCCCAATAAGCTGTTCTAATCGCACAGCGCATAAAGAATAATGAGGCCGGCCAAGTGTCGGCCTCTTTTGTGTTTACTTAACTGAAAAAACAAATCGGTTTGTTTTGTTCTTCCCCCGATTTGCGTTACCTTTGCATCCATTATGGATTTGAATCTTTTATCAGCCGACGAGGTGCAAGTCCTCGATGAGCGCTTACGCACCGCCCAACACATTATTATCTTAGCCCACTCGCAGCCCGACGGCGATGCGCTCGGGTCGAGTCTGGCCTGGAGCAACTACTTGACCGCGCATTACGGCAAGCAGCCGCACATCGTTGTGCCCAACGCTTTCCCCGACTTCCTTCACTGGTTGCCGGGCATCGAGCAGGTGGTGCGCTACGACAAGCACCCTGAGCAGGTGGAGGCTTGGTTCAACGAAGCCGACCTCATCTTTTGCCTCGACTTCAATGAGTTGAGCAGAACGCTCGAGCTGGTTGACGCGCTGACGAAAAGCACGGCAGAGCGTGTGCTCATTGACCACCATATCAGCCCCAACGTCGGATCCAAGCTGACCTTGTCATTCCCTGAGCTCAGTTCGACATCTGAGATTATCTTCCGCATCGTGTGGCAGCTCGGTGGCTTCGACGACCTCGGCAAAGGCTTCGCCGTTCCCGTCTACTGCGGTATGATGACCGATACGGGTGGCTTTACCTATAACTCATCGCGGCCGGAGCTGTACTACATCATCTGTCAGCTGCTCACCAAGGGCATCGACAAGGATAAGATTTACCGCAACGTGTTCAACAACTACAGCACGTGGGCCATCCGCCTGCGCGGCTACGTGATGTCGCAGAAGCTCAATGTCTTCGACGACCTGCACGCGAGTTACTACACCATTACGCGCCAGGATATGAAGGACTTCCACTTTGTGCGCGGCGACGCCGAGGGACTCGTCAATGAACCGCTGCGCATCAAGGGCATGAAATGCTCCATCTCGCTGCGCGAGGACGACCGCATCGACAACCGCGTGTGGGTGAGCCTCAGGTCGGTTGACGATTTCTCGGTAGAGGAGATGGCGCGCCGCTTCTTCAATGGTGGCGGCCATTTCAATGCCAGCGGCGGGCGCATCAATGGCACTATCGAAGACGCCGTGCGCATCACCCGTGAGGCTTTTAACTATTATGCGGAACAATTGCGCAAAGTATGAATTATTTTAAAAAAGCGACGGCAATGTGCGCCTATAGCGGCTTTTTTTGCTAACTTTGCATAGTATAATAGGACTATCGTATGAAGAAACTTGCATATTTGCTGCTATTCATGGTCAGCATCGCCGTATTCGCCGCCTGCAATGACGACGTGACGTACGCTGACCAGGTTAACCGCGAGCGCTCCGCTATCAATGCTTACATCGCCGACTCCGGCGTCAACGTGATCAGTGAGGACGAGTTCCGCAGCAATAACTATACGACTGACGTGTCGAAGAATGAGTTCGTGCTGTTTGAGTCGAGTGGCCTCTACATGCAGATTGTGCGCAAGGGTACGGGCAAGCCTATCGCAGACGGCGAGAATGCCCGCGTGCTTTGCCGCTATACCGAGCGCAACCTGCTCACCGACTCTGTTCAGATCTCCAACACCATCTCACCTTATTATTACCGTTGGGTGGAGACGATGTCGGTGACCAATAACTCGGGTACGTTCTCCGGCAGCTTCGAGAGTAGCAGCAGTCTGATGTACGCCTTCTATAGTACGACGACCATCCCCAGCGGATGGCTGGCCGCATTGCCTTATCTCAACTTCGACCGGTATAAGACGGCGGACAGCGAGATAGCGCAAGTGAGGCTCATCGTGCCGCACGACCTCGGACAGACCAACGCCATACAGAGCGTATACCCCTGTCTCTACGACATCACGTTTGAGCGAGGCCGCTGATCTGATATTTATATTTGACTCTAATACTTTCTTAATTAAACCATTATGACGCTAATTAAATCTATCTCCGGCATCCGCGGAACTATCGGCGGAACACCGGGCGAGACGCTTAATCCGCTTGACATTGTTAAGTTCACTTCGGCTTATGCAACTTTCATACGCCGCAGTGGGAAGTCTAAGAGCAACACGATTGTCGTGGGGCGCGACGGACGTATCTCCGGCCCCATGGTGAAGAACGTGGTTTGCGGTACCCTGATGGGTATGGGTTACGATGTTATCAATATTGGCTACGGCACAACGCCTACTACAGAGCTTGCTGTAAGAATGAGCAAGTCGGCCGGCGGCATCATCATCACCGCCAGCCATAACCCCCGCCAGTGGAATGCGCTGAAGTTGCTTAACAACGAGGGCGAGTTCCTGACCAAGGACGATGGCAATGAGGTGCTGCGCATTGCCGAGGCTGAGGACTTCGACTATGCCGACGTCGACCACTTGGGTAAATATATGGTGGACAACTCCTTCGACCAGCGCCACATTGACTCGGTGCTTGACCTGAAGCTCGTTGACTGCGAGGCTATCCGTAAGGCTCACTTCCGCGTATGCGTCGACAGCATCAACTCGGTGGGCGGTATCATTCTGCCCCATCTGCTCGATAAGCTCGGCGTTGCCTACACCTTCCTCAATGGCGAGTGCACTGGTCAGTTCGCTCACAACCCCGAACCGCTGGAGAAGAACCTCGGCGGCATTATGGATGAGGTGAAGAACGGTAAGTATGACCTCGGCATCGTCGTCGACCCTGATGTCGACCGCTTAGCCTTCATTCAGGAAAACGGTAAGATGTATGGCGAGGAATATACGCTCGTCACCGTGGCTGACTACGTGCTTGACCACGTGAAAGGCCCCACGGTGAGCAACCTGAGCTCGACGCGCGCGCTGCGTGACGTCACCGAGAAGCATGGCTGCAAGTATTACGCTTCGGCCGTTGGCGAGGTGAATGTCACGACTAAGATGAAGGAAGTAGGCGCGGTGATAGGCGGCGAGGGCAATGGTGGCGTCATCTATCCGGAGAGTCACTACGGCCGCGATGCCCTCGTGGGTATTGCTTTGTTCCTTAGCAGTCTGGCTCAGAAGGGCTGCAAGGCCAGCGAGCTTCGTGCCTCATTCCCCAACTATTTCATCGCCAAGAACCGTATCGACCTGCAGCCGACGACCGACGTTGACGCGATCCTCGCCAAGATGAAGGAGAAGTACAGCGGTGCCGAGGGCGTGCAGGTGACCGACATCGACGGTGTGAAGCTCGACTTCCCGACGAAGTGGGTGCACATGCGCAAGTCCAATACCGAGCCCATCATCCGCGTCTACAGCGAGGCTTCTTCAATGGCAGAGGCCGACGCGCTGGGCAAGCAGATGATGGACGAGATTGCAAAGCTCGTGTAAACAAGGCGAGATTGTGTAGCGATTAGCTTACAGATTTAACTTTTCCATAAGTGCCTCCCGTAGTATGACTGCGTGGTTTCTTAGCGGATTGCGGAAACCGTAAAGCAGTGTTACTACGGGAGTTTTGTTTTCTTTTAGTTGGGCGGCAAGGGCATCGAGGGCTGGGTTGTTAGTCAGCTCATCGCGATAGCGCTGTGCAAAGGCTTCCCAGTTGGCCTCTGGATCGGCGTGGAAGAAGCGGCGTAGCTCGGGAGAGGGTGTGATGTCTTTAGCCCAGATGTCGTATTTCAGGTCGCTTTTCTTGATGCCGCGCGGCCATAGCTTATCTACAAGGATGCGGCAACCGTCGCTGTCGGCGGCGGGCTCATAGACACGTTTCAACTGAATAATCATGGTGGGAATGGGGTTTATGGGGTTTGTGGGGTGGATGGGGTGGATGGGGTGATGGGTTTTATGGGGTGATGGGTTTTATGGGGTGGATGGGTTTTATGGGGTGGATGGGGTCTATGGGTGGGATGGGGTGAATGGGTTTTATGGGGTCGATGGGGGCGGAGGAGACAGCGAAGCAAGGAGCAGACAACCATGCAATAAGGGCAGGGCTGACGCCCCGCCCTATTGGGAATATTAAAAAGAGGTGCTTACCCAGCTTAGTCCACCTTGATGTCCTTGTTGACGTTCTTCGAGAGGAAAGCGGCGTAGACGAACATATACACCACGGCGACGAGCGGCACAATGTAGGAGAGCATGTAGTTGCTGGTAGCATCGACCACACCGTTCTGGATCAGAGGCACGATACCGCCGCCGACGACCATCATCATGAAGATGCCGCTGGCCTTTTCGGTGTATTTGCCGAGACCCTCAGTGGCGAGGTTGAAAGTGCAGCTCCACATCACCGAGGTGCAGAGGCCGCAGAGCACGATGAGGATGGCGCTCAACGGCAGCTTCACCACGGCGAAGCTTGAACCGGTGAACACGGGCATGCTGCCGGTGACGGTCTTCGGCATGAGGATGGCCACGATGATGAGCAGCATGGCGACACCGTTGACAGCAATCATCATGGCGCGGCTGGACACCTTGGCGGCAATAAGACTTGAGAGGAAGCGGCCGATGAGCATCAGGAACCAATAGGTACCGGCAGCGAAGCCTGCGATGGTAGCGGCCTGAAGGCCCGGGTCGAGTGTGGCAAGGCCTGCACCATTGGCGCCGGGCTCGGAGAGATAGAAGTTGATGGTGCCGGGAAGGCCGACCTCTACACCCACATAGACGAAGATGGCGATGACGCCGAAGGTGAAGTGACGGAAGGCGAAGGGCGAATGCTCATAGACAGTGTTGCTGTCCATTTGTTTCGGGTTGTCAATCGGAACGAAGAGCAGGATGAAGAACGTGGCGGCAAAGATGGCCATGGCCAGATAAAGTACGACGTTGACATCGGTGATGGCCGTGTTCTTGGTGACGGTGCCGATGAGCGCGCCAACGAGCATAGGCGTGATGGTACCCATCAATGAGTTGAACGAGCCGCCGATAAGGTTGAGTTGGTTGCCGCGGTTGCCGCCGCCGCCAAGCTGGTTGAGCATCGGGTTGACTACGGTGTTGAGCATGCAGACGGAGAAGCCGCTGATGAAAGCGCCAAGCAGATAGACATAGAAATTGCCGGGCAGGCCGAAGATGCTGGTACCAGTGAGCACCTGACCAGAAAGGAACTGCGTAAACACACCTAAGAAGCCGAGGGCGATGGCGATGAGGGCTGTCTTCTTGTAGCCAATCTTCGTCAGCATGAGGCCAGCGGGGATTCCCATGAACAGGTAGGCCAGGAAGTTCATCATGTTACCCATCATGCCAAGCGTGTTGCTGCCGTTGAACTCAGGGTAGTTTTTCCAAATGACGCCGATAGGAGCGGCGAGGTTAGTGACAAACGATATCATTCCGAAGAGGAAGATACATGCCACAATCGCAATGATGCGACCATTCTGATTTTGTTTTGCCATATTTGTTTTTAATTTTAAATATTGTTTTGTAGTGTTCAGGGTTTCATTCGGCTGCGCTACCACGCTATGGCAGGCGTCCAAGCACTATGGCAGTCGTCCTTGCAAGAGCATGGTGAAGCATCGCTGATAGGCTTCCACCATGTCGTCGTAGTGCGCCTTGCCGTTGTTCTCACGGAAGACCGGCGTCAGCGTGAATGCGGGGTATATCTCCTCGCAGTGGACCATCATTGCCATCTTCACGGCGTTGATGTTGTTTGGGTCAGCGTGCTCCTGGATGATCATCCTCATCGCGAAGTCGTGGAAGAATGCAGTCACCTGCTGTTCCACCTCTGGATTCATCTGATTCATGGTTCAAAGTTAACAAAAAGAATTGGAATAGGCATGCAATTCCAACTATTTTTCATTAGTTATTCGAACGTCTTGAATGTGTAGCCCTGCGCTTTCAGCCACTTGAGGCTTTCGGGCAGTGCGGTTCGCAGCTTGTCGATGCTTTTCAGCGAGTCGTGGAAGGTGATGATGGATCCGTTGCGCGCATAGCGCTTCACGTTGTTCACTACGCCTTCTGCGGTCATCCATTTGGAGTAGTCGCGGGTGACGAGGTCCCACATGACGATTTGATAGTACCGGTTCACCCACCAGTATACCGAGAACTTCATCCAGCCGTGGGGCGGCCGGAAGAGGTGTGCGCCGATAAGCTCATTGGCCATCGCCACGTCCTGACCGTAGGTGATGGCCATGTGCTTGAGCGACCCCAAGTGGTGAAACGTGTGGTTCCCCACCTGATGCCCCTCGGCTACGATGCGGTTGTAGAGGTCGTGGTGGCGCATCACATTCTCCCCGACCATGAAGAAGGTGGCCTTTATGCCAAACTCCTTCAGGGTGTCGAGGATAAATGGTGTCGATTCGGGGATGGGTCCATCATCGAAGGTGAGGTAGACCGAATGGTCTTTCTTGTCCATCCTCCACGTTGCTTTCGGATAGACCCATCTGAGCCATTTGGCGGGTTGTTCGATAATCATTGTCAGTTCTGCATCTGTTGACCGCCCATGCCGACGTAGCGCTGGTAGAGTTTGTTGAGCGTTGCTGTCTGCTGGGCAGCGAGCTTGCTGTCGACGAGTCTTGTGACATCAGCTGTCTGCTGCATGATGGAGAACTGAATCATGGCGTCGCGGTTGGACTGCTGGAAGCGGATGCCGGTGAGTCCGAGGTAGTAGTTGGCATACTGCGATGCGTTCTTCCACACCTCGTTGATGCACTGCAAGGCTTCCTTCTTCATGCCCAGCAACGCATAAGCCTTGGCAATGTCGGTGCCGCCGCTCATGTAGTTCATCGGAATGTTGTAAGTCGGCAGTTCCCTCGCGGCCTTAGCCAGCACCTTGCGGGCCTTGTCGTTCTTCTGTTCGGCGATGAGGTGGAGGGCCAGCTGACCGAAGAGGCGACGGTGGGTGTAGCACATGCGCATCACTGTTTCATCGATATAGAGGCCCGGCTTATCGAGACCGCCGTAGCGGTAGCGGAACATCATGTTGTTGTAGGTCTTGTCGGTGTCGAAGTTCTTCGCACCCGGCTTATTGGTCGTGAACGGCGTGATGCGGTTGGCCAGACCTTCCTGTACGAAGTTGTCGCCGAGGTTCATGAAGTTCTCCTCGCCCACGGTGATGGCAACATAAAGCGGACGAGTCCAGTTGCACTGCGAAATCATCTCGAGCATCATCAGGTCGTTCTTATAGAGCGCGGTCTTGCCGGCAAGCGAGATGACCATGCGGTCGGGGATGGAGTCGCTGGCCATCATCATGCCGCTCTTCCTCACGGCGTCCTTGTCGATGGTGACGTAGACCGTGTCGGTCGGAATGACGTGCATGTCGCCCTTGGCGCGTACCCAGTACTTCATGATGTTCTTCAGCTCAAACGGATTGTCGCCGAACTGCGCCTTGGCAGCGTCGGGATTCTGCTTGTAGAAGTCGAGCACCTGCTGCTTCAGACTGGGCTGCACCTCAACATATTCGTTGGTACCCGAGCAGTAGTCGAGTCGCGGCCATGAGATGGGCACTGCGGGCGAGTTATAGGCCGGGCGCTTCATCTGGTCGATATACCAGTCGGTCTGCAGGTAAGAGAGGTTGCACACGCGGGCGTCGGTGCGCACGCCTTCGGTCTCCTGGTTATACCAGAGCGGGAAGGTGTCGTTGTCGCCGTTGGTGAAGATAATCGGGTCGCCCTTGTCCTGCAGGGTCATCAGGTAGTTGCGTCCGAAGTCGCGGCAAGTGTAGCGGCCCGAGCGGTCGTGGTCGTCCCACGTCTGGCTTACCATCTGAATAGGTACGAGCAGACAGAGCAGCGAGACGATGGCCGTGACGGCTACATTGCTCACCTTGAGGTATTTCTTCAGCAGGTCGATGATGGCTGCCACGCCGAGGCCGCACCAGATGGCGAAGGCGTAGAACGAACCGGCGTAGGCATAGTCACGCTCACGTGGCTGCACCGGCGTCTGGTTCAGATAGATAACGATGGCCAGACCCGTCATGAAGAAGAGGAAGAACACCACCCAGAACTGGCGGATGCCGCGGCGGCCACGGAAGGCCTGCCAGAAGAGGCCGATGAGGCCGAGTATCAGCGGCAGTCCGTAGAACACGTTGTGACCCTTGTCGTTCTTCAGGTCATCGGGCAGCTTGCTTTGGTCACCCAGACGGGCATTGTCGAGGAAGGAGATGCCGGTAATCCAGTTGCCGTGCTCCAGCTCGCCGTTGCCTTGTATCTGATTCTGCCGGCCGCAGAAGTTCCACATGAAGTAGCGCCAGTACATGAAGTTGCATTGGTAGCTGAGGAAGAACTTGATGTTCTCAAGCTGCGTCGGCATCTTCACCATGATGTTCTCGCCGCAGCGGTCGTAAGGCACCTGCGTGCCCTCTACGCCGCCCATCCATGACTCATAGTCCTGTGCGTGGCTGGAGTCGTACATGCGCGGGAAGAACATATTCTGGGCATAGACGTATTTATTCTTGTGAGTGACTACGAAGTAAGAGTCCTTCTCGTTCTTCGAGGCCTTCTCCTTACGGCTGTAGACGGGTGCGCCCTGTTGCATTCTCGGGCGGCACATCTGTCCGTCGTTGTCGAGCGCCACCTGCGAGGTGTAGGCCTGACCGTAGAACAGCGGGCGGTCGCCATACTGGTCACGGCTGAGGTAAGAACCGAGCGTGAAGATGTCCTCTGGCGAGTTCTGATCCATCGGCGGATTGGCCACCGAACGGATGACGATGAGTGCATAGCTCGAGTAGCCAATCATCAGCATCAGCATGCAGAGCAGTGCCGTATTCTTGAAGCGGGCGGTGACGAGATACACCGGCTTTTTGTTGACCACCTTCTTGCGGTTGAGCAGGAAAGCTGTGACGGCCAGCACGATGATGCCGATGATGAGGGCCGACCAGCCGTAGCCGTAGAACGGAATGCCGATGAGGCCGAAGGCGAGCAGGAACGCGACGTTCTCGCGGGTCTTATTCTGGTCGATGTAACTCTCGTAGATAGCCCATATCGTTGCTGCAACGAGGCAGGCGATGTAGATGATGAGGCCGGTGTTGAACGGCAGTCCGAGCGTATTGACGAAGAACAGCTCAAACCAGCCACCGACGGTGACGATGCCGGGTACGACGCCGTAGAGCACGGCGGCCACGATGACATACGAGATGAGCAGGGCAATCAACGAGCCCTTCAACTCGATGTTGGGGAAGCGGCGGTAGCAGTACACCAGCACGATGGCGGGCAGACAGAGCAGGTTGAGCAGGTGCACGCCGATGCTCAATCCGGTCATGTAGAAGATGAGTACCAACCAACGGTCGGCGTGGGGCTCGTCGGCGTGGTCTTCCCATTTCAGGATGAGCCAGAACACGATGGCCGTGAATGCTGACGAGTAAGCATAAACCTCACCCTCGACGGCGGAGAACCAGAAGGTGTCGCTCCACGTATAGATGAGTGCGCCCACCATGCCACTGGCCTCAATGGCGATGGTCTTGCCGAGCGTCAGCGAGTCCCAGTCCTTGACGATGAGCTTGCGCGTGAGGTGGGTGATGGTCCAGAAGAGAAACAGAATGGTCGTGGCCGAGAGCAGTGCGCTCATGGTGTTGACCATGCGAGCCACCTGCGACGGGTCACTGGCGAAGTGGCTGAACAGGTTGGCGGTGAGCATGAAGAACGGTGCCCCTGGCGGGTGACCGATTTCAAGCTTGTATCCGGTCGTGATGAATTCAGGACAATCCCAGAACGAGGCTGTCGGTTCAATGGTGGAGCAATAGGTAAAGGCAGCAATGGCAAAGGCTACCCATCCTAAAATGGTGTCCACTAACTTGTACTGTTTCATTTATCGAAAGATAATAATTGTGTTATTGCAATAATGATGCAAAGATACAACTTTTATTTGACAACGTTTGCTTTTCGATGGTTTTTTAATGTTAGTTTGATTTTGCTGCAGTGGGCCTGCGATGTGGGGTGGATAGGCTGGGGCTCTACGTAAGCTGTCTGCTGACGGGTGCAGAAGGGTGATTGCTTTGTAAAGAAAATTGGTGTTTTGAGAGGCACGAGAAGGGCCTCGAAACCCACGAGGACCTACTTTGCTCCGAAATACGCGATTTTCGGCGATTTTCGGCGCTATTTCATAAAGTGCTGTGAAACAGTTGCTTATGATGATTGCGGGGCGGATGGCGATTGCATAGCACTTCGATGGGGTTGCGATAGCATAGTTATCGCATCGCGATACCATAGCTATCGAGTCGCGATACCATAGCTATCGCACTGCGAAAGCATAGCTATCGCACCGCGATACCATAGTTATCGCACCGCGAAACGTATGGTTTGATGCTCCCGGAAGACAAAAATGGCGTTTCCGGGGCCGTCTTTTCGTTGTTTCATCAAAAATTGGAGGCAATTCCATTTCTAGAAGGAGCAAAATCGATAACACGATTTTGTCAGCTTTTTTCATGGCATTTGATGCTTGTTGTGGGTAGTGGAACGGCTTCCTCGCCTTAAAAAAGCGAGGCACAGAACGGGGCTAAATAATGAGGCTGGCGCCGAAGGTGAGCACCAGATAGCGGCAGAGCTTGCCGATGGTTGTGGCGATGAGCGTGATGAATACGTTGGCGCGCATCAGGCCCAAGCCGATGGAGATGGCCGAGCCGAGGCCTGGCAGGAAGGTGAAGACAGCCACCCAGGCGCCGTGACCGGCCAGATAGCCCTGCACCTTATCCAACTTCTCGCGCTTCACGTGGAGGTATTTCTCAATCCAGTCGATGCGCCCCATTCGGCCGACGCCATAGTTGAACATCGACCCCAACACGTTGCCGATGGTGCCATAGATGACCAGCGGACCCGTCTTCAGTCCTGTGGCCATGAGCGCTACCATCACGGCCTCACTGCTGAAGGGCACAAAGCTGCCGGCCAGAAAAGCGGCCAAGAGCATGCCCCAATAGCCGTAGCTCGTCAGCAAGGCGGTCAGTCCAGCCATAGGTTGAAGATGGTTAGGGCCAGCGTCACACCGGCGAGGACGAACATCGTGATGTTGGACAGCCGCGAATGGGTGAGGGCGAGGAAGTGGCCGATGAGCGTTGCCGTGGTGACAATCGACATGCCGAGCATCTCGTCGAAGTATTGCGGCTGGAGGATGGCGAAGATTACCGCGCAGGCATCCAGTACGACGAAGGTCTCGTACATCAGTCGGATGCGGATGCGGTCCTGGTAGCTGTAGAGGAAGAAATGCACCGCGCCGATGACCGCCAGCACCAACACGAAGGCGAAGGTGAGCAGTTGGTGGATGTTGAGAATGCTGAATTGGAATGGCGTGCCAAACTGCAATGCGCTCAGAAAATGGGTGCCCAGGTAGCTGATGTTGCCCTGATAGATGAGCCACGCCGCCACAAACCAGTAGGGCGTGATGATGCCGAGCAGAGAGGCGATGAGCGTTCGCGGACTGAAACACAGTACGTTAACGGCCATGATAACCCACAAAACGGGCACGAAGAGCAGCGACTTGGAGAAGACGATGCTGCTGATGCCCAGTGCAACGAAGGCATAGAACACCCATCCCACGGCTCCCGGGTTCTGGTAGGCGCGGAAGATGAGCAATAAGAAAGCGATGAAGGCCACCATCACCACGGCTACTGTCACCGACTCAAACAGCGTGAGGCTCATCGTGATCATTACCATGAACGAACACGACACCATGCGGCTGTAGATGCGGATGAGGGAGTAGCCGTTGTTGAGTTCGGCCATCATCAAGGTGGCTACGAGCAGCAACGCGAAGGTCATCCATTGCCCGTAGCCCATGAGTTCGACCGTCAAACAAACGACGAGTCCGTAGATGATGGTGATGGGCAGTGCCCATCTTGATTGTGCTATCCTGTTTTGAAGTCGTTTTACCATATCAGAGGTCCTGTCCGATGTCGCGCCGGAAGTATTTGCCCTCGAATTCAATGTTGAGGCTTTGCTGCATACTCTTCATCAGCGCCTCGCTCTTGTCTTTGCCGTAGGCGGTAACGGCGATGACGCGGCCGCCGTTGGTCACGAGCTGTCCGTCCTTCATGGCGGTGCCCGAGTGGAAGACGATGGCGTCCTTCACCAGTTCGGTGCCGGTGATGGGGAAGCCCTTCTTGTAGGCCACGGGGTAGCCGCCGCTGACCAGCATCACGCAGACGGCGGCGCGCGGGTCGGTCTCTACGGTCTTTGTATCGAGGTTGCCGTTGGCCACGCCCTCAAACAGGTCGACGATGTCGCTCTTCAGTCGCGGCATCACCACCTCGGTCTCGGGGTCGCCCATGCGGCAGTTGTATTCAATGACCATCGGGTCACCGGCCACATTGATGAGGCCGAAGAAGATGAAGCCCTTGTAGTCGAGTCCTTCCTCGGCCAGACCTTCCACGGTGGGGCGGATGATGCGGTCCTCGACCTTCTTCATCCACTGCTCGTTGGCAAATGGAACGGGCGATACGCTGCCCATGCCGCCGGTGTTGAGGCCGGTGTCGTGCTCACCGATGCGCTTGTAGTCCTTGGCCTCGGGCAAAATCTTATAGTGGCGGCCGTCGGTTATAACGAAGACGGAGCACTCGATGCCGCTGAGGAACTCCTCGATGACCACCTTGGCCGAAGCCTGACCGAACATGCCGCTCAGCATCTCGCGGAACTCCTTCTTGGCCTCCTCCAGCGTGGGCACGATGAGCACGCCCTTGCCGGCAGCCAGTCCGTCGGCCTTGAGCACGTAGGGCGGCTTCAATGTCTCGAGGAAGCGGCAACCCTCCTCCACGGTGGTACCGTCGAAGGTCTCGTAGGCTGCGGTAGGAATGTGGTGGCGCTTCATGAAGCCTTTGGCGAAGTCCTTGCTGCCCTCGAGCTGGGCACCGGCCTTTGACGGACCGATGACGGGGATGTTGGCCGTGCGCGCGTCGGCCTTGAAGGCGTCGTAGATGCCTTTCACCAACGGGTCCTCAGGACCGACGACCACCATGTCGATGGCGTTTTCAGCGGCGAAATCCTTCAGGCGGTCGAAGTCGTCAACGCCGATGGCGACGTTCTCGCCCACCTCCATCGTTCCGGCGTTGCCAGGGGCAATGAACAGTTTCTCACACTTTGCGCTCTGCGCAATCTTCCATGCCAAGGCGTGCTCACGGCCGCCGGAACCTAAGAGTAATATCTTCATGATTAACGATTTAATTATTGTCAGCTTTCCAATCCTTGTTGAACCATTGACGTTGTTGAAGCCATTGTCTTGATGCCTGGACGGCATGTCTTTTCAGAATATCCATATCGAGGTCAATATGGTATATTCTGTCCGTTGCCTTTTCATCTGTGAACACATACATGCCATGCCACCCATTTTCTATGAATTCATTGCTTCCCCCGTTGACCATGGCAATGAATTTAGGCAGTTGCAGGAATTTCCCGTCCAATACTATGGCAATGCTCCAGAAGAACGACTGCATTGCATGTATCGAAGGTTCCCGGTCGCGGGTAACCCTATCACGTATGCTTGTCTTGCACTGCAGACAGCCGAAACAATACATTTTGCCTTTGGTTCTAATGACGGCATATAAATCGAAAACGTTCCCTTTAACTTGTTCTTTAAGCCAACTGATATCTCTTGGTTCGTTGTCCAATTCATCGGCCTTAAGAATAGTGTTCAAATCGCGTTGCAATAGGATTTCAATGCCGGTCCCTTTCAGGGAATTATTGGCAAGCATTTTGACCATTTCCTCAAAAGCATGTCCGCTCGACTTCTTCCAGCTTTGGTCAGCACTGATCACATTCTTAATTGTCTGTGAATCATCAATACCACTCTTTCTATGCACATGTATCTCGTAGATGCAATTCCAAATCTCCTCGGCACTTGCATTGGGAAAGTGACGCATGCCCTCAATGATACTTGTCTTTATGGCCTCTTTTTGTGCTTCCCGTTCTGCTTTATCTGCATTCTTCGCACCGCCATTCCCGTATTCGGCAAGTTTGTCCTGATATGCCGCATTATATATTTTACGGCAGTAATCTTTCACATTGTTCATCATGAGTTCGCATTAATGATTTGAATGATGGTCTTCCCCCAGGCATAGGCCAGCAGGGGCGGAACCGCATCACCGATTTGCTCGTATTTGTCTTGAACAGTGCGGTCAATATGAGGAACGATATAAGGGCCGCCCACAAAATTATATGAATCGGGGAAAGACTGCAGTCTTGCACATTCCCTTACTGTTAGTGCGCGGTCGTAAATGGGGTGGACAAACTCGTCAAGACAGTGACTGGTCACCGTAGGGGATGGCTCATCAAGGCGCAACCTATAGTTGCGTTTTATAAACATCTTCTTCGGCAGAACCTTTTCTGTCTGTAATTTCTTGAGTTCGTCACCTTGATAGCGTTCAAAAAGGGTCTTAAGACTCTCTCCTTGTTTGAGTAACGAAAAACGTTTCAATGTTTGCGGACGGTGTCTCATGGGCTTCTGGTTCGTTATTTCCCCATTGTATTCAATGTATTGTCTCTTCCAGAATACATCGTCTTTTAATTTTGAGGAGTAAGCGGAATCCCCCCCTTCATATTCAGTCTTTTCCTCATTGCTGTTGGGAATGACATTTGGCAACCCTGCAAAAGCCTCAGCCACCGTGGTTGTCTTTCCATATTCAGGTATTGGTGAGCTGAGCCACCACTTGGGATTTCGGGCAGCCAATAAGAAGAAGCGCTTGCGCTTTTGAGGAACGCCAAACTGGTCGGCTTCCAATACCACTTGCAGCTGATTGGCGTATCCGGCCTCTTGAAGTTCCTTACGTATCATGTCAACCACGAGAACGTCGGAGTCCTTATGAATAGTCTTGCTCATAATGCCTGGAACGTTTTCAAAAAGGAGTAGCTTGGCATTGCATATCTTTGCCATACGAATTCCCTCACGGTATAGCACCTGTCGGTCATCATAGAACGAGCGGGATGAGTTGCCGGCTGTTGAGAACGTCTCACAGGGCATGCCTGAAGTAACGAGGTCAACCCCATCCTTTGGAATAAAAGGCAGGACATCCTCGGGCACAACCTTTCTTATGTCCGAATTGATTACATGGACCTCAGGATGATTGGCAGAATAAGTATCACAACAGCTTTTAATATATTCTATGGCGACAAGCGTCTGCATGCCACTGGCATGCAAACCCGTACAGATCCCTCCGGGGCCTGCAAAGCAATCAACATGAGTGAAAATATGTTTGTCTTCTGCCATATCTCTTTGGTAATAGTAGTAAGTGCCGTTTATTTCAGATAGTCGTCGAAGTAGCGGCTGATGCGCTCATGCAGGTGCACCGACTGATGGCCGCGCATGTTGTGGGGCTCGCCGGGGTAGACGAAGAAGTCGGGCTGGGTGCCGGCCTCGATGCAGGCTTTGAGGAACGACAGCGAGTGCTGCGGTACGCAGGTCACGTCGTTGTAGCCGATGATGATCTCGAGGCGGTCCTTCAGGTTCTTGGCCTTGGGAATGAGCGACGACTTGGCGTAGCCGTCGGGATTGGTCTGCGGCGTATCCATGTAGCGCTCGCCGTACATCACCTCGTACCACTTCCAGTCGATGACCGGGCCGCCGGCCACGCCCACCTTGAACACACCCGGATGGGTGGTCATCATGTTGATGGTCATGAAGCCGCCGAAGCTCCAGCCGTGGACACCGAGACGCGTGGAGTCGACGTAGGCCAGCGATTTGAGGTACTTCACGCCTTCCATCTGGTCCTCCACCTCATGGTCGCCGAGGTGGCGGAACGTGACCTGCTCAAAGGCCTTGCCACGGTTCTCGCTGCCGCGGTTGTCGAGGATGAACAGCAGGTAGCCCTTCTGTGCCATGTAGGTCTCCCACGAGCGGCTGCAGTAGTGCCAGCGCGCATCCACGTTGTGGGCGTGGGGACCGCCGTAGACGTAGATGATGGTCGGATATTTCTTGTTCGGGTCGAAGCCCACGGGCATCACCATGCGGTAGTAGAGGTCGGTGGTGCCGTCGGCAGCCTTGATGGTGCCCATGCGGTATTCGGGAACGTTGTAGCCCTTCCAGGGGTCGGGCGCCGTGAACCAGCGCTTGGCCTGAGCCGTGGCGGTGTTGACGATGGCGATGTTGCGCGGCGTCGTTGGCTCCGAATAGTTATCGACGACGTAGTTGCCCGATGCGCTCAGACTGGCGTTGTGCCACCCTTTGCCGCCCTCGTCGACGCGCTGGCTGCGGCCGTTGTCGACGTTGACGCTGAAGATGTTGCACTGCAGGGGCATGATGGCGTTGGACAGATAGATGATGCTGTGGCGCTTGGCGTCGAAGCCCACCATATCCTCCACTTCCCACGGCCCTTTGGTGAGCTGGCTGAGCTGCTTGCCGTCTTTGTCGAAGAGATAGAAATGGTTGTAGCCGTCCTTGCGGCTCTGCATCACGAACTTGTTGGCATCCCAGGGCAGGAAGACGATGGGGTGGAGCGGCTCCACGTATTTGTCGTCGGTCTCGCGGTAAAGCTCCGCCTTGCGGTCGCCCGTCGTGGCGTCGTAGCTCACGAGGCGGCAGTCGTTCTGGTCGCGGTTGAGCTCAAACATGTAGATGGTCTTGGCGTCGGGGCTCCAGCTGATGTTGGTGAAGTAGCGGTCGGTGGGGTCACCGGCCTTCAGATAGATGGTCTTGCCGGTGGCGAGGTCGTAGACGCCCACAGTGACCTTATGGCTGGTCTCGCCGGCCATGGGGTACTTGTCGGGGGCCTCGGTGGCGATGCGTGAGCCCGACTTGGGTACCCACGTCGGTTCGGGGATGTCGACCTGCGGATAGTCGGTCACCATGCTCTGATCCATGCGGTAGAAGGCGAGCTTCTGGCCGTCGGGGCTCCAGAAGAGGCCGCCGGTGATGCCGAATTCGTCGCGGTGGACGCTTTGGCCATATACAATCTGGCGTGAGCCGTCGGTCGTCAGCTTCACCGGTTTGCTGCCGGCGCGCTCCACGTAGAGCTGCCAGCCGTCGACGTAAGCCAGCGACTTTGAGGCGTAGCAGAGCTGCTCAGCCTGCATGCCGCTGAAGCGCTCGAGCGTCCACACGGTCTTTTGCTTCTTCCAGTCGAACAGCACCCAGTCCCTGCCAATGGGCAGCAGCACCCAAGGCTTCTTGGCCTCGGGGAAGGAGGCGTAGTTGAAGCCGTGCACCTTCAGACCGGCCTTGTCGAACAGCTGCTCATTGAACAACTCGGTTTCCTTGCCCGTCTGTTTGTTGACCAGATAGCAGGCGTCGGCGTCGATGCGCACCAACTCGTCGCCCCACCATGCGGTGTAGCGGTTCTTCGGCACCATGTTGCGGTAGTTGGTGCCGCCGAAGTTGAGGTCCTCAAGGGTGAACTGCTTGAGGGTAGTGCTGTTGTCGTCGGCAGCCATGCCGGGTAAGGTAATCATGCAAAGCAGTAAAAAGAATAACTTTCTCATTGTGGTTGATGTTATACGCTGCGGGACCGGCGCCGGCCCTGCAGCCGTGGAGTCGCTTGAATGCCCGCCCATGGTAATTTAAGGCTCACAAACTCAAGAACTCATAAACTCAAGAACTCGCCAGTTTAGTCCTCGTCCTCAAACCTCCGGTCGCGTCCGAACTTATTGCCGCCGTGGTTTTTGCTGCCTTTGAACGAGGAGCGCTTGAAGTCGCTCTTGCCTTTGTAGCCGCCGCGGTCGCTGCGCTTGAAATCGCCGTGGCCCTTCTTTGCGCGGTCGAAGCTCTTCTTGTAGTCGTCGCGGCTGTCGTCATCGTCGAAGTTCTTGCTGGTGAAGTGCTGGCGCGTCTCGGGCTTGTAGGTGTGGAATTTGAACGAACGGATGTCGCCCTCCTCATTGGCCTCCTCGGCGGCGAGACGCTCCTTGAACTCGCGGTTCTTCTTGAACCGGTGCTTTTGCGCCATCTCGCGCTTCTCTTCCTCGGTCTTCACGACGCCACCCTCCTGGCGGAAGGTCTTCATCTTACCGCTGAACATGGTGTACTTGCGGAACTCGCATTCAAGCGAACCGTTGTACAATGGTATCTTGATGCTGGGCTTGAGGCCAATCTGTTCGAAGCATTCCTCGCGATAGCTGAGCACCCACGCCTCGTTGCCGTCGAAGGCATGCTTCAGCCGGTCGCCAATCATGCGGTAGGTGCCGAGCAGGTCGGGCGTCGAGATGCGCTCGCCGTAGGGCGGATTCATCACGATGATGCTCTTCTCGGCGGGCTTCTTGAAATCCTTGAAGTCCTGCTGCTCGACGGTGATATCCTTCGACAGTCCGGCGGCCTTCACGTTGAGTCGTGCGGTGTTGACGGCCTTCATGTCGATGTCGTAGGCGTAGATGTGGTGCTCGAACGGGCGCTCCTCGCTGTCGTCGTTGTAGATGCGCTCGAAGAGATCGGCGTCGAAGTCGGGCCATTTCTCAAAGGCGAACTCCTTGCGGAAGACGCCGGGCGAGATGTTGCGCGCGATGAGTGCGGCCTCGATGGCGATGGTGCCTGAGCCGCACATCGGGTCGATGAGGTCGCAGTCGCCCTTCCACCCCGTTATCATGATCATGCCGGCGGCCAGCACCTCGTTGAGGGGCGCCTCGACGCTCTCCTGCCGGTAGCCACGGCGGTGAAGGCTCTCACCGCTCGAGTCGAGGCAGAGCGTGGCATCGTCGTCGGCGATGTGGATGTGGAGACGGATGTCGGGGTTGCTCAGCGAGATATTGGGGCGGTTGCCCGTCTTCTCGCGGAACTGGTCGACGATGGCGTCTTTCACCTTGTAGCTGACGAAGTGGGAATTGCGGAATTCCTCGGAATAGACCACGGAGTCGACGGCGAAGGTCTTGCCCTCTTTGATGTATTGGCTCCAGTCGATTTCCTTCACCTTATTATATACGTCTTCTGCCGAGCGGGCCTTGAAGTGCTTGATGGGCTTCAGCACGCGTATGGCGGTGTGCAACTGAAAGTTGGCACGGTACATCATTTCCTTGTCTCCGGTAAACGATACCATGCGGCGGCCAATCTGCACGTTGTTGGCGCCCAGCTGGGTGAGCTCCTGAGCCAGGACGGGTTCCAGGCCCATGAAGGTCTTGGCAATGAGTTCAAATTCCTGTTCCATTGTTGAATTCCAAATCTATCATGTCTATTTTCTCTTGCTTGTATTTGCGCGAGTTGGGTTTCATGTCGCGCGTGACCCACACGTTGGCGCCGACGACGCAGCCCGATCCGATGGTGATGCGGCCGAGGATGGTGGCGTTGGCGTAGATGATGACGTTGTCGCCGATGATGGGGTGCCGTGGGATGCCCTTGATGGGGTTGCCGTCTTTGTCGAGCGGGAAGCTCTTGGCGCCGAGCGTCACGCCCTGGTAGAGCTTGACGTTGCGGCCGATGCGGCAGGTCTCACCGATGACGACGCCGGTGCCGTGGTCGATGGTGAAGTATTCGCCGATGGTGGCGCCCGGGTGGATGTCGATGCCGGTCTCGGAGTGGGCCATCTCGGTCATCATGCGGGGAATGAGGGGTACGCCCATCACGCACAGCTCGTGAGCCAGACGGTAGTTGGTGAGCGCCTTGATGACAGGGTAGCACGAGATAATCTCGGCCAGACCTTTGGCGGCGGGGTCACCGTTGTAGGCCGCCACGACGTCGGTGGCGAGGATGCGGCGCAACTCGGGCAGACGCGTGATGAGCTGACGCGCCATGTTGTGTGCCTTGCGCTTGAGTACGGTGAGTGAGGTGTCGCCGATGACGGTGTTGTTGCCTTTTTTGTCGGTGGAACAGACGGCGTCGCCGTCTTGCGCGGTGGGCAGCAGACTGGCTTCAGGATTGAACCCGAGGCCGGCGAGAATCTGTTCGCAGAGCAGATGGTAGAGGCGCTCTACGTTGACGCCAATCTGATATTTGATGGTGTGGATGTTAACCTGTGACTGTCCGAAGTAGCCGGGAAAAAGGATGGCACGGGCTAACTGTATAATTTCCTCGAGTTGTTCGCCCGAAGGCAACGGGTAACCTTCCTTGTGCTGATGGAAAAGTCCTTGCAACGATTGGGGGCAGGAAAGCTGCTCAACCGTATTGGTCAGCATGAGGTTTGTTGTTTGTCTGCTCATCGATGATGTACGTATATCGTGGGCAAAGTTAATAAAAAGAAATGTAACACCGATGCTTTTCTTGAAAAAACGTTAGAATAATGGGCAAGGCACACGGTAGCAAGATGCCGATCTCTTTCCAAGGGCTTGGTCTGTAAAAAAGATGACGCTCAAAAACATGCTGTGAAGATTTCTCCCAAAGAGAGTCGGTTTCTCGCCTTTTATTTGTACCTTTGCCCTGTCAATCTCAATGACCAAAGACTTATTATGAAGCGGATATTAGCTTGCAGATGATGATAGAGAAAGATTATAAAAGGACGAAATGGGCGTGTTACCTGGGATTCGTGACCCAGGCTATTGTGGCTAACTTCACGCCCCTGCTGTTTATCGATTTCCATCGGGAGTATGACATCCCGATAGCCCGTCTGGCCCTTATCCCGGCCGTGTTTTATGTTGTGCAGCTGTTCACCGACTTTCTCTGTGCCAAGTTCAAGAACCTTAACTACCGCCGCAGCATCATCATCTCCGAAATTGCCTCGGCATTTGGGCTTATCGGCCTGACATTTCTGCCAGCCCTCTTCTCTGACCCCCTTGTCGGCATCCTCATCAGCGTCTGCATCTATGCCGTAGGCAGCGGACTTATCGAAGTGCTCTGCAGCCCCATCATCGAGGCCTGTCCGTTCCCCAACAAAGGAAGTATGATGAGCATGCTGCATTCGTTCTACTGCTGGGGAGCTGCAGGCGTTATCCTGGGCTCAACACTCTTCTTCACTCTTTTTGGGTTGGACAACTGGCGCATCTTAGCCTGCCTTTGGGCTATCATACCGCTCTACAACATTATGAATTTCGCTACTTGTCCCATCGAGCCCATCGTCGAGGGCTCTGAGGGCATGAGCATGATGCAGTTGCTCAGCAGCCGCACGTTCTGGCCTTTCCTCATACTGATGATTGCCGCGGGCGCCTCCGAGAGTACCATGGCCCAGTGGGCATCTGCGTTTGCAGAAGCCTCGTTGGGAGTAGACAAGGCTGTTGGCGACCTCGCCGGCCCTTGCGGCTTTGCCCTCTGCATGGGACTGGGACGTCTCTGGTATGGTAAGCGGGGCCAACACCTCGACCTCTCTTCCTATATGACCACGGCGGGTGTCATCTGCTTTGCCGCCTATCTCGTTGCCGCCCTCTCGTCGGTTCCCATCATTGCTTTCATCGGTTGCATGGTCAGCGGCCTGGCCGTCGCCATCATGTGGCCCGGCTCCATCAGTCTCACCTCGAAAAGCATCCCGGGTGGCGGCACAGCCCTTTTTGCCCTCCTCGCCCTCGGCGGCGATGCTGGTGGCACACTTGGACCCTCGCTTGCAGGTCTGGCCATCGGCTCCTGTGCCAACAGCATTCAGAGCGGACTGCTCGCGGCATCCCTGTTTCCCTTATTGCTCGTAGTCAGCCTGCTCTTTATTCAATCGGTCAGGTCTAAACAGCATTGATTGGATCTGGAATTCAGGATAACAGGCAAAGGCCCGTCACTATGCGATGCTGTCGAGGAACAGCAGCAGACGGTTGGTGACGTTGACCGCCGATACGCCGGAATCGAAGTCGAGCGAGACGAGGTTGAGCTGCGGGAAGCGCTCCTTGAGCTTCTTCTCGATGCCCTTCGAGATGATGTGGTTGGCGATGCAACCGAAGGGCTGCAGGCTCGCGACATTGTTCACGCCCTGCTTCACCATGCTGATGACGTCGCTCGGCAACAGCCAACCCTCACCGAACTGTGCGGCAAGCGATACCACGCCGTTCACCTCCTTGGCATCGTCGAAGATGTTGGTGAACGGCCGGAAGTAGCGGAAGCGTGAGGCCAGACGGTTCATCTTCTGCTCGCGGCGCCAGATGAGGCTGTAGATGCTCTTGACGAGGAAGTCGGGCACATTGGTGCATTTCAGTCCCATGTGCTTCTGCACGATGACGTTGACGAAGTCCTGCAGGAAGAACGGCGTGAGCAGTGGCGGCACCACCTCGCAGCCGTGGTCGATGATCTTCTTGGCGAGGAACTGATGAGCGAAGGGGTTGAACTTCAGGAAAATCTCGCCGACGATGCCCACGGCGGGCACCTCCTTGTCGGCCGTGATGGCGTCGAACTCGGCGGCGCCCTTGCTGATGAGGTCCATCAGTCCGGCGGGATTGTTCTCGCTGATGGGCTTGGCGGCTGCGGTGAGGTATTTGTCGCGCAGCTCCTCGGCCTTGTTGGCGAATTTTCCACCTATTATATATGCATCCTTCTTGAGGCGGCTCACGGCACCGTGGTAGAACTTTGAGATGACGTCGCCATAGAGCAGGGTGGTGGCGATGATGGGCGCCATCTTCATCCATGGCACGTCGAGGGCCTCGCTCTGTTCCTTATCCTCTGAGGCGTTGGGTGATACGCCGAGCGTGATGAGCGGCACGTCGTTGAAGCCGTTGGCGTTCATGGCGCGGCGGATGAGTGCGGCGTAGTTGGTGGCGCGGCATTGGCCGCCGGTCTGACTCATTACGGCAGCCACCTTCGTCGGGTCGTAGCGGCCCGAGCGCAAGGCTTTGACGAAGTCGCCCACGATGAGCGTGGCGGGGTAGCATACCTCGTTGTTGGCGTATTTCAAACCCAGTTCGGCGCTCTCCTGGTCGCTTGGCGGCAGCACCTCGACATCCCAACCGATGAGACGGCAGAGGGGCGGCAGCAGCGGGGTGAGGTATTCGGTGAAATAAGGAGCAAGAATCTTGCGGTTGTATTGGGCACCCGGCGCAGCGGTCGGAGCCAGCTGATGTTCGGCCTCGGTGGTGGTGCGGCGGTTGCCGCTGTCGGCCGAGAGGCTCTCGATGAGCGAGCGCACGCGCAGCTTCAGCGAACCGATGTTGCTCACGTCGTCAATCTTCAGCAGGGTGTAGGGCTTGCCGTGGTCCTTCATGATGCTGCGTATCTCATCTTGAATGAATGAGTCGGGACCGCAGCCGAAGGAGGTCATCTGTACGAAGTGGACGTCGTCGGGCTGCTGGGCGCACCACTGGCCCGACTTGATGATGCGGTTCATGTAAGCCCACTGGCGTACGAGGTAGGTCTCGCCGGTGCCGGTCTGCATGTCGCCGCGCACGATGTCGTCGGAGATGACGTTGACGCCGAGTGCGGCAATCATCTCCGACAGCTTGTGTTGGATGAGCGGGTCGGTGTGGTAAGGGCGTCCGGCCAAGAGAATGGTCAAGTGGTGCTCGCGCCGGCTCTCGGCCAATATCTCGACATCTTTCTGATGAACTGCGGCAACGTAGTCGTTCTGCGCCTTGACGGCAGCCTCGTAGGCGGCCTTACGCAGGGAGCGCTTCACGCCATAGGTGTGGAGGAAGGTGTCGATTTGCTTACGTAGCAGTTTCTCGTCGCGGAAATTGATGACGGGCGACACCACCTCGTTGTTCAGCTTCATGGCCGAGCGGATGACGTCGCTGTAAGCCGATACGATGGGGCAGTTGTAGGAGTTGATGTTGCGGCTGTCGTCCTGATGCTCAAACACGACGTAGGGCATGAAGATGAAGCGCTCGACGCTGTCGGGCAGCAGGCTCAGTTCCTCGTCGAGCTCCTTGACGTGGCTGTGGACGAGTTTGGCGGGGAAGCAGATGTTGTCGCTCATCACCGTACCGAGTGCCGTCTCATAGCTGCGGAAGGTGCTCTCCTTGCTCAGCCTCACGTCGAAGCCGGCGGTGGTGAACAGCGCATGCCAGAAGGGGAAGTCCTCGTACATGTTGAGTACGCGGGGAATGGCCACGACGGGTTTGCTCTCAGCGGGCTGCGGCTCATCGGCGCGGTCGAAGAGCAGGTGGTATTTGAAGGGATAGATATTCTCGCCCTTGACATCGTGCTTGCCCTTGTTGGTGAACACGCGCTCGCATTTGTTGCCTGAATAGAAGCGACGGCCGCCGGCGAACTTATACATCGTAACGAAGCAGTGGTTCTCGCAGCCCTTGCAGTTGAGCTGGCGCGTATCGTAAGCCGACATGGCGAGCAGGTCGTCGATGGTCTTGTCGGCAGCATCGGTCTTGTCAGCGGTGGCCTCAGTAGCGCTGTCGGCGGTGGCGATGCTGTGGAGTGCGCAACCGTAGGCGCCCATCATCTCGGGGATATTGCTGCGGGCCACACGGGTGTCGGTGAGCAGTTCGAAGGCGCGCACCACGGAGTCGTTCTTCATGGTGCCGCCCTGTACGACGATGTGGCCGCCGAGGTCGTCGTTGCCGCGCAGCTTCAGCACCTTGTAGAGGCAGTTGCGCACGACGGAGTAAGACAGTCCGGCGGCGATGTCCTGAATGGTGGCGCCCTCACGCAGCACCTGCTTCACCTTGGAGTTCATAAATACCGTGCAGCGGGTGCCGAGGTCGCAGGGCTTGTCGGCTTCGCAAGCCAGCCGCGCGAAGTCGTCAATCTTATAACCCAGTCCGCGGGCGAAGGTCTGGATGAATGTACCGCAGCCCGACGAGCAGGCTTCGTTGAGCTCCATGCGGGTGACGGCGCCGTGGTCGACGAAGATGGCCTTCATGTCTTGGCCGCCGATGTCGAGGATGAAGCTCACCTGCGGCATCAGCCTTGCGGCGGCGCGGTAGTGGGCCATGGTCTCGATGATGCCCTGGTCAAGACCGAACGCGGCCTTGATGAGTTCCTCGCCGTAGCCCGTCGAGCAGGAGCCGACGATGTGGAGCGTGGCCCCGGCGTCGGCGGCCTTGGCCTTGAGACGCTTCAGCCCCTCTTCGGCGGCATGAATGGGGTTGCCGAGGTTCATCGAGTAGTCGGTGAAGATAATCTGCCCCTTACGGTCGCCTCTGGCGCGCACGGCGATGATCTTTGTGGTCGTCGAACCGGAGTCGATGCCGATGGTGACATATTCGTCACCGGCTTCCATGGGGTAGACGGGTGTGGCGTATTGCGCTTTGTCATTGAGCCAGGCCTGATGGTCGGCCTCAGAGGTGAAGAGCGGTTGCAGCTCGTCGTCTTCGTTGGCGGAAGATGAGGCATCATCGTTAGCGCAAGTGGTGCTGCATGAAGCGTTGCATGAAGTGGTCGCGCTTGCGGGTTCGGCGTCGTGTTGCGGCTTGTGGGCTATGGCGTCGGAGAAATGGCGGATGAGTGCGGATAGGGTAGTGGTGTGGGCTTCGTCGGCGGCTGCGGCTCTGATGGCGCAGCCCAGGGCGGGGATGAGGTTACCTTCCTTGAGTACGATGAAGTCGTCGAGCGAGAGTTGGAGATAGTCGGCGAAGGCCTTGCGCAGGGCGGGGAGGAAGGTGAGCGGTCCGCCGCAGAGCAGGATGGGGGCGGAGAAGTCGCAGCCGTGGCTGAGCGTGGTGACCGTCTGCACGGCGATGCTGTGGAAGATGCTCGCAGCGATATCGCTCTCGGGCAGGTTGCGCGACATAAGGTTCTGGATGTCGGTCTTGGCGAATACGCCGCATCGGGCGGCCATCGGGTAGAGGTGGGTCGACTTCATGGCGAGGTCGTTCATCTGCTGGTTGCTGCAGCCCATGAGCACCGACATCTGGTCGATGAAGGCACCCGTACCACCGGCGCAGTTGCCGTTCATGCGCAGCTCCATCGACTTGCCGTTGAAGAACACCACTTTGGCGTCCTCACCGCCGATATCGATGAGCGCCTTGGCCTCGGGATAACGGTTGCGGGCGAAGACGGTGGCCGCTACGACCTCCTGTACGAATGCGGCGCCCAACTGCTCGGCCGTGGACATGCCCACCGAACCGGTGACGCACAGACTCAGGCGGATGTCGCCCAACTTACCGGCGATATCGTTGAGATATTCGCTCACCAATTCGGCAACCTTAGCATTGTGGCGCTCGTAGCGTGAATAAACCATGCGATTGTCTTGGTCAAGCACGGCAATCTTCGCAGTGGTTGACCCAACGTCAATACCTACTCTGTAGAGGTCCTTCATGTGTCTCGTCTCCTTGTCTCCTTAGTCTTTTTAAGATTGCAAAGGTACGAAGTTTTCTATACTCGTGTAAACTATTTATATTTTTTTAGTACCGCGAGTTCGCGAATAAGACATAAATAGTGCGTTTCGCTGCCATTCCCGACGTAGCGGAAGCGCAAGACCGAGAAAGCGGAAGAACAATACCAGGATGACGGCAAAGGAATAGATGAGATGAGGCAAGAGATGTTTGAAACTTTAATAAAAAAATAGTATATAGTATATGGAGAGAAGGATTTTAATGCTTTTAGTCGTGGCGCTGACCGCCATTACCTGCGCCTTTACGCAAGTAAGTACGGCGACGGTCTCGTGACTGGCGTGCTGCGCCCCAATGGCAAGGGCGACAACTATGTCCAGGACGACCTGCTGACTTACAATAAGAGCAAGAGCAACGCTTTCGGCTTTGCCGCTTACTCCGACTTCACCTTCCTGCGCGACTTCAAGCTCACGCTCAACGTCAACGTCTACGACACCGAGAACCGCTCAATGACAGGCGCATCGCCCGATTACGGCTACAATGGTTCAACGGGCGGATACCTCAGCACCTACAGCTACCGCACCTATTCGGTCAACACCCAGCAGCTGCTCAACTGGTCGCGCAGTTTCGGCAAGCACTCCCTCTACCTGCTGTTCGGTCACGAATACACCCGCGACTACGACGGTACCTTGGGCGCCGCCAAGCACAACATCGTCAACTACGCCGCCAACAAGGAGCTGGCCGGAGCCGTGACGATGCTCTCAACTGACGGTTACTCCTCTACTTATAACGTGGAGGGTTACTTCTTCCGCGCCAACTACGACTACGACAGCCGCTATTTCGCCTCGTTCTCCTACCGCCGCGACGGCAGCTCACGCTTCGACCCCGATTACCGGTGGGGTAACTTCTGGTCGCTCGGCGGGGCGTGGATCATCAACAAGGAGCGTTGGTTCCCCAAGAACAACTGGATTGATGAGCTCAAGCTCAAGGCCAGCTACGGTGAGCAGGGCAACGACAACATCGGCGACTTCCGCTATATCGACTTCTATAACATCAGTTCTGTAGGCGGCGAGGCTGCCCTCGACTTCTCGGCTAAGGGAAAGAACGACATCACTTGGGAGAAGAACGGCAACTTCAACGCAGGTATCGACTTCACGCTTTTCAACCACCGGTTGTCGGGTAGCGTGGAATACTACCACCGCAAGACCACCGACATGCTGCTGTGGGTCACTACGCCTACCTCCATCGGCTACAGCGGTTACTACGACAATGTGGGCGATATGGTCAACAAAGGCATCGAGCTCTCGCTCAACGGCGACGTCATCCGCACGCGCAACGTAACGTGGAGCCTCGACCTCAACCTCTCGCACAACAAGAACGAGGTGACCTACATGCCCGCCGAGAACAAGACGGCGCAGTCGGACGGCTACTACGGCTACAGCTCCAGCTACAACTTCATCGGCGAGGGCCTGCCGCTCTACACGTGGTACATTCCGAAGTATGCCGGCGTCGACAGTCAGGGCCGCAGCACGTGGTATGTGAAGAATACCGATGGCACCGAGTCGACCACCTATGACTATTCCAAGGCCTCGTATTATGTCTGCGACGACGCCAACCCCGACGTCTACGGCGGCTTCGGCACCAGCCTGAAGGTCTATGACTTCGACCTCAGCTGCAGCTTCATCTACAGTCTCGGCGGCAAGGGCCTCGACTACGGCTACATGTCGCTCATGGGGTCGCCCACCTCGTCGTCGGAGCGCGGCAACCTGCACAAGGACCTGTACAACGTATGGAGCGCCGACAACACCAGCAGCGACATTCCCCGCTTCCAGTATATGGATGAGGGCAGCAGCTATGTCTCCGACCGCTTCCTGACCAACTCGTCGTCGCTCACGCTGAAGAACGTCAGCCTCGGCTACACCCTGCCCAAGGACTGGATTAAGCCGCTCGGCCTGACCAGTGTGCGCGTCTACTGCAGTGCCGATAACGTGTATTACTGGACCAAGCGCAAGGGCTACGACCCACGTTCGGCCATCAACGGATTGGTGCAGGCGTCCAACACGTTCCAGCCTATCCGCAGCATCTCGGGTGGTATCACGGTGAAATTCTAACTTAATCAACGCACTGATATGAAAGCATACATCAAATATATCCTTGCCGCAGTCCTCACACTGCCGATGCTCAGCAGCTGTCTCGATGAGGAGACGCCCACCAATGGACTGACGAAAGACCAGCTCAACACCACATCGGGTACGATAGCCGAACTGAGCAATGCCGTGGCCAAACAGATGATCAGCATGGGCACGAGCTATAACGCCTGCGGCTTTGCGGGTCAGATGATTGAGCTCGACGCCATGACGGGTCAGATACCCGTCTACAGCACGGGCTACGACTATTTCATGTATTTCAGCGAGGGCAACTACCTCGGCCCCACCTACGCTTACAGCTACGACACGTGGCGGCTGTACTATAACATCATCGACCGGGCCAACCGCGTGATGAAAGCCGACAGCACCGCGGCATCGCCGTCTGACGAGAATGCGCTCTATGTGGGCAGCGCCTACGGTTATCGCGCCATGGCTTACTTCATTCATGCCCAACTGGCCGAGTCGGGCTACACGCCGATGACGAGGTCGCAGTGGTATGATGGATTCAACAAGACCAACGACGCATGGATGTTTGCCGTCAAGATCAGCGCCGACGACATGACCGACGACTCCTACTGGTCGTGGGATAACTTCATCTCATTCATGAGCTCGGAGACGCAGTTCGGCATCGGCGGCCCCGTCTACAAGGCCTACCGCGAGATTGATGCTGGCCTCTATACCTACATCGACGATGCCGACTGGCGCAAAAAAACATGGGTGAGTCCCGATGATGCGGGCGACATCTCGAAGAAGCGCAACTACACCACCATCCTTGCCGACTCCGACTTCGCGAAGGTGCCCGCCTATGCCGGACTGAAGTTCAAGCCCGGCGACAACAACCAGAGCGACTATACGGTGGGTGCCGCTGTCGCCATTCCTCTGATGCGTGTGGAGGAGATGTACTTCATCGACGCTGAGGCTACGGCGCATGTCGACGGTGTCGCAGCAGGTGAGACGAAGTTGAACGCCTTCATGAATACCTACCGTTGCACGGCGACGGCCGACGACCCCACGCCTTACAACTGCTCGGAATCGACGCTCGAGGATTTCACCCGCGAGCTCATCCGGCAGAAGCGCATCGAATTCTGGGGTGAGGGTCTGACCTACTTCGACTATAAACGGCTCAGGATGGACTTCACCCTCAAATACGACGGCTCCAACCATCCCGACAACTATCAGTACAACTTTGACGACGGCTATGTGGCTCCGGCCATGAACTTCTGCATCACCCGCGGTGGTGAGGCGCAGTACAATACGGCCATCATCAACAACCCCGACCCGTCAGGTTATGAGGCCGCAGGCAAATAAGTCAGTTTGAAACCATTCGTTAATCAAAGCATCATCATTATGAAGAAATACATCATGCTCCTTCCCCTGCTCATGGCGCTGTTCATGGCGGGATGCTCCAGCGATGACAACTATCAGCCTGCCGAGCCTCTGGCAGCCGACAACCAGCAGGTGCACTTCTCGGGCAGCAACGCCGAGCTCACCATCTGCGACCGCAATGATACCTCAACCTATCGGTTCGACCTCACGGTGGTGAGAAACACCACGCGGGGCAAGCTCTCCGTGCCCGTGAGCAAGAGCAGCGACACCACGCCGGGCGTCACTGTGAGCGATACGGTGACCTTCAACGACGGCGACTCGGTGGCTTACGTTCATGTGGCCATTCCCGACACCGCCACGACGGGTCCGTTCAAATACAGTCTGACGCTGAACAGCGATGAGGTCGACCCTTATGCGCTGCTCGATGGCGGCTACACCTTCAACGGCACCATCTCCATCCTGAAATACGTCAAGTTCACTTGCTGGATCAACGGCTTGCTGACTACGCGATGGACGGAGAAAGCCATCGACCTGGGCGATGGCTCTTACCTGTTCTCCGACTTCATGAACAGCGGCTATGAGCTGATGTTCACCATCAAAGGCAGCGAGTTCAACATCACGGTGCCGGGCAACAGTCCGCTCTACCAGGAGGGTACCTCCTACGGCAACCTGATTTACTGGTATGATGACGATTGGGTGAACCTCTATCCGTATGGCAAGGATGCCGATGTCTACATCAAGGACTTCTGTATCCTCAACGGCAACGGCTACAAGAAATATGATCCCAGCACCAAGTTCGGTTGGTTCTCTCTCGAGGAGGTTCAGACCAATACCATGGCCGACCTCGTCAACTGGGTGTATTTCTGCTTCACGCTGGACGAATAAAAAACCGGCCCCCCCGGCCCCCTCCCGAGGAGGGGGAGGGGGTGCGCACCGTATCAGCTCTCGTAGGGCATCAAGTAGGAGCGTCGTGGTCAAGAATGATGACGCTCCTACTTCGCTTCTTCGATGTTCCTTCTTCTGCTTATTGTATTGACTGGACTTCCGGACTTCTGGACTTCCGGACTTCTGGACTTCCAATAGCTTCTGTCTTCCGGACTTCCAATAGCTTCAGTCTTCCGGACTTCTCCAATTCCCACTTATTGTAATGACTGGACTTCTGGACTTCTGGACTTCTGGACTTCCAACAGCTTCTGGACTTCCAACAGCTTCTGTCTTCTGAACCTACAGCAACTTCCCCACCGCAGTACGTATCCGCTCAATGATGACGTTGAGCAACTTGTTGCGGATGAAGTCGGGGCGGGTGATCATGATAATCTCGCGGCGAGGCTCGGGAAGGATGAAGTGGCGAACGAGACGGAGCTGATTCTCATTGAGTTGCGTCAGCGCCAGCTCGGGGATGAACGTTACCCCCTTGCCATGCTCCACGATGCGCATGAACGTCTCGATGCTGCCCAACGTATAAGCCTTCTTGCTGCGCGCGGCCGACTGCAGGCTACAGAACTTCACGAGTTGGTCGCGGAAGCAGTGACCCTCATCGAGCAGCCAGAGGTATTCGTCGGTGAGGTCAGTGACCTTGATGCGGTCCTTGGCGAACAGCGGGTCTTGCTCCGAAACGTAAGCCAGGAAGCGCTCGGAATAAAGCGGATGCTTGACGAAGTCGTCGAGGCCGTCGATATTCGCCACGATGGCGGCATCGAGGTCGCCGTTGGCCAGCGCCCGTTTGATGTCGGCCGTCTTCAGTTCCACCATGCGGGCGTCGAGCTCCGGGTGCTCATTCATCAGTTGAGGGAAGAACTGCGGAATGAGGTAGGGCGCTATGGTCGGCAAAACACCCATGGTGAACGTTCCGGCGAGGGTGCCTTTCTCCTCTTCCACAGTCTGTTTGATGCGGCGCGTCTGATGCAGCACCTCCTTGGCTTGCTCAATCACCGCCCGGCCATCGCGTGTGGCCACGACCGGCTGACGTCGACGGTCGAAGATCTTCATGCCGAGTTCGGTTTCCAACTTCTGTATCATCGCGCTGAGCGTGGGCTGCGTCACGTCGCAGGCAAAGGCCGCTTTGGCGAAGTTGCCATAGCGGTCGAGCGCCAGTATGTATTCCAATTGTTGTAGCGTCATAGCGAGGAATGTTTCCGCAAAAATAGCCATTTTCTTCGTAATAGCCGCGTCCTGCGACGACAAAATCATCATTTGTGGGTAGAATTATGCTCCGTCCGATGTTTTTCGGCTGCTGCTATTTCATTGATTTCTTTGGCGTTAGGCCACATTATAGAAATTATCAATCGGGCGATAGACTGAGGCTGTTGCGGCGCCGGCGGATTAGCCCTACCTTTGCAGCGTCAAAAGGACATAAGTTTAATCTCAATAATTTAAGAATAGCATTATGGAATCAATTATCAATCGTCATTTCCCCGAGTTCACCGTTCAGGCCTTCCAGAACGGCAGTTTCAAAACCGTCAGCAGCAAGGACGTAGAAGGCAAGTGGGCCCTGTTCTTCTTCTACCCCGCCGACTTCACCTTCGTCTGCCCCACCGAACTGGAGGACCTGCAGAATAAGTACGACGAGCTGAAGGCCATGGGCGTGGAAGTGTTCTCCGTCAGCACCGACAGCCACTTCGTTCACAAGGCATGGCACGATACCTCGGACCGCATCGCCAAACTGCAGTACACCATGCTCGCCGACCCCTTGGCAGTGCTTTCGCGCGGCTTCGGCGTCTACAAGGAGGATGAGGGCGTGGCTTACCGCGGCACCTTCCTGGTCGACCCTCAGGGCCTGGTGAAGTTGGCTGAGATTCAGGACAACAGCATCGGCCGCAACGCCGATGAGCTCGTGCGCAAGGTGCGCGCTGCCCAGTATGTCGCTACCCACGACGGTGAGGTCTGCCCAGCCAAGTGGGAGGAAGGCGCTGAGACTTTGAAACCCAGTATTGACCTCGTAGGTAAGCTCTAAGAACTATGCTGGAAGCGCAAGTCATCAATCAAGTGAGAGAGGTGCTGGGGCGACTCAGCTCCTCCTTCACGTTCAGTGTGGAGCGCGGCCGTGGCACTGTCGACGACGCGCGCTTTTGTGAGTTTGTGGAGGATGTGGCCTCGACGAGTCCGCTGCTTCATGTGGAGTATCATGAGGGGCCGGTCTTCCGATTCTCCATCCTCAAAGACGGCCGCGACCTCGGTATTGCCTTCCGCGGCATACCCAACGGTCATGAATTTACGTCGCTGCTGTTGGCCCTGCTCAATGCCGACGGTCAGGGGCGAAACCTGCCCGACGAGGCCATCGCCCGCCGCATCAAGGCGCTCGATGCTGACATCGAACTCAAGACCTACGTATCACTAACATGTACGAACTGCCCCGACGTGGTGCAGGCACTCAACGTCATGGCGCTGCTCAATGCCCGCATTACAAGCGAGATGGTCGATGGCGGCGTCAACCAGGAAGAGACGACGCGCCTCGGCATTCAGGCGGTGCCGTCGGTCTATGCCAACGGTGAGCTGCTGCACATTGGTCGGGGCAACCTTGGGTCGCTGCTTGAGAAACTCGAGGAGCGTTTCGCTACCTCGGCCGCCGCACCCGAACCCGTGGAGCGGAAGTATGATCTAACGGTGTTAGGTGGTGGTCCTGCCGGAGCGGCATCAGCCATCTACGCCGCCCGAAAGGGGTTGCGCGTAGCCGTCGTGGCAAGGCGCATCGGTGGTCAGGTCAACGATACGACGGGCATCGAGAACGTCATCAGTGTGGCAAAGACCACGGGTACGCAGTTGGCCTCCGACCTCGCCGCACATCTCGCGGCCTATCCCATCGACGTGTTCACCGACCGCAGGATTACCGGCGTCGACTTCTCCGGCGATGAGAAGCGCGTGGAGGTGAAAGGCGGAGAGACCTTCCTCTCGCCGCGCGTCATCATCGCTACGGGTGCGGGCTGGCGCCGCCTCGGACTCGAGGGTGAGGATCAGCTCATTGGCCACGGTGTTCATTTCTGTCCGCATTGCGATGGTCCCTTCTATAAAGGACGGCGTGTGGCGGTCATCGGCGGCGGCAACAGTGGCGTTGAGGCAGCCATCGACTTGGCCAATATCTGCAGCCATGTAACGCTGTATGAGTTCGGCACCGCGATGAAGGCCGACGATGTGCTGCAGGAGAAGTTACGCGCGCTGCCCAACGTCGATATCCATACGCAAAGCCAGACCATTGCCCTGACCAGCAGCGACGGTAAGCTCACGGGCATCGACGTGCGCAACCTCGCCACCGAGGAAGTGACCCACGAGGCGCTCGATGGTGTGTTTGTGCAGATTGGGCTCCAGCCCAATAGTGGAGTGTTCAAGGGCGCGTTGGAGCTCAACCGCCGCGGCGAGATTGTCATCGATGAGCGCAACCACACCTCGGCGGCCGGCGTCTATGCGGCTGGCGACGTGAGTACGGTGCCCTTCAAGCAGATTATGATTGCGATGGGTGAAGGCGCCAAGGCCGCGCTGTCGGCGTTTGAGGATAGGATGTACCAGGGGTAGAGGATGATGGGGGTGATGGGGAGGATGGGTTGAATGGGTTTTATGGGTCTGATGGGGGAAGAGAACCGGACCGCTTACGCGAAAGTCAAGCGGAAGGTGGTGGGTGCGGCGCCGCCCCTGTCGACCAGCGTCAGCGATCCGTTGCTCACGCGCATAATCTGGCGGGAGAGCGAGAGGCCGATGCCGCTGCCCGAAGCTTTGGTGGTAAAGAAGGGAATGAAGATGTGGTCGACGATGTCTGCGGGTATTGGTTCGCCGTTATCCGACACGTCGATGATGACCGCCTCACTGCTGTTGGTGTAAGCCTTGAGCCAGATATGCTGGCCGTTAGCTGTCGCCTCACCCGCATTCTTCAGCAGGTTGGTCATGACGCGGGTGATGAGGCTCTCGTCGGCATAAACCAGCAGGTCATGGGGCGCCACGTCGATGTTCACCGCCACGCCCTCCTTGATGAGTGGCCGGGCCTGTGCCGCCATACGTTCCAGGAAAGGCTTCACATAGAAGAGCGTCGGCTGAGGCGTGGGCACGTGGGTGAACTTACGGTAGTTCTCCACGAAGCCGATGAGGTCCTTGCTGGTGTGGTGTATAACCTCCAACGCCTCGCGTTGCTCGCCTTCGGCCTTGGGCAACAACGCCTCGCTGAGCGAGATGACCGGCGTGAGTGTGTTCATAATCTCATGCGTCAACACGCGGATGAGCCTCACCCATGAGTCAATCTCCTGATTGGCCAACTCGCCGCCGATATCGCTGATGGCCATGATGCGCACCTGCCGGCCGCTGAGCGTGGTGTGGGTCTCGTGAACGGAGAAGCGCTTCAGCTGCTCCTTCACCTGATTGATGTGGGTCACGGCGTCGCGTTGAAGCAACCGCTGGGCGGCGGCATTGCTGCGCAGCACCAGTCCGCGGTGCTCGTCAACTACGAGGATACCCGTATCGACCGAGTCGAGTATCAGCTCAAAGTATTTTTCCTTTTCCATCTGTTCGTCGCGCGCGTGTTGAAGGATTTCCTTCACCCGGTTAAGCGCGACGTTGATGGCTTTGTTGCTATCCCACATTCCCTGTTCATTGAAGCGGAAAGAGTAGTCGCCGTTGTCGAGCGCGTTGAAGAGAAACTCCGCTTTCTTCACGTTGCGGCGATTGCGCCTGACCAATATGGCCACGGCTACGGCAAGGAGTACGACGATGACAGCGAGAATGATGGTCAGCATGGTTACAATCCGTATTTCTTTATCTTATTGTAGAGCGTCTGTCGGGAGATGCCCAACTGTGAGGCTACCTGCGAGAGGTTGCCCTCGCAGGCGCTGATGGTGCGGGCGATGAGTGAGCGCTCCATGTCGTCGAGCGTCTGCGGGGCGTCGTCGGCCGGGATGGTGGGTCGGCTGCTGCCTTCGATTTCGTCGGCGTGCACCTCGCCGCTGTCGTTGAGGATGACGGCCTTCTCCACGGCGTGTTGCAGCTCGCGGATGTTGCCCATCCACGGCAGCGACTCCATCTTCTCCACGGCATCGGTGGCGAAGGTCATGCCGCTTTTGTCGTAGAGTGCGGCATAGCGGTCGAGAAACAAGCGGGCGTAGGTCATGATGTCGCCGCGGCGCTCACGGAGTGGCGGCAGATGGAGGTGGATGGTGTTGATGCGGTAGAGCAGGTCCTCGCGGAAGGCGCCTTGACGCACCATCTCCTCGAGGTCGCGGTTGGTGGCGCAGATGAGGCGAACGTCGATGGCGATGGGCGTGCTGCCACCCACGCGGACGATGGTGCGGCGCTGCAGGGCGGTGAGCAACTTAGCCTGCAGGGCGTAGCTGAGGTTGCCAATCTCGTCGAGGAAGAGCGTGCTGCCCTGGGCGAGTTCAAACTTACCCGGTTTGTCGGCCTTGGCGTCGGTGAAGGCGCCTTTGACGTAGCCGAAGAGCTCACTCTCGAAGAGCGTCTCGGTGATGGCGCCCATGTCGATGGGCATGAGCTGGTGGTCGGCGCGCTTCGACAAACGGTGGATTTCTCGCGCCAATACCTCCTTACCGGTACCGTTTTCGCCGGTGATGAGGATGTTGGCGTCGGTGGCGGCCACCTTCTCCACGGTCTCGCGCAGTTGGCGCATGGCGGGCGACTCGCCCCAGACCATCACCGACGGTGCGGGGGCCGTGGATTTGTTGTGTTTATGGGTTTTGTCGTAGGCGTCGGAGAGCGTCTGAATGAGCTTCTGGTTGTTGAACGGTTTGACGATGAAGTCGTCGGCGCCGTCTTTGAGTCCGGTCACCGCCAGTTCGATGTCGGCGTAGGCGGTGAACAGCACCACGGCGGTCTGAGGCCGCAGGCGCTTGATCTCGCGCAGCCAATAGAGGCCTTCGTTGCCGTTGTTGATGCCGCTGTGGAAGTTCATGTCGAGCAGCACCACGTCGGGCTGGTCCTCTCGGAGTCGCGTGGAGAGACCGGAGGGGGAGGCAATGCAGATAATCTTGTCGAAGGTCTGCTGCATCACCATCTTCACCGTGGCGAGGATATTGCGGTTGTCGTCGACGACGAGTAGTGTTCCGTGCTTCATGCTGAATGGTTTTGGCGGCAAATGTACGAAAAATAATTAGCACCGGGGGCGAGGAAGCGTGGTTTTTTTGATGCGATACCCCTCGCCTTAAAAGGGCGAGACACCCAACGGAGCCGACGAAAGGAAGATGACGGAGAAGGCGAGGCACCCAACGAAGCTGACGAAAGGGGGCGGCTGTTGTCCAATATTTGGACAGCGAGTGTCTAATTATTGGACACTCACGGAAAGAGGACTAAACGGAAGGCGGCTGATAGTCAATCGATTGTGACTTTGGCACGGTATTGGCCTTATGTTTAGCGTATGAAAAAGGCAATGATTATCATCGTTATCGGGCTGGCGCTGACCGCGGGTGCTTACGGTCAAGAGCAGCGGGTAGGAGCCTCGGGTGCTTCCGCTCAGGAGCCACGGGTGCTTGCGCAGCGTGTTGCTCAGGAGCCGTGGTCGCTCGACCGCTGCATGGCCTACGCCATGGAGCACGCCACCGAGGTGGGCCGTCAGACGCTGGAGATGCGGCAGAAGAAGGCCGACTACCGTACGGCGCTGCTCGACTTCCTGCCTTCGGTTGAGGCGCAGGCCGGCGGACAGTACAACTGGGGCCGTAACATCGACCCGGAGACCAATACCTATAACAACATAACGACGTTCAACAACTACTATGCCGTAGGCGCTTCGATGACGCTGTTCGACTTTGGCGCCACCTGGAACGCTTTCCGACAGGCGCGGCTCGACCGCAATGTGGCACCGACCGCCGTGCAGAGGGCGCGCGACGATAAGGAGATGAGCGTCATGCAGCGGTATGTCGACGCCGTCTATACCCGCCGGACCATCGACCTCATGACCGAGAAGTTGCAGGACTCGAAGGCGCTCCTCGCCAAGACCCGCCGCCTTTTTGAACTCGGCGAGAAGAGTCGGCCCGACGTGGTGCAGGTGGAGAGTCAGGTGGCCGAGGATGAGTACAACCTGCTCCATCAGCGTAACCTCGCTGCCAAGGCGCTCAACGACCTGAAGACGGAGATGAACTTCCCCGCCGCCGACAGCCTCAGCGTGGGTTCGCTGCCCGTCGATGTGGCTGCCGCCGCCCAGTTGCCCGCCAGCCGCCGGGCCTGCGACAGCCTGATGGCCAGCGGCTACTTCACCAGCAACCGCCCCGACATGACGCTCGCTGAGGCCACTGCTGAGCGGGCCCGCCTTGAATGGAAGATACAGCGCGCCAACCTCTTGCCGAAGCTGACGCTGAACGGCAGCATCGCAACCAACTATTATAAGAACCTCACCGCAGGCGGGCAGACGGCCAGCTTCGGTTCACAGTTCCACAACAACATGGGTGAGTATATCTACATGACACTTTCCATACCTCTCGTCTCACCCACAGCGTGGAACCGGGTCCGTAGGGCCAAGACCGACTGGCAGAAAGCCTGCCTCGACGTGGAGGACACCCGCCGCCGTCAGCATGACGGCGCCGTGCAGGCAGTGCTCGACTACCGCGGCTATGCCCGTGAGGTGCAGCAGCTGCAGTCGAAGGTGGCGTCAGACTCGCTGGCGCATTACCTCTCCAGCCGCAAATACGAGGAAGGCATCCTCTCGGTTTTCGACCTCCACACCACGGCGCAGACGCTGCTGCAGAGCCGCCTGCAGCTGTTGCAGTGCAAGATGATGCTGGCGCTCAAAGCCCGGCTCGTCAACTACTATTTGACCGGCGAGCTGTAATTAACGTTAAATCCTGTTTAAGCTATTCGCAAACCTTCGTTATTCTATTGAATCATTTATACTCAGATATGACTTGGAAAAGATTACTCCCCCTGATGATGCTGCTCGCTGCGTTTTATAGTGTGACCCCCGTCATGGCTCAGAAGAAGGACAAGCCCTGCATGGTCATCGGCCAGGCGAAGGACTACCTCACCCACGTGCTTCTCGATGGTGTCCGCGTGTCGCTGTTGACCACCGACAGCATGGTGGTCGACTCCACGGGCCACACCTCCAAGAACCAGCAGTCCAGCGACCTGACCGATGTCTATTGGGTCACCAGTCCCACCTCCAACATGCAAGACATGCTCCTCAAGGCTGAGCTCGAAGGCTATGAGACCACCTACGTGCTGCTGCCTGCCAAGAAGACAAAGGCGCGTGGAGACAAGTCCATGCGCTTTGCCCCCGACCTGCTGATGAAGCGTGCACCCAAGACGGTGAGCCTCGGCGAGGTGCAGGTCAAGGCAACGAAGATCAAGTTCTACAACAAGGGCGACACGCTCGTCTTCAACGCCGATGCCTTCCAGCTCTCCGAAGGAAGCATGCTCGACGGACTCATCCGTCAGCTGCCCGGCGTGGAACTGAAGGACGACGGCCGCATCTATGTCAACGGCAAGTATGTGGAGAGCCTGCTGCTCAACGGCGAGGACTTCTTCTCCAAAGACCGCCAGATCATGCTCGACAACCTGCCCGCCTACATGGTCAAGCAGGTGAAGGTCTATGACAAGTCGAGTCTGCGCGGGCAGATGCTCCACAAGAAACTCGGCGACGAGACCTACGTGATGGACGTGCATTTGAAGCGGGAGTACAACACCGGTTGGATAGCCAATGTCGAGGTGGGCGGCGGTACCCATGACCGCTACTTGGCCCGGCTCTTCGCCCTGCGTTTCACCAACCACTCGCGCGTCTCCGTCTTCGGCAACCTCAACAACCTCAACGATGCCCGCCGACCCGGTGAGTCGACCACATGGACGCCCGACAGGATGCCGGCGGGCGAGAAGACACAGCGGCAGGCCGGACTGGACTATCTCGTGAAGCAAAAAGATACGAAATATAAACTCACAGGTAGCGCCACCGTGGCACATAACGATGAGAGCAGCCTGACCCGGCAAAGCACGCTCAACTACCTGACGGGTGGCGACTCGTGGACGCGCATGCAGCAACAAGCCAACAACCACTCCGTGAGCCTCGCCACCAGTCACGACTGGCAATGGACGCCCAACAGAATGGTCTCTTTTGAGCTGGAGCCTTCCTTCTCGTGGCAGCACACGCGCAACAGGTCTGCCGTCGCCTCAGCCACGTTCAATCAGGACCCAGTACAATATGTTGAGGACGCAGCCCGCCTCATCGACTCCATCAGCAGGCCGCAGGCCGGGCAGTTGCTGCGCAGCATCGCCGCCAACCGGTTGCTCAACAACCAACTGGCCAAGGGTGACCGCGTGGAGACGGGAACCGATTTCTCTTACAACCAAAACCTTGCCGAGGACATGATGAGTTCGTTCATCTTCAACGGCAACGTCGACTACAAGTCAAACACCTCCAACGTCTTCTCGCAGTACCGGCTCGACTATCCCAATCAGGCAACGGCCACGACTGACTACCGCAACCGCTACGAGCACGGACAGCCCAACCGCACGCTGTCGTTCAGTCTCAGTCCTCAATATGAATACTGGTTCAACGACATCATGTTCATCCGCCCGGCGTATAAGTTGACCGTGGAACACCAGCACCACGACTATGCCCTCTATCGTCTCGACCAACTGGCCGGCTACGATGCTGAAGCCTCCACAGGGCTTGGCACGCTGCCCTCGCTGAGTGAGTATGAGAGTACGCTCGACATGCAGAACAGTTTCTGGCGCAAGCAACGCCGCGTGTCCAATCAGCTGATGCTCACGTGGTCCATCTCACGGTGGCACGGCGACGACAAGGACCTTTGGATCAACGTCTATCTGCCCCTGAGCCACGACAGCTACCGCATGGACTATCGGCAGGCCGACTACAACGGCGTCTTCCGCCGCCACGCGTGGCACTTCAGTCCCTTCATCGTCGTGCGCAAGATGTGGGACCAGCAGGAGAAATACGTCGAGTTGCGCTACCGCCTCACCCATCAGACGCCCGACCTCGTGCGCTTCATCGACGTGCGCAACGATGCCGACCCGCTGAACATCACCTTGGGCAACAGTCTCCTGAAAGACGCTCATACCCATTACTTTGAGTTGACCTACAATGGCGATAGCAACACCAAGCAAGACACCCACTTCAACGTGTGGACTGCCGTATGGCTCTATCAGAACGCCCTCGCCATGGGCTATACCTACAACCGCAGCACTGGCGTGCGCGTGTTCCGGCCTTACAACGTCAATGGCAACCGTGTCCTGCAAGAGGGCATCAACTACGCCACGCCCATCGGCAAGACCAAGTTGCTCAGCCTCGACACGAAGACGCAGTTTAGTTTCTCGCGCAGCGTGGACTTGATGACTGTGGTGGCCAGTGCCTCCGACCCTGTGGCCGAGCCTGCCCGCAGCGTCGTGCACAACCATTGGTTCACGGAAGACCTGAAGTTGGAGTATAAGTTCCCATGGCTCCGATTGGGCCTGAATGGCTACGTGCTATTCAACTACGCGAGCAGTTCTCGTGAGGGCTTCACCACGCAGCGCGTGTGGGACTTCCACTATGGTCCCACGCTCAAGGCCACGCTGCCCGGCAAGGTGGAACTCGCCACCGACCTGAGCATCTACAGCCGCAGGGGCTACGAGGCCGGAGGAGCCAACACCACCGACGTGGTGTGGAACGCACGACTCTCCAAGACCTTCCCTAAGCTCGGACTGACCCTCCTGCTCGACGGCTTCGACATGCTCCATCAGTTGAGCAACCTCAGCGTGACGATGAACGAACAGGGGCGCACCGAGGAATGGCGTAACGTGCTGCCCAACTACGTCCTCTTCCACGTCATCTACCGCTTGAGTAAGAAACCAAAGAGAAGATAGAAGTTAGGAGATAGGAGTTAGGAATTACGAGTTAGGAATTCCCCAACTCCTATCTCCTAACTCCTAACTCTTAACTCAAAGAGGAATATATAGCAATGGATATAGAACTGAAACAGAAGAAATACCGCATTCCACGCAAGTACTGGCCGTGGATTGGTGGAGGCGTTGTGCTGGTCGCCGTGCTCGTGTGGTTGGCCTTGGGCAACTTCACTTCGACGCTGCAGGTGGACAACCGCGGACTGAGCATCGCCACGGTCGAGGACAAGCAGTTCGACGACTACGTCAGTCTCGACGGCAATGTGGTGCCCATCCAGGTGGTGCAAATCTCCCCCGAGGAGGGTGGTGTCGTCGTGGAAAAAGTCGTCGACGAGGGCACCAAGGTGCATAAGGGCGACGTCATCGTCAGGTTGAGCAACTCCAACCTCGACCTCGAGATTCTCAACGCCGAGAGTGAGCTCGCCGAGAAGCAGGACATGCTGCGCAATACCCAGCTCTCGATGGAGCAGGACCAGTTGAACAACCGCACCGAGGCTGCACAACTGGCGATGGATGAGCAAGCCAAGAAGCGGGCCTACAACCATCAGACGGCCTTGCAGCAGGAGCAGCTCAACTCGCGTGAGGAATACCTCAGAGCCAAGGAGGACTACCAACTGGCCGTCGAGAAGCGGCGCCTCATCCGTCAGCGGCTGAGCAAGAGCGCGCAGATGCGGCAGGCGCAGATGAGTCAGATGAGCAACGACCTGGCATCGATGCGCCGCAATGTGGAGCTCGTGCGACAGCGCAAGGCCAAGCTCGACGTGCGCTCGACCATCGACGGCGAGGTGGGTACGCTCGACGTGGAGCTCGGTCAGAGCATCGCCGCCGGTCAGAAGATTGGTGTCATCAACGACCTGAGCGACTACAAGGTCGAGGCGCAGGTCGATGAACATTACATCGACCGCGTACACTCCGGACTCTCCGCCACTTTCACGCAAAACGGCAAGACCTACCGTCTCACCGTGCGCAAGGTCTATCCAGAGGTCCACGACGGACGCTTCAAGATCGACTTCATCTTCCAGGGCAGCCGTCCGCAGAACATCCGCACCGGTCAGACCTACTACATCGACCTGCAATTGGGCGAGTCGAAGAAGGCCATCCTCATTCCCAAGGGCACGTTCTACAGCACTACCGGCGGCTCGTGGATCTTTGTGCTCGACGCCTCCGGCCACAAGGCTTACCGCCGCAACATACGCATCGGACGGCAGAACCCGCAGTACTACGAGGTGATGGAGGGACTGGAGCCCGGCGAGCGCGTCATCGTCAGCGGCTACGAGAGTTACAAGGACTATAAAGAACTAAAGATAAAATGATGAAGAGCTTTTTCGTTTTTCTGTCCCGCAACAAGGGCTATACCTTTATTAACTTCTTCGGCCTCAGCGTTTCACTGATGTTCGTCATGCTCATCGGCCTCTATACCTGGCAGGAGAGAAGCATCGACAGACAGCTTGACAATGCCGGCCGCATTGAGGTGCTGTGCTTCGACTTTGGCGACGGCAACACCTGCGACGGCACTCACCACGTCAACGTCAAGCACTTCCGCAAGCAGTATCCTGAGATAGAGAGTGCCTGCGGCGTATGCTTCAACCAAGCCTGGCTGAGCTTTGGCGGCGACTATACGCCCGCCAATATCTTAGCTGTTGACACCTCTTTCTTTCACGTTTTCGACTACAGGCTCATCGAGGGCGACCGGCGGACCTGTCTCAACGACAGGAACGGCATCGTCATCACCCGGAGCTATGCCCGCAGACTCTTCGGCAACGGCGAGGCCATGGGGCAGACAGTGAGCATTGCCGACACCATCCGCTTCTGTGTCACGGGCGTTATGCAGGATATGGACAACTCGGTGTTCAACCGTCCCGACGTGCTGATGAACTTCGCCCAGGAGGGAAGGCTCTTCAACGCTTCCAACACCGACGAGATGTTTGAGCAGGGCAGCGTCAACGTGACTGGCTGCAGCGTCTTCCTGCTCATGCGGCCGGGCCATACGTTTGCCGGCCGCGGAAAGGAGCTTTCGCAGTTCATCACCACATTCTGGCCTAAATTCATCTTTACCGATGAGAAGCTATCGACCTTCACCACGCCTTTCTCCCACCTTTATCTCTCTGATGTACAGCCCGGAAACGATGTGACGCGGCGCGGCAACCCCACACTCATCAGCATTCTGATGCTGGCCACGCTGGCCATTCTGCTCTTTGCCGTGACCAACTATATCAACCTCACTGTGGCCCTTTCCGGCCGCCGTACCCGCGAGATGGCCACCCGCCAGCTCTTCGGAGCCACCCGCCGCAGTGTCTTTGCCAAACTTGTGGCCGAGAGCATGCTGCTCTGCCTCTCGGCCTGGCTTGTGGCGCTACTCCTCGCTGTGGCCCTTGCGCCGGTTATGGGACACCAGCTCAACACCACGCTGCAGGTCTCCCGGTTGTTCAGTCCGGCTTGCATCGGCCTGTCGCTGCTGCTCATTCTTGTCGTCGGCGCGCTCTCCGGCTTCATTCCCGGCATCATCACCTCGCGCGTGAAGCCCATCGAGATCATCAAGGGTACGTTTGTCCATCAGACCAAGATGGTGCTGGGACGCGTCTTCATCGTCTTCCAGAACGTCATCACCATCACGATGCTTGGCTGCGCCCTCGTCATGCTGGCACAGCTCAGCCACCTCGTCAACGCGCCGATGGGCTTCAACAAGGACAATGTGCTGGTGGTATCGAGCTTCGACTACACCCATCCCAACACCATCCGCACGTTCATGGACCTGCTCCGGCGGGAGTCGTGCGTGGCCAATGTGACGGCATCGATGGGAACGCCGCTTGACGGAGGCAACAACAACACCATGGCCTTCAACGGCAAGAGGGTGTCCATGCAGCTTTTTGTTGCCGACCCCAACTTCATGGATGTCTATGGTCTCACGCTGAAAGACGGCAGTAAGCCGCAGCCCCGCCACTTTTACATCAACAGCCAGGCGGAGGCCGACATCAGGAATGTCATGGGCATCCGGCCCGAGGAACTGCTGCGCAAGAACAATTTCTACGGTACCGACTCCCTCGATACCTATGGCGGGCGCATGAACGAGTTTCTTATCGACAACATCCAGCGCGAGCGGCACCCGATGTTTATCGACGTGAGGCCGCAGGTGGATTATCCCTGGGCCGTCTCCATCAAGGTAAAAGGCAATCCGCAGGCCGCTTTCAACACGGTGGCCGATGTCTATCACACTGCCTTTCACAAGACGATGACCGACAACGACGCGCAGTTTGCCGACCGCATCATCCAGGACAAGTTCCATAAGGAACAGCTCACTTCTCACCTCGTCGCCATCTTTGCGTTCATGGCCATTCTCATCTCCATGCTCGGACTCGTGGCCATGGCCACCTACTACATCGGCCAGCGGGCCAAGGAAATAGCCATCCGCAAGGTGTTCGGCTCCACCGGCGCGCAGGTGCGCCGCCGCCTCATCGGCACGTTCATGCGGTATGTAGCCGTGGCCTTTGTCATCGGCAGCGCGCTGACGGTATGGCTCATGCAGCACTGGATGTCGCAGTTCAGCTACCGTGCCGTGTGGTGGCCGTGGATACTCGTGGCCGGTGCCGTGGTGTTCATTGTCAGTCTGCTTGCCGTATTTATGCAGAGCTGGAAGGCCGGCAACGAGAACCCTGTGAACAATATCAAGCAAGAATAAGCATATGAACAACTTTATCAGCGCCATCAAGAACCTGCCCCGGCGCGGCCAGCACAACCTGGCCAAGATTGTCTGCTTAGGCTTCGGTCTCGCGGTGTCGTCGGTGCTCATCGCCGAGGTGTTCTACGAACAGACCTTCGACTCGTGGTTTCCCGGCCACGAGCGCACCTACACCGTCAACGAGGATATCGTACAGAACGGACAGTACAATGAGTGGTCACAAACCTCTGGAGCCGTCGCACCGGGCATTAAGGCTGTGTCGCCACAGGTGGAGGCCGCCACACGCTACACTCACATGTTAGGTGATGTGAAGGCGACTATCGACGGGCGGCAGTTCACCATCGACGAGATCAAGGCGGCTGACAGCTGCCTCTTTGATGTCTTTCCCCGCAAGGCCGTTCAGGGCAACCTCAAGGAGGGACTGAGCCGGCCGTATTACTGTGTGGTGAGCCGCTCCATGGCCGGGCGCATTGGCGGCAACGTGGTGGGCAAGGCCTTCGACCTCCGCGACTACGACTATAAGCTCATCATCGGGGGCGTCTATGACGACTTCCCCTTTAACTCCGACCTGCGCGACATTGATGTCATTGTATCGCTGCCCACGACGTTGAAAGTCTTCTCTTACGATATCGTCAATCACTGGGTCGGCACTGACCGCTACTCCTCTTTCATCAAACTGCGGAAAGGGGCGACAATTGCCGACCTGAAACCCAATGTGCGCAAGATGATGGAGCAGCACAGCGAATATGCCGAGGCAGAGAAAGCTGGCCTGAAGTTCGACTACTCTTTCACGCAGATAACCGAAGACCATACCTCCAATCCGCAGGTGAAGACGATGTGCTGGATTATGTCGCTGCTCGCCATCATCCTCTTGGTCTCCACGGTGGTCAACTACCTGCTCATCGTCATGGGCAATGTGGTGTTGCGCTTCCGCGAGATGGCCGTGCGCAAATGCTTCGGCGGCGGGCGGCGCACCATCTACGGCATTACCATCAGCGAGTCGCTCGTCCACGTGCTCATCGGCATCCTGTTTGCCCTTGCGCTGATATTCGTCTGCAAGGGGACGATAGAGCAATATATCTCTGCACCCGTCAGCACGATGCTGCTTAGTCGTGGCTCGTGGATTCTCGTCCTCATCTGCCTCTTCATCATCTTTGTCGGTGGCTTTGTGCCGGGCTATATCTATTATAAGGTACCCGTGACGGCAGCTTTCCGCGGGGTGCATGAGGCGCGCCGCCGCTGGAAGCTCGTCATGCTGTCGGTTGAGTTTCTCGTGGTCACCATCATGTTCTGCCTCCTCGCCGTCGTGCAACAGCAGTATCACGAGGTGACGCATGAGAATATGGGCTATGACTACAGCCATCTCGCTGTGGTTACGGTCGATAAGGCCCCCACCAATCAGAAGCAACAGGCCATAGCCTCGCTGCGCTCTTTGCCCTTCATCGGACAGGTGACGACGGCATGGACATTACCCATTGAGTGGGCCAGTGGCAACAACATCTACCTGCCGGGTGACGACACGGAGTATTTCAACATCGCAGACCTGTATGGTGTCGGTGACGGATACTTGAAGCTTATGGGCATCAAGGTCATCGAGGGCCGCAATTTCACCGAGCCTGCCGACAGCAACCTCAGCGAGGTGATGGTCAGCGAGTCGTTTGTCAAGCGCTTCCACACCACCACCCACCGCCAGGGCAGCGTCGTCGGGCAGCACATCTGCATCTCTGAGCATACCGACAGCCTGCATCCCTTCTCTACGATATGCGGTGTATATCAGGATGTCAGCATCGGCTCCTCGCTCAACCGTGACCAGCGTCCGAGCGTGCTCTTCCATGACTATGATGACGACAGATACATCCTTGCAAGATTTACCGACCTCACACCCGATAACCTCGACCGGGCACGCCAGCAGTTGAAGCAGTTGTTGCCCGACCGCGAAGTGAAGGTGATACCTTACTCCGACTTGGTCGTTGATCAGTATCGCAGCACCAACGGCTTCCGCGTCGGCACCCTTGCCACCGGCATCACTGCGCTGGTCATCGCGCTCATGGGACTCATCGGCTACACCAATGACGAGGTGAACCGCCGCCGCAAGGAGATTGCCATCCGCAAGGTCAACGGAGCCACGGCCCGCGACATCTTCCGCATGCTCGTGGCTGACGTGCTGAGGCTCGCCATCCCGGCCGTCGTCATAGGGCTTGTCGTGGCATGGCTCATCGCCAGGGAGTGGCTGCAGCTGTTTGCCGACCGCATCACGCTCTCGCCGTTGCTCTTCTTGGCTGTCGGCGTGGTGGTGCTCATCATCGTGATCAGCATCCTGCTGCTATCGGCCCGCAGGATTGTCAACGGCAATCCAGTGCTTTATCTCATGGATGAGTAGAAGACCCTCCCAAAATGGAGGGAAAAGGGCCACCCCGATGGGCAGGAGCAGGCCTTCTCCCGCTTGGTTCAGTAAGCCGCTGTTTCGCAGCGGCCCCCCAATAAAAACAATAAAACACCAAAGATATGATTAAAGTAAAAGACTTAAGCAAGACCTTCCGCACGGAAGAGGTCGAGACCATCGCGCTCGACAAAGTATCGTTTGAAGTAAAAGACGGCGAGTTCGTCGTCATCATGGGCCCATCGGGCTGCGGCAAATCGACGCTGCTCAATATCCTCGGCCTCCTCGACAACCCTACCGAGGGCCAGTACTGGCTCGGCGACAAAGAGGTGTCGCAACTGAAGGAGAAGGAGCGCACAGCCATCCGCAAGGGCCAGATAGGCTTCGTCTTCCAGAGCTTCAACCTCATCGACGAGCTCAACGTCGAAGAGAACATCGAACTGCCGCTCACCTATCTCGGCATATCGAAGAGCGAGCGCAAGCAGAAAGTGCAGGAGGTGATGAAGCGCATGAACATCAGCCATCGTGCCAACCACTTCCCCCACCAGCTCTCCGGCGGTCAGCAGCAGCGCGTGGCCATCGCCCGCGCCGTGGTCTTCGGTCCTAAGCTCATCCTAGCCGACGAGCCCACCGGCAACCTCGACTCGAAGAACGGTGCCGAGGTGATGCGACTGCTCACCGAACTCAATCAGGACGGTGCCACCATCGTCATGGTCACCCACAACGCCCACGACGCCGAACAGGCCCATCGCATCATCAATCTGTTCGACGGAAAGGTGGTGGAGTAGGGCGCTGCCGCCTCCACTGCCCATCTACTGCCGCATCCGCAGCCCCCTCATACAGTGTAGTGACCGGCCTCGTTTCGGCCACTATACTGTAAAGTTTTTTAGTGTTTTGAGGGCCACGAGAAGGGCCTCGAAACCCACCAACCCCTCCTTCGCTCCAAAATACGCGATTCTGGGCGATTTTAAGTCGGTTTTTTATAAATCGCTATCAATCAGTGATTTGTGCGCGAGAAGGCCAAAACCGCGGTCGCTTCAGACGGCAACCGCGTCGCGATACCATACTTATCGCATCGCGAAAGCATAGTTATCGCAGTGCGAAAGCATAGCTATCGCGTCTCGATACCATAGCTATCGCAGTGCGATACCATAGCTATCGCGGTGCGATTTGATACCTATCGCGATTTGATGCGGCAAAAACGCCACTTTGAACGCCGTTTTCCCGTTTTTCGATCGCTTTTTCCCCGTTTTTCCATCGCTGGAAGGAGCAAAAACGATGATGCCATTTTGTAAGGTTTTTTACGAATGTTTCATTCCGGATGATGGCACCTCCCATAGCTCAATATGAAATATTCCCTTTACCGTTCATTGCGGTTTTACAGAAAAATGATTATATTTGCACTGTTGATTACCAAATACAATCATCATGAAAAAACTCTCTTTACTGCTCACCCCGCTCATCCTGACATTGAACATGCAGGCGGCTGACAAACAGCACATCCGCATCAGTACCGACAACATCGACCTCGTGTTGCAGGTGGGCGACAACGGTCGCCTGTATCAAGTCTACTTCGGCGACAAACTCGACGCCGCCGCTGAGGCCGACTTCAGTCATTTCGACTGGCGGATTAAGGCGGGTTCCGACGGCGCCTACGGCATCCGCGGCCGCGAGGCCTATCCCAGTTCCGGCGGTGAGGACTCGTTTGAGCCCGCGCTGGCCATCACCCATGCCGACGGTAACCTCTCTACTTATTTGTATTATAAAAGCAGCGAACAGAAGGCGGTCAACGGCGGCACCGAGACCGTCATCCGGCTTGCCGACGACAAATACGCCGACGAGGTGGTGCTGCACTATGTGGCTTACGCCAAGGAGAACGTCATCAAGACCTGGAGCGAGATCAGCCATAAGGAGAAGAAACCCGTGACGCTGTGGCGCTACGCCAGCGGCATGTTCTATATCAACGCCGACAAATATTTCCTGACCAACTACGCCAGCGACTGGGCGCGCGAGGGGCAGCCTTGCATGCAACAGCTGCAGTTCGGCAAGAAGATTATCGACACCAAGCTCGGCACACGCGCCGCCGAGCAGAGTGAGCCGTTCTTTGAACTCGGCATCGACGGCCCCGCCCGCGAGCATGAGGGTCGTGTGATGCTCGGTACCATCGGCTGGACGGGTAACTTCAGCTGTACGTTCGAGGTGGACAATGTGGGTTGTCTGCGCATCATCCCCGGCATCAATCCCTACGCCTCCGACTATGTCTTGAAGGCCGGTGAGACGTTCTCCACGCCCGCCTTCATCTTCACCCTCAGCGACAACGGTACCTCGCAGGCCTCGCGCAACCTGCACGACTGGGCGCGCCGCTATCAGCTCTGGAATGGCGAAGGCCCGCGCATGACACTGCTCAACAACTGGGAGAACACCGGCTTCAACTTCAATCAGGAGTCGCTCGCCCAACTGATGAAAGACGCTAAGGACCTTGGCGTGGATATGTTCCTGCTCGACGACGGTTGGTTTGGCAACAAATATCCGCGCAAAGACGACCACGCCGGACTTGGTGACTGGGAGCCGACCCATACCAAACTACCCGGCGGCATCCCCGCATTGACCAAAGCTGCGCAGGAAGCCGGCGTGAAGTTCGGCTTGTGGATTGAGCCCGAGATGGTCAACCCCAAAAGCGAGCTCTACGAGAAGCACCGCGACTGGGTCATCGAACAGCCCAACCGCAAGACGTATTATTATCGCAACCAGCTCGTGCTCGACCTCTCCAACCCCGAGGTGCAGCAGTATGTCTTCGGCATCGTCGACCGGCTGATGACCGAGAACCCCAACATCGTCTACTTCAAGTGGGACTGCAACTCGCCCATCACCAACGTCTACTCACCCTATGAGAAAGCCAATCAGGGCAACCTCTATATCGACTACGTGCGCGGACTCTACAAGGTGCTCGACCGCATCCACGCCAAGTATCCGAAGCTTGAGATGATGCTCTGCTCGGGTGGTGGCGCCCGCTGCGACTACGAGTCGCTGCGCTATTTCGGCGAACTGTGGGCTTCCGACGATACCGACCCCTTCGAGCGTCTTTACATCCAGTGGTCGATGTCGAAGTTCTTCCCCGCCAAGGCTATTGCCGCTCACGTAACCAACTGGAACAGGCAGGCTTCGGTGAAGTTCCGCACCGACGTGGCCTCGATGTGTAAGCTCGGCTTCGACATCGACCTGAAGTCAATGTCGAAAAGCGATTACCAGTATGCGCAGCAGGCTGTAGCCAACTGGCGCCGTCTGAGCGACGTCATCCTCGACGGTGAGCAGTACCGCCTCGTCTCGCCTTATGAGACCAATCATGCCGCCGTCAACTACGTCAGTCAGTCGAAGGGCCATGCCGTCGTGTTTGCTTACGACCTCCATCCGCGCTTCCACGAGCCGCTGCGCAACGTGCGTCTGCAGGGCCTCGACGCTGCCCGCCGCTACTCGGTGAGGGAAATCAACCTCATGCCTGGCAAGCGGTCGGACCTCAGTTGCGACGGTCAGCAGTATTCCGGCGACTACCTGATGAAGGTCGGCTTGCCGGTGCTCACCGCGATACAGGGCACCAGCCACGTGTTGGAACTTGTGGCGGAGTAAGGGATAATGCGGAGCCTGTTAATGTTTTTTTAATACGGCAGGCTCTGTATTCTCGTTGAGATTAGCTATATTTGCAGTTGTAATGGGGCTTCGCGCCCGGGTTACATCCATCTAAAACAAATAAACCGTACAACTATGATTAGATTAAATGCATTCTTCACGCTGAAAGAAACAGCTGATGCCGACAAGGTGCTGGCATTGGCAAAGGAGTTGATTGACTATTCGCGCAAGGACGAGGGTAACGTGGCTTACGACATCTTCCGCAGCGGCACCAATCCGAAAGTGATGATGTTCTGTGAGACCTGGCAAAACCAGGCTGTGCTCGACAAGCACTCCAACTCGCCGCATTTCACCCGTCTGGTGCCGGCCATCGAGGCCTACACCGAGAGCGGTCTGAAGTGCGAGCAGTTCGAATTTGGCAAATAATGCTGGCCGCCATCTGTGGAATCTGCATGAGCATTTTCTGCCCTCCGTCTTGGCTTCACGCAGATTCCGCAGATTTCGCAGATTACCTGCCCACCCTTGATCTCGCAGACTTGTCGGCTTTTAACCTACTCCGGCACCTTATCATACATGGCTTTCCACCAGCTGTCATTGCCCTGCAGCCATTTGGCAAACCAAGCGAAGATGGTGTTCTGCCATTTGATGCGCTTGTTGTAATCCTGTATCCAGTGATTCTCGCCTTCCACTTCGACAAGAGCCACCGGCCGCCCAAGGAGCTTGAGTGCGGTGTAGAGGCCGATGCTGTTGCCGATGGGCACATTGGTGTCGGCAGTACCATGAAGGAGCAGCAGTGGCGTGTGGATTTTGTCGGCATTGTAGAGCGGGCTGTGGTCGACATAAAGCTCTCGGTCGCTCCAGGGGTAGCGGTTGGCCATGCTCGTCTCGCTGTAGGAGTAGCCCCAATAGCCCTCACTCCAGTAATGGGTGTGGTCGCTGATGCCCGCATGCGAGACGGCGGCGGCAAAGAGATTGGTCTGCGTCTGCAGATACTGCGTCATGAACCCGCCGTAGGAGGCGCCGAGGCAACCGATGTGCTTGGCATCGACAAACGGATGCTCAGCGCAGAACTGCTTGGTGCCTTCGATGATGTCCTGCGCCACACCCTCACCGGCGGTATCGACATGGCGTGAGGCCCATTCCTGTCCGAAGCCAGCGGCGCCGCTGGGGTTGAGCACATACACCACATAGCCCATGGCGGCATAAAGCGGGAAGGGATAGTTGCCGCCGAAGTAGCGGCTCGAGGGCGAGCAACCGCCGTAGTAATATACGATCATCGGGTACTTCTTCGTTGCATCGAAATGAGGCGGGAGATAATAGCGGCCGTTGACGCTGTCGCCGCGCGAGGAGAGGAAGGTCCACTCCTGGCAGCTGGCAATGTCAACGTTGGTCAACCTCTTCTGCAGGTCCTCCAAGAGCGTGACCTTGCCGTTGGCGGTATTGACCTGATAGAGCCGGTCGATGTTGGTTGCGCTTTGCCCGTTGCAGCAGAGCACTGGGGCGCGGTCGGCCAGTCCCACGCCGCCCACATAGTCCTCCGGCACGTTGATGCGCGTAATCTTCCCCGTCTTCGGGTTGAGGCGGAAGAGGCTTCGCAGGTCGCGGTCGAGGGCGTTGAAATAGATGTAGCCGTCGTATGGGCTCCATTGCACGGTCTCAATGCTCGGATTGAAGTCGCGGGTGAGCGCCGTGGCCTTGCGCGTCTGACAGTCGATGGTGTAGAGCTGATAGTCGAACATGCTCGGCGTGCGTCCTTCGGGCAGGTTCATGCCGATGCCGCCGAGGCACTCCGGTGATCCCTTCACGGCAATCGTCTTGGCGTCGGGTGAGAAGCAGGCGTCGGCGATGAAGCCGTCGGAGTCGACCAAGCACTCGGCCTGCATCGTATTGAGGTCGAGGCGATAAATCGATGATAGGGTAGTGGGGCGCTTCGTCAACCGTGCGCGCGACACCATATATAATATATAGCGGCTGTCTTTCGATATATCCATCAGACTCACGTTGTGGTAGCCGAAGGTGAGTGGCTGCACCGTTCCCGATGCGAGGTCGTAGATGGCGAGCGAAGAGCGTGACCGCCATCCGGGCTGCCGGTCGTCGGGCTGGATGATCTGATGCACGTCGCGGTCGTCGTTGGCGCCCTGCACGGTCTGCTGCAGGATGAGGAACTTGCCGTTGGGCGCCATCGTCCAGTTGTTGTCGGGCAGTCCGTCAGCCAAAACGGTCTCGGCACCCGTGGCGATGTCGGTCTTGACGAGTTGTCGGCCGTTGACGCCCGTGCGCGTGGAGAGCAGCGCGTCTTGGCCGGGCATCCAGCGCTGTGGCTGCGTATAGGAGCGCGCGATGGTGCGCTGCCGCAGGTCATAGACATCGTATTGCCATGTGGTCTGCTTCGGTCCGGTGGTCTCGTAAGAGGGAACGAGGGCATAACGGCCATCGCTGCTCAGCGTGGTGCCGCTGAAATGCTTGCCGTTGAGGAAGTCCTTGAGCGTCAGCTCCCTTCGGCTGCCGTTGCCAAGTGTGAGGACCGAGTCGCGGTCGCAGCTCACGCTGACCAGCAGCGAGTCGTGGTCGTCGGGCTTCGACAGGTATTTGATGACCACCTCATGGGTGGCCGGCTCGATGGTGAGCTGTCCGCCGCTTTTTTGTCCGTCGATATAGAGCTGGTAGTGCTTGAGCTTCTCCACGTTCACCGTGGCCTTGGTGTAACGGCTGTTAGCGATGGTGAACTGCAGCAGGTGCAGTGCGTTGCCGTCCTTGCATTGCGGAGCCAAGGCGCTGGTGTAGGCCTCACCCTTGCCCGCATTGAGCAGGCTGACGGGAGTGTCGAGTAAGTCGTCGGATTTGTAAGGCTGACGGTCGATGCCGATGGTGTCGACCATCACGGGTTGACGTAGCAGGTAAGGACCGGTGTAACGGAACTGGCTCACCTTGAGCGTGTCAGCCCCAAAGGCCTTGGGCGCCGCGACGACTGTCATCAGGGCTGCGAAGGTCAGGCTGAGGCTGAACCGCATGGTTGCATGGGGGTGATTTGGTTGCTTTCTTATTGTCATATGTAAAGTCAAACGTTGTATTCGTTTGCAAATCTACATATTTTTAGGCAATAAAGCGACAATAGCGGGATTATTTTTGTTGTGGGAGGGCTATTCTTCCTTCCTTTGCTCAAAGAGCCAGTCGCGGATGCCGGCGAAGGTGTAGGCCACGCGCCATGTACCTTCATGCGATTTGATGGTTTGGGCGGCATGAAGTTTATTGAAGGTTTGAAGGTTTAAGTTCAGTTGGTGAAAATTAACCCTCTTTACGCTTCAGAGATCGAGCGTGGGCGCTTCATCATCGGCAGGATTGTGAACGTATTGATGTTGGTTGACCCTTTGATATTTCTCGGCTTCCCGCTTCAGCTCATCAAACTTATCCATGCGGCTGGGCTGGAACTTACCCTGATTGATGAGCTTGCGATTATGCTTGGCCCAGTTCACGAGGTCGCGTTCCTCAGGCTTGTACTTTGACGGTCTGCGCTTGTTCTCATGCAGGAAGTCCATATATTGCTGCCACATGTGTAGCCATCGTTCATCTTGTGTCATATTTTGCGTTATTGTTCAGTTCGCCGTACCTTTGTCTGAGGCCCTCACCGCACTTGCCTTATTGATGACGCTCGGATGGAAGGCTATGGTCAGGCAGCAGTGAACCTAACGAATGGATAATGTCTTATGCTTCTCCACTTCCCACTCGCCCACGGTAAACTTATCGATGTCAAAGCGCACGCCGACCTTCACCACGTGGCGACCGTCGGTGAGGAATGGTTTCGCATAACCACGTTCATTGATTTGCTCGAGCGCGTGGTGCGCCGTGTCGCTCACCTTCAGCTCCATCACATAGATGGCGTCGGGCATGAAGATGACCATATCGATGCGGCCGCCTGCCACCTTCACCTGCGTGCGCACATAGACGTTGAGCATCGAGAAGATGAGGTAGAAAGTATACTCGTAGAAGCCCTCCTTTGTTGCGGCTTCTGCAAGCTTCTGCTTGAAGCCTTCAACGTAGGGAACACCGGCGAGGAAGGATTGCATGTGGCGCATGGCGAGGTCGATGTCATTCTGCCTGAGTGCTTCCCAGAATTTATAAGCGAAGCCTACCTGCACATCGGCATCGTCCAGACCGGTGTAAGTAGGCAACAGTCCGTTGACATAGCCTACACGCACCTCTTGGTTGGGAATGGAAAGCAGATAGAGTCTGCCCACTGGTTTGTAGTCCTTGATGGTAAGATACCCGCTCTGATAGAGCAGGGGCAAGGCATTCTTCATATTCTCCGTGGGCTGGTCGAAGGCCGACGCAGGCACTTCGAGTGAGTCGAGCGACGTAATGTCGGTATGGAAGTGTTGCATTTGCTTGATGAGGAAGGTCGGCGTGCCGGAGGCAAACCAATAGCTTTCCAACATTTGGTCGCATAGGGCATTGAGCAGACTGAACGGATTGAAGACAGACTCAGCGCCGCCGGCGAAGCAATAGCCGTCGTAGTTAAACTTTATTTGTTTATACATCTCCTCGGGAGTCAGCTTGAAGGTCTTGGCCATTGCTTCGATATCTTCTTTGAAGACGGTCTGCACTTCGTGCTCGGTAAAGCCGCAGATGGTGGCAAAGCGGGGATTCAGCGAGATATTCTTCAGATTGTTGATGGTGGAGAAGATGCTCAGTTGCGGGAACTTCGTGATGCCGGTGATGAAGCAGAACTTGATGTAGGCCTCGTTGGCTTTAAGCGGCACATAGAACTCCTGCATCACCTTGCGCATGGCGTCGAGGGTGGCTTGGTCATGAAGCACGTCAAGCAGCGGCGCATCATATTCATCAATGATGACCGCCACCTGTTTGCCTGTTTGTTTATATGCCCTATGGATAAGACCGGAGAGCAACATTCCCGGCGTAGTCTCATCATCTTCGCGGCCATAAATCTCCGCCAAAGGCTTCATAATCCATATTAGCCTATCACGCAGCTCTTCTACATTGTCCTGACCTTTGGCCACGCTGAGATCGAGGTGAATTACGGGATAGCGCGCCCACTCTTTCTCGAGCTGCATAATCTTCAAATCCTCGAAAAGGTCCTTGTCGCCACGGAAGTAGGACTCCAACGTCGTGATGAGCAGCGACTTTCCGAAGCGGCGAGGGCGACTCAGGAAGTTAAACTTAGCATAGTGAGCCATCTCCCATACAAGGTCGGTCTTGTCCACATAGACGAATCCTTCCTTGATAATCCGCTCGAAGGTCTGTATGCCTATCGGGTATTTCCTCATCTGCTCCATAGCGCTTATTCAATGTTTTACCCTGCAAATATAATGCTTTCTCCGCTTCTTTCCAAAGAAAAAGGCGGGCTTTTCAGTTTTTTGTGTATTCAGGGTCGCACCGGATAGGCGCAGGCCGATGATTGCATCGCTACCGCCGGTTCTTGATGCACAACACGATGTTGCGGGAGTAGGTGATGAAGCCTACCGACTGACCGATGATGAGCACCGGGTCGAGGCGGACGCAGGTGTAGGCCACGATGATGCCCGACCCCACCAGACTGATGATCCAGAAGCCAACGGGAAGAATGGAGGCATGGCGGCGGTAAGAGTAGTACCACTGGTAGATAAACCGGATGGCTCATTAATGGCTCCCGCTACCGCATTGGCCACAAGCGACCGCAGGCGCACCACGCTGTACTTATCATCCGGATGCACCGCATTGATAAGCAGAATGATGGCTAAATCGTTGTCGGGGTCGATGACCACTGAGGTACCCGTGTAGCCGGTATGCGAGAAGGTAGCGTTGCTGAGCAGGTCGCCTTTGTTGGAGGCATAGGGCGAGCAGACATCCCACCCCAATGCCCGACCGAAGGCGGCCAGCGAGGGCGGCACTGTGCGCATGGTCTTCACGGTGAGCGGTGCGAGGATGCGGTGCCCGTTCCAGGAACCTTCATGGAGCAGGCAGGCGCAGAGCACGGCAATGTCGTCGGCTGAAGAAAACAGTCCGGCATTGCCCGAGATGCCGCCATTGAGTACGCGCGCAAGCGGATCATGCACCTGCCCCAATAGCACCGAACCGTCTTTTTGCCGTTCGGTCGGTGCAATAGGGGTGTCACCGGGCCGTTCTCCAGCCTTCACCCACCGGGGCGAGTCGGTATTGATCCAGCGCCCACGGGCATCGGCACGACATGGCAAATAGTCGGTATGCGCCATGCCCAACGGCTGGAAGATGTGGCTGGCAGCGTAGTCGCGCAACGACTGGTGGGTCACCGTTTCCACAATATGCTGCAGGGTGACGAAGTTCAGACAACTGTATTGGAACTTCGACTCGGGTGCGAAGTCGCGGCGGCAGGTGGCGATGTAGGCCATCAGACTGTCGGGGCAGGGTGATCCGCACCGTTTGCGGATTTGCTCAACAGGGGCGTAGGGTGGCAGCCCCGACGTATGGGTGAGCAGGTGGATGATGCGTATGGTGGTGGTATCGGCTCCGCTGCGCCAGCTCTTGAACTGCGGTATGAACAGCCTTACGGGGTCGTTGAGCCGCACCTTGCCCGCCTCGATGAGTTGCATGACGCAGATGGCTGTCGACAATGACTTACTGCATGAGGCAAGGTCGAACACCGTGTTCACGGTCATCGGCAATGACTTCGGGTAGACGGCGCGGTGACCGTAAGCCTTGAGATAGGCCATCTGGCCATTGCGCACTACGGCGAGCACGGCGCCGGGAATGCGACCCTTGGCAATCTCGGCTTGTATGGCGGTGTCGGCGTTGGCCAGTCGTGTGGCATCAAGTCCTACTGATTCAGGAGAAACGCGGGGCAGGGATTGGGCTTCGCCGAACAGCGGCAGCACCGACAATGCGGTGAGCAAAAGGAAACGAATGACTGCTTTCATGCTTTTGTGTTTGAATTGGTTTCGTTGTTGAGGTCGGTTGCCTTTTGTGGACGCGACAGCAGCCACATGCCGGCAAAGGTGAGCAAGGCGTTGAGAATGAGTATCTCATAACTGAAATGATAGCCGCCAAACCACCGCTCTGAGTTGAGATAGAGCACAAGGCAGATGAGCGGCGAGAGAATGGCGATGATGGGTACCGCCCGGTCGCGCGTCTGCCGATGGGTGAGGATGCCGAAGGCAAACATGCCCAACAGCGGTCCATAGGTGAAGCTCACCAACGTGTAGACGGCATCGATGACGCTCGTATTGTTGAGCGCATAGATAATGAGCATTGTGATACCTAACAATACGGCCATGCCCACATGAACCGACTCGCGGGTGCGTTTGAGCTGGTCTTCCGCCTTATGGCCGGCGCCAAGAATATCCACGGTGAACGAGGTGGTGAGAGCGGTGAGCGCCGATCCTGCGGCATTATAAGCTGCGGCCACGAAGCCCACGATGAACAACACGCCCACAATGACGGGCAACCACGGGCCGGTGGCGATGACGGGGAAGAGCCTGTCGCCGGTGGCGGTGATGCCATGACTGCCGGCGAAGATATAAAGCAGGATGCCGAGGCAGAGGAAGCCCGCCACGACAACAAACTGGCAGAGAATGCTGATAACCATATTCTTCTGCGCATCGCGGGTGTTGCGGCAACTCAGGTTGCGCTGCATCATGTCCTGGTCGAGGCCGTTGGTGGCAATCATCGTAAACACGCCGGCGAGAAACTGCTTCCAGAAATACTGCTTGTCGTTGATGTCGTCGAAGAAGAACACGCGGGCATATTTGCTTCCGCCGATGGCGCTGACCAGTGAGCCGAGGCTATAGTGCATGTCGCGGGCGATGAAGTAGATGCAGAGCACTACGGCCACAATGAGGCAGAGGGTCTTGAAGGTGTCGGTCCAGATGAGCGACTTGACGCCACCGCGGAAGGTGTAGAGCCAGACCAGGAAAGAGGAAACCGCCACATTAATCCAGAAAGGAATGTGCAGCGGATCGCACACGAGCGTCTGCAGGGTGATGCACACGAGCATGAGGCGTACGGCCGCTCCCGTCATCTTCGAGATGAAGAAGAACCACGCGCCGGTGTGGTAGCTCTGTCGGCCGAACCGGTTGCTGAGGTATTCGTAGATGGAGGTGAGTTGCATGCGGTAGTAGAGGGGCGTGAGGACGAAGGCAATAACCAACTGCCCCACGATGAAGCCCATAAACATCTGCAAGTAGCCCATGCCACTTGTGGCCACCATGCCCGGCACCGAGACAAAGGTGACGCCCGACAGGCTGGCGCCAATCATGGCGAAGGCCACCATGTACCAGTGCGACTGGCGGTTGCCGATGAAGAAACCTGCATTGTCGGCCTTATGGCCCGCAAGATAAGAAATGACGAAGAGGGCCACGAAGTAGGCCGCGATAGTGAGTAGAATAAGCGTTGGAGTCATGGTTCGTCGGGATAAAGTAAATAAGGTTTGCGTTGTTGCTTGAATTGCGCTACGTCGTGTTGCCATCGGGCCGCAATCTCTTCGGCGCTGCAGCCTTGCTCAATCATCTGCCGCACAAAGTCGACGCCGATGAGCTTCTCAAAGAAGGGTGTGAAGAACTTGTCGCCCATGTTCAGACTGCGGTAGGCGTCAATCACGTAGCTCAGGTTAATCTTCCCGGCCCAGATAGCCGAGTCGGGCAACTGACTGAGGTCTACGCCGAAGCATTGCTGATTGAGCAATGGCGGATTCTTTGCCCCCGGCACGCTTCGTGGCGTGAAGGTATAGCGATGGTCTTTCATTTCTGGATGGCCGTAGATTTGGAAGGGCTTGTCGGTGCCGCGCCCCAAACTGACTACGGTGCCTTCGAACAGACAAATCGAAGGATATAGGTAAATCGACTTCATGTTGGGTAGGTTGGGCGACGGTGCCACCGTAACCTGATAGCGGGTGGCATGGGTGTAGTTCAGGCATGGCACCACCGTGAGGCGGCATTGCTTGTCCGAAGGCAACCAGTGCTCGCCATTGATCATACGCGCCAGTTCACCAAGCGTCATACCGTGCACCACAGGAATGGGCAGTGAGCCCACGCCCGACCGGTATCTGTCTTGAAGCAGAGGGCCATCCACGTAGAATCCATTGGGATTGCCGCGGTCGAGCACCATCATCTCTTTGTCGTTGTCGGCGCAGGCCTCCATGATGTGAAACATCGTAACATAATAGGTGTAGAAGCGCAAGCCCACATCCTGAATATCGGTCACCACGACGTCGGCCTTGGCCATGAGACTGTCGGCCGGGCGCCCATGCGCAGCGCCGTAGAGCGAGTAGATGGGCACTCCTGTGGCGGCATCAATGCTGCTGGCCACCTGTTCGCCGGCGTCGGCAGTGCCGCGGAAACCGTGTTCGGGCGAAAGAATGCCCACCACGTTGACGCCGTGGCGCAGCATGATGTCAAGCACGTGGGTGCCATTCACCTCTCCGGTCTTATTGGAGAAAAGCAACACCCGACGGCCTTGAAGTTGGGGCAAATAGACATCGGTGCGTGCGTCGCCATTCACGACCCCATCAGCTCTCGCGCCAGCCACGACCCCGTCAGCTCTCGCGCCTGCCAGCTGATGCGGAGAGGCGCCAGCGCTTAAACAGAAAAGGCTCATCACCGGTAAGAGGAGAGCGGTAAGAGCGAGATGGCGTAAGCCTATCGTTACGGAAAACTTCATTTCTTTGTGTTTAGGTTATCGGGCGATGACATCCTTACCTGATGGCCTTCGGCCCTCATGTGCAAATTTAAACAATATTCCAATAAGTTCAAAGAGAATAGGCCATTTTTAATAATATTATAGCATCAGATCAGGCATTGCGATACCATAGCTATCGCATAGCGAGTGGGTACTAAAGGAGCTTGACAGGTGGGAAAATCCTAAAAGATCTTTCCGAAGATGATGTTGACGAAAGTCTTGAACAGGATGCCGAAGTCCATCCACAGCGACCGGTGCTTCAGGTAGTAGAGGTCGAGGTCAAGTCGCCTTAGCATCTTCTCCATGGTATCGGTGTAACCGTTGTAGAGCGTTGCGTACGACGTCACTCCCGGCCGAATCTGGTACAGCTCGGCATACCGTGGGTCGTGCTCCATGATTTGGTCGATGTAGAACTTGCGCTCGGGGCGGGGGCCGACGAACGACATGTCGCCCTTCAACACGTTCCACAGCTGTGGCAGTTCGTCGAGATGATGGTTGCGCAGGAAAGCACCGATGTGGGTGAGGCGCGGGTCACCGTCTTTCTCAAACAATTGTGGTCCATTTTCCTCGGCATTTTCTTTCATACTGCGGAACTTATAAATGTTGAAAGTCTTGCCATAAAGTCCTATACGCTCCTGAGAGAATATAGCCGCACCTCCGTCTTCTTTCTTGATGAGGATATAACAGATAAGGAACAAAGGGGAAAATATAATGAGGCAAAAGGCTGCTCCTAAAAAATCAAAAGCACGTTTTATGCTGCGGTCTATAATATACTTGCTTTTACAAGCATATCCGGCATTGATATTACGGGATGACTCTTCAGTAATATGGTTGCCTTCAGATTCTTTCATCTCGATTTGCTGTAAGTTTATATTTGTAGGCATCGAATTTTCTTTGTATTGTTTCTTTTATTCAACGTTTGTCTTTAATAATTGTTGTGTAAAGTTGGGTCTTTTTTTATATGTTATCTAATGAGCATCAGCGAATGTACTTCTTGAAGCCATAATAAGCATAAAAGAGATAGTATTTTATGGATTGAGCTATGGATAAATGTACAACGTTACGGTAAATCTGCCATTGCCATGACAGCAGTCTTATTTTATTGCGTGATATTCCTGACTTTGAAAGCCGATAGTATGCCGTCGTGCTATTTGTATTTAAACCTATTCCACCTTTGCTTAATATTTCCAACCACATGGCGAAATCTTCATGGTGGATGTCCTTGACTTTTATTTTCCCTACTTTTTGGGTGTCATATATGCCTGTAAGATTGCCAATGGCATTGCCATGCAATAACACGGCATAGTTAAGCCTTCTTGGCGCTCTGACTATGCGGTTGCTTCTTTTCCCATCTTCGTCAATCTTTTCATAGTTGGAGATACCACAACGACATTCTCGTTGGCGAAAAGCGGCACTTGTTCCTCCAATTTCGTGTTTGTCCAAAGGTCATCGCTATCAAGAAAAGAGATGAAACGTCCCTTTGCAAGGTCGACACCTGTGTTGCGAGGTGCCGATGGCATGCCATTGTGATATTTAGTATTATGTAAACTTATCCGACCGTCACGATGCTCATAGTCTTCAACTATTTTGCACGTGCTGTCAGTGGAATTGTCATTGACCACAATCAGTTCCCAATTCTGATACGTTTGGGCGCGCACCGAGTCGATGGCCATACCAATGAACTGCTCACTGTTGTGGGCAGGCATGATGATAGAGACTAAAGGAGCAGATGTAACCATAGCAAGATGATTAATTTCAGACATGGGACGGTACTTGCATTTTTGTTTGTAATTGTACACTCCAATTTGGCTTAATTAAGCTTAATCTTTATTGGTTAACGTACTTCATTAAGTTTTATTTCAGACAATAGCAAGAAATATATGAGGGTTCGCCTATTGTCCGATACTGACGTGGCGGTTGGCAGCAAGGTATCGCTTGCTGTCATTCCTGCGCTTTAGTATCTTCGCTGTATATGATGGAAGGAACAATAAGAAAAAGTAGGCAAGTGACTTAATGGTATTGAAGCCGAGTACTTCACGATAGATGGCAATATTATACTTAACAAGCTTGAGCTTGCTGTGTGATATTGAGTTGTCCCGAAGGTTATAATAAGCCAGAGGTTTGTCCAGGTAAGCGTAGCAGCGGCCACACTGCATAAGGATGTTAAGGAACAGTGCCCAGTCCTGACGCTTGCGGATGGCGGGCATATAGAACTTCTTTCCAAGCATGTATGTGTCGTAGATGGCAGTGAGGCATCCAATCTTGTTGTCTCGTTTCAACATTTTGATGTCGATGACTTCGGGGGGTATATTGATGCCTATAATCTGATTGTCTCCTTTACAAATAAGGTAGGAGGAGCAGCTCAGTGCGCAGTTCTTTTCTTCCATGAAAGCCAGTTGGCGCTCAAGCTTGTCGTCAGCCCAGCGGTCGTCGCAGTCGCAGAAGGCAATGTAGCGGCCTTTAGCCCGTCGGATTGAGCAATTGCGTGCGTGGCCTGGCCCTTGGTTCTGGGCCAGGTATTCCACTTTGACACGGGAGTCGAGCTGCTCGTAATGATGCAGCAAGTCTGTTGTGAACTGGTCGGTTGACGCGTCGTCGGTAATGAGAAGCTCCAGATTGTGATAGGTCTGCGCAAGGATACTCTCTATGCTGCCGGAAAGAAAATTCCCGGCATTGTAGGAAGGCATAATCACTGAGACCAAGTCGTTTTTCTCCATGCTCACTTCAATCACGACTGCAAAGGTACAATGATTTTTTCTATTATGAGAAAGAATTAATTTATTTTCCCAATTATTTGAAAAGGCTTGTAAAAAGTTTGTCGGCCTCAGTAAACTGTGACTGATAAGTATTCCAGTTACCGATTTCCGTATAGGGGTAGTCTTTCTTGTTGTTGATATATTTTCTTATGAAGGCAACGGCTGCGCTGGCTCTTTGCTTGTATTGGGAATATTCGCAGCGGTCGTATCGAAGCATCTGGCAAAACTCAAGCAGATGGCTGAGATTGAAGATGGAATACATCATTGACTTGCTTCTTTTCAGCTCCTCTGGTTGTTGGCCGTCGGCTTGAAATTGCTGGTTGAGTCGCTTTGGGACAAATGCATTTCTAATCTCCGCTTTTATCTTTTGATTGCCGGTGAACATTGCAATACGGTATCTTAGGACATCGTACATGATGGAAAGATTGTTTTTGGTGTTGTTCATAATAAGGCCTGACTGACTGTCGCATAGCCAGGTGTTGAGTTCGCTGAACCATGCTTTCAAGCCTTGCAGTTCTTTCTTGTTCAGTAACTTGTTCTGCTGGAGCAGTGCAATGCAGTCAAGGACATCAAGCAGGGAATAAGCCTCTGCAAGCACGCCAGGATGGCCTTTGCCATCATCATAGCCGGGAACAATCTGACCGTACCTGAGATTGGGGTTCATCTTTGTACTGTCGTCAAGAAACCATGCACGTATTTGCCTGACGGCAGCTTTGGTATACTGACTGTCATGCGTGAACTGATATGCCTGTCCCAGACGCCTCATGTTGTCGCACATTTCAAACATTTTCATGGCATCATACTTTTTGTATTCCGGACTGGGGTGACCGTCACGTACGATATAAGCCCCGTCCGGGTCTTGTGGATTTGGCCATGCATAGTAGGCCAATGATTCATAATTATGAACGTCACCAGAAAACGACTTCTTATGAACGACGGTGTAAGGTTGCCTTGCGATTGTCTTCACTGCTTGGTCTGCCTCACGGACAATCCTTGCCTGATAGTTTGCCTCAGAGGTCTTGCCCGTGTTCCAAAGAACGGGGCCTCGCCTTTGTGCGTCTACAGGTGAGGTAAAGTGTATAATAAATATGAATGTCACGAGCATTGAACTGACTGCCGTCTTATGAATGACAACAGTGTAAGCATGTAAGGAATGTACCATCATTATTTAGCGCGTTTGCTGTTAAGAGCGTAATAGAGTGAGGGGAGATAAATGTTGAGGGTACGTGCAAGTATGACAAACGGATATTTCCACTTGTTATATTTTCTCATGAAATAGAGTATGTCCTTTGTAGAATGCAGAGGAGATTGGAAATAGCTTCTTCTCTCATTGATGGCCATCTGTTTAAATTTCTGTTTCTCCATCTCTTCGGTGTCATGGTCATTGTCGCAATATCCGCAGACGCTTCCGGTGACAAAAACAGGAAAACCTTTTCGGCTGGCTTCGATACCATAAGCCCAATCAGCGCAGCTATGTCTGTAGTGCCCGTCTAATATTCCAAGTTCATCTGCCACATTGCTGCTCACTAATAGGATATTGGCATTTGTCATTTGGCAAGCCTGTGGCCTGCCATTTGGCTTGATGCTGACGGACTTGCCAAACAGCCCGCGACTGTATACCTTTCCACCATATGTTATTTCCTTGCCGTCAAAACTGCTGATAATGCCTGCGTATATTCCCGCCCTGCCGTATTGTGAAACAGCGTAATGGTGAGTGGTCAACAGCTCCTCAAATGCATTTTTGCAAAAACAGGTGTCGTCATTCATCAACAGGAAAAAGTCCCATTTGACATTTTCTTTCAATGCGGCTTTCCAGGCAAGCCTCATTCCTCCAGCCCAGAAGAGATGGCCGTCACCTTGTATAATCTTAATACTTCTGGTCGGAAACCGCGACTGAACTGCATCGCTTGTGCCATCTGTGCAGCCATCATCCGTAAGGAAAACCATGGCTTTGACATCATTTTCCTGCTTTAAGTTAAGGCAATCCAGAGACTCGAACATTGTCTGTAATGCCACCACAGTTTTCTCTTTTCTATTATGGCATGTGACCAAAACTGCAATAGTATATGTTGTCATTTGCTTTAATCAGCGTCAAAGATTTGTTCTAACTTTCCAAGTGTCTTTTCTTCCGAGAACTTCATTTTGGCCTCATTGAATGCCGCTTCCGCGTATTGGGTCCTGATGTCCTCTGACTTTAGAGATGCCAAACCGCTTAAGATAGCGTCAGCGGAGCATGGTGGTATGACAATGCCTGAATGTTTGTTCTTGATAATTTCTGTATTTCCGCCGACATTTGTGACGAGCGCTGCACATTTCATGTTCACTGCTTCCAGAAGTGCCAGTGAATGATTTTCATTAAGTGACGCAAACAGGAAAATATCAACATCTTTCAACAGGTCGGTTACGTCATTTCGTTTCCCGAGAAGAAAGAGTCTGTGTCCTTTGATTTCCTCTGAACATTCGTCTTTGTATTTTTCAATGTAGTCGCCGTCACCGATTATCACAAATACGAAGGCAGTATCCTTGCATTGCTTTATGGCATCAATAATGTACTGATGTCCTTTGCGCTCTACTACTCGTCCTACGGAGGCGACAATTATTTTGTCATTTCCAATATTAAGCGAACCGTGCAACCTGCCTGATGGAACTGATTTCTCATCGATATTTGGAAATGTATTGTAGATGGTACCGACGTTTGCATCCTTTTTGGCTAACATAAGAGGCCTCACCACATGCTGCTCATTGTCACAAACGGTTGCGATTTTATCTGCCAGTCTTATTTCCATGGGCTCTATAATATATTTAAGGATGCACCTTCTTATAGAATGATCTTTGACATCCCAATCAGATCCGTGTACGACGATGAAGATTTTCTTCACATTTGATAATTTGGCAGCTAAGGTCATGAGAAAGCCAATGTACTGTAACCCACAGACATAAATGCAGTCACCATGCTCCCGGTCTATGATTTTCTTATAATGGAATACAAACCTGATGGCTTTTATCAAATTGAATCCGCAGGTTTCTGTCTGGACAATTCTGACAAAATCGTATTTCTTGCTTAAATAGGAGCTGGCAATCCGGTCTATGACAGTTCTGGGGCCGCCTATGTTGTATTGGAAGTCATGTAAAAGTATCTTTTTCATATCTGTTAATCTTTATCTTGGCATAAGGCTCTTTTATAGTAGGTCTCGCTATGAGCTGCCACGAGCATATAGAAGGAGATAAGCCAAATGGCATTGTAAAACACAAAGAACACGCCATCAAGGGTGTAAATGATGCCTAAAGTGAAAAAGACGAAGTACATCTTGTCGTTGGTGGACTTGTATCTTTTCCACTGCCTGATGATGAAGACGGCCATTAAGGCTACATACAGAGAGAAACCAATAATACCTAAGTCAGCAGAAGCCTCAAGATAAGAGTTGTGTGCAATCTGCCGGGTTTCTGATACGGCTTGGAAGTTGGAGCTGCCGATGCCAAGCGGAAAATGGGTGACAGTGACCTCGATGGCTTGCCTCACCAGTTCCATTCTGGGGTCATCACCGACATCTGTATCAGCCCGGGCCTTCAGGAGGCTGTTGTCGTAGATATTGTATATGGTCCCTGACAGCGCCACTGCCACAAGCATGGTCAGGACAAGAAATGCCATCTTCTTCCTGGCTGACACGGTTTTGATGTACTTGATATAAATGAGCATGCCGTAAAGAGGTATCTGAATCAGCAGCACTTGCCGGGAAGCAGTGAGCAGAGAGACTAAGAACGAGAATGGCAGCATGAGCCAGAAGCCCCAAGTCCATATCCGTTTGAAAAGCTTCTTTTGCGTTATCTCTGCCAGCATAAATGTCAGGTAGGAGATGTAAAAGGTATAGTAGGCCAGTGTGTTGGCGTTGAGCTTCTCGTCGTTTAAGCGGTCAATCGCGCTTGACATGATGTTGAGGATGTTGTGAATGGCATAGTTCCAGGCGCTGAGGTATAAAATGATATATACCCCATAGAGCCAGGGAATTTTTTTCTCATCCCTGGCCAGAATGGAAAGCACATAGACGAGCATAAATGCTCCAAGAATCATATGAAGCTCATTTGCCGCAAGCTCCTTGTCATCAGCCCACAGGTAGGCGATACAATCCCATGCGAAAAGTGCGAACAGTATTTTTTCATAGATATTGGTGTGGAAGCCCTTGTTGATGAGTGTGCTAAGCACAAAGGCCAAAGGCATGGCCACATAAAGGCCTACGGTGTTCGCGCTGTCTGAGTACAGACTGGCGAACGCCGCAAAGTAAAGGCAGAGGATTGTCGTGTAGCCGATGATGTCCCCTTTTATATATCTTAATTTCTTCAATTGCATTTGGTAAGGCCTATGGCGTTTGTTATAATGGGGTATAGCCGTAAAAGACTGAGCATGGCCCTCATCCTTTCTTTCAAAGGAGCGTTGCTGTCAAGCATAATCTTACGGTCTATCCCGGGACATGACTCTCTCCACATTTTCAGATAATGGGGATTTCTGTAATTGCTTATCAGCAGAGCCCTGCTGCGATAGAGCATGTAGGTCAGTCCACGCGAGACAAGAGGGCTGATTTCTTTGTCCTTAAAGAACGCCATGACGAGGTTGCTGTTGGCCATGGCCTGCTCATATTTTCTATGTACGTTTTCCTCGGTCTTGGTATTGACGATGGATGTAGTGCGCTGAAGGTAATTGTAAAGCGGTTTGTTCACGTACCCGGTCTTGTGGCTATAATAAGACAATTGCAATGTCAATGCACCATCCTCACCCATATTTTGTGTTGGATACGTGATGTCTTGGCTGAATAATTCCCTGCCAAACATTTTGTTGCAAAGGCTCCAGGAGGTCTTGCCATAGAGCATGTCGCTGATAAATCCCGGTTTGTCATAATGATAGAGAGACTGACATGACTTAGTGCAGTCCTCGCTGACCGTCATATAGTCGCAGACAACAATGTCACAGTCATCCGAAGCAGCTGTCTCAACCATCAGCCTATAGGCTTCCTTGTCCACCCAGTCGTCACTGTCGCAAAATGCAATGTATTCTCCTGTTGAGTTTTCTATGCCAACTTTCCTCGCGTTTGGTAGACCCGTGTTCTTTTCAAGATTAATAATCTTGATATGCTCCAGCCGTTGAGGATACTCATTAATAACGCAACGCAAGACATCAATGGACTTGTCGTCGGTGCAGTCATTGACGAATACAAATTCCATCGCATCCAAAGTCTGCTCAAACAAACTACGGGCGCAACGTTCGATGTATTTTTCCACGCGATATACTGGTACGATAACGGATAACTTATAGTTCATACGGTGTTCCTTAGGTTAACTTTCTTTGCGATATATTCTCTTAATACCTTTCTCTCATTCCGTTTGAGAAGGAGAAAGTAGAATAGGGCCAATCCTACGGCGATGTCTGTGGCAGTGGTAAGAACAAGTCTTAGAAATGACGGGTTCATCATATGTTTCACCAAAAGCGGGAGAATGGGCAACACGATAGTGCATGTGAGGCAGGGCAGCACAACGCTCCTCATATAGTCGGATAAATGGAACTTGAATACCAGATTGGTATTGTACAGGCACACAGTCTGGTTGATTATGGAAAATACGATAGTGATGACGAAAGAGCTTTTCGCTGAGAAGCCCAGCTTTAAGAAAACATAGCACACAGGTATCAGGCCCAGGTTGACAATGGTGCTGGCAATCTGGTATTGCCTTATTTTCCCCGTTGCCTGTGTAATCTGCGTGCAGGGGGTGTTGAGCGTACATATTGTGGTGTCGATGAGCATCAGAATGGTGAAGATGTTTGTGTCGACGGGTATGTTAATACTCAGCCAAATCTTTAGAATATAGTCAATCTCAAGGCACAACGGCACGGTGAGCAGCATGATGAGCGTGTAGCATATCCGCGACTCGTTGAACATCATGCTCTTTGCATGTGCATTGTCATCTGCAGCTACAGAATTGACGATTTGCGGTGTGAAAGCGATGGTGATATTCCCTGAAAATCCGCTGACGGCACTGCTCACTTGCATGGCAATGCCGCGGCCTGCATTGACAATGGGACCAAAGAAATTGTTCAGAAGTAGGCTTATGCCTTGTCCTTTAAGCATGAAGGCAAAGGTGCCGACGAGGTTCCAGCCGGCGAAGGAGGTCAGCGAGCGTGTCAGTTCCTTGTTGATGTGACGGGAGAGATGGAGCGAAGGATAGTTTTTAATGACGTAACCGGCATAGAGTAAAAAGTCAGTCAACGATACGATAAGCAGCATCATGGCATAAGCCTTGATGTTGTCGTACGGCAGATGCTTGACAAGTAGCGAGGCAATTAACTTCAGCGAGATATCCGTCATGCTGACAAGGGCGTAGTATCCGATCTTTTCCTTGGCAATGATGAGACCTACAAAAGGTATCTGAATGATGATGATTGCCAGCGAGACCGATGATGTCTGAAAAAGGAATGAGCCTGCCCCGAATCGGTTGTCTGGGATTACGATGTAGTGGTTTATATACCATACGCCCACCGTCTCTAACAAGAGAAAGGCCATCAGGGCAATGATGCCGTGAATGTAGCATCCTGTTGAGAACACGTCCTGAACACCTTGTGCCGCATGCTTCGTTCCTGAATAGTTGTAATAGCGCTGCATGGTCGAAGCCAGCGTGGCATTCAGAAAACTGAAAAAGGTGACAAATCCCGTAATGACGACATAGACGCCATAGTCCGTCACTCCAAATGCATCAAGCAGGATACGCGAGATGTATAGATTGACGAATAAGACGAAGAACATGCGCACATACAGGAACGCGGTGTTCTTCGCAATCTTCTTGTTGTTGGCCTGATAGTCTGTCATTTACACAAGGACTGAGATATTATCTTAGAATATAAGGTCCCTGGTGAAGAAAATCGTTGAAACCAGAAAGGCAATGAAAAGCATTGCAGCTACAAAGAGCATGCGCTTCGGCCCGGCGGGCAGCAAAGGAACCGAGGCGGCGCTTACCGTCGTAAAGACCGGTGTCTTTTCAAGGACTTTGGCTTTTGCAGCCTGCAGCTGGGTGTTCATGGCGGTGTAGTTGTTGAATTTCAACTGCATGTCGTTTTCCAAGTCAGACATCTTCAGTTTATAGCTCTCCAGCATCACGTCGGTATTGGCATCAGAGTAGCTGCCATACAGTTGACGTGCCTTCTCGTATTCACGCTTCGCCTTGTCGGCAAGATTTTGATAATACGCCAAGTCCTTCCTCGTTTTACTTGTCCTATAGTTTGAAATGAAGTCTTTCAGTTGCTCACTCGCCTGATTGGTCATTGTTGCGGCTATAAGTGGGTCCTGGTCCTCAACGGTAATGGTGATGAGATTGGTTCTCTTGTCGACAGAGCAGCTTATTTTACTTCTTATGGCATTGAAAATTTCATCTTCCTCTTTTGTCAGCTTAAACGGGTTGAGCTTGTGATTCTTCCCTGCGGACTGAGGCTTCTTTGCAAAAAGTTTCTTAACAGCGGCAATGGGAATGTCAAGAGGGCTGGACTTTTGATATTTCTGAAGGTAGGTGTAATAGTTGGTGTTCACTGCTCCGTCGGCTGTTTTGACAGGGCAGTCAATGAGGCGGACAATATAATTGTTTGACTTCATCAGCTTGGGATAAAACTCGGGCGTGATGGCATCACTCATTGTCGAACCGTTAATATTGAAACCCATTGAGGAGGCAATGTCTGACAGCCCGCCTCCCATATTGCTCATGTCACCAAACTCGGGGGCCAGTGCGGTGCTTGACTGATAATATCGTGGTACTGGGAATATGTAACAACAGGAAAGGACGAAAGTGATGGCTAGTATGATGGCGTACTTCCATTTCTTTTCCACGATGCGGTGGAGTACCGCACTAATATTTATCTGTTCGTTCTGATTATCCATGTCTAAAAAGTTTTTTATAAAGAGTCTGTTCCATAAGCAGCTATAAAACTGTTTTATTTCAGCAGATTAGCTATCGACGCTATCATCGCGGCGATGGAGGCTGCACCGGTACCGATACTCATGGTCTCGGCCACGCTCATCTTGCGGCTGATCTTAGAAGGCACGACGATTTCGCAGCCGGGCTGTATCTTGGCACCCTGACTCAACTTGGCCACCATGCCGTTCATGTAGATGACGTAGGCGTTGCTCTTGCGCGCGTTCTGCGAGAAGCCGCCGGCGGCGCTGATATAGTATTTGGCGCTCTTGCCCTTGAGATAGCTCACCGTGTTGGGGTACATCACGGCACCGTTGATCTTTACCGTAGCCGTGTATTGAGGCAGCAGGAGACGGTCGCCGGCGCGCAGCACGATGTTGGCGTCGCTGGTGGGGTCGGCCAGGGCCTTGTCAAGCTCTATACCGACGGGGTAGTAGTCGGGTACCTGAAATTTCTGCAGCTGTTGCTGCTTGGCCTCGCTGCTCATCTGCTGGATGTTGTTGCCCTGCGAGCTGGCGGCGAGCTGCAGCAGCTGCTGTTGCAGCTCCTCCTGCTGCATCTTCATCACGGCCTCCATGCGGGCGCGCTCTGTCTCGTTGGCCTTGCGCTCGAGCTTAGCACCGTAGATATAGGCGAGATCGGTGGTGCCGCCTGCTGCTTTGAGCAGGTCAGTCAGACGCATACTGCGACGGTCAAGGGTATAGGTGCCGGGGAACATCACCTCACCTGTTATTTGGATATTCTGCTGCTCGGAATAAGATGGATTGCGGCGTACGAACACCTCGTCGAAGGGCATCAGCGTGAAGCCGGGCTGGCCGTCGACGACAAATCCGTCTTTCAGCGAGAAGGTGAAGTTCTGTGAGATGATGCTGTCGGTGGCCAGTGCTTTAGGATTGCCCACACGCCGCGATACATCTACTTTTACCGTTGAGGCTGTTTCGTTAAGTCCGCCGGCCTGCAGCACGAGGTCCTCAAGGGTCTCGTTGTCAGCATATTGATAGACGCCGGGATATTGCACCTCGCCCATGATGGTGACGGTCTGCTTGGTCATGGCAGTCTGCTTTGTGGGGATGAACAATACATCGTTTTCCTGCAATGGAATATCGGCTACAGTACCGTCCATGATGCCCTTGATGTCCACTGAGATAACGCGTAGCGTGCGGTCGGGTTTCATGCGGTGCATTACGGCGCGTGCGGTGAAGGCGTCTTCGGTGAGGCCCTCAGCCCGTTGCACCAGCGTACGGACACTGTTGATGCCGTCGCCCAACTGATACATGCCGGGGCGGAATACGGCTCCCTTCACCTCGACAGTGTTCTGATAGCGGGGTAGGATGGAGTCAACGCTCACGGAGTCGCCGTCGGCGATGCGGAATGAACTCATGTCGAACTCCTCCACATTGTATACGGCGTATTCGCGGCCGGTCTTGCGCATGATGCGCACCGACTTTTTATAGGCGTCGCCCGTGAAGCCGCCGGCGTAGCGCAGCAGGGTCTCCACGCTCTCGTTGCGCTTCATCTCATAGTACATCGGGCGCTTCACCTTGCCCTCAATGTCGACGAGGCAGTCGTAGGGGCCGACGATGATTACGTCGCCGTCGTGCAGCCTGATGTTGCCCGTCATCTTGCCGTTGAGGATATAGTCATAGATGTCGCACACGCTCACGAGACGTCCGTGGCGGTAAATCTTGATGTTGCGCAGCGTTCCTATTTCATTGGTGCCGCCAGCCATGTAGAGGGCGTTGAACACGGTGGCAAAGGCCGACATTGTGTAGGTTCCGGGGGTGTTGACCTCACCCATGACGTTGATGGAGACTGTGCGTGTCTGTCCGAGCGAGAGGTTGATGCGGCTCGACTGGTAGCGGCTGCCCAGCGTGGAGCGCAGCCGGGCCTTGGCGGCGGCGACGGTCAGTCCGCCCACATGCACGGGGCCGTAGCCCTCAATGACGATGTCGCCGTCGGGACTTACCGTGCAGTCGACCGAGCGCTGCGAGGCACCGTAGATGTCCACCGTGACCGCATCACCAGGGCCAAGCAAGTAGTTCTGTGGTGTGGCGATGTTCATCACGGGGTCAAAGGACAGATTTTTATTGGCGAAGATGTCGCGACCGAACACTTTCTTGCCTTTGTAGGTGTTGTCAATTTTGTTTGAGTCAACATCCATGCGGGCAAGATTGTCGAAAGTCATTTCGTTTGACTGGGCGGCGGCCGTGGCTGTCTGTTCCGGCTCGACCAGCCCGCTGGTATTGTTGGCAGCCCGCTTCGACTTCACGGTGTTGTTGCTGCGCATCCGCGTGGCTTTGTCACCCGTTGTGCTGACGGCACCTAAGGTGCTGCCGGACATTTGCTTTTGTATCTGGTCACGCACACGCCGTATCTGGGAGATATCGACACCCTCCTGCATCAGGTGGGTGACAATCTGCGACTGTGAGGCACCGGCCTTCACCTGTCGCTGGATGTATTCAGCTACTTGGTTGTCGGTCATCTTGCTCTGTGCGGAGGCTGCTGACGGCAGCAACGTGAGGGTGAGGGCAAGGCAGAATAATACAATCTTATGGATACGGTAGTCCTTCATTTTAGCGTTGGATATCTTTTTAATCATTTAACTGATTTTTTCTGTTTATATTGTATGCATCGTGCAAAGTTATATAATTTTTGTCATAACCTCGTCGTTCTGTTAATTTAATTTGTTATATTTGCAGGCATAAAAGCACTATCTACAATGAGTAACGACTTTAAGCGCATTCCCTATGGCATCTCCAGCTTCAAGCAGGTGCGGCAGGAAAACAAGTATTTAGTCGACAAGACTATGTTCTTCGAACGGATGGAACTGGCAGGCAACTTTCTGTTTCTTGTCCGGCCGCGCCGTTTTGGCAAGAGCTTGTTTCTGAACATGCTGGAGGCGTACTACGACATCAATGAGAAGGACAACTTTCAGAAGTTGTTCCAAGGTCTCTATGTCGCCGACCACCCCACAGCCTATCGCAACAAGTATCATGTACTGCATCTCGACTTCTCACGTGTGGGCAGTGATGTGGAAAAACTAAGCGACAATTTTGACAAGTATCTAAGCCTTCGTTGTATGAGCTTTGCCAAGGCTTACGCCAGATTCTATCCCGATGGCTTTTTAGAGGAGATGGAACGGACGGAAGGCGGCATGCAAAGACTGAACCTTATCAACGATACCGCAAAGGCGACCGAGTGCGCCCTATACCTCATCGTTGATGAATATGACAATTTCACCAACAACGTGCTGAACGTGAAGGGACACGAGGCCTACCACGCCCTTACCCACGGCACGGGCTTCTACCGAGACGTGTTCAAGCTCTTCAAGGGCATGTTCGACCGCATCATCATGCTCGGCGTGTCGCCCATTACCCTCGACGACCTGACCAGCGGCTACAATATCGCGCTGAACATGACCATTGACCCGCGCTTCAACCAGATGCTCGGCTTCTCCGAGGACGACGTGCGCCAGATGATACGCTATTATAAGGAGGTGGGGGCCATCGGTGAGGACAAGACCGAGGACGACATCATCGCCGACATCAAGCCGTGGTACGACAACTACTGCTTTGCCAAAGCCTGTTTTGGCAAGGAACCCAGCATGTTCAACAGCGACATGGTATGCTACTACATGAGTACCCTCGTCAACACAGGCCGCAAACCCGATGACATGGTAGATCCCAACACGAAGACCGACTACAAGAAGCTGCGCAACCTCATCGAGATTGGCAACATGACCGAGGAGCGGCGGCAGACCATCTACGACATCGTGCATACGGGCTACACCATCTCGACTATCCACAGCTATTTCCCCGCCGAGAGCATCACCGACGCCGAGAACTTCATCAGCCTGCTCTTCTACTACGGCATGCTCACCATCCGCGGCACGCTGGGCGCGGCCCTGAAGCTCGGCATCCCCAACAACAACGTGCGCATACAGTACTACAACTACCTGATGCAGGCCTTCCAGCAAATCCATCCCACCGGACTCAACGAGCTCAATGTGCCGTTCTACCAGGCCGCCGTGGAGGGCCAGTGGAGGCCCATGATGGACTACATCCTCAAGGCCTACCACGACACTACCGCCGTACGCCAGCTTATTGAGGGCGAGCGCAACCTGCAGGGCTTCATGAACGCCTACCTCAGCCTTGACCCCTATTACCTCGTGGCGCCGGAGATGGAGTTCGCTCACGGCTACTGCGACTTCTTCCTCCTGCCCAACGACGCGGTCTACCCGATGGTGGCCCACAGCTACATCCTTGAACTGAAATATCTCAAGACGGACGCGACGGAGGCCGAGGCGGACAGGCAGTGGACGGAGGCCGTGGCGCAAATCAGGACCTATGCCGCCGACCCGAAGCTGCAAAGCATGCTCCACGGCACTACACTCCACCTCATCGTGGTGCAGATAAAGGGGTACGAGACTATCAAGATAGAAGAGCCTCACTTTATTGCACCGAGATGCGAGTTCACGTGTTCGTCATAGCATTCCCTGCATAATACAATAAGCAGTAGTTACTCAAGTTTCGCAAGTTACTGACGCTTCGCAGGGGCCGGTCTTGGCTATAAAGTAATTGTTAGCATGCGAAACTTGAACAGTAGTTATTTGTGGCTTTTATTGTTCTGGCAGTTTTTGTATTGGTGTGAAGTAGGGCGCGTTTGGGCAATACAGCATTGTAGACTGCAGCATATAGGGAATTCCCTAATAATTATAGGAATTCCCCGTTAGAACTTTTGAACAATACTTGTACTTTTGCAACCGTAACTATAAACATAACTATAAACCCAATTATTATGAAGAAATTATTTGCATTTTTTATGCTCATCTCAATGTCTGTAATAGCTTTTGGCCAGGCTCCGAAAGTAGAGGACAGGGTAGCGGCTTTGGAAAATCAAGTTAAGACTTTACAAAGTGAGGCGACTGCCATGCGGTCTGAAATCAGTACGTTGAAAGACCGCTATGCGCAATATCAAAAACAGCTCAATCTTACCCAAATAACAAAGGTGACTGTAGATTCAATAAGCTATGGTGTTTTGAGTGCTGTGGGCAACAAAGTCACAGGAGAGGTCACCATAACCCTTTCCGCCGTAAATAAAAGTTCTGCGGATAGAGATATACAATTTTATAATGTGGAATTGAATGATTTTGACGGTAATCTGTATTATGTTTCAGATTTCAACAGTCAAGTCAATATGGGTGGTAGGAACAATGGAAGTAGAGCAAATGCAAGAGTTGGCATTCCAATTAAGATCTTCATTACATTCAAAGATGTAGCTGTGGGGTCACGTATTGCCAATTTGCATGCCGAAGAAATTGCTGGTTTTGGTAATTCAAAGAAGATTAACTTCCGTGACATTCCCGTTGACTGGAAATAACTTGAATTCTAATTAATTATAAACGCTATTATTATGAAATGTCCTAAGTGTAATGCAGAAGTTAGTGACGGTGCTGTTTTCTGCCCAAAGTGTGGAGCAAGGCTTGGTGAAACTGTTGTTCCTTCGTGAAGTGTGAGCCTATTGAGAGTTTCTTGGCTCCGTCTAAAGCGTTGTATTCAAAGTTCATGCGTGTAAGGTGCAACAACCATAATGCATTAGCTGCTGTAAAATATGCAATATCAAAGGCCAACTGTAAAACGTTGTTCGACAATGACTACAACTTGAACGACACATCACGCCTTTATTGCACGGAACTTGTATGGCAAGCCTTTAGGCATCAGGGTATCGAACTTGTTCCGAATTTCAGTAGGGTTTCATTGTTTGGGCTTGGTCGAACAAGAAATGTTATTTTCCCGGTCGCGCTCCTAAAGTCCCCTTATAATGCTAAGGAATGGAATTGCGTTGTAAAGAAAAGATAGTTCTGTCCCCTACCCACTTAGTGGGAATATAAGGGACTGAATATTCACTTTCCTCACACCCTTTGATAAAAATAATTAAAAAAATCATATTAATGTGTTGGCAAAAGAAAAATTGTGTTATCTTTGCCGATATAATAGTGTTATAGAGAATATATAGAATGTGCCTTGAGTGCATCAGGCATAGTTGGACGATATCGTTAATCTTTAAATATGTTTCTAATGAAAAGAAAAATTACCAACATGCTACTCGCCGGGGCCTTCGTCTTGGCCGCCTCGAGTACCGTCGTCTCTTGTAAGGACTACGAAGGCGATGATTATCAGCAGGCTCAGTATGACATGAGTCAGCTGGATGCCACCATGCAAGGCAAGGTGACGAAGCTTAATCAGCGTTTGGACAGCTTGAAGAACGTTTTGGATGAATTCAAGAGTACTGCTTGTAACGCCGATCAGTGCCGTAATATGTTTGCAACGCTGACGACCCGCATCGACTCTTTGGCTAATGTCTCGAAGACACACATCACCGATGCCGACCTTCAGGGCATCCGCGACCGTCTGACTGCCCTCGAAGGCAAGAGTGATGATCTCTCTTGGAAGCAAGAAATTGCTGACCTTTGGACAGCAATTAATAGTATCAAGCCGGGTACTCCTTATGATGACACTGAGGTTCGGAATTTAATCACTAATCTTTCTGCTCGTGTTGACACTTTGTCTGCGAAAGTCGACAATGCCGCTACCAAGCAGGATCTTCAGGAATTAAAAGATCGTGTGGATGGCTTAGCTGCTTATGATACAAAGCAGGATGAGATTATCAACAGCCTGAAGGATAAGCTCACTACATTGGAGGGTACACAGTCTGATCTTAAGGAGGCTATCAGAGTTATCAACGCGGAAACCATTCCTGCTTTGAAGCAAGACTATACGCAGAAGGTAAATGAGGCCAATACTAAGGCTGAAGAAGCAAAGACGCTTGCTCAGCAAGCCAAGAATGCAGCTGATGCAGCTGATAAAAAAGCTAAGGAGGCCAAGGATTCTGCCGATTCTTATTACCAGAAGGCTATGGACGCCATCAACGCTACCAATTCTACTGTAGGTAACTTGGAAGAGGCTACTGTTGACATGGTGGCTGCCCTGCTTACCCAGGTAATCATTCAGAGCACCTATTCTCCCGCTGTGGGTGAGTTTGCACTTCCTCTTGACGTGAAGGCAAACACCCTCATCACCTATTATGGCAACAGTGCTTCCACTTTCAAGTTCCCCACCAACGATCCGAGCTATTTCTACAAGGCCGATGAGGCCGAGGGCATCCCCGCCTCTGCTATCGCCGGTAAGACGGAAACGATCAAGGCAGGCACCCTCATTGACCAGGATGGTGCCGAGGGCAACGCTGGTAAGCTGTATGTGACCATCAACCCCAACACGGTTGACGCTACCGGTGTGCAGTTTGCACTGGTCAACAGCCAGAACAACAAGTCCGCTATTAAGGTGGGTGAGGCCAGCGCCTCCGACCGTGAGCTGACATGGGGCTACACCCGTGCCGCCGGCAACAATTTCTATGAGATTCCTGCAACCATCACTGAGGATAATCTCAGCAAGTGCACCTTCAACGTTGAGCGCACCGGCCTCCGCACCGCTGTGAAGAACCTCATCAACAACCGCACTCAGACCAAGGCTTCCATCAAGACTTTGGCCAAGGAGATGGCACAGTTTGTCTACCAGAATATGAACGGTGTGGCTCCCCGTCTGGCACTGAGCACTTCTTATAAGGTGGGAACCAATGACGCGAACCGCCGTCAGCTGAACAACGTTACTGAGTACAGCATCATGGCCGGTGCTTTCAAGCCCTTAGGTTTCGGTGCTTTCAACAGCATCCACATGCAGACTGTTCCCGGTCTTGAGCGTGCAGAGTCTATTCTCAGCAAATTCATCAACGATATCAAGCTTGGCAAGATTAAGTTCGACCTTGGTCTGAAACAGATAGACAAGGTTCGTGAGGTGGGTAATCTTACCCGTAATGGTCAGGATTTCATCATTCCTGTTACCGTTAACGTTGAGGGTAAGAATTATACGACAAATGTCAAAATCAATGACCAGGTTGAAGACCTGCTCAAGATTGTCAACGATACGCTGACCAAAGCCAACAACAATGCTGTAGAGAAGTTCAACGAGTCTATCGGTGCAGTCAACAAACTTATCACTGAGCTTCAGGATGGTTATGAGGTTGACTTGAGCAGCAACAAGGCAAGCCTGATTTCCAAGATTGACAGCTATCTCGACAAGCTGAACGACCGCTTCACCTACTGGTTCAACCGCTCAGTGGCCGCTTCCCTGCAGCCCTGCATGCTGTTTGAGGGTGCCGACGGACAGGTACACCGTCTCAAGTCCGGCGTTATAGGCACAACGGTTAAGGGCAGCAGCATCAGGCTCGTGCCTACCACTTATACCTATGAGCTCTTGGCTCCGGCTTACAAGAAGTTCGTTACCGTGACCAACGCCAACTTGTCTGGTTTCAACCTCGGCAAGGTAATCTCCGGCGACACACGCGAGGTGACCATCACCGGTCTGCAGTCGGGCAAGACCTACAACATTCTCTATGAGGCTGTTGACTACAACGGTAAGGTTTCGGCAAGGCAGTATAAGATTAATGTGGAGTAATCCAAGGCTTGTCTCACATTTAAAACATTGAATCGATTATGAAATTACGTCATATTATTTTGTCGGGTCTGGCCATGGTGGCCGGCCTGACGGCTTCCGCACAAGAGCAGCCTGGCGACAAGGTGGTCAACGAGTTTGTCCCCCACTGGTACATCCAGGGCCAGTTCGGCGGTCAGTATACGCTGGGCGAGATCTCATTCTCTAAGCTTCTTGCTCCCAATGCCCAAGTGGGCGTGGGCTATGAGTTCAACCCCGTCTTCGGTCTCCGTCTGTCAGCTAATGGCTGGCAGAGCAAGGGTGGCTGGGATTTAGAGGCTAACAACAAGACCTACAAGTGGCATTACTTCTATGTAGCTCCGATGCTCGACTTGAAGTTCAACCTCTCCAACCTTTTCTGCGGCTATAATCCTAACCGTGTGTTCAATGTAAGCGCCCTCGTTGGTGGCGGTGTCAACATCGCTTGGCATAACGACAACGCACAGCGCGTGAACGACGAGATTATGGCTGTTACTAAGGTTCCTGCCGCCAATTATGCAGGTCAGAACCTTGAATATCTGTGGGATGGCACTAAGGTGCGTGGCGTTGGCCGTGCAGGTTTGGCTGCTGACTTCCGCGTGAGCGACCGCGTCTCTCTCGGCCTCGAGGCTACCGCCAATGTGACCACCGACGCTTACAACTCTAAGAAGGCTGGCAACGCTGACTGGTACTTCAATGCACTGGCAGGCATCAAGATCAACCTCGGCAAGACCAACCGCACGAAGACCATCCCGGCTCCGCAGCCGCAGGAGCGTATCATCGAGCGTATCGTTGAGAAGCCCGCTCCGGCTCCCGTCGAGAAGAAGCTTGATAATCCGAAGCGTGTAGAGGCACTGGTTCGCGACATCTTCTTCAGCATCCGCGAGGTTGATGTTCCTGAGTCGCAGCAGGAGAAGGTACGCGAGATTGCCGCTTACCTCAACGAGAACCCCAACGCCAAGGTGACCGTCTCCGGCTATGCCGACGCCGGCACCGGCAGCAAGGCCATCAACGCCAAGTATGCCAAGGAGCGTTCAGAGAGTGTTGCCAAGATGCTAACCGATAATTATGGCGTCAGTGCCAGCCGCATCGTCATCAAGAGCTACGGCGATACCGTCCAGCCCTATAAGGACAACGACCGCAACCGTGTCGTAGTGGCTGTCGCCGAGTAACAGCATCCTTACCTAACGAAATGTCAACCCCGCCTTTAGCCTTCTTGACTTAAGGAGGGGTTGTCTTATTTTGCATGCTTATGAAGAAACTTTTCACATTGATTGTAACCGCGTTGCTCGTTGCGTCGGCGCAGGCGCAGACATTCTCCGGCTATTACCGTATCTGGAACGACTACAGCAAGCGCTACCTGTCATTGCTTGACAACAAGGGATGGGCTAAGGCATCAACCGGCGGACTCGATTACGACCTCTTTGCCATCCGCACGCTGCTTGACAACGAAGCCAACGACATCGTTTCCAATCCGGCTGCGGTCATCTTCATCTCCGGTCAGAAGAATGCCTACAATTGTGCCGCCCAAGGGACGAGTCTTCAGGAGATAACGGCTAAAACTTTTCAGATTAGGTCATACTATCAGAATGGCAAGCCCGTAGCCGGGAAATATCTGATACGCGCTGAGGAAGGCTCTTTAGGAGCCATCGTCCTCCACGACATGAACTATTTTGTCAACTTTGAGGCGCAGGCTGACTCGGGTAACGTGGGCGCACAAAATCCTTCCGGTCTTATTAAAGAAAAGACGCTTTGGCATTTTGATGCAATTTCGAGCAATTCGAGTTGTTTCTTCGGTTTCACTCCGTCTCTACACGCCAACGGCAAGTATTACCAGACTTTCTACGCCGGATTTCCATTCAAGGTGGTGTCGTCGGGTGTAACTGTCTATTACGTCAGCGCCCTTTACAATGGCAAGGCCGTCATCCGCCCCTATGCTTCAAGTGCCGTCATTCCCGCCAAGACACCGGTATTGGTGGAATGCTCGTCCAGTTCGGCAGCCAACAATCAGATAGAACTGCTTACCAGTACGGCGGCTGCACCAAAGGACAACTTGCTGCGTGGCGTCTTCTTCAACTATACTTACGACGATTACACCACCTTAAAACCATCGTCGTCTAACAGAGTCCACAACAACCGCATGGCTTACAGTCCCTCCACCATGCGTCTGCTGCGCGTCAACAGTGCCGGTGAGCTAATCTTTGACAAGGTTTCTGCCGGTGAGGAGGACTATCGTCCGTATATTGCCGCCAACACGGCTTACCTCACTGTGCCATCGTCCGCACCCGATGAGCTGCCGATGATGACTTACACCGATTACACGGCGGGCATTGACGGTCCGACCACAACTGCTGCTCCCGCCGATGATGCCGTCTATACGCTCAGCGGCGTGCGCGTAACGGATACCGGCTACCTGCCACACGGTATATATATAAAAGGTGGAAAGAAGGTGGTGAGGTAGGGTAACGCCACCAAGTGGAGTACAATAAGGAGGTAGTAGTGTAGTGGCCGGCCTGGTGCCGGCCACCGTCCGAAGGAATTGACGGGACATTCATACCAAGGGCTGGTGGCCGACACAAGGTCGGCCACTACACTGTCATCAAGGAACGCTAAGTTTTCCTCACCTCGTCAATCCTTGCGGATGACGTAATGGCGAAGTCATGCCGGTGGCGGGTCTTTAGTCTTACAGCGTCTTGCTGACCTTGAAGTTGATGACGGGGAACACCTTGAGCTGCTTGGCAAGGTCGATATATTTCTTCAGGCTGTGGCGCACGTTGGTCAGGTCGTTGATGAGGTCGGTGCCGTCGTGCGTCTTGATGGAGGGTGTGCCGCCCCAGAATAAGGCGCCACAGTCGAAGCCCATCTTCCATTTCGGATATTTCTTGTTGAGCGCGCCCATGTAACCTATGCCGAGATAGGGTCTGAAGGCGTTCACTTTCATCTTTGCCGACACCATGCTGTTCTCGTCAGGCTCCATGTTGTAATGGTCACCCTTCTTATGGATGACGTTGCCCTCTGCATCCTTGATGTCGCGCTTGTAGTCGCCTATGTGGATGCTCATACGACCACGACCGTAATCGCGGAGCTTGTCCTCGACGTCTGCTGGCAGATAGATAGGATTGTCGTTAACCGTGATGTACGGTTCACTGTTGGCGGCGCAGTTCCACAGGTGGTTGTACATCCCCACGGAGAAGAGCGAGGTCATGTCTTCCTTGGCGTTTTCGGCCGTTGCGATCTTCGCGTTGCCCCAGTAGAAGCCGGCTGTCAGATACCAGTTCTTATTACGCAGTGGTTTGAAGTCGACAAGTAACTTAAAGTTGTACATCTTCGGTACACCCTCCATCACGATTTTGTTGTCCACCTTGTATCCGGTCACGTCATAGAGTGTGCTTGCCATCTTGTTGAAGCGCGACTCCTGCTCTTCCTCCGACAGACCTGTGTTTTCGCCGACGGTCACCGGGAATTGCATGTCGTGATGGAAGTGGGGCCAGAAATCGAAACCGCCGCGCAAAGCCCAGCTACGGCCGAGTGGCGTGCTCACCTCGAAGCCGATACCCGTTGTACCCAACGATACCGTTCCATCAAAGTGAGAGAAGGCGCTGGTGCGACGCGCACGGTCGTTGGCGGTGTTCTGAGTAACTTCCTGCGTTACGGTGACGGTCGTTGTGGTCTCGGCTTTCACGCTTTTCCTAACGGTTTGTGCCTGGACGGTGAGCGCCATGAGGCTGCAGGCTATTGCGATGACTGGTCTCATATATCGTTGTTTTGGCTTTTCTTGCAAAGGTATATCAAATCTCTGACTTTACCGACTATTCGGCTGTTAAATTGCATAATTTATTACACTGGACTCGAGTAACTCGGCCTCGATAACTGCAGTACTTCACCTGAAGTACTGGTATTGGTGTAGTGGCCGGCCTGGTGCCGGCCACCGTCCGCCGGTATTAATCTTTCGTCTGTTATGGTTACCCGTCTGAAATATATTTATGCGCATCTGCGGTTGGTGGCCGGCACCAGGCCGGCCACTACACTGTTACCAAGAGGTGCAGGCCACTGTCTGCCGGTCCCGAAAGACTACTCCATCTTAAACTGTTTCTGCTCCTTATTATATACATATCCGTGCTGTCGTAGGTAGTCCTCGACGGTAACGGCTTCGGTGCCGAAAGCGTAGCATAGTTCAGCGAGCGAGCTGTATTCCTCGTCGCGCAATTGCATGTTGATGGCCGAGACCAAAATGGCCGGGTCGTGAGGTAAATGGTCCATAGATAGCTAAATTGTTACAATTTATTGTGCAAAGTTAGCTAAAAAGACGCAAAATATCGTAACTTTGCAGGAAGATAAGTATAATTTAATCCTTATAATGATGAAAAAAACACTATCCTTATTCCTATTGTTCGTGCTTATGGCTGTTTCGGCCAGAGCTAACCAAACCGTGAAGGCTACCGATCCAAACGTCAGCTTTACCGGTCGCGTTGAGCGCATGGCCGATGGCGCCGTGCGCTACGACTGGGTTGGCACCTATCTGCAGACCGATTTCACCGGTACTGCCATCTCTGCTCGCGTAAGTGAGGAGGGCGAGAGCTATTATCAGGTCTTTATTGATGGTAAGTTGTGCGGCAAGCTCCACTTCACGGGTAAGGACCCCCACGATGTCGTCTTGGCGTCGAAGCTTAAAAATTGCACTCACCGTCTGCGCCTGCAGAAGATTACCGAGGGTGAGTTCGGCCGCACCACCATCTATTCGCTGACCGCCACCGGCAAGGGCGCCTTCAAGGCTGTGGCACCCAAGGGTCGCTTTATCGAGGTCATCGGTGACTCCTATACCTGTGGCTATGGTGCAGAAGGCACTGAGACAAGCCATTTCGAGACGAAGACTGAGAACTGCGACCGCGCCTATGCCTGCCGCATCGCTCATTATTTCGATGCCGACTACGCCATCGTGGCTCACTCGGGCATGGGTGTCGTGCGCAACTATGCGGGCAAAGCAAGACGAACCATGTCGACGCGTTATCAGTTGCTCTTCGACGACCACGACTCCGTGACCTACAACTTCGACCAGTATAAGCCCAATCTGGTCATTATCAATCTCGGCACCAACGACTTCTCTACGCAGGCTGCACCGGCCGACTATGTCAACGGCTATGTACGGCTCATCAATACCGTCCGTCAGCACTATGGCGACGTACCTGTGCTGTGTGTAACGCCTCATTCGGCCAATATCTTCCTGCAGGCAGCCCTGCAGCAGTTGCGTCAGAAGGTGAGCGGTATGAAGGATGTGCGCGTGGCTGAACCGATGCCCAACATCGTGGTCAAGGGTCACGACATTGGTTCTGATTGGCATCCCAACTGGAAAGGTCATCAGAAGATAGCCTCCACGCTCATTCCCGTTGTCGCCACGATGACGGGCTGGGAGATGCATGACGACCTTTAACTTCGTTTGAACTTATAACTCCCAATGAATTCGAAGCGGAAGATAAGTCTGCTTGTCGGCTGTGCGCTGCTCTTAGCCACCGTCGCCATGGTGACCCTGGCCACACGACATCGTGAGAAGTCGGTGCCAGTGGCGGCTCCCGTTGCTGCGGTGGGTAAGATGGTCGGCGTGAGGAAGGTCACGCCAAAGGCGGTGGTGAAAGCCGACACCGACAGCGTGGCCAAACCTGACTCCACGGTTGAGGGCTACATCACCGACACCAACGGCCGTGGCATCGGCCGCGTGGTGGTGAGCGACGGCTACCAGTGCGTGACGACCGACTCGACGGGGCATTATGCGATGAAACGTCATGTCAACGCCCGCTTCGTATTCTATTCCGTACCCGCTGACTGCGAGATACCTACTCATGGCGCCACCGACCGCACGGCGCTGTTCTATCAACCGCTGTCGGCGAAGCGCACGGCGTATAACTTCCGTCTCCGCCGTCTGCCGATGGGGAAGGAAACCAACTACCGGCTTATCGTCTTCGGTGACCCGCAGATTACCAATGCTTTCAGTCCTTATTACACCGGTCCCAACGACAATCCGGTGAAGAAACGCGACGTGGAGCGCTTCACCGAGGAGACCATGCGCGACGTCAAGTCAACCATCGCCACATGGCCGGCCAGTACGCCGGTCTATGCCCTGTCGATGGGTGACGACGTGCAGTACTACGGTGGCTACAATGCACAGCTCGAACGACAGATTAGGGAGGCGCTGGGGTCTTCGCGCGCCACGGTGTTCTCCGTCATCGGCAACCACGATCAGGACAACAAACCGCTGTATAAAAGGAAATGGGAGGAGAATTTCGGCCCCACCGACTACAGCTTCAACCGCGGCGACGTGCATTACGTCTGCCTCAACAACGTCCACTTCACCCGTGGCACCTCTTATTATAGTCCCGGTGAACTGTCGGCGGCGCAGTTGCGCTGGCTTTACGAGGACCTGCGACTGACCGACCACAACATGAAGGTCATCGTGTGCTACCATATTCCCCTCACCTTTGGCATCAGTCCGCGGAAAGGCGCTACCCCGCTCGGTCTGTCGTCGGAGCCCAAACACTATGCGTCGGCCAGCCTGAAGCAGTTGCTGCTCTATGTCAGTACGTTCAAGGGCGGCTTCGAGCTGTTCTGCGGCCATACCCATTTCGCCATCAACCATGAGATTGACTACGAGGGTCTGCATCTTTTGGAGCATTGCCACGCTGCGGCCTGCGGCAATATCTGGCAGTCGAACATCAATATCTGCGGCACGCCCAACGGCTATTATGTCTACGACATCGACGGCACTCGCATCGCCGACAGCTATTATAAAGGCACATTCTGGTCGCGCAACCGCCAGATGACGCTCTTCCGGTCGGAGACCTCCTTCAATGGTGAGACCTATTCAGCTGACTGGAACCTGCCTGCAGGTACGCTCGTGGCCAACGTGTTCAATGCCGATTCCCGTTGGCGCGTCGTAGCGGTTGAGGACGGCGTTGAGCATGAGATGACGCGGTTGAGCCATCAGGGGCAGGACGCCTTCGCTGCCGGTTACCACCATCGTTACAGTCAGTCGGTGAGCTATCAGTTCGTGAGTAAGAGGAACGGCTATCTCATCATGAACCACCTGTATTACTACAGCCCGCAGTCGAAGTCGGCGGTTGTCACCATCGTGGCCATCGATCCCTACGGGCGCCGGTACACAGCAAGCTCATCCGACGCCGTCACCGAGCCCTTTTGGAACTACGCGCACTATTATAACAGGTAGGCGGCAATAGGCAACTATTGGTATCTATAGACTACTATAGATAACTATAGTCAACTATAGGTAACTATAGCCACCTATAGCCTATAGAGGCCTATCAAAAAATCAAGACAATGAAACAAGAGCAAATACTTATCAGCATCACGGGGCAGGATCATCCCGGACTGACAGCTTCAGTGATGACCATTCTCGCGCGCTACAATGCGCAGGTGCTGGATATCGGTCAGGCCGACATCCATTCGTCGCTCAACCTCGGCGTCCTCATCCGCACCGACGAGCAGAGCTCGGGTCAGGTCATGAAGGAGCTGCTGTTCAAGGCTACCGACCTTGGCGTCAACATTGGCTTTCAGCCCGTCAGCGACGATGACTACGAGCATTGGGTGTCGCAGCAGGGAAAGAACCGCTATATCCTCACCATCATCGGACGGTCGCTGACGGCGCGCAACATCGAGGGAGCAGCTAAGGTGATTGCGGCGCAGGGCTTCAACATCGACTCCATCCTGCGTCTGACGGGTCGCATGAGCATTCGCAATCCTGAGCGCAACCGGCGTGCGTGCATCGAGTTCTCACTGCGCGGCACTCCTCGCGACCGCGAGGCGATGCAAGCCGACCTCATGCGGCTGGGGCAGGATGAGGATATCGACTTCTCGTTCCAGCGCGATGATATGTTCCGGCGCATGCGGCGTCTCATCTGTTTCGATATGGATTCGACGCTCATCCAGACGGAGTGTATTGACGAACTGGCCAAGCGGGCTGGGGTGGGCGATAAAGTGAAGGCCATCACCGAGCGCGCCATGCGTGGTGAGATTGACTTCAAGGAGAGTTTCACCGAGCGCGTGGCATTGCTCAAAGGCTTGGATTCCAGCGTGATGAAAGATATTGCCGAGCATCTGCCGCTCACCGAAGGGGTGCCGCGGCTGATGAAGGTGCTCAAGACCTGTGGCTATAAGATAGCCATCCTCAGCGGCGGCTTCACATTCTTTGGCGAATACCTGCGTCAGCGGTTTGGCATCGATTACGTCTATGCCAATGAACTGGAAATTGATGAAAACGGTAAGCTCACGGGCCGCTACGTGGGTGAGATTGTCGATGGGCATCGTAAGGCCGAATTGCTGAAGCTCATCGCGCAGGTTGAGCATGTCAATCTCGCGCAGACCATTGCCGTGGGCGACGGCGCCAACGACCTGCCGATGATCAGTGAGGCGGGCCTCGGCATCGCCTTCCATGCCAAGCCGCGTGTGGTGGCCAATGCCAGTCAGAGCATCAATACGATGGGACTCGACGGCGTGCTTTATTTCTTAGGATTTAAGGACAGCTACCTCGACAGCCTTTCAAAGGACTGACCGCTATTCGGCGACCTCAACGCGTACGTGTTGGAAGCCCATTGACTTCACAAGGGTCGCCATTTGCACCTTCGCGTTGTCGTTGGCCAGCTTGATGTTGGCTTCGGTCATGCAGCGATGGCGCATGATGATGGCTGCCTTACGGGTGAGCGCCGCACGGTCGGCCTCAGTCCATTTGCCGGTTTCGATGAACGACCGCGTGCGCGCCTCGTCGACGAAGTTGTCGTCGAGAAGCTGCACCTTGGGCAGTGTGACGACCACGGTGTCCTTGTCGTTTGAGATCCATCCGTCGGGCGCCTTGCTGAGGTCGATGCCCAGACGCAGCGTTCCGTAATAGATGCGCGCCAGACGGTCGTCGCCGAAGAAACCGTGGCGGATGGTGTCGACCACCTCTTCGTCAGCAATCGACAGAAACTCCCATTGACCGATGCTGCGCAAACTGTCGATTTGCGTTGCGGTCATCGTCATTTTTCCTTTGCCGCCCAAGTGAAGGGCGGTGGTGTTGCTGCAACGCACGACGACGATGACGAGAATGATGACGCAGCAGGCAATGGCGATGATGCCGGCAATGATAGCGTGTCTTTTCAATTCCTTCATGGCAATGGTCAGTTGATGATTTTGATGATGGACTTCAGCCGTTCGGGTGTCAATTCGCGGCGGAAGGTGATGGTTACGTTCTCTTCGCGGAAGCCCATTCTGACGATGATGGGGATAAGCTGTCGGGCTGCGCTTTGTCGGGCATCGGCTAAGATATCGGTGGATGGCAGACTGTTGATGATGTCTTTACGGCCCTGTTGTTGGATTGTGGTGATGTCGTCATCGGTGAAGCGGCTGCGGAGCAGCGACACCTCCTGCATGATGCCCTCATGGTCGATGCGCGTGGCGGTGAGCGTCACTTCGGGGTCGGGGAGGATAATCTCCACCTTGTCACCGTGGCGGTGGATGTTGTCGGCCGTCAGTCGGTTCATGTCGATATAGGCTTTCGCCGTCGCTGTTACTGGAATGGCGATGCGACGGGTGCCAAGGGGAAGGTTGATGTGGATGTCATGATTGAAAAGTTTGCCGTCGACAACGGCGGGGTCGTCGTACATCACAATCTTATGCAACTGATATTCAGCCGTATACAGTCGTGAGCAGTCGGAGATACGCTGCGCCAGCACCGGAATGGTATCGATGGAAGCCACCGGTGCCTTGTCCGTCTTGCGGTGCGATCCTATCAGAAATCCGATGAGCAGCATCAGGCATAGCACCAACAGCGCCGCGCCCGACATAAGGAAAGTTTTTCTGCGATTCATGCGGCAAAGATAGTAAGAAATACTTTGTTTTTGCTAACTTTGCACAAGATATTCATTATTATTTAGCATTTACGATGGTTCCATTCCATTCATTGATGAAAAGACTGGCTGCTGCCTCACTGATGGTGTTGGCCGTGCTGGCCGTTGCTTCCTGCAAGGAAAAGAAACGCGATTACATCATCGTCTCCCATAAGCCCATTGTCGTTAAGTCGAACAAACCCAAGTCGATGGGTGATATGTCGCAGTCGCGGGAGATTAACTGGCTTGGTCAGACCTATAAGCTGACGATGTCGCTGCGGTCAGACACCTCGTTGCCTCTGGCCTCCGACGGTGAGCAGAAATATTACGACAACCGCATCACCCTGCGTATCCTGCGCAGCGACGGTTCGGTATTCTTCGACCGTACGTTTACCAAGGCCGACTTCAAATCGTATGTCAACGGCCAATATTACGATAATGGCGCTTTGCTCGGCATCGTCTTCGACAAGGTGGAGGGCAACAATATTTGTTTCGCCGCCAGCGTTGGCAGTCCCGACAAGTCGAGCGACGAATTCGTTCCCCTCGTGCTGAAGGTGAGCAATACCGGTGGCGTGAGCGTCTCGCAGTCGGCGATGACGGATGAGTAATAACCTCAGCAATGGCCTTACCACTTCAGCTCCCCGTATTTCTTCTTATACCATATCTGCAGGGCATTGAGGATGTTCTGCCAGACGACGTAGGCGCAAGGCGCAATGATGACCAACGGATTGAGGAAGTGGAGAATGAGCCAGATACCCACCACATTGTTCTTCTGCCCCAAGGCCTGCCCTGCGTCGATGCGGGCTTGCGGACCCCAGAAGTGACCGACCCATTTACCGATGGAGAACAGCAAGATGCATACCAGTAGCGGGAGGAAGATGAGCAGGGACATTGCCCATCCGTGCAGCGGCGAATGGATGAGCGTCTGCGTGGCCAGTCCCATGATGATGCTCAGGTTGAACGACCACAGGTAGAACGGTGCGTTGGGCACCCGTTTTACCCAAGCCACCACGCGCGGCAGGAGGCGTTGCGTAAGCAGGCCGAGGATGAGTGGAAGAATGAGCACACGCAGAACGCGCTCAAGCACCATCATGGCAGACATGAGAAACGTGATGTTGGCGTTGCGCTCCACCAATGGGAAGAATGCCGGAATGATGACCACCGTGAAGCAGTTGGCGATAATCATATACACCGTCATCGTGGCGATGCTGCCGCCAAGTTTCTCGGTGACCACCGCCGCTGCGGCAGCTGTAGGGCAGATGACGCAGATGAATATACCCTCCAATACTACCTTTGTGTCAGGATCGGCGTGGGGAAACAACACGATGATCAGTACCACGAGCCCCGACAACCCTGTACGGACGAGCTGCAGGAGGAAATGCCACGTTCGTGGCCGGAAGTTGTGCATGTCAATCTTGCAAAACGTCATATAGAGCATGACGAAAATGACGACGGGCAGCAGACTGACAAGCTTCGGTCCCACAAAGTCGCCCACCGGCTCTAAGGGCGGCAGGTAGGCGAATGTCAGGTAGACGATGCAGCCCACACAGAGTGCAACGAGCAGCGTCCAGTTTTTTATGAATCTGATGATTTTTCCTTGTGTCATAAGCTGCTATTTGAATTTTGCCGCGATACGGTCGAAGCTGTCTTTGAGCAGCGTACCAATCTCGGCCACATAGTTGCGCCCGACGGGTATCTCCTCGTCGATGCCGCGCAACTTGATGCTTTGTTTACTATAGTGTTCTATCTTAGCCACGGCGACGAGGAAGGAGCGGTGTACGCGTACAAACTCCTTGTCGGGCAGCAATTCCTCCATCTTCTTCAGACTGATTTGCGAGAGCAGCGTCGAGCCGTCGAGCAGGTGGAGCTTCACGTAGTTGTCCATCGACTCGATATAGACGATGCTGTCGATGCTCACCTGCACGTTTTTGTATTCCACCTTCAGCGTGATGAGGCGCTCGGGTCGCTGCGCCATAGCCGTCATCTTCCGCATGCGTATCCACTGGTTGGCCCGGTCGATGGCTTTGACGAAGCGCTGATAGAAGAAGGGCTTGTGAAGGAAGTCGACTGCGTTGACCTCATAACTCTCTAAGGCGTAATCGGCGTAAGCTGTGGTGAAGATGATGCAGATGTTGTCGGGTAGCTGATGCGCCACTTCCATGCCCGTGAGGTCGTTCATCTCGATGTCGAGGAAGACGATGTCAGGCTTCTTTTCCAATATCTGTTGTAAACCCAGCCGTGGCTTCGTGAAGGTGTCCAGCGTGATGCCGCCCATACGCTCACAGTAGTTGCGTATGATACCCAAGGCAATGGGTTCGTCGTCAATAGCTATGCAGTACATATATAATAAGGTGTAATGGGGTTAATGTGAGGCGGGTTGAGGGGTCATTCCTTTGTGGCGCCCCATCTGTTTGATTTCGAGTCTGACGTGGTAGCCCTCGTGGTCGGCGTGGGTACGCAGCGTGTAATCGTCGGTGTAGAGCAGGTCGAGGCGGTGGCGCACGTTTCTGATGCCGTTGTGCGACGACACCTTCTTCTGCGTGTTGATGTGACTGTTGTAAACGTTGAAGAGTAGGGTGCCGCGGTGCACGCGCAGCTTTACGTCGATGCGGCAGTCGTCGTTGGATGAGATGCCGTATTTGAATGCGTTCTCCAGGAATGTGATGAGAATCATTGGCGCGATGGGCGTCTCGGGGTTGTCGACGTCGTAGCTCGTCGTTACGCGCACGGTGTCGCCGAGGCGCAGTTGCTGCAGGTCGACATATTCCTGCAGATACTCCGTCTCCTCCTTCATCGGAATGACGTCGCGGTTGGCGTTGTTGTAAGTGTATTTACACATGTTGATGAACTTCTCAAACGCTTCCTCGCGCTTGTCCGAGTCGGTGAGGATGAGTCCGTAGAGCGTGTTGAGTGTGTTGAAGAGGAAGTGGGGGTTGATCTGCGACTTATACATCGCCAGCTCGGCCTTATCGCGTTGCGCCTCCATATCCTCGCGGGCGCGGGCCAGTCGCGCCGACTCCATAAGCATGTTGTTGAAGAAACTGAAACCCAGGATGACGAGAAACAGAAACCACACCGTCGTCTCGATGGGCGTCCAGCGCAGCGGGTGACCCGGGTGCTCGTTGAAGCTCAGCCATACGGCAAAGCGGGCGAAGAGCGCCGTCACACCGAGCGCCACCATCAGATAGAGCATGCTGCGGAGATAGTGGTGGCGGATAAACAGTCCGGGGATATTGGCGTGCGTCAGCGCCTGGTATATAATAATAAGGTACGCGATGACGGCGACGAAAAGCCACGGACGGTTCTCAACCCACTTCACGGTTGGTACCACCAAGGTGAGCACAGGGATGAAGATAAAGAAGAAGAAAAGATTCGTGTAAAGATTGAGTTTCTTTTCTGTCATATCAATGTTCTTATTTTGATGCAAAGATAGTGCAATCGGGGGGAATAGCAAAGCGAAATGACTATCTTTTTATTTCTTTACTTCCCTTAATTCCTGTAAAAACCATCTTCGTTTACCATCACTTTTTTGTCGTTTACACTCAGAAAAGCCACTTTTATTGCCCTAAATCAATACAATGACTACCTTTGTGATATGAAAAGAACAATTCTGACATTGATGATAGCGCTCGCCACGGCAGTGAATGTGGCAGCTAAACCCAACGATCCCGACCACGCTGAGCCGCAGATGAGCGAGGCCGAAGCACTGTTTACCGTCACCGGTCAGCAGATTATCGACAATGCGCGGCAGTATATCGGAACGCCCTACAGCTATGGCGGCAGAAGCACGAGAGGCTTCGACTGCTCCGGCTTCACGTCGTATGTCTACAAGAATCTGAATATCCGCCTCAACAGCAGCTCGCGCACCCAGTTCCAGGAGGGCGTCTCTGTTGACCGCGACAATATGAAGGTCGGCGACCTGGTGTTCTTTGCCGGACGTAATGCCCGCGGTGGCGTGGGCCACGTGGGCATCGTGAGTGAGGTCAACGAGGACGGCACTTTCAACTTCATCCATGCCAGTTGCTCTGAGGGCGTCACCGAGTCGAACAGCGCCGAGCCTTACTACCAGCGCCGCTTCAAAGGCGCACGGCGCATCGTGGCCGACTACAGTGACATCTATGCTATGAACAAATAGTTTTCCACTTAAATAGTTTTTTATACACGATCTTTACTGATTTGATTTCTATCTTGTGACGGCTGTCGATGCAGAGGCATTGGCAGCCGTTGCGCGTTGATATGCGTTAAATAGTCTTCTTTTCTTTGGAAGTTTTAAAAGAAATGTTATCTTTGCCACCATATTATTAGTAACTGAACAATACTTTATGACAGACGAAATTGATGTAAAGGAACTTGAAGACGTGGTGGTTCGCTTTTCCGGTGACTCTGGCGATGGCATGCAGTTGGCCGGCAATATCTTCTCCACCATATCAGCAACAGTAGGTAATGGTATATCGACTTTCCCCGATTATCCGGCAGACATCCGTGCGCCGCAAGGCTCGCTCACGGGCGTGTCGGGCTTTCAGGTGCATGTGGGTGAGGATAAGGTCTATACGCCCGGTGACAAATGCGACGTACTGGTGGCAATGAATGCTGCCGCGCTCAAGACGCAGTACCGTTATGCCAAGCCCGGCGCCACGATTATCATCGACACTGACGCCTTCGGCCCCAACGACCTGAAGAAGGCGGAGTTCAAATCCAACGACTATCTCGGTGAGATGGGCATCGACCCCGACCGCGTCGTCGCTTGCCCGCTGACGCAGATGGTCAAGAGCTGTCTGGCCGACGAGGGTATGGACAACAAGAGCATCCTCAAGTGCCGCAACATGTTTGCCGTGGGGTTGGTCTGCTGGCTGTTCAACCGCGACCTCAACCTTGTGGCGCAGTTCCTTCGCGAGAAGTTTGCCAAGAAACCGGCTATTGCTGAGGCCAATATCAAGGTGGTCAGGGCCGGCTACGACTATGGCGCCAACACCCATGCCTCCACGCCTGGCACCTACCGCATTGAGACCAAGCATAAGGTGCCCGGCCGCTATATGGATATCACCGGTAATAAGGCCACGGCTTATGGTCTTATCGCCGCTGCCGAGAAAGCCGGACTGCGCCTCTACCTCGGTTCTTACCCCATCACCCCTGCCACCGACATCCTGCATGAACTGTCGAAGCATAAGAGTCTCGGCGTCATCACGGTGCAGGCTGAGGATGAGTTGGCCGCCGCCGCGTCGGCCATTGGTGCTTCATTTGCCGGAGCGCTGGCCGCCACATCGACCTCCGGACCGGGTATCTGTCTGAAGAGTGAGGCCATGAACCTCGCCGTCATCGATGAGCTGCCGCTGGTCGTGATTGATGTTCAGCGTGGCGGTCCGTCGACAGGACTGCCCACGAAGAGTGAGCAGACCGACCTGTTGCAGGTGCTCTACGGCCGCAACGGCGAGAGCCCTATGCCCGTCATTGCCGCCACCAGTCCCACCGACTGCTTTGACGCCGCCTTCATGGCTGCGAAGATAGCCTTGGAGCATCTCACGCCGGTCGTATTACTCACCGACGCCTTCATCGCCAACGGTTCGTCGGCATGGCGGCTGCCGGATATCAATAAGTTGCCCGACATCCATCCTCATTATGCCACACCCGACCAGGCCGGCCACTATACGCCTTTTGAGCGTGACCCCGAGACAAAGGTACGCTACTGGGCTATCCCCGGTCAGGAAGGCTTTACCCATATCCTCGGCGGACTGGAGAAAGATGAGCATACGGGTGCCATTTCCACCAACCCGGAGAACCACAACCTCATGGTGCATGAGCGCGCTGAGAAGGTGGCGCTCATCCCCGTTCCCGACCTCGAGGTGGAAGGCGATAAGGATGACGCCGACTTGCTCATCGTGGGCTTCGGCTCAACTTATGGTCACCTCCATTCGGCGATGATGCAACTCCGAAAGGAAGGCTACAAGGTGGCATTGGCGCAGTTGAAATACGTCAACCCGCTGCCGAAGAATACGGCCGACGTGCTTCTCAAATATAATAAGGTGGTCGTGGCTGAGCAAAACCTCGGTCAGTTGGCTGCTGTACTGCGCGCCAAGGTCGACAACTTCGTGCCTTATCAGTATAATGAGGTCAAAGGCCAACCTTTCGTCGTGGCCGAACTCGTGAAGAACTTCAAAGAAATCATTCAAAAGGCTTAAACTATGCAATATACCATCCAAGATTATAAGAAAGGCCAGCCGCGCTGGTGCCCCGGTTGCGGCGACCATAGTTTCCTTGCCAGTTTACAGAAAGCCATGGCCGAACTCGGCGTGCCGCCCTACGAGACTGCCGTCATCTCAGGTATCGGCTGCTCCAGCCGACTGCCTTACTATGTCAATGCCTACGCCATGCAGACCATCCATGGTCGTGCAGCCGCCATCGCCACCGGCGCCAAGGTCGTCAACCCGAAGCTCACGGTGTGGCAGATTAGCGGTGACGGCGACGGACTGGCCATCGGTGGCAACCACTTCATCCATGCCATGCGCCGCAATATCGATCTGAACATGATATTGCTCAACAACCGCATCTATGGTCTGACGAAGGGGCAGTACTCACCGACGTCGCCGCGTGGTTTCGTGTCGAAGTCGAGTCCTTACGGTACGGTGGAGGATCCTTTCCGCCCTGCTGAGCTCTGCTTTGGCGCGCGGGGTCATTTCTTTGCCCGTTCGGTGGCCAACGACGGTGCTGAGACGGTAAAGATATTGAAAGCTGCTGCCCGCCACAAGGGTGCCTCGGTTTGCGAGATTATGCAAAACTGTGTCATCTTCAACAATGGCGCCTACGACCCTATTTACACCCGTGAGGGTCGTAAGAAGAATGCCATCTATGTTGAGGATGGTAAGCCGTTGGTCTTTGGCGAGCACGACGAATACGGTCTGGTGCAGGAAGGTTTCGGATTGAAAGTCGTTGAGATTGGCAAGGATGGCTACACCCTTGATGATGTGTTGATTCACAACAGCCACAACCCCGACGATACCCTGCAGTTGCGTCTGGCGCTGATGGACAATGAACACGGCTTCCCCGTGGCGCTCGGCGTCATCCGTGATGTTGAGGCTCCCACCTATGATGAGGCTGTCAACGCTCAGGTGGAGGAGGTGAAGGCCAAGAAACCCTACCACAACTTCACGGAGCTGTTGGAGACCAATGATATTTGGGATGTGAAATAAGAGCCTCCCCTCGGCCCCCTCCTTTGGAGGGGGGAAGGGGGAGGCTCCTATAGTTTATCCCCATAGCACAGATCGCCGGCGTCCCCAAAACCGGGAACGATGTAGGCATGCTCGTTGAGGCCCGGGTCGATGGCTGCACACCAGATGGTGGTGCGGTCGGCGGGTAACACCTTTTTGATATGATCGATGCCCTGTGGCGTGGCGATAACGCAGCACACGTGGATGCGGCGAGGCGTTCCTTTGGTGAGGAAAGCCTTGTAGCCCAGTTCCATGCTGCCGCCGGTGGCGAGCATCGGGTCGGCGATGATGAGCGTCTTGTCTTCGATGCTCGGCGTGGCGAGGTATTCCACATGAATGCCTACCTCATGATGCGCCTCATCTTTATATTCGCGATAAGCCGACACAAAGGCATTGGCCGCGTGGTCAAAGACATTGAGGAAGCCCATGTGGAAAGGCAGACCGGCGCGGAAAATGGTAGCCAACACAATCTTGTCGGTCGGAACACGCACCTTGGCAAGGCCGAGCGGCGTGGTGACCTCGCGCTGCTCATACTGCAACCGCTTCGACACCTCAAAAGCCTCATATTCACCCAACCGCTCGATGTTGTTACGGAAAAGCAACCGGTTCTTTTGATAGTCTTTATCGCGAATCTCGCAAAGGTACTGTCCGATGATGCTGTCAGTGGCTGACAGGTTAATCACTTCAATCTCTTTATTGTCTGTTTCCATATAGTAGATGTTTTGATTGCAAAAGTACTAAATCCCCTTTGCTTTTTGCATTGTCGGGCTTGCAAAATGAATGGGTACCCCATGGTTTTTTATTTCTTTAACCTAAAAAAGATTTAGACACCTACAAAAAACAATCCTGCCGCTTTGCAGCGACTTTTGTTTTTCGTACCTTTGCGCTCGGAAAGAAATTATCAACATTCACAACTTAAATACATTTCACAAAAATGGCAAAGTTTGATAAGTCAGTTTTAGCAACCTATGGTATCCAGACGGGTACCGCCGAGGTTCTGTACAATCCTTCTTATGAGGTTCTCTTCAACGAGGAGACCAAGCCGGGCCTCGAGGGCTACGACAAGGCTCAGGAGACTGAGCTGGGCGCAGTCAACGTGATGACTGGTATCTACACCGGCCGCTCGCCTAAGGATAAGTTCATCGTTGATGACGCTACCTCTCACGACACCGTGTGGTGGGACAGCGATGAGTATCACAACGACAACCACCGCGCAAGCGTTGAGACCTGGAAGGCTGTGAAGAAGCTTGCTCAGGAAGAGCTCTCCAACAAGAAGCTGTATGTCGTCGACGGTTTCTGCGGCACTCACCGCGACACCCGCATGAAGGTTCGCTTCATCATGGAGGTGGCATGGCAGGCTCACTTCGTGACCAACATGTTCATTCGTCCTAAGACAGAGGCTGACTTTGAGCAGGAGCCCGACTTCATCGTTTACAACGCATCTAAGGCTAAGGTGACCAACTGGAAAGAGCTGGGCCTGCACTCTGAGACTGCCGTTGTCTTCAACGTGACCAGCAAGGAGCAGGTGATCCTGAATACTTGGTATGGTGGTGAGATGAAGAAGGGTATGTTCTCTATGCAGAACTACTTCCTCCCGCTGCGTGGTATCGCCAGCATGCACTGCTCTGCCAACACCGATATGAACGGTGAGAACACCGCTATCTTCTTCGGTCTCTCCGGCACCGGTAAGACCACGCTGTCTACCGACCCGAAGCGTAAGCTCATCGGCGACGACGAGCACGGATGGGACGACAAGGGTGTGTTCAACCTCGAGGGCGGCTGCTATGCTAAGGTCATCAACCTCGACAAGGAGGCTGAGCCCGACATCTATGGTGCCATCACCCGCGACGCTCTTCTCGAGAACGTGACCGTTGACAAGGACGGCAAGATTGACTTCGCAGATAAGACCGTTACCGAGAACACTCGTGTAAGCTATCCTATCTATCACATTAAGAACATCCAGCGTCCTGAGAGCCAGGGTCCCGCTGCAAAGCAGGTGATCTTCCTGAGCGCCGACGCTTTCGGTGTGCTGCCTCCTGTTTCTATCCTGAATGCTGAGCAGACCAAGTACTACTTCCTCTCTGGCTTCACCGCTAAGCTGGCTGGCACAGAGCGTGGTATCACTGAGCCTACTCCTACCTTCAGTGCTTGCTTCGGCCAGGCCTTCCTCGAGCTGCATCCTACCAAGTATGCTGAGGAGCTCGTCCGTCACATGCAGAAGAGCGGCGCTAAGGCTTACCTCGTCAACACTGGTTGGAACGGTACCGGCAAGCGTATCTCTATCCGTGATACCCGCGGCATCATCGACCGTATCCTCGACCACGAGATCGACAAGGCTCCTACAAAGACCATTCCTTACTTCAACTTCGTCGTTCCTACAGAGCTCGAAGGCGTGAACAAGGACATCCTCGATCCTCGCGATACTTACAAGGACGCTTCTGAGTGGGAGGCTAAGGCCAAGGATCTGGCTGCCCGCTTCATCAAGAACTTCAAGAAGTACGAGGGCAACGAGGCTGGTAAGGCTCTTGTGGCCGCTGGTCCTCAGCTCTAATTAACCTCGGCTCTAAAAAGTAGCAAAAATAATTTCCATTGAGGCTGTTCTAAAGGCGTGAGCTTTCGGAACAGCCTTTTTTGATTTCTGTCGACGAAGCAGCCAGTGTAGTGGCCGGTCTTGTGCCGGCCACCAGCCGCATTTTGCGATAGCTATGGTATCGCATCGCGATAGCTATGGTATCGCACTGCGATAGCTATGGTATCGCACTGCGATAGCTATGGTATCGCGACTCGATAGCTATGGTATCGCGGGGCGATAGAGAAGATAGAGACGCTGCATAGCAGCGTCCTACTGAACCGAAGGAAACGAGGGCAGTGGCCTACTGAACCACTAAGCTGCACAGCAGTGTCCTACTGAACCATCAAAGTTAGGGTAGGAACGGGTAACTACAACCCTAAAAGTAGTCATCCGTTTAACACGCATTTGACTGGACTTCTGACTTCTGGACTTCTGACTTCTGGACTTCTGACTTCTGGACTTCTGACTTCTGGACTTCTGACTTCTGGACTTCTGACTTCTGGACTTCTGCTTTCTGACTTCTGTCTTCCGACTTCTGGACTTCCAATACCTCCAATCCCCGCTTATTGTAAGATTAAAATAATATAAAAATCATTACTATTCTTTGCTGGCCTCGCTTTTTTTCGTATTTTTGAGCAACAAAACGGTGATATTGAATTCATCGTACCTTGATCTTTCGTTGAACCTATATAAACCTCTAAGAATATGAGCTACCTCAAATTTGAAAGGGCCTTGATGATTAACTTGCAGGAGTCGCTGCAGAAAGAGATTATCCGCACCAACCGCTCGGGTGCCTACTCGTGTTCGACCATTGTTGATTGCAACACGAGAAAGTATCATGGTTTGTTGGTGGTGCCGGTGCCTGAGTTGGACGATGATAACCACGTGTTGCTCTCGTCGTTCGACTGTTCGGTCATCCAGCATGGTGCAGCCTTCAACCTCGGCTTACACAAATATCAAGGCAACACATTCAGCCCCAATGGGCATAAGTACATCAGAGAATTTGACTGCAGTGGTATCCCTACAACCATCTATCGTGTCGGTGGCGTTGTGCTGAAGCGTGAGACGCTGTTCCAGCACTATGAGGACCGCATCCTCATCCGCTATACGCTCGAAGATGCCCATTCGGCCACCACGCTGCAGTTCCGACCCTTCCTCGCCTTCCGTAGCGTGCGGCAGTTTACGCATGAGAACGGCACCGCCAGCCGCGACTACGAGGAGGTGCCCAACGGCATCCGCACGCGCATGTACGACGGCTACCCCTTCCTCTACATGCAGTTCTCTAAGAAAGCCGACTTCGTGTTCCAGCCCGACTGGTACCGTGGCATCGAGTATCCGAAAGAGCAGGAGCGCGGCTATTCGTCAAATGAAGACCTTTATGTACCCGGTTATTTCTCAATCCCAATTAAAAAAGGTGAGAGCATTGTCTTTGCCGCTTCCACGTCCGAGTCGAAGCCCCGCACGCTGAAGACCCTCTTCGAGGAGGAAAAGAGTGAGCGCACGCCGCGCGACAATTTCCTCCACTGCCTGGTCAATGCCGCCCACCAGTTCCATGTCCACGACAAGAACGGCGAGCGTTATCTCGTGGCCGGCTACCCATGGTTCAAGTGCCGCGCCCGCGACACCTTCCTCTCGCTGCCAGGCCTGACGCTGAGCATCGACGAGGTGGACTATTTCGAGGATGCCATGAAGACGGCCATCCGTCAGTTGCGCCAGTTTATGGAAGGCAAGGAGCAGACAGGCCTCATCAAGGAGATGGACCAGCCCGACGTGCCGCTCTGGGCGCTCAGGGCCGTGCAACAGTATGCTCACAAAATGGGCGACAAGGCCTGCGCTGAGAGGTTCTACAAGCTGGTGACGGATGTCATAAGCTATATTGCCGCCAACAGGCATCCTAATCTTGAACTTACCGAGGAGGGGCTGCTGAAGACCGACGGTACCAAGAAAGCCGTGACGTGGATGAACTCCACCTCCAACGGGCTGCCCGTGGTGCCGCGCACCGGCTACATCGTCGAGTTCAACGCGCTGTGGTATAACGACCTCTGCTTCGCGGCCCATCTGGCCGGTGAGCTGGGCGATGCGGCCCGGCAGACCGAGTGGCAGGCCATGGCCGACAAGTGCGGCGAAGCCTTTGTCAAGACCTTCGTCAATCCCTACGGTTATCTCTATGACTATGTTGACGGAGACGACCGCTGCCTGCTCGTCCGGCCGAACATGATATTCCCTGTGGCGTTCGATTACTCTCCGCTGACCAACGAGCAGAAACGCAGCATCCTCGACATGTGCACCCGCGAACTGCTCACGCCAAAGGGGCTGCGTACGCTGTCGCCGAAGAGCACGGGCTACAACCCGATGTACGTGGGACCGCAGGCACAGCGCGACCTGGCTTACCACCAGGGGACGGCATGGCCCTGGCTCGAGGGCTTCTACATCGAGGCCTGCCTCAAGCTCTACAAGCGGTCGCGGCTGAGCTTCGTGCAGCGGCAGATGATTGGTTTCGAGGACGAGATGTTCAACCACTGCATCGGTACGCTGCCTGAGCTGTTTGACGGCAACCCGCCATTCTGCGGCAGGGGTGCCATCTCGTTTGCGGCCAACGTTGCAGGCATACTGCGCGCGGTCGAGCTCATTGAAACCTTTAAAGACTAAAATAAGGAGGACAGACACATGAAAGTATTAATGTTTGGATGGGAGTATCCTCCTCATGTTTATGGCGGTCTTGCTACTGCCAACTTCGGCATCTCGGAGGGACTGCATGCGCAGGGCGACATCGACATCACGCTCTGCCTGCCTAAGCCCTGGGGCGATGAGGATCATACCTTTGCCCGTATTGTGGCCATGAACTGTGTTCCCATTGCCTACCGCGATGTCAATTACGACTATGTTAAGTCACGCATTGGTAACCTGATGGATCCCAATGACTACTTCCGTTATCGCGACCACATCTACGCCGACTTCAACTACATGCACGTCAACGACCTCGGTTGCATGGAGTTTGCCGGAGGCTATCCCGGCAACCTGCACGATGAGATCAACAACTACAGCATCATCGCCGGTGTGGTGGCCCGGTCGGAGGAATTCGACATCATCCACGCCCACGACTGGCTCACTTACCCAGCCGGCATCTTCGCCAAGCAGGTGAGCGGCAAACCGTTGTGTATCCACGTTCATGCCACCGACTACGACCGTTCCCGCGGCCACGTCAACCCCACGGTTTATGGCATTGAGAAAGACGGTATGGATCACGCCGACTGCATCATGTGCGTGTCGGAGCTGACGCGTCAGACGGTCATCAACCAGTACCATCAGGATCCGCGTAAGGTGTTCACCGTGCACAACGCCGTCTATCCGCTGAGTGCGGAGAATGCGGCCATTCCGCGCCCCGACCATACGGGTAAGGAAAAGGTGGTGACCTTCCTCGGCCGTCTCACCATGCAGAAAGGCCCCGAGTATTTCGTCGAGGCTGCCAACATGGTGCTGCACCGCACCCACAACATCCGCTTCTGTATGGCGGGTTCGGGCGATATGATGGACCAGATGATCTACCTCGCTGCCGAGCGCGGCATCGCCGACCGCTTCCACTTCCCCGGTTTCATGCGGGGCAAGCAGGTGTATGAATGCCTGAAGGACTCCGACGTCTATGTCATGCCGTCGGTCAGTGAGCCTTTCGGCATCTCGCCACTTGAGGCCATGCAGTGTGGCACGCCAACCATCATCTCCAAGCAGAGCGGATGCGCTGAGATTCTTCACAACTGCTTCAAAATCGACTACTGGGATATCAACGCCCTTGCCGACGCCATCTACAGCATCTGCCACAACGAGAGCCTCTTCCACTATCTGCAGGAAGAAGGGCAGAAAGAGGTGGCACAGATCACTTGGGAGAAGGTTGGTGCTTGGATACGCGAGCTTTATCTCAGAACGCTTCACTGGAAATAAATAAACGCAATTAAGTCAAAAGGAAATGAAAAAGATTTGTCTATATTTCGAGATTCATCAAATCGTCCATCTGAAGCGTTACCGCTTCTTCGATATTGGCACCGACCATTACTACTACGACGATTACGAGAACGAGCGCTCCATTACCGACATCGCCCAGCGCTCTTATATGCCGGCTCTCAATGCCATCGGCGACATGATTGCCGAAAACGGTAAGTACTTCCGCGTTGCCTTCTCGCTCTCCGGCGTCGGCATGGAGCAGTTGGAGCTTTATGCCCCTGAGGTGATCGAGAAACTGCAGGATCTCAACAAAACGGGTTGCGTGGAATTCCTCGCCGAGCCTTATGCTCATGGACTTTCAGCGCTTGTCGACCCGACATCGTTCGCCTCCAACATCAAGTTGCAGGTGCGTAAGATGGAGGAGACCTTCGGGCAGAAGCCGAAGGTGTTGCGCAACTCGTCGCTCATCTACAGCGACGACATCGGTTCGCAGGCGGCTAAGCTCGGCTTCAAGGGTATGCTCACCGAAGGCGCCAAGCATGTGCTCGGCTGGAAGTCGCCCCACTACGTCTACAACTGCGCTTTGGCGCCGAAGCTCAAGCTGTTGCTGCGTGACATCTCGCTGAGCGATGATATCTGCCTGCGCTTCAACGACAGCGACTGGGAGGGCTATCCACTCTTCGCCGACCAGTATATCGACCGCATCGCCAACTTCCCCGAGGAGGAGAAGGTCATCAATATCTTTATGGAGCTGTCGGCGCTGGGTATCGCCCAGCCGTTGTCGAGCAATATTCTTGAGTTCCTCAAGGCGCTGCCGCGTTTTGCCAAGGATAAGGGCATCGGTTTCGCCACGCCAAGTGAGATCTGCGACGAGTTCAAGAGCGTGGGCGACCTCAATGTTCCCGACACCCTGTCGTGGTCGGATGAGGAGCGCGACGTGAGCAGCTTCCTCGGCAATGCCATGCAGCGCGAGGCATTCAACAAGCTCTACAGCGTGGCCGACCGCGTGCATATCGCCAACGACCCGAAGATCAACCAGGACTGGAACTATCTGCAGGCCAGCAACAACTTCCGCTTCATGACGACGAAACCGTCGCAGGTGGGTATCGACCGCGGCATCTACAGCAGTCCTTTCGACGCCTTCACCAACTACATGAATATTCTCGGCGACTTCATCAACCGCGTCAACGAGCTCTACCCGTCGGATATCGACAACGATGAGCTCAACTCGCTGCTCACCACCATCAAGAACCAGGGCGATGAGATTGAGATGAAGGATAAGGAGATAGAGCGTCTCAAGGCTCGCATCGAAAAGATGGAGGCTGCCGAGGCCAAGCTCCGCGAGAAAGTGGCCAAGAAAGCCGCGCCGAAGAAAACCGCCGCTAAAGCCGCAGCCAAGACCGCAGCTAAACCTGCAGCCAAGACGGCGGATAAACCTGCGGCAAAGCCCGCTGCCAAGCCCGAAGCAAAGAAAGAAGCTGAGACTAAGGAGTAGGGATTTCCTCTCTTTATAATTTTCACTTGCACAGAGCTACAGAGAACACAGCCTTCTCTGTGGCTCTGTGTGCTTTGTAAGCTTTCCTTGCGTTGGCCACCCTTGCCGATAAAAAGCGAAAAAAATAGCGGTGTAGAAAAATAAAACATTGCTATCGTCGTTGTAATAATAAACACGATAGTAACATTACTTCAATCAACGCATTGCCTATGAAATATGCTTTACTTCAAGATGCACAACCTTCAGAGTTGTCACTTTACATTATCCGCCAGGTGGCTTACAAGCGGCTTTGGAGACGAATGGCTTCCGATAAGTCGAAACAGCCAGAGCCAATAGAATTGGCGTGGTCGTAATTAACTTGCTCTAAAATAATACGTTAACTCATTTGCCATGAACAAACCTTTACTTGTATCTCCCTCTTTACTTGCAGCCGACTTCACCAATCTGAAGGCCGATATCGATATGATTAACCACAGTGAGGCCGATTGGTTGCACTGCGATGTGATGGATGGTGTGTTTGTACCCAACATCTCTTTCGGCTTCCCCGTTTTAGAGGCGGTGAAGGGCATCTGCCGCAAGCCGCTTGATGTGCATTTCATGATTGTCCATCCTGAGCATTATGTAGAGGCTGCGGCCAGGGCCGGTGCCATGATGATGACGGTGCATCAGGAGGCGGCCGTACATCTCGACCGTTTGATCTCGCAAATCCATGAGGCAGGAATGAAGGCCGGTGTGGCGCTCAATCCATCGTCGCCAGTTGGCTTGCTTGAGGATGTCATCGCCGATGTCGACATGGTGCTGCTGATGAGCGTCAACCCGGGTTTCGGCGGTCAGGCGTTTATCGAGAATACGCTCAATAAGGTTCGTCGGCTGCGTCGGCTTATCGCCGAAACGGGTTCACATGCCCTTATTGAGGTTGACGGCGGTGTCAACCACAGCACTGCGCCACGCCTTGTTGAGGCTGGCGTGGATGTGCTCGTGAGTGGCAGTTATGTGTTCAAGGCCAATGACCCTATAGCTACCATCCACGAACTCAAGCAGTTGTAAATGCGCTGAGAATTAAATCAATTGCAGTTGCAGGTTGTGCTCACGCGCCATTCTACGCATGTTGAGCAAGGCGTAGCGCATGCGGCCGAGTGCGGTGTTGATGCTCACATTCGTCACATCGGCAATTTCCTTGAACGAGAGATCCTGATAGAAGCGCATGTAAACCACCTCACGCTGTGGAGCGGGCAGCATACGCACCATCTTCTTCACGTCTTCCATCACCTGCTGGTTGACGTAGTCGTTTTCCACATTGGCCACCTCGACACTCTCGCCACCGAGGACTGAAAGGTCGTTATCCTCGTTGGTCTCGACAATGTGGTCGTTCTTGATGCCGCGATACCGGTCCATGATGACGTTGTGGGCGATGCGCATACACCAAGCGTTGAACTTGCCGGTGGGCGCGTAAAGGCCCTGCTGCAACTTCACAATAATCTTGATGAAGGTATCTTGGAAAATGTCATTTGCCCGTTCTTCATCGTGTACAATAAACAGAATATAGGAAAAGACCTTCGACTGATTATGCTTAAGCAGCAACTCAAAAGCTGGGTTGTCGCCTTCCATATAGCGCGTGGCCAATTCCTCATCGGTCATGTCTTCAAGTTTTCTCATGTTGTCTCTTTCTTTGATGAAGTAGAGATCTAATCAATAGGCAAATGTCTTTAAATGATGGTTAAACTTTATTGGTACCTGCAAAAGTAACTTTTTAAATCTTATTGGCCAAATATTTAACACAAAAAATGCAATAATTTACAACAGGCAGACGCTTGATAAGCCTTATCAGCTATCGGCAAGGTATTCGTGGCTGTCGTCATATTGGTCGTCAATCTCCTGCTCACGTTCGAGTTGCGTAGCCATTTCTTGCTCATAGCGGGGAAGATAAGTCTGCTCGATGGCTGCATGGTGCGAATTGAGGAAGCCTCGGTGATAGCCCTGGATGACGGTTTCGAGCGTGTCGCCGCTGAGCATCAGCGCCTTGTAGGCACACTCGTAGCCATAAGCCTCGTCGTATTGCTCGGGCGCAGTGTGGTCGTCGATCACCATGCGGGCCAACGCTGCGTAGCAAGAGGAACTGTGCAGGTTGGCGCCCTCTGAGTACCAGCGCCACGCCTCGGTATAGTCTTGTGGAAATCCGCAGTGCCCATTCTCGTAATAGCCTGCCAGATAAAGCGCTGCGATGTTTTCGCCGAGTATGCATGCCGCACGCAGGTCGTCGTAGAGACTTTTGTTAACCTCGGCCTTGTCCTCGTCGTCCAACCCTTCGTAGAGTTCGTCGTCAATCATCATGGCATATTCCAGGAAACCCTCAGAAGCATAGGCGTCGCGCGCCTGCTCCATCAATTTCATGAATTCTTCGCGGTCGTCGACATAGCCGTCCTCATCGCAGCAACCGTGAAAAGCCAACCAGAAGAACGACGCGCTGTCGCCAAGCCGTGAGGCCCGCTCATAGCTGTCGAGCGCATTGCCCGCCCAGCCTTTTTGCATCTCGGCGTCGCCCATCAGCCGGTAGTATTGTGGGTCAATGTCGCGGTGCTCACTCTGGGCTTTCTCGGTGATGTGCAGCAAAATGTTGTAAGCATCATCGAGGTCTTTCTCCAAACCGTATTGTCCATAGATGCGGTCGAGTATGATTTGCATCAGCGCTTTCTCGCTGCCTTCTTCAGTCAATTTCTGGATGATGTTGCGGTAGAGCGTCACGTCGGCCTCACCGAAATCGCCGTCGCGGTAACATATGGCGAGGAAGGCGCGGGCGTCGGCGATGTGACCTAAGAGGTACGCCGAAGAATAATAGTGTTGCTTTTCGTCGTTGGAGTTGGGTTGGAACTGCAAGCAGTCGTGCAACCGCGCCAAGGCATATTGCATGTAGGGATTGCCGCCGTCGGCCATCTGCTGAATGCGTGGCAGGTCTTCCTGCAGTTGCACCACGTTGTTGCGGGCGCGCAGCAGGCGCAGGAAATAGGCTTGATGGGTAGTATCTTGCTCCACGTTCTCGGCGGCGGCCCAGAAAGCTTCGCGCGTGTGGTAGTCGATGATGAGTTGTTGGATGGGGTTCATAAGGCATTGAATTAGTCAAACATAACGCGGGGATTCATGATATGTGGGTTCTTCCAGGCGATGCCACGGGCGCTGAGCGCCTGCTCCCTGTGGTGCCAATGGGCAAAGCAGAAGCCCATGCCACGGGGCTGTGAGGCCAGCACGACATCGATCTCGCGCTCGACGTCGTCAATGGCATCCTCGTAGGCACGGCTCCATTCGATGGGGTCGTAGCGGAGTCCAGAGCGTTTCCTGTTTTCTACCTCATCGAAGCGGTAGGCATCGGCCAGCGCGATATTGTGCTCATAGCGGGCAATCTCGGCCACGACATCTTCCTCTGCTGAAAGCTCGTGACCGTGCAGATTGCCGATGCGCTGGATGACGACGAGCCGCAGACGAAGCAACTGAAGCCGGAGGCGAGGATGGTCGAACACGCAGTCAATCATCCGCCGCATCGGTTCATACAGCTTGTCGAGCATGTGGTCGAAACCCTCGAGATAGGTGGCAAAGCGGAGAAAGGTCTTGGCCAGTTCGGTAATCTCCCAGTAGCGGTGCATCTCACGCAAGTTCTCTTCTGAGAGTAAGACGCAGCCACAGCAGATCTCCTGATAGCTGTCGAGACTCTCCTGATTGCTCGTCAGTGGCTTGCCTTGCCACTTACGCAGTTCGTCATTGTAGACTTTCCTGATATTAAGTTCTTCTTCCATTGTGGTTTTGTTTAATAGTAAAACAGTTCTCCCGTGGTCTTGTCGAAACGTCGGCGGCTGAGGTTGCGGGCCGGAATAAAGATGTAATACATGCCGCAGTCGTAGAAGCGCAGTCCCCATCGGTCGTTTTCATCCACCTGCAACAGGCAGATGTCGCCGCTGTGTTGACTTTGCACCTCATCCTGATAGGGTGTGCAGAGCATCATTAAGCCGTCGCCGGATGACTGTTCCGCTACGGTGAACACTATTTTCTCCGCCGGGCGGAAGATACTCTCGCCGGTGTCCTCCCAGTGCAGGTCATAGGGACTCAGCCCTTTGGTCTGGCGCGAGTAGATGACCCGCGGCGGCGTGTGGTAGTCGAGCGGACTGTCGGTCTCGCCGAGGAAGTAATCGAGTGGGGCGAAGAACCACAGCATGCCCTCTTGGGGCAACAGGTGATCGATGTCGAATGGGGTTAGTTCGTCGCATCTTATCTGACCGAGGAAGGTGAGCGGCTCGGCGTAGGTCTCATCGCCGTCGCTGACCTCCACGGTGGGGTAGGGCACGTCTTCGGGCAAGTCGGGCGCACCCCACCAGTGGCTCTTGCCGACAAGCGGTCGCGCGGATGGTTGGGTCAAAAGCTTGATGGCCATGGTTCAAACACGTCTGTAAAGGTTACCATAACTGTCTCGGTAGAGCGTGCGGCCACCGGCACCGCCAAGCACTGCCATGGCGAACAGTGCCGCCAGCACGACGAGCAGAATGCGCACGATGACGATGATAAGTGCGATGACGGCTACGATGCAGCTCACGGCATACACCAGTATGAAAGCGGAGATAAGACTGCCTCGCAATGCGCCGAAGTCCCTGATGTTCAGAGCAAAGGTTCTGATGATACCTGCGAGGATGATGAGCAGGAAGATGAGCACGCCCACCATCTCTGCCGTCTCGCCTTTCCAGTGGAAGCCCAGCTGGGTGACCAGGAAATAGACGATGAGCGTTGGGAAACTGACAATGATGCCTATTACTGCTGGCTTGATATGAATCTCCGATTCCTCGCGAGTTTCCCAGCACAGCAGCTGCTCATACCACTTGATGGAGAACAGTTGCAAGGCCACCACAATCAGGAATGGTATCACGCGCAGCAGGGAACCGAAGAAGCCGTAGCGGTCGTAGTCGCACCACCAGAAGGCGCCAGCCCCCATGGTCTTATACCAGTAAATCTCTATGAGGGCTACTGCGAGCAGGCAGAGCGGCACGACCAGCAGGCCCGCCTCGCGTACAGGCCTGATGCCAAACCGCATGCCGGAGAGACAGATGGCGAAAGCCATGAACAGCAGGATGATGATAGTCCAGCAGGGACCCGTGGTGGCAAAAAACGCCGAGACCCTGTTGTTGTAATCCCGCTCATGCAGGGTAAGGCCATGCGCCGCTGTGGGACGGTTGGTCCGGCTCCATACGAGATGGCTCCGGCTGACGCGGTAGTATTTGCCGTGGCTCATAAAGACGAAGTTGCGCCGGTCATAGGATTGCGGCACAGAGTCGACGAGTTCGCCGTCGGCCAGATAGATGCCGTCGGCGCTGTCCCTTGGCTTCCAGCCGCTTGCCTCCTTCCGGTCTCTTACCACACGGGTACAATAAACGCTGTCTCTGATAGTCGGACTGACGATGTATTGCGTCAGTCCCGACGCGCCGAGCATGGCGTGGCGGCGAGGTCCCCCCAGACTGTCAGCTCCCTCTTTGTGCAGGTCAATGGCGGCGGCTGACGCGCCGCTAAGGACAAGGCCGGAAAGACGGTGGCCCTGCGGCCCTACGAACAGCCGGTAGTGAGGGCTTATGCTGTCGGCCTGTCCGTTTCCTCCGCCGGTCTGCGCGCTGCCGGTCTCCGACAGGAAGAGATAATGCCCCTCCCGCGCTGAGGAGATACGGCCTGCGACGGCCAACTGGCGCAACTGCCTCTCTTTGACAAACAGCCTTCCTTGCACGGTGTCGCCCGTTACCGAGTCAATGATGAGTGTCGCCGGATTGCCCCGCAGCTCACCGTTCCAGTTTCCGCCGAGCATCCGCTGTCCGTCTGTGAGGGCCACATTCGTATGCGTCTGGAAAAGCAGGTAGCATCCTGCTGCTATCAGGGCAATCAGTCCCGCTCCCGTCGCAATGCTGACACCGTGGCGACGGAACCAGGAACCAGCCTGATCCAGCCAGCGGCTGAGGCGTGACTGTGGCCTGACCGTGCTGTGCAAGACTTCTGGAGTTGCCCGTCCGGGGAAAGGTATGGCATGACGTTGCGGCTGCGGTCGTTGTGGCTGCGGTCGTTGTGGTTGTGGTCGTTGTGGTTGTGGTCGTTGTGGCTTTCGCTGAGAGCTTTGCATGGTAGGTTGTGGCCGTTGCCGCTCATTGCGCCGCTGTTGCTGCTGAGGCGAGCGTCGCGGTCCGCCCATGGTCAGCTGCATGGCCTGACGGAACTGTTCGAGCGTCTCCGCATCGGTAGTGTACATCTCCTTGGCTACGCCGCGGAAATCCTTGCTCGCCTGAATGATGTCGCGATTGTTGCCATGCAGTTTGTCGGCATCGCTCAGCACCTTCACCATGCGCTCCACACGCTGCGTACACGACGAACCGAAGCTCACCGTACGCCAAAGGTTCTTCAGTGCGCCGATGGCTTCCAGTTCGTCAGCGTGGAGGTTGCTGGTGTTGGTGTCGAGAATGGCCAGCGCCTCCTTCCATTTCTTCAGGTGCAGTTTGAATATGGTCTCTTGCATCTTTTAGTTTTATTCAACGATGGCCTTGCTAATGTTGTTGATTGACTCAGAGAGTTCCTCGCCCGACTTCACGCCCTGTATGCGCAGGGTGAAGTCGAGGGCCTCGTCGCCCACATGTGCATGGACGCTGAGGATACCCTCTGCATCGACGTCGAATACGACGGTGATGGTGGTGCCTTTCGGCCAGTTGTGGTGAATCTCGAGCGAGCGGTCCTCGAGCATCGTGCAGAAACGCTCCTCCACGGAGCGGTCGGTTTCAGGGTTGGTGAAGTCGCTCTCAAACACTTTCATCGGAACGGAGTGTTGGTTGTCGCACATGGTCTCAAACGCCTGCTCTACGCGTGCCGGCAGTGAGGTGTTGGCAAAAATGAGGTTGCCGACCATGGCGCGGCCGTCGTCTGTGGTGAAGTCGGTGCCGTAGGTTTTACTCGTCACATTGACCACCCTGGCCTTGGGACCACGTAGCGTCTTGGGCATGGGCGCATCCGACTCGCCGCTCTCCACGGCTTCCACGGCTTTGCGATAGGCCTCGTTCATGGCATAGATGGCCGCACCCTTGGCCACGCATTGGTCAGGGTCGCTCAACTTTGCGTCGCAGCCGAACTCTGCGTCAAGGCGCTGCTTCACCTGCGGCATGCGGCTGGAGCCGCCGACGAGCAGAAACTCAAACTCAGTGTTATAGCCTTTCTCGCGGGCAATGTCGATGACCTTGCGCGTGGCGTCGATGGTCTCGTCGAGATGGGCCTTGGTCAGGGCGTCGAATAGCTCTCGCGTAATATCGAAGCGCGCCGACTGACCGTCGTACTGCACGTTGCACTTCACGACCTCCTTGCCGGTGAGTTGTTTTTTCTTCATCTCGGCTTCGAGCAGCAGCGTGTATTTCAGTTCCTCGTTGTCCATGGTATAGTTGCCACCCGTCTGCTCATTAAACTGGTCGAGCATGTAGTTGGCCAGTTCGGTATCCCAGTCGACGCCACCGAGGTGATGATCGCCACCGGTGGCGATGACCTTGATGGCGCCGCCGTTGACGTTGATGATGGTCACGTCGAATGTGCCGCCGCCGAGGTCATACACCAGCACCGTCTTGCGCTCGGTGGTCTTCATGCCGTAGGCGATGGCGGCCGCCGTGGGTTCGTTGATGATGGCCAATACGTTGAGGCCGGCTATCTCACCGGCTTGCTTGGTCTGCATGCGCTCCTTTGTTCCGAAATAAGCGGGGCAGGTGATGACCACATCCTTCACCGGTTCGGGGTTGTCGCCGAGGTCGTTAGCATCCTGAACAAGCTTCTTCAGAATGAGGGCTGAGATTTCCGATGGGTCGAAGTGGTAGGGAAACTTGTTGGTCGTCTTGTCGAAGTCGGCATCGACGCCCATCGACCGTTTGACGAAACTCACGGTGTTCTGCGGTTCAGTGGCGAGCATGCCTTTGGCTTCCTGCCCGACGATGATCTTCTCAGGACTCTCGAAATAGACCACCGACGGTGTTGTGTTGGTGCCTTCGAAGTTGGTCAGTACGATGGCTTGATCGTATTGGTCTACCTGCGAGATGCAACTGTAAGTGGTGCCTAAGTCAATGCCATAGACGGCGCGGGTTTTATCGTTTGTTGACATAATGGTTGATGATTAATGGTGTGAAATGTTGGATATATGGAGATGTGATAAAGATTGGTTCAACGGCTTTTCTTATACACTGCGATGCGTGCCTGCCGCAGCACCCGATCGGTCTCGCTGTTGCGGAAGCCACCGGTGATGCATTCCGCCACCGTACCGGCTTTATCGTCATCGTCGGTCTCAATGACGCGTATGGCGCGGTGCGCTTTTGGTTCATAGGCGTCGCCGACAGCCGGCTCGAAGTATTCCACCGAGTATTGGTCCGACAGATGGTCGCGTATATATAAATAGGTGTTGGTGACGAGTTGCTTGGCCTTGACCGCATCGTATTCGGGTGCGTCAGGTCGGATATGGCGGTCGGTGTCGCCCATGCGCTCGCAGATGTTGAGGATGTCGGTGAGATAATCCTTCTTCAGGTCTTCGATGAGGCCCTTCTTCAGTTGCATAAGCTCCTGGTGCATGTCTCGGATAAGCTTCTCCTGATAGACGGCGGTGTCAATCTTCTCGCTGAGAATGTTCAGCTTCCCGGCCATGGCCTGCAGACTGTCGGCCACATCGGCCGGCGGTTGCGCTCCGGTGGGCTCGGGTTTCCCCGGGGCTGGTTTCTCTGGCTTGAGTGTTTCTGGCTTGGCTGTCACAGGCTCTGCCATCGGCATGCCGCTATCCGGCCTGTCCGTCTCCGTCCCTGCTGTCGGCTTGTCGGCCGCTTCTTGATGCGGCGTGGTGCCGGGCGGGGTCTGGCTCTGTCCGATGTTGTCGAGAGCGTTGTGAAGGTCGGCCACTTGCTGCCGTAGCGCGTGTACCTCGTTGCGCAGCTTGTCAATCTCTTCGTTGTTGAAAATGCTCATAGGGCTTGTTTCATTTTTGGTTATACTGCAAAATTAGACGGTCGCAGGCCTTTAAGGGTGTCAGTGCGTCGAATTTACCCGTTGATATCCTATGTTTTTACCCGTTGACGGAAAATTTACGCATCGACGGCTTTCCCCGTGTCGGAAAAATGTTAACTTTGCAGGGCAAAAGCATTACACCTATTAAACAGTTTCAACAGGCCCACTTATGGATATAGCGACCCTTCACCGGCTCGGGGATTTTTCTTGCGGCATATTCTTCATGTTTCAGTTCATGGGTACCTTGCTGCTCTATCTGAAGGGGCGCACGCATCGCTTGCAACGCTCAGTGTTCTGGTTGATGCTCTGTCTGTTAGGCATCAGTGCCTTCGAGTTTTATGTCTTTTTCATCGACAACTTCCTTGGCGCCCAGTTGCGGCCGGTAACCAACATGCTGCAGCTCATGGCGGTACCGCTTTGTCTGATGGTCATCTATACCGTCACCCATGACCGGCCGATGCCGTGGAGATGGGTGCTGGCCAACGTCCTGCCCTATGTAGCCGCCATAGTGACCTGTCTCCTCACCCTCAGCCGGGTGGTGTATCATGGCCTCATGATTTTTGCCGCCATCCATACGGTGTGTATCCTCGCCTACGGCTTTGTGGAAATCAGGAAATACAACAGAGAGCTGCGTGCCAACTTGTCCTCCGACAGCGGCTATTCCGTCAACTGGCTCCGCTATGTGCTGTTTCTCTTTTTCGGCCTTGCCGTGGTATGGACTGTTGCAACGCTGAGCGTCTCGCAGGCGGCGACCATCACCTACAATCTGCTGTGCGTCATCATCTTCGCGATGCTCTGCTATTTTGTCTACCGTCAGGAGAGCATGCTTGAAGCGCTGGCCGACCAGCCGGACTGGGATGCCGCAGTGCCTGTATCCGGCCCAGAGTCCGACTCCGTGTCCGGCGTCTCCGACGACAGTGGGCCTGACGGCTCCGCCCAGGCCGCCTATCTCTTTGCTGACCGCTTTGAGTCCGTATTCAGCAAAGGCAAGATCTATCTCAATGCCACGCTCACGCTCAACGACCTGGCCCGTGAGCTGGGCACCAACCGCACTTATCTCTCCAACTATCTCAACCGGGAGTTGCACACCACGTTTTATGAATATGTCAACCAGTGGCGCGTGCGTCGTGCCAAGGAATTGTTGCGGGAGACCGACATGCTTTTAGAAGAGGTGGCGTTGCAGTCGGGCTTTAATTCCATGAGCAGCTTCCGACGCTATTTCTCTGCTCATACTGGTATGTCGCCACTCGAATATAGAAAGAGGAAGATGGACAGGGCGTGACTAAGAACATCGCAGGATAAATCTTGACAAGAGCCCAATCCCAATGCCTTGAAGTCTGAATGTGATATAGCCATTATCTGATAAAAAAGTCCTGGATATTCGGTTATAACAAAAAAATGTATTAAGTTTGCAACGCAAACAGACATGTACTAATCGTACTATGATGAAAGAAGACCAGGAACAGCTGTTCAAGTCATTGTTCGACCAATACTATCCTCCGCTGACAGTTTATGTCCGCGGTCTTGTGGGCGACTCGGATGCAGAGGATATCGTGGAGGATGTCTTTGAGGAGCTGTGGAATTATCGCAATCGCATTGAGGTGGGTGAGAAGATTGGTTCTTTCCTCTATCGTTCAGCCTTGTCTCATTCACTCAACTTTCTTCGCCACCAGAACTTGAGCCGCCGGCATTTAGAGCTGATTAAGAAAATCAACGTGCAGGCCATTGCTGTTGACGAACAGACGGAGGCTATGGAGCGGATGGAGTATGACGAATTGTCGCGGCGGGTGATGGAGGCTATTTCCGAACTCCCTGAGAAATGCCGCGAGGCCTTCAAGCTGAGATACATTTATGGCATGAAGACCAAGGAAGTGAGCGATGCGCTCGACATTTCCCCGCGTACGGTTGAGGCCCATCTCTACAAGGCATTGAAGTTGCTTCGCAAACAGTTCCTTGTTGCCTTGCTCATTCTTGTGTTGCTTTCATGCGAATAAAAAAATCTGTTCAATGGATAAGTAGTTTGACTTTTTGCGTGCTTTACTATTGAACGACAATAAAAGGACATTATGTTGGACGAAACGATTTTGATGAAATTCCTTCAGGGAACGTGCAGCGAGGAAGAGTTGCAGCAGGTCGATGACTACATCAAGGAGTCAGGGGCTACGGGACGCAATCTCTTTGAGCTGCGCAAGATAGATCGTCTTTTGCAGGCGCGTGCATTCAAGGACAGCGAGGTCGATACGGCCTACGAACGCATGCGTCGGCGCATAGCCCTCCATGAGCAGGCAGCCGTGCGTTCTGCCCGCCAGATATGGATGGGCCGCATTGCACGAGTGGCAGCCTCAGTGGCCGCCATCGTCGTATTGGGCATCCTCATGTTCGTCTCTCATGGCGATAAGATGCTCACAGCTCAGGCTCTTGGCGATTCGGTGACGCGTGTGACACTTGCCGACGGCACACATGTGTGGTTGCGCTCTGGTGCTGAACTTCGTTATCCTAAAGCTTTTGGCGACGGCCTTCGCGAGGTTGAGCTCTCGGGTGAGGGCTACTTTGAGGTTACCAAAGACCGTCACCATCCTTTCGTTGTGCGGGGCAATGCCCTTAGTGTCAAGGTCCTCGGTACCAAGTTCGCGTTTAGCTCAGCCGATACGTCCTCAGAGGTTAGCCTCCTTGAGGGTTCCGTGCAGGTCGATGAGAAAGTGAATGGCGGCCGTGTGCTCCTCTCACCGGGACAGAAAGCCTCCATTGACCAGGCCACAGGCGGCTTGCAGGTTACTTCCAGCCGACATGTTTATCTCAACGCCGTGTGGCACAATGACAAGATACCTTTCCAAAATGCCACGCTTCCCGATATTATTGATGAACTACAATATGTCTATCATGTAAAGATAAGATTGGAGGGAAATCCCGATACCCATACCACCTACAATGGTGTTGTATCGCGCGCTTCACGTGTTGAGGACGTGCTGAAGGGCTTGTCGTTTACCCTTCCCATCACCTACTACCGCCAGGGCAACTGCCTTGTGGTGCGTCCAGCCCGGTAGTACCCTTTTGGGCGTCAGTCGTTTCGTCTCTCATCTTTTTGTCCTTTCGCCGTGTGTCCTTGCTTGAAAAGTGAGGATTACCCACTTATTGGCTTGAAAACTGAATATAAACCTATAATTAATAAAAAAATGAGACAATTAACTCAACAACCCGTGTTCCGGTGGAGACGGGTAGTGGCAGCTTCTGCACTGATGCTTGCGCTTTCTCCTGCAGCCCTTATGGCGCAGATTACGATGAAGGTAAAGAATGTGACTGTGAGGACTGTCATCGCAAAAATCCAAAAACAGACCTCTTCCCAGTTCTTTTACAGCAATGAGGTGGGCAACATGCCTGCCGCAGCCGTCAATGTGAGCAATGCTTCCGTCGAGGCCACCCTCAACCAGGCCTTCCGCGGCACGGGCATTGTTTATTCCAAGAGTGGCAACACCTACTATCTCAAACGCAAGAATAAGATACGCCACGCTGAGGCTCCAGTCGTGCACACGGTCACTAAACGTGAACAGCAGAAAGTTGCCGGCGTGGTTACCGATGAGCATGGCGAGCCTCTCATCGGTGTTACCGTCGTCGTCAAGGGTACCAATGACCGAGCCGTGACCGACATCGACGGCAACTACACTATAACCACCGACGAGGCCAATCCCGTGCTCGTGTTCTCCTACATCGGACTCAAGGACCAGGAAGTGGCTGTTGGCACACATTCCAAGATGGACGTGGTAATGCGTGAGGATGCCACCTTGCTCAAGGATGTGGTGGTCACGGCACTCGGCATCAAGCGCGAGAAGAAGATGCTCGGCTATGCTGTGCAGGATATCAGTGCTGACAAGCTCAACGTCACCGGTGACCCGACCGTGACCGGGGCTCTTGCGGGCAAGATTGCCGGACTTCAGATGAACACAGCCAGCACCGGACTGGGCGGCTCCACAAAGATTACCATCCGTGGCAACTCCTCGCTCACCGACAACAACCAGCCTCTTTGGGTGGTTGACGGCGTGCCGTTCACCGACGACCAGACATCTGCCGCCTCGGCTTACGGCGGCTACGACCGCGGCGGCACGTCCATCGACCTCAACCCCGAGGACATTGAGTCCATCTCCGTGCTGAAGGGTGCCAATGCCGCCGCCCTCTACGGCGCACGAGCCGGCAACGGCGTTATCTATGTCACCACCAAGAAAGGCAATAAGGGCAAAGGCTTCGGTGTGGATTACTCGGGCAACTTCACGTGGAGTACAGTCTCCGAGACCATACCCATGCAGAAAACCTACGGGCAGGGTACTCAGGGTGCGCCCGTCTATACCACAAACAGCCAGGGGCAGAAAGTAATGACCAGTGAGCTCTCCTTTGGAGGATTGCTCGACGGCCACCTCGAGCCTGCCTATACGGGTGAGGAGATTGCTTACCGCTATTATGGCGACAAGCTCAAGGACTATTTCAACACGGGCTTCTCGCAATTCCACACTGTGGCCTTGGGCAACAGCACCGACAAGTCGCACTACCGCCTCTCTTTAGGCTATAATGACAACCGCGGACTCTTTGAGGGTGAGAAGCTTGACAAGCTCAGCATCGACCTCAACACGGGAACCATCATCAACAAGTGGCTCTCCACCGATGCCAAGATCTCACTCTCACGCACCAAGGCCAAGGACCGTCCGATGACGGGACTCAACGGTGAGGTGGCCCAGTTGCTGCTCATTCCCGGCAACGTGCGCCTGAGCGACCTCAGCCATTACACTTCGGCCGACCAGCTTCACATCAACTGGTTCGGACCTGACCAGCAGTATTCCAATCCCTACTATGTTCGCCACCGTTTCCGCAACAGCGATGAGCGCTGGAGGGCTTTCGGCTATTACCAGGCCACACTCAACCTGACAGACTGGCTCAAGTTCCAGGCCAAATACGCTTTTGACTACTACCGCACGCGCATCTATGCCAGCGACCTCAGCCTGGGCCAGAACGCCGTGAGTGTTGACGGCAAGCCATGGAGCGAGGCTGTGACTGAAGATGAGATGAGCCGCTCTGAGGAGAACCATTTCGAACATAATATCTCTTTTCTCTTTCTTGGCGACAAGCAGCTCAATGACGATTGGCGGCTCGGGTTCAACCTCGGTGCCAACATCATGTACCAGAAGCATGAGATGTTCGGTGCCTCGGTGCGGGACCTCATCGAAAAAGACAACTGGATTTTCAATACGGGAGCCGTGCTCAACTCTGGCAGTGAGACCGGCCACCGCCGCAGCATGTACTCAGGCTTTGGCTCATTGCAGTTAGCCTTCCGTGAGTATCTGGCCCTTGACCTGACAGCGCGCAACGACTGGTCCTCGACGCTGCCGCCGTCGCACCGTTCGTTCTTCTATCCCAGTGCCAACCTCTCGTTTGTCTTCAGCGACTTCATGCGCAGCATCCACCATACGTTGCCCACTTGGATTACCTTTGCCAAGACACGCTTCTCGCTCGCACAGGTCGGTAAGGACCCGGAGCCCTACAATCTCTACAACACCCGCGCCTACCACTTTTCGAGTGGCGTGAGAGTTCCCGTGCCGCAGACTATTAAGAAAAACGCTGACCTTAAGCCGGAAATCAAGTCTTCGCTCGAGTGGGGCCTTGACATGAAGTTCCTCGACAACCGCCTCGGCTTCGACTTCACCTATTATACTTCTTCCACCAAGAACCAGGCGATGCTCGTTGATGCGTCGGCTCCGTGGTCGCAGCAGTGGGTCAACGCTGGTAAGGTGAACAACACGGGCTGGGAACTCATGCTCTATGCTGCTCCTGTCAGGACCGATGACTTCAGCTTTGAGCTTACCACCAACTTTGCCCACAACCGCTCTACGGTCAAGGAACTCGCGCCTGACTTCAACGCCAACCGCATCTATTTCAGCGGTGACCCCAATATGCCGGTGAAGGTGGGCGCGGTAGCTGGCGGAAAGCTCGGTGAGATTTATGCCAACAACCTGTTGCGACGCAATGAGGCAGGCCAGGTCATTATCGGCGACGACGGACTGCCCCTCCCTGTGACCAGTGCTGAGGCCGGTGGCAATTTGGAGAAGTACATCCTCGACCACCCCATCGGCAACATACAGCCAGACCTGCTAATGTCGGTCACGCCCACTTTCACCTATAAGGGCGTAAGCCTCACGGCAATGCTCGACATGCGCTTTGGCGGCGACGTCGTAAGCGTGAGTGAGGGCATGGCTACGGCCGTGGGTACCTCAGAGCGGACAGCCAACCGCGGCACCCTGCGGACTATCAACGGCATTGAGGACTACTACATGGTGGCACCTGGCGTGAAAGCCGACGGCTCTGTCAACGACACGCCTGTCAGTGCGCAGACCTATTACTCCACCATCGGACTCTACAAGTCGCAGAAAGGCTATGCCGAGGAGTTCATCCACAGTGCTTCCTACATCAAGCTTAAGGAGCTCTCTTTGGGCTACACTTTCCCCAAGACGCTGCTCCGCCACACGCCGCTCACGCGACTGCGCCTCTCGTTCGTGGCCCGCAACCTCTGTTTCCTGCTCAAGCACACCCCCGGCAACCCCGAGGGCGGCTACGACACCACCATGTTCTCCCAGGCCATCGACTATATGGCCGTGCCTTACACACGCACGTTCGGTTTTTCTGTCAACGTGGGCTTCTGAAATCTCTAAGACAAACACCTTTATCATAAATGAACAATCCAATGAAAAGACTTCATATAACCATTGCCCTTGTCGCTGCGTCCCTTACACTTGCGGGCTGCTACGATATGGATGAAATGAACCATAATCCTTACGAGTTGCCCGACAACACCACAAAAGGGGAGATACACCCCGGAGAGGACAACACGAAGTATGCCGATATCAATATCGACTATACCGTCAGCCACGATGACTCGCTGGCCCTGCGCAGTGAACTGGCCTCGGCTAACGGCGTGTTCCGCAACTTCCTCTATGAGGGCTATTACAACGACTACCAGATTACGACCAACCTCTCTCACGACATCTACGCGGGCTATTCGGCCAACAATCAGCCCAAGCACGCCGGAAAGTCGCCCGACTATCTCTACACTGACGGTTGGAGCGGCATGCGCTGGAAGCACTTCTACAACGACCGGTGCTCAGAGTACCGTCAGTTGCTGCGCGCCTTCAAGTTCAACGATAACCCCTCGCACTACCGCAACCTCTTCTACGCCACGCGCATCTACATGGCTTTCCTTGGCATGGCCAATACCGACACCTACGGCGACATGCCTTTCAAGGTCTATGTGCAGGCCAAGGTACCCGAGACCAACAACGTGTCCTACGATAAGCAGAGCGAGGTCTATGATGCCCTTTTCCGTATGCTTGAGCAGGCCGTTGACAGCATCAGCCCTGACGATGCCACCCAGCAGGCTTACCCGACTGATGATATCTGCTATTTCGGCGATTGGAACAAGTGGCTCCGCTTTGCCAACACCCTTCGACTGCGTCTGGCGCTGCGCATCTCCAATGTTGATCCCGAGCGTGCCAGAAAAGAAGGAGAGGCCGCACTCAACAACAAGTACGGACTGATGACCTCAAATGCCGACAACATGCAGACCGTGCCAAATTATGCCCCCATCGAGATGGGCGGACTCAACGAAGGTGGCTCTGAGAATGTGTTTGCCATGATTTCCATAGCCTACAACGGTGAGCTCGTGATGTCAAAGGACATGGAGGATATGTACCGCAACCTCAGCACGGGCGGCAAGGAATACCAGATTAAGACCGGACGCACGAGCTTCGAGACCAAGAAGATAGATCCGCGCTGCCTCGTCTCGTGGTACCGGGCCAACATGACCGCCAACACCTGGAGTGCCGGCGAGGACAGCAAGCGCGAGGATTTCGTGGGCTGTCAGCGTGGCGCGCAGGCACCTGCCATCAGCATGGGTGTCATCAACTACTCCACCACGCGCACCGCGCCGAAGTCGTGGGGCAAGCAGCTGCGTCCCGACTATTTCTTTTCTTTCGAGCGTCCGTCGGTATGGCTTGGTTATGCCGAGTCGCTCTTCCTCAAGGCCGAGGCTGCGCTGAGGGGATGGACCGGCACCGGACTGACAATGGGCGTAGAGGACTACTTCAAGGCTGGTGTCAAGGCTTCTATGGACTACTACGGCATTGACAACGCTGATGCGCAGGCTTACATCGACGGCCTGAAGGTGCTTGCCGACGGAACCTTTGCGAGTGGCGACCGTGAGCGCATTCTTGAGGCCATCATCACCCAAAAATGGATGGCCGTGTTCCCCAACGGCAACGAGGGATGGGCCGAGTACCGCCGCACCGACTATCCGGCACTTTACAACCAGCTCACCAATGCCTCGGGCGGCGAGGTGCCGCAGGGCAAGACCATCAAGCGGCTCGACTACGCGCTCAGCGAGAACCAGAACCAGTATTTTCTCAACCACGCCGAGCTGCAGCAGAGCAATACCGAGGGCACACGCCTTTGGTGGGATGTGGCCGACACCAACGACGGTGAGGGACATCGTGTGAAGCCCAACAACTTCAGGTGAATAAGGAAAATATAATTGTAATATAGAGGAAGTCCGGGAGTTCAGAAGTTCTGGAGCCAAGAAACTCAGTCTTGACTATCACATGACTTGATTACCAGGTGCTTAAGCATATGGCTGTACTTCCGTACTTCCTGAATTCTGTACTTTCTGACTTCTGATGCCGTCTCAACGGAACAATAAAAAAGTTTCCTTTTGGAGTAAGTGAAATCCACTTATGCGTGCTTTATAAATAGAATACAGACAAAAACCTATTATTGTTATCTAAAAATTAATGCTAATGAACTGTAAACAAATTACATTGTCCCTGTTGTTGGCCTTGGCGGCTACGACTTACGGGTTTGCACAGCAGCCTTATGGCGGATGCTGGCACCCGGATGATATCAAGGACTGGACACCGGAGAAGTTCGCTGACAACAAGTTCAACAAGGCAAAAGTTCCTTTGGCCAAGCGTTTCAAGGAACCTACACTGATGAAGGCCAATGCCAATCAGTGGTATGAAGGACAGGTGTGCAACTCCACCATCCTCTTCCCCATGTGTTCCATGTCACCCTCACAGGGTGCCTACAACTTCCTTGGTTACCAGCCCACGTACTGGCAGTACATGGACAAGCTGGTCTATTGGGCCGGCTCAGCCTCGGAGGGCATCATCAACTGTCCGCCGGCAGGTTCCATCGACGCAGCCCACGCGCAGGGTGTCAAGGTGCTTGGTAACATCTTCTTTCCGCCAGGCCTTTTCGGCGGTGACCAGGCCTGGGTGCGCCAGATGCTGACCAAGGAGAACGGCGTATACATCTATGCCAAGAAACTCTACGAGATAGCCAAGTACATGGGCTTCGACGGCTGGTTCATTAACGAGGAGTCGGGAGGCGGCGACGATTCGGAATGGGCCGAGTTTATCAAGCAGTTCAACCAGTTTGCCGATGCCGACGGGCAGACGCAGATGGAGATTCAGTGGTACGATGCCTCCCACAAGCCCAACTCCACCATTCTGAAGTCGCACATCAACACTTCGCAGTTCCTCGAGTATGGCGCTGTGGATGACCATCGCGAGGACGCCAGCGAGATAGGATGCACTGAGGAGCAGACCTTCTCCAAGCTCTATGGCGGCATACAGTGCGTGAACCGGGGTCTGACCGGCTATGGCGATCTCTTGAGAGATGCTTTCCCCACTACCGGGCATGTGGGATCTGTAGACCTGTTCTGCCCCGAAGAGCGTGCGTGGAAAGACGAGGTGAAGAACCTCCTGGGGAAAAATGATACAGGAAGTCAGGCTTATCAAGCTGTCAAGAACGTCTTCAACAACGAGGAGCAAGTGTGGGTCAACTACTCCGGCGACCCCTCGACGATCAGCCGCGGCGACTGGCCCGGCTTCTCAGGCTGCATACTCGAGCGCTCGGTCATCTCGTCCATGCCTTTTGTGAGCAACATGAGTGTGGGCGTTGGCAAGCACCGTTTTGTGAAAGGTAAGGCCGTGAGTACACAGGACTGGTACCACAGTGGCATGCAGAGCATTCTGCCTACCTGGAGATGGTGGATCGAGAACAAAGGCAACTTAAAGGTCACTATCGACTGGGATGATGCGTGGAATGTGGCTTCCAGCTTCAAAATTGCCGGCACGCTCACGCAGGGCGACCACTTGATGCGCCTCTACAAGACCGAGATACCTGTCACCGCCGGTGGCGTGCTGAAAGTGGTCTACAAGGGTGCCGCACAGTCAACGGTAGAGGCCAAGCTCTCCACGACGAGCAGCACTACACCAGACGTGACACTCTCTGAGCCTACGGTGACCACCGAGAACGGATGGACCATTGCTAACTACGATCTGAGCTCGCTCAACGGCAAGACCGTCTACATGATTGCGCTCAACCTGAAGGCTGGTGCCGAGGTAAGCAACTTCTCCATGAACTTGGGTGAGGTGGCCGTGCTTCCCGCAAACTATACCCCCGCAGCCTTGGAGGTGAGCAACTTGGCTACGAAAAGTGTGCTCGGTGAGAGCAAGGGCGACCTGCGTCTCACATGGGACTACACCTACAACAACGACTTCGACCATTTCGATATCTATACGGTCACGGCCGACGGTACCCGCAAGCTGGTGGGCCAGACACGCGACGAGGCTTTCTATGTCCCCACTTTTGAGCGCAATGGCCTTGACGACTATGTGAATGTGGAGCTTGTGCCTGTGATGAAGGACATGAGCGAGGGTGCCAAGCAGACGCTGAAAGTGGAATATCCCAAGGCCACAGCTCCGAAAGTGACCTTTGAGCTGGGCAAGAGCTATCTGAAAGTTGGTGAGACCACTACGCTGCGTGCCAAGGCTACCGGCAACCCTACAGCCTGGAAGTGGACGCTTCCCGAGGGTCTGCAGCTCACCAAGGGTGATCTGACAAGCGAGACCATCACTGTGAAAGCCCTGAAAGAAGGCAAGCAGGAAGTGTCGGTCGATGTGACCAACGCTATCGGCACCTCAACGACAAAGCAGGTGGTTGTCGACGTGATGAGCCCGAGCGACATAGAGACTGTGACCAACGTCGTACGCAATAAGACCGTGGTCGACTACAGTGGCTCGACCAATACTCGGGAGAAGCCCACTAATATTATCGACGGTGTGACAAATCCTGAATCTACCAGCGACAAGTGGTGCAACATCAGCACCGACAACTGGGCTATTTTCGACTGCCAGAACACTTACCGCATCTATGGCTTCAGGATTTACGACGGCAACTCCGGCCCCGAGTCGGGTGTTGACCAGATTGACTCTTACCAGATCATGCTCTCCAACGACGGAAAAACGTGGACGACAGTGGTCGACAAGGAAGGACAGGCCAATGTATCAATAAAGACCGACTATATACCCCCTATGAACGCACGCTACGTGAAACTTGTGCCTCACGTGAACGGTACGCTCCGCATCTGGGAGTTTGAGGTTTATGGCATGGCTGAAACCCACATGACCCTGAGCGTGGAGCCGAAGGAGCTGAAGCTCAATGCCGGCGAGACCAAGAATGTGGTGGTCACCTACAATCTGAACGGAGATGATCGGGAAAAGAACTTCACCTGCACGGTAGCAGGCGGCAGCAACATCAAGGTGGGCACCGTGACCGAGAACCAGAAGAATAGCACGTTCACCATCCCCATTACGGCCAACAAGATTATTGCTGAGGACAAGATTGAGATTACGCTGATGAACGGCGGTGCTACCAAGAACATCATCGTACCCGTGGCCATTGCGGCCAACGACCGTCCTAATGTGCTGAGCGGCCTGAAGGCTACAGTGAGACGCTATAATGCCGACTACTCTTTCGAGGCCAAGTATGATACTTTCGAAACATCGAAGCTTACCGACGGTGACACAAGCACCGAGGCTCTGGATATGATAGAGACTCCTTCTACCCATAAGAATGACCTCTGGACAATCTTTGAGGCTCCTAACGGTGGCACTTGGGATCTGTCGATGGTGAAGATCTATCTGCCCAATGCCAACAAGGGCACGAACGACAACGGAACGGAAGGATACGTGAACAACAGCATCAGCATCGCTGTGGGCAATGACCTTAACAATATGACAACAGTCAAGGAATTCTCCAATCTGCAGGAGGTGAGCGAGCTCGACTATATCTTCCCGAGATACCAGCACACAAAGTACTTGGCTGTATATGGTACGCTCAATTCTTACTTCTACCCGTCCATGGCTGAGGTACAGGCTTACGAGCAGTACGATGAGAATGTCAGCCTCCTCTTCCCGGTGGAAGTAGAAGGCTTCAATGCCGATGTCATCGCAGAGGCTTCGCCGGCCGCAGACCACTCCACTGAGGGTCTTGACGATCAGGGATGGGTGTTCTACACGCAGGACGTGCAAGTCAAGGGTGCCATCGCCGGCAACGACCGCATCGTGAAGACGGCAAGCGGCACTGAGTTCCAGCTCGCTCCTTACAATGGCAACAATGCGTTGAAAATAGTTGATGATGATGATGAAGATGAAGATGAAGATGAAGGTAAATATGCCACACTCACGCTAAAGACTCCAGTCAATGCTGAGGAAGTACATATTCTTGAGATGTCAGCCAAAAACTATACCTTTTTCTCTCTTGGTGCCAATTATGAGGACGGTACTCATGCTGAAGAACAGGAATTCACTGCTGAAGACTGGTATGGTAAAAAACCGGATGGCGATGAGGCTGTCTATGGCTTGGGCCGCATGATTCGCACGGGCCGGGATGGCTATGCAGCTGACCAGATTGACGACAGGTACAAATTCCGCCTCTATGAGCATGTGCTTCCGTTGGACAAGAGTAAGAAACTCAAATCGATATCTGTTTACAAGGAGAAGTCTTGGGATGATTCTTACCTGATTGTCCTCGGTGTCACTGTCAAGGGTGTAAAGTTGGCTACCGGCATCAATGGCGTGACTATAGAGGGTGGCAACAACGTGGTGGTTGGCATCTACACGCTCAACGGCATGAAGCTTTCTAAGCCGCAGAAGGGCATCAACATCATCAAGTATGCCGACGGCACCTGTAGGAAGGTAATCGTGAAGTAAAGGTATAACTTTATAATTTCATCTTGGCCGCGCCAGGGCAACGTTGTTCTGGCGCGGCTTAGTATTTTACAATATAATTATAATAAGGTGACAGTGTTAAAAATGTCGCCTTTTGATATTTTTCTGCCTAAATTGTTTGCAGATTAAAATAATATAGCTAACTTTGCTGACAAATAAACAAATACAACATGATAAATCAGGTTTCTGCATATTGGTGGTGGCGTAGCTCAAGATTGATAAAGTCGTGAGTCGCTGAGCCATGTAGTTACCTCAAGAAGATAAGTTTAACCGATGGGCCTGCCGTTTTCACGACAGGCCCATTTGTTTTTACGTCAGTTTGTATCTAACAACAATTAAACATCATACGATTATGGACATCACAAGTATTTTCAATCGTCTGCTCAACCATGAGGAGTTGAAGCGTGAAGAAACCAAGGAATTGCTCATTGCCATTACGCGTGGCGAACTGTCCGATCCCGAGATTACAGCATTGCTCACCGCCATTCAGATGCGCGGCATCTCAGTGGAGGAGCTGTTGGGCTTCCGCGACGGCATCCTTGAAACCGGTGTACCTGTTCCATTGGATTGCGACCGCTACATCGACGTCGTGGGTACGGGCGGTGACCGCAAGAACACATTTAACATCTCCACCACCTCATGCTTCGTCATCGCTGGCGCCGGCTACAAGGTCGCCAAGCACGGCAACTACGCTGCGACAAGCGTCAGCGGTGCATCTAATGTCATCAAGAATCACGGTGTGGTGTTCACCGATGATATTGACAAACTCAACCGTTCCATCAACGAGTGCGGCATTGTTTATCTCCATGCCCAGCTCTTCGCCAAAGCCATGAAGTTTGTCGGCGCCATCCGCAAGGCCCTTCCGTTCCCCACCTTCTTCAATCTGCTCGGCCCCATCATCAATCCCTCGCGTCCGCAGTGCCAGCTCTTGGGTACGGCTACGCTCGACCAGATGCGCCTCTATCAGCAGGTGTATCAGAAGATAGGCATCGATTACGGCATTGTCAACAGCATCGACGGCTACGATGAGATCTCGCTTACGGGCGACTTCAAGGTCATCACCAACAGCTATGAGCGCGTGTTCAAGCCCTCCGACCTCGGCTTCGCCATTGCCAAACCTGAGGAGCTTGTCGGTGGCGCCACCGAGGAAGAGGCTAAGGAAATCTTCGATAACGTATTGGCCAACACTGCCCTGCCCGCACAGAAGAACATTGTCTTGGCCAACGCTGCCTTCGGCATTCAGGTGCTCGAACGTGGAAAGAAGACCATTGAGGAGTGCATCGACATTGCCCGCGAGAGCATCGACAGCGGTGCCGCCCTGCGCACATTCAAGAAGTTTGTTGAACTCAACAAGTAATCTTTCAATAGTCAACCGATGGATATCTTAGAAGAAATCGTTGCCCATAAGCGCGTTGAGATTGCCGAGCGCCAGCGCTACGTTCCCTTGCAGCAGTTTGTCGGTGAGGTGCAGCGCATGGTTGACGAGGGCCGCCCCGCCTCGATGCGTGAGGCCCTGATGCAGTCGCCCACCGGTATCATCGCCGAGTTCAAGCGCAAGAGTCCCTCGAAAGGTTGGATCCACCGAGACGCCCGTGTAGAGGATGTGACACCCGTGTATCAGGCCAATGGTGCCAGCGCCCTGAGCATTCTCACCGACACCGCCTATTTCGGCGGCTACGATGAGTTCATCCAGCGGTCGCGCGCTGCCGGCGTGACGATACCAATCCTTTACAAGAACTTCGTCATCACCGACTATCAGCTTTTCCAGGCCCGTTTCTGTGGAGCGTCGGCTGTGTTGCTCATCGCTGCCACGCTGACCAAGGAGGAGTGCCGCCACCTGCAGCAGATGGCGCATGCCCTGGGGCTGGAGACGTTGCTCGAGATGCACAATGAGCGCGACTTCGACTATGCCGACCTCGAGCCCGACATGTATGGCATCAACAACCGCAACCTTGGTACATTCGTCACCGATGTGGAGAACAGCTTCCGTCTGGCCTCGCGTCTGCCCGACGGCGTGTGCAAGGTGAGCGAGAGCGGCATCAGTCAGCCCGAGACCGTGCGACGACTGCGTCAGGCCGGTTTCCGCGGGTTCCTGATGGGTGAGCATTTCATGAAAGCCGAACAACCGGGCGAGGCGCTGAAACAATTCATTGAAGCACTATGAAGATAAAGGTTTGCGGCATGCGCGATGCCCAAAACATTCGCGACGTAGCGGCGTTGGATATCGATCTGATGGGCTTCATCTTCTATCCCAAGAGCCCGCGCTTTGTCAGTCTGATTTCCTCGCAGGCCGGCATCATTCCCGACTACAGCCCCGAGCGCCTCAACATGGCCGTCAACGCCGACGGCAAGCCGGGCTACATCTTTCCGAAGCGCATCAAGCGTGTGGGGGTGTTTGTCGATGAGATGCCTCAGACCATCATCACCTACGTATACAATTATTCGCTCGACTATATCCAATTGCACGGTAAAGAGACGCCGACGCTCATCGACAACCTGCGCCGCACGCTTGTGCCCGACCTTGTGCCCGACATCAAGGTCATCAAGGCCTTCGGCATCACTTCGGCCGATGACCTACAGCAGTGCGAAGCCTACGAGGGTTATGCCGACCTGTTCTTGTTCGACACGCGCACACCGCTCAAGGGCGGTAGCGGCCGGCAGTTCAACTGGAGCGTGCTCGAGGCCTACCACGGCCGCACGCCCTTTCTGCTCAGTGGCGGCATTGGCCCCGAAGACGCTGACCGCGTCAAGGCTTTCCACCATCCGCAGTGTGTAGGCATCGATCTCAATAGCCGATTTGAAACCGCTCCCGCCATGAAGGATGTGGAGCTATTAAGCAAGTTTATTAAACAGATTAAAGATGAATAAAATTAACCAAGTCTTTTCAAGCCGTGGCGACCGCAAGTTGCTCAGCCTGTATTTCTGCGCCGGTTGCCCAACGCTCGAGGGCACGGGCGACGTCATCAAGGCCATGGAGCGCCACGGCATCGACTTCATAGAGGTGGGCATTCCCTTCAGCGACCCCTTGGCCGACGGCCCCGTCATTCAGTCGGCCGGTACGGTAGCCTTGAAGAACGGCATGACGCTGCGCCATCTCTTCGCCCAACTGAAAGCCATCAAGGATGAGATCCATATCCCCCTCATCCTCATGGGTTATCTCAATCCCATCATGCACTATGGCATTGAGGCCTTCTTCAAGAGTTGCGTCGAGAGCGGCGTCTCAGGCACCATCATCCCCGACCTGCCCTTCGACGACTATCAGCAGGTGGTGAAGCCAATTGCCGACAAATACGACATACGCGTCATCATGATGATTACCCCTGAGACCAGCGACGAACGCATCCGCTTCATCGATGACAACACCGATGGCTTCATCTATATGGTCAGTTCGGCCAGCGTCACCGGCGCTCAGCAGAGCTTCAACGGGAAGAAGATCGCCTATTTCAATCATATCAACAACATGCACCTGCGCAACCCGCGCATGATTGGCTTCGGCATCAGCAACAAGCAGACGCTCGAAAGTGCACAGCAAAACGCCGCCGGTGCCATCATTGGCAGTAAGTTCGTGACCTTGCTTAACGAGACAAAAGACCCAGATAAAGCGCTTGACGAATTGATGGAATGCCTAAGCCTCACCCCCGCCACCCCCCTAAGCCTCACCCCCGCCCCTCCCCAAAGGGGAGGGGAGTGAAATGTTAGATAAACCATTTATATTAATATTAAGCAAATGATTAAAGATCCTCATCTTTCAGAAGATTGCAAAACACCCATTAAGCATTCTACTCCCCTCCCCTTTGGGGAGGGGTCAGGGGGTGAGGCTTCAAGATCCGCATTACATTCTACTCCCCTCCCCTTTGGGGAGGGGTCAGGGGGTGAGGCTGGTGATGGTGAGGCTGAGGCTTGTGAGTCTGCCGCCTACATGACCGCTTCTCCCGATCGATATGTTCTTCTGAAGAAGTTTGCCAATGAAAACAAACGCAATATGACGGTTGCTGAAAGATACCTTTGGGAACATCTTCGTGACTATCAGCATACTTATCATTTCAGGCGACAACATATCATTGGAGATTATATTGTCGATTTCGTTAGCTTAGAATACAAAATAGTTATTGAAGTCGATGGAGGTTATCACGCAGAACCAAGACAGAAGGAAGATGTTGCTCGAAGAACAGAAAGTCTTAATCGATTGGGGTTTGATGTAGTCAGATTCACAAACGAAGAGGTTCTCTTCGACACTGAAAAGACGATGGAGAGATTATGGGGAATAATGGAAAGGATCAATACCTAACAGCCTCACCCCCTAACCCCTCCAGCCTCACCCCCTAACCCCAATGATAAATGAATCATTAAGGTTAAGGTAAGTGAATCATAAAGTAAAAGGTATATCAATCATTAAGTAATAGAAGATATTAAATTAAAAACAAGAAGATAATGGAAAAGGAAAATTTCAAATCAAACAAGGCCTCCACATCCGCCATGCTTTCTACTCCCCTCCCCATTGGGGAGGGGCATGGGGGAGAGGCTTTAACATCCGCCATGCATTCTACTCCCCTCCCCATTGGGGAGGGGCATGGGGGAGAGGGAGAGGCTTTAACATCCGCCATGCATTCTACTCCCCTCCCCTTTGGGGAGGGGCATGGGGGTGAGGCTTTCACATCCTCATCGCATTCTACTCCCCTCCCCTTTGGGGAGGGGCCGGGGGTGAGGCTTGAAAGTCCAACTAAGAACGGATTCTTCGGCCCTTATGGCGGCGCTTATGTGCCGGAGATATTATACAAATGTGTACACGACCTGCAGGACCAGTACAAGGCTGTGCTCGAGTCGAAGGAGTTTCAGGATGAGTACTATGCCCTGCTCAAGGACTATGTGGGTCGGCCGTCGCCGCTCTATTACGCCCGCCGCATGAGCGAGCGCTATGGCTGCAAGCTCTATCTGAAGCGTGAGGACCTCAACCACACCGGCGCACACAAGATTAACAACACCATCGGTCAGATTCTTTTGGCCCGCAAGATGGGTAAGACGCGTATCATTGCCGAGACCGGAGCCGGTCAGCATGGCGTGGCTACGGCAACGGTGTGCGCGTTGTTTGGTATGGAGTGCGAGATCTTCATGGGTAAGACCGACGTCGAGCGCCAACACACCAATGTGGAGCGCATGCGCATGCTCGGCGCCAAGGTGCATCCGGTGACCACGGGCAACATGACGCTCAGTGATGCCTGCTCGGCCGCCATACGCGACTGGTGCTGCCACCCCGAGGACACTTACTACCTCGTCGGTTCGACGATGGGGCCGCATCCCTATCCCGACATCGTGGCGAAGCTGCAGGCCGTCATCTCAAAGGAAATCAAATGGCAGCTCAAGGAGAAGGAAGGACGTGACTATCCCGACTATCTCATCGCTTGCGTTGGCGGTGGCAGCAATGCCGCTGGCACCATTTACCACTACGTCGATGACGACCGTGTGAAGATTGTGTTGGCTGAGGCTGGTGGCCATGGCATCGACACTGACTATACTGCCGCCACCATCCACTGCGGCACCGAGGGCATCATCCACGGCGCCCGTACACTGGTCATGCAGAACGACGACGGTCAGATTGAAGAAGCCTTCACCATCTCGGCAGGTCTCGACTACCCCGGCATCGGCCCAATGCACGCTTACCTCTCCAAGATTGGACGCGAGCAGGTGCTGGCCATCAACGATGATGAGGCCATCCGCGCCGGTTATGAGCTGACGCGCACCGAGGGCATCATCCCCGCCATCGAGAGCGCCCACGCCGTGGCTGCGCTGCAGAAGTTGACCTTCAAACCCGACGACGTCGTGGTATTGACGGTCAGTGGCCGTGGCGACAAGGACATTGAAACTTATCTTAAAAACAAAGACATGGCAGGAGAATATGGCAAGTTTTAATTATACCACCAAGTGCCGCCGTGTGCTTGGCGACCTCGTCACACCTGTGGCGCTCTATATGCGGTTGCGTGACCTCTATCCGCAGTCTATGCTCATGGAGAGCTCCGACTATCATGGCAACGAAAACGCCAAGAGCTTTATCGGCATCCATCCCATGGCCTCCATTCAGGTGAGCCATGGCCGCATCATCATGCTCTTCCCCGATGGAAAGCGGGAGGAGCGCATCGTACCCGTGGAGAACAGCAGTCGCCCGAAGGAAACCGTAGCCAAGGCGCTCAACGACTTCATGCACGCCTTCCACATCGAGGGCGAGGGCAGTCAGCACTACGGCATCTTCGGCTATACGGCAGCCAACGCCGTACGCTACTTCGAGAACATTCCCGTGAAGGATACGACGATGGAGCGCAACGATGCACCTGACATGCTCTACTTGCTGTTCAAGGATATCATCGTGTTTGACCATTTCAACAACATGATGGATTATATCACCCTCGGCAGCGAAGACGACCTGCAGCTGTTGCAGACTGCGGCAGCCCGTACCAACGTGAAGGCCTTTGGTTTCCGCGCTGTTGGCGAGACCACGTCGACGCTCACCGACGAAGAGCATAAGGCCAACGTGCGCCGCTGTGTGAAGCACTGTCTGCGTGGCGACGTCTTCCAGATTGTCATCAGCCGCCGCTTCGTACAGAAATACGAGGGCGACGACTTCAAGCTCTATCGCGCCCTGCGAGCCATCAATCCGAGTCCTTACCTGTTCTACTTCGACTTCGGCGGCTTCCGCATCTTCGGTTCCTCGCCCGAGACCCACAACCGCATCGTGGGCAACAGCGCCTTCATCGACCCCATCGCCGGAACGACGAAGCGCACGGGTGACGTGGAGCAGGACCGCAAGAATGCCGAGTTCCTGCGCAATGACCCGAAGGAGAATGCGGAGCATGTGATGCTCGTCGACCTGGCCCGCAACGACCTTAGCCGCAACTGCCACGACGTCAAGGTGGAGTTCTATAAAGACATGCAGTTCTACAGCCACGTCATTCACTTAGTGAGCCGCGTGCGTGGTGAGCTTGACCCTGGCGCCGACCATTTCATGGAGTTCATCGATACCTTCCCCGCCGGTACGCTGAGTGGTGCCCCGAAGGTGCGCGCCCTGCAGCTCATCAACGAGATGGAGCCGCACAACCGCGGCGCTTACGGCGGATGCATCGGCAGCTTCAATTTCAACGGCGACCTCAATCAGGCCATCGTCATCCGTACGTTCATCAGCCGCAACGGCGAGCTGTGGTTCCAGGCCGGCAGCGGCGTGACGGCAAAGAGCAACGATGAATATGAACTGCAGGAGAGCAACAATAAGCTCGGCGCATTGGTCAAAGCAATAAAAGAAGCGGAAAAACTATGAAGATTATCATTATAGACAACTACGACTCGTTCACCTACAACCTCGCCCATCTCGTGAAGCAGTTGGGCGCCGAGGTTGATGTGGTGCGTAACGACCAGTTTGAGTTGCCCCTGTTGGAGCAATACGACAAGATTATCCTCAGTCCGGGCCCGGGCATCCCCTCCGAGGCCGGATTGCTGCTCGATGTCATCAAGACCTATGCCGGGCGCAAGCCAATGCTCGGCGTGTGTCTCGGTCATCAGGCCATCGGTGAGGTGTTCGGCGGCAAGCTCGTCAACCTCTCGCAGGTCTATCATGGCGTGGCTACCGACTGTGAGCATTTCGGCAATGACTACATCTTCGACGGTCTGCCAACCCACTTCGAAGTGGGTCGCTATCACAGTTGGGTGGTGAGCCGCGATGGGTTCCCTGACTGCCTGGAGATTACCGCCCTCAGTCCCGACGGCGAAATCATGGGCTTGAAACACAAGCAGTTTGACGTGCATGGCATCCAGTTCCATCCCGAGAGCGTCCTCACGCCGATGGGCAAGCGCATCATGGAGAACTGGCTGAAGGGGTAATTCGCCTCGTTCCCTCATAGAGGCTCAGCCGATAATGTCCGTGGTGATGTACGCCACCGGTGACAGTGTAGTGGCCGGCCTGGTGCCGGCCACCAGCCGCCGGTGTTGCGGGCGTGTCTCCATCTGCAATGAAATCCGCGTTATCCGCGTGAGAAACTTACTGCGCTTACGCTAATCGCGCTGATGTGTGGGAAAAATGCCATACCAAGGGGTGGTGGCCGGCACCAGGCCGGCCACTACACTGCTACCAAGGTTGCATACCTCCACGGACTTTATCCGCTGCGCCTACATTTGCCATATAAGCAGAATAGCCGGTGTGCTTAGATTCTACTCTTTGCACAGCGGCTATTCGTTTATTAGGGTTATGGCGAGGATAATTAGAACTCTGATGTGAAGTGGAACTTGATGTGCTTGAAGTCTTGCTCAGCCATGCTCAACACGTAGCTGCTATCGGCGAGGAAGACGTCACGGCCCTCAATGTCCTTGGCCATATACTGGTATTTGCGCTTCTTGAAGTTCTCCATCTCGTCGGCGTCGTCGCTCTCAATCCAACAGGCCTTGTAGAGGTGGACGGGCTCCCAACGGCACTTGGCGTTGTATTCATGCTCCAAGCGGTATTGGATGACTTCGAATTGCAGCTGACCGACGGTACCAATGATGCGGCGGTTGTTGAACTGGTTGACGAACATCTGCGCCACACCCTCGTTCATCAGCTGTTCGATACCCTTTTGGAACTGCTTGCTCTTCATCGGGTCGTCGTTCTCTATGTATTTGAACAACTCCGGTGAGAACGACGGCAGTCCACGGAAGTGGAGTTGCTCGCCTTCGGTGAGCGTATCGCCAATTTTGAAGATACCGTTGTCGGGCAGACCGACGATGTCGCCCGGCCAAGCCTCGTCGACGGTGCTTTTGCGCTGCGCCATGAACTGCGTGGGCGATGAGAAGCGCACGGTCTTGTCGAGGCGCACGTGGTAATAAGGTTGGTTGCGCAGGAACTTACCCGAGCAAACCTTACAGAAGGCGATGCACGAACGGTGGTTCGGATCAATGTTGGCCGTTATCTTGAAGATGAAGCCGGTGAACTTGGGTTCGTCGGGCGTCACCATCCGCTCCTCTGCCTTCGTGGGCTGTGGGTAGGGCGCAATCTGGACAAAGCAGTCGAGCAACTCCTGTACACCGAAGTTGTTGAGCGCCGAACCGAAGAATACGGGGGCCACTTCGGCCTTGCGGTAGTCGTCGACGCTAAATGCGGGGTAGACGCCGTCGATGAGGTCGAGGTCGTCGCGCAGTCGCTGGGCAAAGTCCTCACCGACATGCTGCTCGAGGTCGGCCGACGTGATGTCAACTTCCACCTTCTGCGTCTTGCGCTGCTTGTCGGGCGTGAAGAGGTTGAGGTTGTTCTCGTAGATGTTGTACACACCCTTGAACTTCATGCCCTGTCCAATAGGCCAGGAGAGGGGGCGTACATGGATATGTAGCTCCTGCTCGAGTTCGTCGAGCAGGTCGAAGGGGTCGCGCCCCTCGCGGTCCATCTTGTTGATGAAGATGATGACCGGCGTGTTGCGCATGCGGCAGACCTCCATGAGCTTACGGGTCTGTGCCTCAACGCCTTTGGCCGAGTCGACCACGATGATGGCTGAGTCAACGGCGGTGAGCGTGCGGTAAGTGTCCTCGGCGAAGTCCTGGTGGCCCGGAGTGTCGAGGATGTTCACCTTGTAGGGGTCGCCGGTCTGCCCTTCGGGCAGGTAGTCAAACTCCATGACCGATGTCGAGACCGAGATACCACGTTGCTTCTCGATGTCCATCCAGTCGGATGTGGCCGTCTTACGTATCTTGTTGTTCTTCACCGCGCCGGCCACCTGTATCTGTCCGCCGAAGAGCAGGAACTTCTCGGTGAGGGTGGTCTTACCGGCATCAGGGTGTGAGATGATGGCGAAGGTGCGCCGTCTTTCTATCTGTTTATTCATAATGGTGTCAGTGCGCTAGGCCTATTCGTTGTCGCCGAAGTCGAGTCCTTCGTCGCGGTTTTTGATGTAATAATCGCTGAGCATACCGATGAACGTTGTTATCTCGCTGATGGCGTGCTCTGTCTCGGGTGAGATTTCCTTGTTCTCCATGCGCAGCAGCATGATGCCGTAGAGTGCGTTGAGGCAGGTCTCAATCTCGCTGACTTCGCGGTTGCCTTTGTTGCGCAACTCGACGATGTAGGGCAGCACCTTATAATACTCCGCGTTGTAGAAGGGGAAGTGGTTCGACTCCAACAACTGGTAGTGCAGGTCGTTGAGGTCCTGCAGCACCACGGCGTTGATGTTGAGGTGGCCTTTCTCGCGCTTGCCTTCCTCGTTCATCATGCGGATGAGGTTGCCGAACCAGTCAGCCTCCTCGTCTTTCTGTTCGTCGGTATAGTCAAATTTGCTGATGTATTCCTTACGGATGCGCGCCAGCGAACAGCCGTAGGCGCGGATGAGATCCTCTATCTGCCACATGTAAAGCAGATACTCAGCAATGGATTTCTTACGTATTTGTTGGGCAATATACATCTGATTGAAGAAATATGCAGGTGCTTAATGAAAAGAGTATAAGTTGAATACCGTGCCGATGAGCACGATGACAGAGCACACGATGACGATGGAACCGATAATCTTGTTGATGAGTACGAGGCTGGAGTCGTCGAACTTTCCGCGCACCTTATCGATGAGCCACGTCAGACCAAACCACCAAAGCAGGGCGCCGCCGAAGATGGAGGCGAAGGCCAGACACATCTCAAACGGACGATGGGGAATGACAAACGCCAACTGGGCGAAGGCGGCCATGAAGAGGAAGATGATAAGGGGATTGGAGAAGGTGATCAGGAAGGCAGTCAGGCCATTGTGCCAATAGGTGCCCTTCCCTTTGTTGCTCGTGCGCAGGTGGCGCTTCGGCTTTGAGCGGAAGCAATAGACGCCAAACAGCGCCAGCACGACACTACCGACAATCTGCAGCCAGAACTTGTTGGTGGGGTTGGTGATGAGGTTCATGGCGAAGCTCATGCCCAGCCCCGTGATGAGGGCATAGATGATGTCGCTGCACGCGGCGCCGATGCCGGTCACGAAACCATACCAACGCCCCTTGTTGATGGTGCGCTGAATACACAAGATGCCCACCGGCCCCATCGGGGCGGAGGCGATGATGCCTATAAGCATGCCTTTGAGGATAAGCCCCAGTAGGTCTATATGGATTGGAAACGGCATAATTCGAACTGCAAAGTTACGTCTTTTATTTCATATCGGGTAAAGCTAATGTGCAAAACTTCGCAGATTAACGATTTTTTGAGCTCATGAGTCGTTTAGTCCTTGAGTTATATTACTCCGCCGAATAGTCGGCGACCATCTTACGGTAGACGCTGTACATACGCAGGCGGGAGATGTAGCCGACGAGGTGGTTGTTGATGTCGACCACAGGCAGTGCGTTGGCATTGCTCTTCTCAAACTTCTTCATCACCTCCTCCATTGGCTCATTGTTGTAGAGGAAGGTGGTGACCGGCGTCATGAGCTGCGAGGCGCTGTAGCGCTGATAGAGTTCGGTGCGGAAAACGATGTGGCGTATCTTGGTGATGTCGATCTCGCCTAAGAGCCGGCCGGAGTCATCGACCACAGGCAGGAAGTCGTAGTCGCTGCTCGACAGCACGTTGACGAGCTTGCCTAAAGGCAGGTCGGGTTTGACGCTGGTCACATGCTTCTCGATGACCGAATCCATGCTCATCAGCGTCAGCACACTCTTGTCGGTGTGGTGGGTGAGGAGTTTGCCCTCGCGCGCCAGTCGCATGGCGTAGATGCTGTGGGGCTCGAAGATGCTGATGACCATCACGCTGACGACGGCCACAATGAGCAAGGGAACGAACAGCTGATAGCCGCCCGTGATTTCGGCAATGAGGAAGATGCCGGTCAGTGGTGCGTGCATGACGCCTGCCATGACGCCAGCCATGCCGAGCAATACGAAATTCTTCTCGGGCAGGTAGACGCCAATCTGCTCGATATTCCACAGTCGGGCAAAGAAGAACCCGGCGAAACCACCGACGAAAAGCGAGGGAGCGAAGGTACCGCCGCAGCCGCCGGCGCCGTTGGTGGAGGAGGTGGCGACAACCTTCGTGAGGATGACCAACCCGATATAGGCTACGAGCAACTCGGAATGACCGTAGAAGAGCGATCCGTTCATAATCTGATCCCAGTCGGCCTGCGTCTTTCCGCTGAGCAGGATGGTCAGACTGTTCCAGCCCTCACCGTAGAGCGAGGGGAAGAAGAAGATGAGGATGCTCAGCAGCAGTCCACCGGAAATGAGCTTGATGTAAGGGTGCTGCCGCATCTTGGCGTATTGGCTCTCGCACCACGTCATGCCACGCATGAAGTAAAGGCTGACGAAGCCGCAGAAGATGCCCAGCAGCACGGTGCCGGGTATGCGCTCCACGCTCCATGCGGCATCCATCTGGAAATTGAACATCGTGGCGGTGCCGGCAAGCATGTAGCTCACCACGTCGGCCGTGATGGTGGCAATCATGATGGGCACGATGGAAGCCATGTTCATGTCGATCATCAGCACCTCGAGCGTGAACACCAGACCCGCAATCGGCGCCTTATAAATGCCGGCAATGGCTGCGGCGGCACCACAGCCGACGAGCACCATGAGTTGCCGGTTGCTCATCTTGAACAACTGACCGAGGTTGGAGCCGATGGCCGAGCCGGTCAACACGATAGGAGCCTCGGCACCTACCGATCCGCCGAAGCCGATGGTGATGGCCGACGCCACGATAGATGTCCAGCAGTTGTGCGCCTTCAGCTTCGACTGCTTCGTCGAGATGGCGTAAAGCACACGCGTGATGCCGTGCGAGATATTGTCGCGCACGACGAACTTAATAAATAAGGTGGTGAGGAAGATGCCGATGACCGGGAACAACAGAAAGAGCCAGTTGGCCGAGTTGGCCGCGAAGCCGTCGGTCAGCAGATGCTGGATGAGGCCAATGAGCGAGTGCAGGGCGTAGGCGGCCAGCGAGGCGAAGATGCCGATGAAGAAAGCCAGCACGCTTGTCGCCTGACGGTCGGTCATGTTGCGTTGCCGCCATACCAGCACTTTCTGGAATACACTGTCGCTCATTGACTTAAGCTCTGATAATCTTTACTTCGCCGTTGGGCTTCAGTTTGATGATAGAACTTGGTGTGTGCGGCTTATGCTCTTGGCGTCGGGTCCAGCAGACGTAGTCGACGCTTTTGATCAGCTCCGGATTGATGTCGCGATAGTTCTGCGCGGCGGGCTCACCGCTGATGTTGGCACTGGTCGATACCAGCGCTTTCTGAAAGCGGTAGCACAGTTCCTTTGAGAATGGCTCTTTGGTGATGCGCAGGGCGATGCTGCCATCCTCGGCGATGAGGTTGGGTGCGAGGTTGACGGCATTGTCGAGGATGACGGTGGTCGGTTTGACGGCCGCGTCGAGCAGGTCCCAGGCCACAGCGGGCACATCGCGCACATAGCGCTGCAGGCGTGCGTCGGAGTCGACAAGGCAGATAAGTGCCTTTGAATCATCGCGATGCTTAATCTTATAGACCTTTGCCACAGCCTCGGCATTAGTGGCATCGCACCCGATGCCCCACACCGTATCGGTGGGGTAGAGAATGACGCCGCCGGCATTGAGCACCTTGACGGCGTTGCGGATATCTTCTTCTTGTGTCATAGTTAGCGAACAATCTTTTTGGCAAAGATACGAAAATAAAATAACAGAAGCACTAATCTATGTGAAAAATTCTTTTTTCCGCTTGTTTTATCATTAGTTTTATTACCTTTGCAATGAACTTTTGCTATTTCAAACTAAAAACAATATAATTATGGAAGAGACAGCTTTAAAGCCCTACGTCATTGGCTTGGACCTTGGCGGAACGAATTCAGTGTTTGGTATTGTAGACAGCCGCGGTGACATCAAAGCCACTACAGCCATCAAGACGCAAGCTTATAGCAAGGTTGAGGACTATGTGAAAGCCTCAATCGAAGCTTTGCAGGTGATTATTGAGCAGGTTGGTGGCATCGACAAGATCAAGTCGATGGGCATCGGCGCCCCTAACGCCAACTACTACACGGGTACCATTGAGTTCGCTCCAAACCTGATTTGGGGTCACGACGGTATTGTGCCATTGGCTGACATGTTCTCTGAGCGCCTGGGTATTCCCGTGGGTATGACCAACGACGCCAACGCCGCCGCCATCGGTGAGATGACTTATGGCGCTGCCCGTGGTATGAAGAACTTCATCGAAATTACACTGGGAACTGGCGTCGGCTCGGGTATCGTCATCAATGGCCAGGTGGTTTATGGCTGCGACGGTTTTGCCGGTGAGCTGGGTCATGTGGTTATGGTTCGTGGTGAGAACGGTCGTCCTTGCGGTTGCGGTCGCAGAGGTTGCCTTGAGGCATATTGCTCGGCAACGGGTGTGGCCCGCACAGCTCGCGAGATGCTGCAGAAGACCGACCGTCCGTCGTTGCTGCGCAATATGAATCCTGAGGACATCACTTCGCTCGATGTCAGCCTTGCTGCAGGCAAGGGCGATGAGCTGGCTAAGGAGATTTATCAGTTCACGGGTGAGATGCTCGGTGAGGCTTGCGCTGACTTCGCTGCCTTCTCTTCTCCTGAGGCCTTCATCTTCTTCGGTGGTCTGACCAAGGCCGGCGACCTGCTGATGAATCCTATCAAGAAGAGTTACGATGAGCATATCCTGAAGATCTTCAAGGGTCATGCCAAGTTCCTCGTGAGCAGCCTCGATGGTAGTTCGGCTGCTGTGTTAGGTGCCTCAGCAGTGGGCTGGGATTTGTAAACGATAACTCCGGACCCGACGGATGCATCGTCTGTCGGGTTCAGATGAATGCTATACAAAAAGAGGGTGTGATGCCATTGATGGTCTCACACCCTCTTTCTTTTTATGGTTACGTTTCAATCTTGTGGCTGAAGCGGTATTCTGTTGATGCGTGGTATATGTCGGCCGCCCTCAAACTCAGTGTTGAAGAACTCGTCCATGATGGCGCGCGCAGTCTCATTGTCGATAAACCGGCCGGGCATCACAAGCACATTGGCGTCGTTGTGCTGACGGATGAGGTGCGCAATCTTAGGTATCCAGCAGAGACCGGCCCTCACTTTCTGATGCTTGTTCAGCGTCATGGCCATGCCTTCGCCGGAGCCGCAGATGCCTATTCCGGGGTAGACCTCGCCTTTTTCAATGGCTGAGCCTAAGAGGTGACCGAATTCAGCATAGTTGCATGCCTCAGACGAGAAGCAGCCGAAATCCTTATAAGGAATGTGCTTCTCGTCGAGATATTGCTTCACGAACTGCTTCAGGGCAAATCCGCCGTGGTCGCTGGCCAGTCCAACAGTTTTGATTTCCATTGTCTTTGCCTTAGCAGATGCGGCGTGAACCGTCACCTATCACGACGTCGATTACCTGTGGTTCGTGGCCGTATTTCTCGTTGAACTTCTTCTTTGCGTCGGCGACGAAGGCGTCGTAGAGGTCATCCTTCACCAGGTTGATGGTGCATCCGCCGAAGCCACCGCCCATGATGCGGCTGCCGGTGACGCCGTCGGCCTTGGCGATGTCGTTGAGGAAGTCGAGCTCTTCACAGCTCACCTCGTATTCCTTGCTCAGGCCCTCGTGGGTCTCATACATCTTCTGACCGACCGTCTCGTAGTCGCCTTTCTGCAGGGCATCGCTCACTGCCAGCACGCGGTCAACCTCGCCCAATACGAAGTGGGCGCGCTTGTAATCCTCGGCGTTGACCTCAGCCTTCACTGCCTCAAGGTCATCCCAATTGGCATCGCGCAGGGTCTCGAACTTTCTGTCGGGGAACTTCTCGTTGAGCTTCTTCACCACGTTCTCGCAGGAGTTGCGGCGGTCGTTGTAAGGAGAACCCTTCAGTTCGTGCTTCACCTTAGAGTTGAGCAACAGCAGCTTGTAACCCTTTGGTTCCCAAGGGAAGTATTCAAACTCGCGGCTGCGGCAGTCGAGACGCATCAGCTTGCCGGTCTTGCCGAAGACAGATGCGAACTGATCCATGATACCGCAGTTGACGCCGATGTACTTATGCTCGGTAGCCTGACCGGCCAATACCATATCCCACTTCGACACCTTGTTGTCGCCGAAGAGGTCGTTAAGGGCGTAAGCGAAGCAGCTTTCCAAAGCGGCGCTCGACGACATGCCGGCACCCAATGGAACATCACCGGCGAAGGCGGCATTGAACGGCTTTACGTCGACGCCGAGGGCCATCATCTCCTTGCAGATGCCGTAGATGTAGCGAGCCCACGTTGCCGAAGGACCCTTGGGGTCGTCGAGGCGGAAGTGAGCCATGTCTTTCAGGTCAATGGAGTAGACGTTGCAAGTCTGCTGCCCATTGGGTCTGATTTCGGCCATGATGCCCTGTGTAACGGCGCCGGGGAAGACGAAACCGCCATTGTAATCGGTGTGCTCGCCGATGAGGTTGATGCGGCCCGGAGATGCGTAGATATTTCCTGTCATTCCATCGAAGTGCTTGATGAAACGGCTTCTTACGAAATCAATTTCCATAGATGATTTGTTTATTAATGGGTTAATGGTTATGTTGTTTTTACTTTCTTACGCCGAAGCGATAGACGGTGGTTTGGCGATAGCGCTCTCCCGGGTTGAGTACAACCGAGGGGAAGTAAGGCCGGTTGGGTGAATCGGGGAAGTGCTGAGCTTCGAGGCAGATGGCTGAACGGCGGGGATAAGTAGCGCCGTGGGTGCCTTTGAAACCACTGAGGAAGTTGCCGGTATAGAGCTGAACACCCGGTTCGGTGGTATACATCTCCATTGTTCGGCCGGAGACGGGCTCATAAGCCTTTGCGGCAAGACTCAACTCACCCACCTCGCGCTTGTTGAGCACGTAGCAGTGGTCGAAGCCGGAGCCGTTCTTGATTTGCTCGTTATCGGCATCAATGTCTTTACCAATGGGTTTCGGGGTGGTGAAATCAAACGGCGTATCCTTTACAAACCTGATTTCGCCCGTGGGGATAGAGGTCTCGTCAATGGGGAGATAGAAGTCCGCATTAAGTTGCAGTTCAACATTGTCAACCGTTGGCGTGGGATTGGCGATACCGGCCAATGCAAAGAAGCCGTGATGGGTGAGGTTGATGATGGTCTTCTTGTTGGAAGTGGCAAGATAGTCGATATGCAACTCATTGTCATCAGTCCAAGTGTATTCCACGGTAACCTTGAGTTCGCCGCTGTAGCCTTCCTCGCCGTAGGGTGAAGTGTAGTTGAGCACCAGCGTGTGGTCGTTCATCAGTTCAGGGCTCCAGACTTTTACGTTGAAGCCGTTCTTGCCTCCATGAAGTGAGTTGGGGCCGTTATTGATGGGCACGTAATAATCTTTGCCGTGCAGTGTGAAGTGGCCCTTTGCAATACGGTTGCCGAAACGCCCGATGAGTCTTGACAGATAAGGCTCTGGAGAGTTGATGACGTCGTTGATGTTGTCGTGGCCCATAATCACGTTGCCGAGTTTGCCGTCCTTGTCAGGAACCATGATGGCTACCACGGCGCCGCCGTAATTGGTTATGGCTACTTCGTTACCTTGGCTGTTACGCAATACGAACAGGTCTGTCTTTTTCCCGTTTACAATCGTTTGGAAGTCTTTGCGCAACAGACCGCATGCGTTTGGTGTTTCTTCAGTATTTGCCATATCAGATAGTTTTTAGTTGATACTTTCTTATCTGCAAAGTAAGCAAAAATAAACGGGAACGACAACTAAAACATGAAAATAATGCTTATCGGCAGTGTTAAAAATGGTTTAGTGCCAAAAAGTCGGCTACAATATAGCTTGAGCCGCCTACGAAAATGAAGTCGTCGGAGGCCGCGTCGGCCAGAGCGTGCTGATAGCCGTTGGCCACAGAACCGTAGTCGGCGCCGTTGAGGCCAGCCTTTTTACCCTCCTCGGCAACCTTGGCTGAAGGGAAGGCACGCTTCGAGGTAGCCTGAACCCAATAGTAGACAGCCTTGCGGGGCAGCAGCTGCATGACGGTGTGGATGTCCTTGTCGTCGACCATGCCGAAGACGATGCGCAGCTGGCGGCAGGGCTGAGCGGCAATCTGCTTGCCGAGATACTGCCAGCCGCCGACATTGTGACCGGTGTCGCAGACCACGCGTGGCTGCTGGCGCACCTGCTCCCAACGGCCGCGCAAGCCGGTGAGCTCGACGACATGCGCCATGCCGTAGGCAATATTGTCGTCGGTGATATGGAACTTGGTTTTCAGCAAGTTGAGCGCATGCAACACGGTGTTGGTGTTTCTCACCTGATAGTCGCCGCCCAACTCGCCATACAGATGGCCGTAGTGGCGCGTATCGTAGTCGCGGCCGCCGGTGGTGCGGGGCGTAGACGATGTTACCTCAGGCTTGTCCAAAGCGAAGGTCACTGGCGCCTGCTCAGCCTTGGCCTTGGCCTCAAACACCGGCCTCGTCTCGGGCAGATCCTCACCGATGACCACCGGCGTATGGGGCTTGATGATGCCGGCTTTCTCACCGGCGATCTTTGCCAACGTATTGCCTAAGAACTGCGTATGGTCGAAACTGATGTTGGTGATGATGCTCAGCTCCGGCCGGATGATGTTGGTGCAGTCGAGCCGACCGCCGAGTCCGACCTCAATGACGGCCACATCGGCCTGCTGCTCCTTGAAATAAAGGAAGGCGAGGGCGGTGGTCAGCTCGAAGAATGAGGGGTGGAGCGGTTCGAAGAAAGCCCGCTCCTGCTCAACGAAGTCGACGACGCGCTGCTCGGAGATGGGCTCACCGTTGACGCGGATGCGCTCGCGGAAGTCGACGAGATGGGGCGAGGTATAGAGTCCTACCTTATAGCCCGCAGCCTGCAGAATGGCGGCAATGGTATGCGAACAAGAGCCCTTGCCATTAGTTCCGGCGATGTGAATGGTCTTGTAAGCCTCGTGCGGATGACCGAAATGACGGTCGAGGGCAAGCGTGTTCTCCAGTCCCTCCTTGTAGGCGGAGGCGCCCACATGCTCGAAGACGGGCGTGGCGTTGAAGAGGTAAGCTACGGTTTGCTGATAGTTCATGGTGTGCTATATATAAAAAGGTGTAGAAACGAGTAGTGGCCGACACTGAGGCCCGGCCACTACATGATGCTTTCCAATCAATTGAAATAGTTCTTGAACTTCTCGAAGATGCTCTTCTTTGTCGAGCTGTCGCCTTTGAAGTTCTCGCTTTCGCGCAGTTGCTCAATGGCCTTGCGCTCGTTCTTGTCGAGCGTTTTTGGCACGAAGACACTCATGTTGACGACGATGTCGCCCTTGCCCGATCCATAGCCTTTGACGGCCGGCAGACCTTTGCCACGGAGCCGCACCACATTGCCGGGCTGCGTTCCGGGCGCAATCTTCAGCGCAATCTTCTTGCCGTCGATGGTGGGTATCTCAGCATCGCCGCCGAGTGCAGCCGTGGGGAAGTCGAGCAGCAGGTTGTAGATGACATCCTGCTTGTCGCGCACGAAGGTGTCGCTTTTCTCTTCCTCAATGAGCACCTGAATGTCGCCGGGCACACCGTTGTGGGGACCGGCATTGCCTTTGCCGTGCACATTGAGCACCATACCTTCCTCGACGCCGGCGGGAATGTTGACTTCCACAATCTTATCGCCCTTGACAACGCCAGTGCCGTCGCAGGCCTTGCACTTGTTCTTGATGACAGTGCCTTCGCCGTGGCAGGTGGGGCACTCGGTCTGGGTGGTCATGATGCCGAACATCGACCGCACCGACCGGCTCACCATACCGCTGCCGTGGCATGTGGGGCAGGTCTCAGGCTGTGCGCCACCTTCGGCGCCGGTGCCTTTGCACTGCTCACAGGTCACATCCTCGCGCACCTTGAAGCGCTTGGTCACACCGCTGGCGATATCCTGTAATGAGAGCTTCACCTTCAGCCGCAGGTCGCTGCCGCGATAGACGCGCTGGCTGTGCTGCTGGCCGCCGCCACCGAATCCGCCGAATCCGCCGAATCCACTGTGGCCGCCGAAGATGTCGCCGAACATGGTGAAGATGTCGTCCATATCCATGCCGCCACCGCCAAAACCGCCGAAGCCGCCCTGCGGACCATTGAAGCCGAACTGGTCGTACTGACGGCGCTTGTCGGGGTCGTGCAGCACCTCATAGGCCTCTGCGGCCTCCTTAAACTTCTCTTCGGCCTCCTTGTCACCCGGGTTGCGGTCGGGGTGGTATTTGATGGCGAGCTTGCGGTAAGCCTTCTTTATTTCGTCTTCTGAGGCGTCTTTGCTCACGCCAAGCACCTCATAGTAGTCTCTTTTCTCTGCCATTGTCGTGTAATCGTTATGCCTTTCTGACGGAATGGATTATTGACCAACAGCTACTTTAGCGTGGCGGATAACCTTGTCGTTGAGGGTGTAACCCGTCTGCACGCAGTCGATGACCTTGCCCTTCTTGTCGTCGCCCATGCCCGGCACCATGGCGACAGCCTCGTGGAAGTCGGTGTCGAAGTCCTTCTCAGCGGTGTCGATTTTCTTCACGCCTAAGCTCTCCAGGGTCTTCTCAAACTTCTTATAGATCATCTCGATGCCCTCGCGGATGGCCTTGGGGTCGTCGCTCTTGCTGCTCAAGGCGCGCTCAAAGTCGTCGAGCACGGGCAGGATGGCCACCACCGTCTTCTCGCTGCCGTTGAGGATGAGCTCAGCTTTCTCCTTCAGCGTGCGCTTCTTATAGTTGTCAAACTCGGCCAGCGTACGCAGGTATTTGTCCTTCAACTCGGCAATGGTCTTATTGGCTTTCTCCAACTCGTCTTTGGTGTTATCCTTTTCTTTCTTATCGTCTTTGGCTTCAGCCTTTTCCTCAGCCTTGGCCTCCTTGTTCTCCTTGGCGTCGGCTTTCTTTTCCTCCTTGGTGTCGGCAGCGTCGGCAGTCTGCTTGGCAGCCTGTTCGCCGTCAATCTTTATTTCCTTTTCCTTCTTTTCTTTCTCTTCCATAGTTGTATAATCTTTTTATTAGCCTACGCCAACAAAAATTGTGCCATCCCCATCAGAGGGCGTACATCTTCTCTTTCTGCTCCTTGATGCGGTCGTCGTGGATATACTCCTCATACGGCATCATCTTGTCGATGGTGCCACTGGGTGTGAGTTCGATGATGCGGTTGCTCACGGTCTCGATGAGCTCATGGTCGTGGCTGGCGAACAAGATGTTGCCCTTGAAGGCGACGAGGTTGTTGTTCAAGGCCTGGATTGACTCAAGGTCGAGGTGGTTGGTGGGCGTGTCGAAGATGAGGCAGTTGGCGTTTTGCAGCTGCATGCGCGCAATCATCAAGCGCATCTTCTCGCCACCCGACAGCACGTTGACCTTCTTCTCGACATCCTCCTGACGGAAGAGCATGCGGCCGAGGTAGGACTTCATGGTCACCTCATTGCCCGGACCAAACTGCGACAGCCAGTCGACGAGGTTGAGGTCGCAATTGAAGAAAGCGGTGTTGTCCAAGGGCAGGTAGGCCGTGGTGATGGTGACGCCCCACTTATAAGTGCCGGCGTCGGCCTGGCGGTTGCCGTTGATAATCTCGAACAGCGCCGTCATGGCTTTGGGGTTGTGGCTGAGGAACACCACCTTCTGACCCTTCTCGATGTTGAAGTTGACGTTGTCGAACAGCACGGTTCCATCGGGCTCGACGGCCTTCAGACCCTCAACCTCGAGAATCTGGTTGCCCGGATCGCGCTCCATCTGGAAGATGATGCCGGGATATTTGCGGCTCGACGGGCGGATTTCCTCGACGTTGAGCTTCTCGAGCATCTTCTTTCTTGAGGTGGTCTGACGGCTTTTTGCCACATTGGCAGAGAAGCGGCGGATGAACTCCTCCAACTGCTTGCGCTTCTCCTCGGCCTTGAGACGCTGGTTCTGGGCCTGGCGCAGGGCCAACTGCGAGCTCTCATACCAGAAGCTATAGTTGCCGGCGAAGACCGTAATCTTGCCGAAGTCGATGTCGATGGTCTGCGTGCTGACGGCGTCGAGGAAGTGACGGTCGTGGCTGACCACCAGCACGGTCTGCGACTCTTCGATGTTGCCCAAGTAGTCCTCGAGCCACTCCACGGTGTCGAGGTCAAGGTCGTTGGTCGGCTCATCGAGCAGCAGGTTGTCGGGCTTACCGAAGAGGGCCTTGGCCAGCATGACGCGCACCTTCTCGTTGTTCGACAGTTCCGACATCTGCTTGTCGTGCAGTTCCTGGCCCACGCCAAGATGCTGCAGCAGTTGGGCAGCGTCGCTCTCAGCCTCCCAACCGTTCATCTCGGCGAACTTCTCCTCGAGCTCGGCGGCGCGGTTGCCGTCGGCCTCGGTCATCTCGGGCTTGGAATAGAGCATGTCGCGCTCTTTCATGTTGCTCCAAAGTGCATCGTAACCCATGAGCACGGTGTCCATCACCTTGTACTGGTCGTATTTGAAGTGGTCCTGCTCCAATACAGACAGACGCTCGCCCGGGCCCAGCTCCACGCTGCCCTTGTTGGGCTCCAAATCGCCGCTGATGGCCCTGAGCAGGGTTGACTTTCCGGCACCGTTGGCGCCGATGACGCCGTAGATGTTGCCGCGGGTGAACTTGATGTTGACATCCTTATAGAGAACGCGTTTGCCGAACTGAATGGCAAGGTTTGTCAGTGTTATCATAATGAGACGTGAACTAAAACTAAACTGTTGCGAATACTTGATTTGATTATTGTGTGCAAAGTTACAAAAAACTTTGCTATTAAGGACGTTATTGCCTCAAAAAAGGCTGTTGGGGCATGATGCAAAGGGGGAAAGCGGCATGGATGAAGACGCTTCGGCGACCGACTGCTATTCGGAAATTAACTTACAAAACGGCCTCGCGAAATGGCCTCATTTTTGGCCCTAAAAATTCGCGGGAATGCGCTCGAGAGGCGTCAAAACCGACGAGAAATCGCCATTTCAGCCGCATCCGGGTGCGATAAGTAGCTGATCGCATCGCGATAGCTATGGTTTCGCACTGCGATAGCTATGGTTTCGCACCGCGTTAGATATGGTATCGCACCGCGATAACTATGCTATCGCAGTGGGATAGATGCCTTATCGCGGCGGCTGCGGGGCCTAATGTGCCTTCGATTTGATGGTAATTCGACGTAAATGGTTGATTGATAACGGATTGCAAAAGTGCGCTCAGAATTGCGTATTTCGGAGCATAGGAGGGGCTGGTCGGTTCTGAGGCCTTTTAGAGGGGGCTAAATCGATGAAAAATCTTAACGTTTCAGGGGTGTCGGGTATTTCGTATCTTGCAGTCGTCCGACCAATACCCCAGAAGAGGGTTACGTTATTAAAGCGGGGGGAATCGCTATGTTCACGGAACCTCCCTTCGGCGGGGGGGTACCACGGTCATTATCTTGTAACCTCAATTTTGCCGCCAAAGATTTTGGGGGAATGGCGCTTTTTGCTTACCTTTGAACGCATGAAAAATAAAGTGAAACTCCTTTTCATCTGTCTTGGCAATATCTGCCGCTCTCCTGCTGCCAACGCTGTGATGCAGCAAAAGGTCGACGCTGCGGGTCTGACCGACCGTTTCCTCATTGATTCAGCCGGCATCGGCGGATGGCATGTGGGCAGTCTGCCCGACATCCGCATGCGCGACCACGGTGCCCGACGGGGCTATCGCGTCGACCATATCGCCCGGCAGTTTGATCCGGCCAAAGATTTCGACCGCTTCGACTACATCATTGTGATGGACGACGACAACTATCATGACGTCTGCCGCATGGCGCACAACGAAGCGCAGCGCCGCAAGGTCATCAAGATGTGTGACTGGCTTGATGAGCATCGCGGCGCCACGTCGGTGCCCGACCCGTATTATGGTCAGGGTAAGGATTTTGATTATGCCCTCGACCTTATCGAGGACGGCTGCACGGCGCTGCTACGGCATTTCGCCGGGGAATAGCTAAAACTTGATGGGCTTGCCCACGCCGTCGTGTTTGGGCGCAAAGTCGATGCCCAACAGCTTGGCGATGGTCGGCGCAATCTGGTTGTTGTGGTATTCACCGCTGGTGAGTATGCCCTTTGCGGGAATGTCCTTGCCGAAGGCCATGAGCCATGTCTGCGAGGAGTGGGGCGTGTCGTGGCCGTGGTCGCGCCATGCCGACTCGGTGGTGTCGCCGCGGCCGTGGTCGCAGGTGACGATGACCGTGGTCTGGTCCTTATAGAACGGGTCGCTCTGGATGTATTCCCACAGCTCGCGCAGGAAGTCGTCGGTGTAGTGGGCGGCGTTGAGATAGAGACGGTATTTGCCGGAATGAGCCCACTCGTCGGTATCGCCGTAGCCGATGAACACCACCTTCGGGTGGCGGCTCTTCATGGCCTCGAGCGCATACTCGTGGGTGATGAAGTCGAAGCGCTCGCCCTCCCAATACTTCGGGCAACGCTCCTGCAGCTTATTGATATACAGCTCCTTCTCGGTGGGATTGGGCGACATCGACGGCCGGTAGTCGGTGTTCACCTCAAGGCCGCTCTTCTTCTCGTTGAAGATTTCGATGAAGCGGTCCCAACTGCCGAAGGCCAGCACTGAGCCTTTGTATTGATTCGACTTGTTGGCTACCTCGAACACGGTCACGTTGTTGTTGGGGATGGCGTCGTTGCTGTTGACGTGCTCGTCGTCGGCATAGCCGCAGAGGTCCTCGCTGTAGCCGGGGTAGGAGAACCACATCTTGTTGGTCACGTCCATCGTGCAGCCTGCATTGCGGTCGCCAATCATCACGCCGTTTTTGGCGATATAGCTCCAGGTGAAGGGCATCAGCGTCTGGCGGCGCTCCTCGGGGGTGCTGCGCCAGTAGTCGGCTTTCATCATGTTGACGTTGCCGAACTTCGGATTGTTGATGATGGCAGAGTCGGCGCCACCATAGAGCTCTTGCCAACGGTAGCCGTCGACGGTGACGAGGACGACCTTACGCTGCTGCGTTGCCTTGCCTTTGGCCATGCCCAGCGTAGGAATGGCCAGCAGGCAGATGAGTAATGAGATAAAGGATTTCTTCATATTGATTGATGTTTATTGGTTTTATTTCACCTTAATGATATCGCCCCACGCCGTGGTGTAGTTCGGACTCTTGCGGTCGCGCCGTATGGCTTCGGCAAAGTGGGCGGCTTTCCCCTTCCCCTTCGCTTTGGTGTATTGCTGGGCGCCGAGTACGATGGTCTCCTTTCCCTCCTTCCGGTTGATGCGGTCGATGACGGCGTCGAGTCGTTGCCGCTTGCGGTAGTCGGCCGGATTGTAGTCGGTGAAGTCGGTCTGCACCGCGGTATCCGGGCATAGCTCCAGCAGGATGACGCCGGCGCGCTTGTAGTGGAAATAGGGGAGGAAGATGCGCTGCAGCACCGTCGTGGCAGCCTCGACGATGGCCATGGTCGACGCGGTGGGGGTGGGCAAAACGGCGGTGCCGAAACGGTCGTATTGCGGCAGGTCGTTGCGGAAATGATTGGTGTCGATGAACACGCCAACGACGCCGGCGGCCTCATGATAGCGCCGCAGTTTCTCGGCAGCCAGCGCGGCATAGTTGGCCACGTGGGTGCGGATGGCTTGCAGGTCGGTGAGCATGTCGGGGAAGGAGCGCGAGGTGCAGATGCTCTTCTTCGTGGCCTTGTCCATGTCGTCGATGGGGATGCAGTCGATGCCGTTGAGCTCCTTCCATGTGCGCTGCCCCACGATGTTGAACTTCATCCTCACCCACGACTCCTGCTGATTGGCGAAGTCGGCGGCGGTGAGTATCTGCACCGTCTTGAGCTTCTCTTCCCATCGCCGGCCAATGCCCCAGACATCGCCGATGGGGAAGAGCGAGAGCGCCTTCAGCCGCTTCTCGTCGTTGTCGATGAGGCAGCAGTGGCGGTAACCGGCGTAGCGCTTGGCAAACTTACTGGCAATCTTGGCCAGCGTCTTGGTCGGGGCGATGCCAATGCTCACGGGCATGCCCAGCCCCTTGTAGATGCGCCGGTGGAGCCGCTCGCCCCATGCCTTGAGGTCGAGATGGTCCATGCCGTCGAGTATGCAGAAGCCCTCGTCGATGGAATAGCGGTAGAACACCGGGGCCTCGCCGCGCACGATGTTCATCAGGCGCCGCGTCATGTCGGCGTAAAGCTCGTAGTTGCTGGAGAAGGCGTAGATAGTTTGGTTGGGGAATTGCTGTTGCAGTTGGAAGAAAGGGGTGCCGGCTTTGATGCCCATGGCCTTGGCCTCGTTGCTGCGCGCCACAACGCAGCCGTCGTTGTTGGACAGCACGACGACGGGCTTGCCTTCCAGGTCTGGCCGGAAGGAGCGCTCGCAACTGACGTAGCAGTTGTCGACATCAACGAGGGCGTAGTATCTCATGATTCAGCTTTAGGGCAGCGGTCGGGTGGTGCGGGGACCGGCGTTGTAGCGGTTCTTGATGATGTAGATTACCACACCCCACACGCGGAAGTCGGTCAGATCGTCGGTAATCTTGAACACGGGGTAAGCGGGATTGGCGGGCTTCAGCTCGATGTAGCCCTCGTCAAGATGGGTGTTGTCGAAATACTTCATCGTGTATTCCTGGTTGTAAAAGGCGATGACGATGTCGCCGTTCTTAGGTTCGATGGAGCGGTCAACGACGAGCAGGTCGCCGTTGTCGATGCCCGCGCCGGTCATCGAGTCGCCGCAGGCACGCGCATAAAACGTGGTATCGGGGTGGGCGATGAGGTCGCGGTTGAAGTCGATGGGCTCCACCTCGTAGCTCTCGGCGGGCGACGGGAAACCGGCCTTCACGCCGAGAGCGCAACTCAGCGGGAGCACCCTCTTGAACGAACTGTGCAGGATCTCAACCTCGCTCTTGCCCGTCTGACGGGTGCTGTCGATAAATTCTACGGTCATGGTGGGTGCTTTATCTGATGACAATGGCCTTGATGATGCGCACGTCAGTTGTCGGACGGTCGTGCTCATCGGTTTCCACGTAGTCGATGTCGCCCACGACATCCAGTCCTTTGACCACTTCGCCGAAGACGGTATACTGTCCGTCGAGATGAGGCGTGCCGCCACGTTGCTGGTAGTAAGTCTTGATTTCCGGCGTGAGCTGCACCTTGCCGCCGGTCCGTTTGTCAAGCTGCTGCTGGGCCCAATCTAAACCGCCCTGCGTCAGCACCCGGCCATAGACTATATAGAACTGGCTTGATGAGGACTTGCGCTCGGGGTTCTCGCTGTCGCCCTGACGTGCGGCGGCCACGGCGCCCCGCTTGTGGAAATATTTCGGAAAGCGGATCTCTGCGGGGATGGTGTAGGGTGGGTCGTACTCGCCGACGGTGGCTCCCGGAGCGGCGTGGCGCGTGGTGGAGTCGCCGGTCTGTATCATGAAGTCGGCAATCACGCGGTGCCAAAGATTGCCGTCGTAATAACCCGAACGCACCAACCGCAGGAAGTTGTCGCGGTGGAGCGGTGTATCGTTGTAAAGTTCAACGACAATGTCGCCCTTTGTCGTGCGCAGTAAAACCTGATGGCGTACGGCGCTGGAGTCGGTCTTGACTACAAGCGTGTCGGTCTGCGACCAGCCACAGAGCGGCAGCAGCATTAAAAGCAACAGGGGAATGATGCGTGTGAAATGTCTCATCGTCATGTCTTCGATTTACTTGTCTATTTTAATATAACCTCAAACCTTTTTTAATATAACTTTAAACCTTGCCAATTATTGCCTTCGGCGTAATGGTTTATAAACGAAAAATGCCGCAACTTCAAGAAGCTGCGGCATTGTTGCTTGGTGCTGTAGGCATCGGGTCTTCTGGCCTGTATCAGCATCTGTGCGCCCTTAGGGGCTCGAACCCTAGACCCACTGATTAAGAGTCAGTTGCTCTACCAACTGAGCTAAGGGCGCAATGAAAAGAAAGATGTGCGCCCTTAGGGACTCGAACCCTAGACCCACTGATTAAGAGTCAGTTGCTCTACCAGCTGAGCTAAGGGCGCAGTATCTTTGCACTGAATGGTGGGCCGGAGGGCTCCCTTTTTTCAAATGCGAGTGCAAAGGTACTGCGTTTTTTATTAACAGCCAAACTTTTTCCTACTTTATTTCACTATTTTTTGAAAGTGGGCCGAATTTAACCGCTGTTATTTGCTTAATACAACCCTAACGAGTGGAAGAGGAATGAGATGAAGTAACCCACGATAGTGGCGGTCACCACGTGGATCAAACCGGGTATCATGAAGGAGTGGTTGAACAGGTATTTACCAATAACCGTCGTTCCCGTTCGGTCGAAGTTGACCGTTGCAATGTCGGAGGGGTAGTTGGGGATGAAGAAGTAACCATAGACTGATGGCATCACGCCGAGCAGCACCCAACCGGGAATGCCCAGAGAATAAGCCAACGGAAGCATGGAAACGACGACGGCGCCCTGACTGTTGATAAGTACCGAAACGGTGAAGAATGCAATGGCGATGGTCCAGGGGTAGGCGGTGACAAGCGATGTGAGCATGTCCTGCATCTCGGTCTTATAGTTGTCGAAGTAGGTATTGGCCATCCATGCGATACCGTAGATGGCAACGACAGCTACCATACCGTTCTGCCATACGGCACCGCCGATGGCTTTCTTTGGCTTGGCCTTACAGCAGATCACCATCAGTGCGGCTGCGGCCAACATGACAATCTGAATGACGACATTCATCGTGATGGGCTTGGAAACGGTCTCGGTGACGCCTTGCACCACAACGCCGGCTTTAACCAACTGCTTGGCGCTCTCTACCGTTCCGTCGGCCATGGTTACGTGGTCGGGTCCGCCACTCACTGCCTGTACGGTGTCGAAGCTCGGCAGTAGATTGACGCCGAACATCGAGCAGACGGAGATGACCAGAATGATACCTAATGCAACGAGGAAGATATAAACGGCGCGTCGGCTTTCCTTACTGATTTCCTTACCAATGGTAGTGCTGTCGCCACCATATATATGCACGCTGTACGGGGTCCTTGAGCTTGGCTTGGAACTTCGGGTCTTTGTCGAGGTCGAGGCCGCGGTTCCAACTGTAAGCTACGGCAGCCAAGATACCGCAGATGCAGGCGGGGATGGTGACCATGATGATCTGTACGTTGGTCACGTGGAAGCCATAGTCGGCTGAGATAGCGGAGAAGGCGACGACGGCTGCTGCGATAGGTGAACAGGTGATACCAATCTGTGAGGCAATGCTCGCAATACCGCAAGGGCGCTCCGGACGGATGCCTTTCTTCAGTGCAATGTCGCAGATGATGGGCATCAAAGTATAGACAACGTGGCCGGTGCCTACGAGTACGGTGAGGAAGAATGTGGTGAACGGAGCCAACAGGGTGATGCGGTCCGGATGCTTACGCAGAATTTTCTCGGCAATCTGAATCATCCAGTCCATACCACCTGAGGCCTGCAGCATACCGGCGCAGGTTACGGCGGCTATGATGATGTAAATGACATCGGTGGGCGGGGTGCTGGGCTTCAGCTGAAAGCAGAAAACCAAAACGGCCAGGCCTATACCCGAAATGGCGCCAAGCGCAAGACTGCCATATCGCGCGCCTACCCACAGGGCTACAAGCACGATTAATAGCTCTACGATCATTAGTAAACTCATAAGTCTTTCTTTTTATTACTGTATGATGCTAGCTCGTTTATTTTGATATCGTGTGATGTTTATATTCGTATGCTGCGATGTTCCTATTCGTATGCTGCGATGTTCTTATTCGTATTCTGCGATGTTCTTATTCGTATTCTGCGATGTTCTTATTCGTATGCTGCGATGTTCCTATTCGTATTGTACGATGTTCATCTTTGCATTATGCGATGCCACTCAATAGCGTTGTAACGTTGATTGCTTCTTCGGTTCAGTATCACCGTGCAAATGTAATCAAAATATTTAATATGCTGTTTCATTTTCCTCATTTTTTTGTTTCCTTCTATTGAAGAGGCGTTGCCATCACCAGATCCGCTTTTGCTTCTATTGCTTCTATTTCGTCTATAGTGTCTATAGCTTCTATAGCTTCTATCTCGTCTATAGCTTCTATAGCTTCTATCTTGTCTATAGCGTCTATAGCTTCTATCTCGTCTATAGCTTCTATCGCTTCTATTCCCCCTCCCGCGCCTCTTTTCCCTTGATTTAAGTCAATAATCGCTAAAATATCGAAAATAATCGCCGTTTCTCTTGTGGGAATGGAAATTTCGATATACCTTTGCACTCGCTTTCGGCAAAA
>ONAR01000045.1 GCA_900315835.1 uncultured Prevotella sp.
CGATAAGAATCGCTTGCCCACCTGCCTCTTTAGCTCAGTTGGCCAGAGCACGTGATTTGTAATCTCGGGGTCGTTGGTTCGAATCCGACAAGAGGCTCAGACAGCGAAGCCCTCCTTGCAGTTGCAAGGGGGGCTTTTTTTAGGCGCACCCGATAAACCCTGTGGATGCGTCTGTACCGGGCCAACTCTACATGGGTTGCTGTCGCAACTTATTTCTCACGCCGATTACGCCGATTTTGGGGATGCAGGACCTGTGCTGTCTGTGTGAAATCCATATGAGCTAAAAAAGGCGGATGCGCTTACGCTGATCTCGCAGATGAAGACACGCCCGCAACACCGGCGGCTGGTGGCCGGCACTAGGCCGGCCACTACACTGTCACCGGTGGCGTACATCACCACGGACATTATCGGGTGCGCCGAGACACAAGAAAGGTAACAATGAAAGGAGTAAAACAAGTTTATGGCGTATCATCAAGGGTCTGATCTTTTTATGAAGTCTTGGTGCTTGACGAATCATAGGTATTCCACCTTAATGTTCCACGACCATTGATTGAAATAGAGGTTGCCGCCCTGCCATTCGACTTCGCCGCGCTGGAAATCGACGGTTTCGGAGCGGGGATAGCGCTTGGCGGGGTAGAGGGGCATGCCGTAGTCGCTGTTGACGACGAGGCGGTAGGAGTCGATGCCACCGAGGTAGAAATAACGGGTGGTGTCGTCCTTGGCCCAGGGCACGCGGCCGAACGACTGGTCGACGGGTACCCAACCGATGCCCTCGAAATAGATGTCGCCCCAGTCGTGGAGGTTGGTGTCGTGGGGATGGAGCATGAAGCCGCTCTCGAAGTGGCCGGGGATGCCCTTGGCGCGGCAGAGCGTGAGGAAGAGCAGTGTCACCTGACCGCAGTCGCCGTGGCCGTTGTCGAGCACGTACTCGGGGATGTTGGGGATGGTGCTGTACTCGCGCGCCGAGGCCCAGGGGAAGTGTTCGTCGACGTAGGTGTAGAGCGCGCGGGCCTGCAGCAGCGGGTTGGTGATGCCGCGGGTGAGGCTGTCGGCGAGGTGCTGGATGCGCGGCGTGACGATGATGTGCTCGCGGCGGTTGGCGGTGTATTTACGGTAGCGCGCGGTGGTGGTGTCGTAAGGCTTCACCATGTCGGGCGTAAGGCCGAACCAGGCGCCGTGAGTGGTGAATTCGAACGTCTCGCTGAACACCGTCGGTTTGCCGGCCTCGGCCTTGCGCTCCATGTAGATGGTGGAGTGGTCGTAGGCGGACGGCGACTGGATGTAATGGTCCTCGCTGGTCGAGAGGAGGCGGACGCCGGTCTGGCGGCGGATGTCGTTGCGCGGGAAGGGCAGCCAGCAACGTAGCGTCTCGCCTGCGGGAACGGCGTCGGGGTGCACGGTGAGGGTGTAGGTGACGCGCATGCGGTGGGCCGGTCCGAGGCGGTAGGGACTGCGGGGCGCGGCCTTCATGATGGCGGGAATGTCGGTGCGCTCGTCCTCCATGCTGGCGCTCGGATGGTTGCCGTCTTTCTGTTGTTTGATGGCGCGGCACTGCGGGTCGATGCGGAAGAGGTTGGGCGCGGCATTGTGGAAATACCATTTCTGTCCGTCGATGTAGCAGGTCTCGAGTGCCTTCGTCTGCTCCCAGTGACTCATCTGGGCGTCGGTGACGTCGGGGATGTAGCGCTGGATGTAGGCCTTCACCTCGTCGTGCGTCTTGTTGAAGTCGAGGGCAAGGCGGGACTGGGCGAGGAGGGGGAGGGGGAGCGCGGAGAGGAAGAGGAGGATGGGTTTTATGGGGCGCATGGGTCTTATGGGTCTTATGGGGTTTATGGGGTTTATGGGGTTTATGGGGTTTATGGGGTTTATGGGTGAATGGGGAGGATGCCTATCCCCGGCCGGTCGGGGAGGGTGATCTTGCCGTTGACGACCTGCATGCCGTTGAAGCGGTCGTTGGCGATGAGGAGGTTGCCATCGAGGTCGGCGAAGTCGACGGCGGGGGAGAGCTGGGCGGCGGCAGAGACGGCGCAGGAGGTCTCCGTCATACAGCCCACCATGACCTTCAGACCGCGGGCGCGGGCATAGGTGAGCATCTTCCACGCCTCGCGCATGCCCGTGCACTTCATCAGTTTGATGTTGATGCCCGTGTAGGCGTCCTCGACGCGGCGGATGTCGGCCAGGCGCTGGATGGCTTCGTCGGCGAAGATGGGCAGCGGCGAGCGCTCGGTGAGCCAGGCGATGTCCTTCTGCTGTTCCTTCGGCATGGGTTGCTCCACCATGACGATGCCCTGCTCGTGGAGCCAGTTGATCATGTCGAGGGCCTTGTGTTTGTCTTTCCAACCCTGGTTGACGTCGACGGCGATGGGGAGCTTCGTCACCGAGCGGATGGTGTTGATCATGTCCTTGTCATTGTCGCGGCCGAGCTTCACCTTGAGGATGTTGAACTTTGCGGCGCACTCTTCCGTCTTTTGTCGCACCACGTCGGGCGTGTCGATGCCGATGGTGAACGTCGTCGACGGCGCTTTCTTCGCGTCGAGGCCCCAGATCTTATACCACGGCTGCCCCATGATTTTACCCACGAGGTCGTGGAGCGCGATGTCGACGGCGGCCTTGGCGGCGGTGTCGCCCGGCGAGAGGCTGTCGATATAGGTGAGGATATCTTCCATCTGGAACGGATCGGTGAACTGCTCCATGTCGACCTTATTGAGGAAGGCCGAGACCGAGGCGACGCTCTGACCGAGGTACTGCGGCATCGATGCCTCGCCATAGCCCGTGAGCCCGTCGTAGGTCAGCTCCACCTGGACGTCGGGCGTCGTCGTGCGCGAGTAGGTGGCCACGGTGAACGTGTGGCGCAGCTTCAGTTCGTAGGGAAAGAAGCGCAGGTGCAGGTGGCCGTCGCCCGTATTGGCGTGGTTGATGTTGAACGCCGGGGCCTTGGGGGCGTCAGGGGTGGAGACCATACGCGTTAGGGCGTCGGCATTGCTCAGGGTGAAGGCGGCGCCGGCGGTGGCCAGTGCCGATTTCTTTAGGAATTCTCTTCTTGTTGTCATTGTTTTGGATTTATGGGGTGGATGGGGTGGATGGGGGGATGGGGGGAAGATGGGGTGGATGGGGGAGATGGGGTGGATGGGGGGTGGATGGGTTGGATGGGGTTTATGGGGTGGATGGGGGAGAGCGCTCAACGCTATTTATAGAATGGCGACTGGTCGGTTGTGAAGAGCTCGGGCAGGCGGTTGATGTAAGGCAGCACGCGCTGAGCCCAGAGCAGACGGCCGGTGTCGTAGGCGTCGTAATTGGCGTCGGCGGGGTTGAAGCTCGCCTCCTGGACGAGGCCGAGGCAGTGGATGAAGTGCTGGTTGCCGGTGTAGATGCCGACGTGGGAGACGTGGGCGGGTTTGTCGGCGGTGGCCTTACGGCCGAAGAACAGCAGGTCGCCGGGCTGCAGATGACTGAAGTCGGGTTGCTGGTCGGCGCGCTCGCCGTTAGGCGAGGGGAAGATGTCGATGCGCTGTCCTTTGACGGCCATTTGTGAGGCGTCGCGTGGGATGATGATGTCGTGGCAGAGCAGCACCGTGCGTACGAAGCCGCTGCAGTCCATGCCCTTCGGACTCATGCCGCCCCACATGTAGGGAATGCCGATCATGGAGCGGGCCGTGGCGAGGATGGCGGGGACGCTGTTGTCGAGGCTGCGGCGCCAGTGGTTCAGCTCGTCGGCCTTCTTCCGACTGAGGTAGCCCGTGCGGCCGTCGGGGAAGGCCACGTGGTAGAACTTACCCTTGGTGTCGAGGAGACGGAGGCGGTTGGTTGCCACGACATCGCCGACGAACGGTGATGACTCGTTGGGCTTGGCGTAGACGCCGGCCCAGAGTGCGGTGATGACGACCTGCGGGGCGCTGTTCCAGGCCGAGAGCTCAGCGCGCGTCATCGGCTGTACCGATCGGTTCTGGACGTAGGCCTCGTAGCCCTCCGGTGTGCGCACCTTCAGCCAGCTGCCAGTCTCGAGAATCTCGACGGGCATGCCGAGGACGCCCTGTGTGGCCATGCCGGCGTCGTAGTCGCCAGCCGTCCGCATGTTGCAGACGGAGACGGTGACGACGCCGTAAGGCCTCGGTTGGGCGAGGGTGGGGAGGGCAGCGAGGAGGGAAAGAAGAAAAACGAAAACTTTCTGCATGGGGGGGATGGGTTTAATGGGGGGATGGGTAGGAGCTAACTCTTAACTCCTTTAAACGCTTCCACCGCTTTTTTCACCGACCCGTATTTCAGGAGCAGGGCGTTGGCCTCGTCGTAGGGGAGGTGGGTGTAGTCCATCACCATGCGGGTGCCGCGGTCGACGAGCTTCTGGTTGGTGAGCTGCATGTTGACCATGTGGTTGCCCTTGACGCGGCCGAGCTGAATCATCAGCGAGGTGGAGATCATGTTGAGAATCATCTTCTGCCCCGTGCCCGACTTCATGCGTGAGGAACCGGTGACAAACTCCGGTCCGACAATCATCTCGATGGGGTATTCGCAGGCGGCCGCCATGGGCGTGTCGGGGTTCGACGTGATGCAACCCGTGAGACAGCCGTTGGCGCGGGCGTCGGTGAGGGCGCCGACGACGTAGGGCGTGGTGCCGGATGCGGCGATGCCGATGACCGTGTCGTCAGCGCAGATGGCGTGGTCCTGCAGTTCCTGCCAGCCGCGGTGGGCGTCGTCCTCGGCGTTCTCCACGGCGTTGCGCAGGGCGGTGTCGCCACCGGCGATGAGGCCATAGACCAGCGTGGGCGGTACGCCGAAGGTCGGCGGCAGTTCGGAAGCGTCGAGCACGCCGAGGCGACCGCTCGTGCCTGCACCCATGTAGAACACTCGGCCGCCACGCTTCATGCGCGGGACAATATGCTCCACCAGGGCTTCAATCTGCGGGATGGCCTTCTCCACGGCCAACGCTACCTTCTTATCCTCAGTGTTGATGTCCACCAACAGTTCGTGGACGCTCTTCTTCTCAAGGTCGTCGTAGAGCGACGGCTGTTCGGTAATCTTTATAAATGCCATGACGGAATGAATTTATTGGGTGAATGGGGTGAATGGGGTGGATGGGATTAATGGGTTGTGTGGTATTCAACGAGCGCGTCCATCGGAGCCTGGATGATGCGGCCGAGGTGCATGCCCTCTTCCTCGAGCGCGTCGGTGAGCGGCTTGCGGTAGAACTTCGCGATGCTGCCGTTGAAGCCGATGGGCAGCGTCTGCCAGCCGTCGTACTGCATGACGTTTCGGCGGAGGAACGAGCGGAAGCTCTCCTTCACGAGACTGTAGATCTCGGGTTCGTTCAGGTTCTCCTCAAGGAAGGGCACGAACGAAGCGAGGAACGTGTTGGGCTTCGGCTGACGGTAGACGCGGTCGATGATCTCGGCGGGAGTGAGCTTGAACTTCTCGAAGAACCGGTCGCAGATGGGTTTGGGCAGTTGGTTCTTCAGCACGTCGCCCACGAGAAGCTTACCCAGTACGGCTCCGCTGCCCTCGTCGCCGAGGATGAAGCCGAGGGGAGAGACGTTCTTCACCAGTTGGCTGCCGTCGTAGGAGCATGAGTTGCTGCCCGTTCCGAGAATGCAGGCGATGCCCGGCTTATGGCCGCAGATGCCGCGGGCGGCGCCGAGCATGTCGCTGGCTACCTCGCATTCGCCCTTGACGGTGAGGTTGGCGCGCAGGGCCCGCTCCACCACGGGTTGCTTCTCCTTGGTGCAGCCGGCGCCATAGAAGTGCACCTCGTCGATCTCAGTCGTCGGGAGCTCAGGCACGAGATGGTCGCGTATCTCGGCGGTGATGGCCTCTTCCGACATCTGGAAGGGGTTCATGCCCGCCGTGCGGAGTTTCTTTATCAGTTGGTTGTTTTCAACGAGGCCCCAGTCAGTCTTTGTGGAGCCGCTGTCTGCTAAAAGTATTGTCATAGTGGTGTTGTTTTAATAGTTGCTATAGATAATATAGACGCTATAGATAATATAGACGATATAGATATTATAGATGCTATAGATAATATAGACGATATAGATGCTATAGACGCTATAGTTTAATATAAATGTGTTTCTTGTAAAGCCAAAGGCCGACGAGCCAGCAGGTGAAGACGCAGAACAGCGCCCAGATGAGCGAGCTCCACTCCGCGGGCAGGAAGGTTGTCAGCACGTTGTCGTAGCACACCTTCTGCAGCGTCTTGCCGCCGAAGAAGGGAATGATGGAGAAGGGAATGAGCAGAAGGTCGGCCAACACGTAGAGCGCCAGCGGATTGACGCCGAACACCTGGAAGAAGCCGGTGATGCGGCCCGTGTGGTGGCGCTTGTCGATGACCCATGTGAACAGGGCGAGCAGCGTGCTGGCGATGCCGCAGGTGACCATGGCGAACGTCGGTGTCCACAGCTTCTTGCTGATGGGGCAGAGGTAGGCCAAGAGCGCGCCGGCGAGCATGAGGCAGGCGCCGATGACGAAGAGCCGCTCAATCTTGTCGTTGAGGTCGCGCAGGTTCATGATGACCTTACCCACGCAGAAGCCGATGAGCACATGGCCCAGGGAGGGCAGCGTGGAGAGGATGCCCTCAGGGTCGGGGGTCTCCCACTGGTAGGTGTGGTTGGCGCCCAGCACGGCGTCGTCGACGATGGCGAGGATGTTTGTGGCGTCGTGGGCATAGCCGTTGCCTAACTCAAGGATGATGTAATAGCCCACGAAGAGGAAGGCGATGATCCAAGGAATGAGACGGTGGTTGACCGACAGGGCGATGACGGCGGCCAGGCCGTAGCAGATGCCCAACCGCGGCAGTACGCCGAGGATGCGCTGATGGCTCAGCAGGTCGCCGAAGCCCTTCCACGACGACGGGTCGACGAGGCCGTGGGTGCACTTGATGAGCACCGAGATGGCGATGCCGATGAACCACAGCAGCAGGGCGCGCTTCAGCACCTTCCGGGCGCAGGCCCACGACCAGGTGAAGTTGAACTTACGCAGCGAGAGGTAGGTGGTGATGCCCATGATGAACATGAACGACGGGAAGACGAGGTCGGTGGGCGTGAGGCCTATCCAGTCGGCGTGCTCGAGGGGTGCGAAGCCCTTGGGGCCGCCGGGGTTGTTGACCAGAATCATGCCGGCGATGGTGAGGCCGCGCAGGATGTCGATGGACAGGATGCGCTGGCTCTTCTTCGGGGCGGCTGAAGCCGATGTGGCTTGCGCCGGGGCTGCGGCGGAGTTTGTGTTGATGTTATTATTGCTCATTTGTAAAGGTAATATTTCTTGGCGATGCGGCGGAAGTTGTCCACATCCTTATCCCAGTAAGGCTTGGCGTCGGCCCAGCGGTGGTTCTTTAGGAAGCGCTGGCGTATCTGCTTGGAGCCGCACACCTTATCAATCATATTCCAGCGCTTCTGGTCCTCGCCCATCGGGTCGTGGTCGGGGTAGAGGCGGTAGAGCTCCTGCAGCGCATACCACTGCAGGTCGCAGAGGTTGGCCTTGCGGTAATCGGTGATATACACCTGAACGCCCTGCAGCTCCTTGCCCTTGCCCGGACCGTAGTAGGGCGTGTAGTAGATGGGCCGGAAGGTGTAGCCGGGCAGGTGGAGCGCGTTCATGGCGTCGGCAAACTGCTGGGCGTTGACCCATTCGGCGCCGATGAGTTTGAACGGCAGCGTGTAGCCCACGCCGATGGAGATGGTCGTGAGTTCACCGATGATGCCCGTGATGCTGTAGAACGGCGCTGTAGAGGCCTCGGGGATGTGGGGCGACGACAGCACCCACGGCAGGCCGGTGTCGGCGTAGGTCATGCGCCGCTTCCAGCCTTTCATCTTCACCACCGTGAGGTCACATTTGCCGCCAATCATGCCCTCGCCGTTGAGCAGCAGCGCCACCTCGCCGGGTGTGAGGCCGTAGACGTAGGGCACGCGGAACTGCGAGACGAAGCTCACGCAGTCGTCCTCGACGAGGTTGCCCTCAATCTTCTCGCCGCCGAGCGGGTTGGGGCGGTCGAGCACCACCACTTTGATGCCGTGTTTGGCCGCAGCCTTCATTATATTATATAAGGTGGAGATGTAGGTGAACGAACGGCTGCCGATGTCCTGGATGTCGTACACCAGCACGTCGATGCCCTGGAGCATGGAGTCGGTGGGGACGCGCGTTTTGCCGAAGAGCGAGAAGACGGGCAGATGGGTGCGGTCGTCGGTGTTGGCGCTGACGGGGTCACCGGCATGCGCACTGCCACGGACGCCGTGCTCGGGGCCGTAGAGCGCCACGAGTTTCACGCCGGGCGCGCTGTGAAGGATGTCGATGTCGGACACGAGATGGGTGTCGACGCCCGTGGGATTGGTGACCAGTCCCACGCGCTTGCCTTGAAGCAGTTTGAAGCCGTCGGCCTTCAGCACCTCGATGCCGGGCTTGACACGCTGGGCGAGGCAAGCCGTGGCTATGAGGCAGAGCCAACTGAGGAGGATTGCGATGCGTTTCATTGTAAGTAAAGGTTTATTTTCGTCCGTATTCGGGGTCAATCTGGCGGCGCACCACAGAGGTGATGAGCAATGTGGCGATGCAGCACGCCATGACCATCCAGAAGAAGTTGACGTAGCCGATGGCCTCCTGGATGTAGCCGGCGACGAAGCCGGGGAGCATCATGCTCAGCGCCATGAACGCCGTGCAGATGGCGTAGTGGGAGGTCTTAAACTCGCCTTCGGAGAAGTACATCATGTAGAGCATGTAAGCCGTGAAGCCGAAGCCGTAGCCGAACTGTTCGATGCAGAGGGCGACGGTGATGATGGCCACATTGGACGGCTGGCAGATGGCGAGGTAGACGAAGGTGAGGCAGGGCAGCGTCATGCAGGCGGCCATGAGCCACAGCGAGCGGCGCAGTCCTCTCTTCGAGGCTACGATACCGCCGAGGATGCCACCGCCGAGGAGGGCGATGACGCCGAAGGTGCCATAGACCAGTCCCACCATCTCGGTGCTGAGGCCCAGTCCGCCCACGGCCTTGCTATGGACGAGGAACGGCTGGCACATCTTGATGAGGAAACCCTCGGGCAGACGGTAGAGCAGCATGAACGCGATGGCCCACAGCACATGCGGCTTTTTGACGAATGTGACGAAAGATCCCATCAGCTCGCTCAGGTTGCTGTTTTTTCTCATCGGCACGTTAGAGTAAATTCCCTCTTCCAGACTATGGCGCGGCATGTCGTTATCCGAGTGAGGCAGTGCGAACGTGTGGTAGAGGGTGATGAGGAAGAAGATGACGGCGCTCACGCCGAGCGTCACTCGCCAGGAGAAGGGAATGTTGTGAGTCTGATGTTCGATGGTGCCTGCGATGAACACCAGCACGCCCTGTCCGAATACCGAGGCAATGCGGTAGAACGTGCTTCGGATGCCGATGAACGCGGCCTGACTGCTCGGACTGTGGGCCAGCATGTAGTAGCCGTCGGCCGCGATGTCGTGGGTGGCTGAGGCGAAGGCGGCGATGATGAACAGCACGAGTGTGAGGGTGAACATGCTGATGGGCGTGTGACCCGACGCGATAAGCGCGGGCGACGGTGAGGGCAGCGTGAGCGTGAGCAGTGCCAAGAGAATGGTCAGCACGGCCTGCATGGTGACAATCCACCAGCGTTTGGTTCTCACCACATCGACCAGCGGACTCCAGATGCCCTTGAGGAACCAGGGAAAATAAAGCAGGGTCGTGAAGAACGCCATGTCGCCGTTGGGCACACCCATCTTGGTGAACATCATCACCGAGATGTTGTTCACCACGAAGTAAGGCACGCCCTCGGCAAAGTAAAGCGTAGGCACCCACACCCACGGTGTGACTTGTGTGAATTGATTGTTCATGGACCTGCAGTTTAATGGTTCCCGTTGGCCTTGTTCATGGCGATGCGTGCCATGAGTTCCCATGTGCGGATGCGGTCCTTATAGGTGTTGTTGCGGTTTTCTTTCTCGATGGAGAGGTCGCCGTCGGAGTTGTCGTCCCATCGGCGGCAGCAGTATACGGGGTCGTAGATGCGCCCGATAAGGTAGTGGCGGCTCACGGCCAGGCAGAAGGCGTAGTCCTCACCATAGTTGACGTTGGGCATGGTGATGTCGCGCAGCAGCGGCGAGTACATCGCACGGGGCGCGCCGAGGCCGTTGATGCGCAGGGCGTTGTTGCGGCCGTTCTCGGGCGTCCACTCGGCGTGGTCAATCTTGCCCGGCGGCAGGATGTTCTTGTTGATGTCGGTCAGCTCGTAGGTGCCGAGGATGATGCCTACCTTCTGCTCCTTGAAGGCGTCGTAGAAGGTCTGCAGCGTGTTCTCGTCGAGATAGACGTCGTCGGAGTCCATCTGCACGATGAAGCGGCCGCAGCGTGGGTCGTGGGCGCAGAGGTTCCAGCTGCCGCCAACGCCGAGGTCGCGGCGGTCGGTGACGATGTGGATGATGCGCTCGTCGGTGTATTCATCGACGGCCTCAGTGGTGCCGTCGGTGGAGTGGCATTCGGGTCCGTTCTCAACGACGAAGACGTTGTAGGGGAAGGTGGTCTTCTGCGAGAGAGCGCTGTCGAGGGCGTCGCGGATGGTGCGGATACGGTTGCGCACGGGAATCATCACGGATATCTCAACGGGGAAGTCGCCCTTTGTGGTGTCGACGGGGGTGAACTCGGGCTTCAGGTAGCCGCCAATCTCCTTGAGATATTCCGTGACGGCCTTCTCCATCTCCACCTGCGAGGCGCGGTTCTTCGGGTCGACATAGTCGAAGAGCTTCTCGCCGGTCTTGCGGTTGTCGAGCTCTACCTCGGAATAGAGGTACTCGTTGATGTGGCTGAGCTCGTAGCGCTCGGCGAGCTTCAGGCGCAGGTCGTAGAAGCCGGCGGCCTGGTAGTCGGCCTTCATGCGTGCGGCCGCGTCTTTCAGGGCGTCGGTGCGGAAGAGCAGCACCGAACCGAAGTTGAAGTCGTCGCGCAGGGCGCCCAACTGGTAGTCGATGGTCGGGGCGTCGGTGCGCTGGCCGTCGGCGGAGATATTATAGTGGTCGGCGTAGGTCATGCCGGCCTTGGTGATGTCGGCCACCTGCACCATGCGGTTGAGGGCGAGGTAGCCCAACTGGATGAACTGCCCTTTGAGCAGCACCACGGTGTAGGGTGTGGTGGCCTTGTCGGCGATGTCCTTCAGTGTGGCCGAAGCCTTGATGTTGCCGTCGACGACAGTGACGCTGTTGACGAGCTCCTCGGCTCCGAGGCTGTCAACGTTTCTCTTTGTCTCTTCTTCGTTGCCGCGAGGGACGAAGCAATCGATAATCTTGGTCATTGTGTATTAAGTTTTTTATTGATTATTCGGTGGATGGGGATTATGGGGTTTATAGGGTGGATGGGTTTATGGGTCGGATGGGCCGACCACTCCTAATTCCTAACTTCTAACTCTCCAACTATCCCGGCTTCATTCGTTATGACGATGTGTCGGCTGTCGATGGGCACGACGGTGTTGATCATCGTGTTACCCACCTTGTGCTTCCATAGCAGGCGGCCGGTCTTGCCGTCGAGGGCGATGATGAGGCCGTCTTTGTTGGTGGCGAAGACGACGCCGTCTTTCTCGACGAGCATCACGCGGGCATGCTCATAGCCGAAGCCGCAGTCGGTGGCCCACAGCTCGTGCGGCGCTTTGCCGTCGGCGGCATAGCAGACGATGCTGTCCTGCATGGTCTTGGCGTAGAGGCGCTGGCCGTCCTTTGACAGTCCGATGCTCTCGCGCACCTTACTCTGATAGGTGCGCCACAGCTGACGGCCGGTGTTGAGGTCGAGGGCCGTCATGGCGCGCTCGGGGTCGCAGAAGAACACGCAACCGTTGGAGGCCACGGGCCAACAGCCGGCGGGTGAGTAGTGCATGTTGTTTTTCTTAGGCGGCTGCCACGTCCACAGCAGTTTGCCGCTGCGCTGGTCGAGGCAGTAGAACGTATCGGCCCAGTCGCCGAACAGCACCTTGCCGTCGGTGACGAGCGCGCGCGTCTCGACGTAGCCCTTGATGCCGTCGGTCTGCCAGATGATGGTGCCGTCGCTCACGCGGATGGCGCGGAACCGGTGGTCGCCGCTACCCACGTAGGCGATGCCGCCGTCGATGGTCACCGCACTCACGTCGGGTGCTGCGGTCTTGACGCGCCACCGCTGCCGTCCGTTCTTCGCGTCGATGCCGTAGATGAAGCTGTCGGCTGAGGCGGCGACGAGGATACCTTTGGCGATGGCGGGTGTGCCGATGATGCGGGCACCGGTCTGATGGCGCCACAGCTCATTGCCCTTGCGGTCGTAGCAGACCACGCGGCCGGCGTTGTCGGCCGCATAGACGCGGTTGCCCCAGACCACGGGCGAGGAGAAGATGGCGGCACCCTGACGGCGCGTCCACCGTTCGGTGACGTTGGCGTACTGGCTGTTGACGGCGTAGCTGGGGCGCGGAGCCCAATGGGTGGTGTCGTCATCGTGGCGCGTGGTGAACGGCAGTGAGAGCCAGTGGGTGCGTGCTCCGCCAACGCTCTGCGTATAGACGCGGATGGAGTCGGCGGCGAGGTCGATGAGGTTGAACTGCCCTGCCGTACGGCCTTTCTGCCGCAGGTTGGTGATGTTGGCGATGGCGGGGATGCCGTCGCAGTGGAAGAGGAGGTTGCGGTGGTAATGGCCGTTGATGAACGCCACGATGGGGTAGGGGCGCACGGCGTCGGTCAGCTCGTACCAGTTGTCGACGTCGTCCGGTTGGATGGGCATGTGGGTGACGAGGAAGACGGGGTCGGCGCTGCTGCCTTTGCCGTTACGGCGGAGGATGTCGGTGATGTATTCGATGTCCTCAGGTGCCACGTGGCCCATGGCCATGCGCATCATCGGACCCGTGGGGACGCCGATGAAGCGTACACCTTTATGTTCAAACGTGAAGCGTTCGTAGCCGAAGATTTTGAGGAAGTCCATGCAGCCGCTTTCACTCCAGTTCTGGTCGTGATTGCCCTCGATGATGTACCACGGCTTGTGGAGCGCGCTGAGCAACTGGTGGGCCAAGCGCAGTGAGGCGCCGTCGCCTGCGTCGGCGATGTCGCCGGTGACGAGTACGAAGTCGATGCTGTCGTTACCGTTGATGGCGGCCACGGTCTGGCGTAGGTCTTCCGTGGGGTTCTCGGCCTTGACATTGATGTGGACGTCGGTGACCACGGCGAAGCGGAATGGCTCGAAGGCCTGCGACGAGAGCGACAGGGCGAGGAAGAGCACGAGGAACCACGCCTTAAAAAGGCGCGGCACACAACGCTGCGGACGAGAGGAACGACGCACGAAGCGTGGACTTATCATATTAAAAGCTAATAAACTCATAAACTTACGAACTTACAAACTCACAACGAACTCAATGACTTAAAAGATAGTCGAGTATGCGCTTCATCATGTCGTCGCGCTGGCCCTGCCCCTTGATGGCCTCGAAGGGGAAGGCAAGGACGCATGAGCGCCAGTGGTCGGTGGCATTGCCCCCAAAGACCACGCCGGCCGACATGCCGTTCTCCGGATAGCGGAAGGCAGTGTAGGCGCAGTCGTCGGCGGGGTCGATGGCGTCGGGCGACTCGACGACATACGACGTGCTGTTGGGCTCATTGTAATATTGGAACGACGTGGTGTCGGCGGCCAACGGCGATACGACGTAAGCCACACGGCCCAGCGAACAGGCACGGTCCTCACGCCACTGGTATTTCAACACGTCGCGGGCGAACTGCTGGTCGGTCTTGTCGGCTTTGGCCAGCGGATTGTGCCAGAGGTCGGTGCCGACGTAGCTGCCGCTCACGAACAGGGCACCGCCCGCCTTACAATAGGCGCGCAGCAGCCGCTGCATGGGTTTGTCGAAGGTCTTGAATGCCAACGGATGGAGGCCGGGGCGACCGAACTTCGACTGCTTCTCCTTGCCGAGGATGAGGTCGATGGCGCTGTACTCGGCGGCGAGTGGCTGGCCGTCGTAGGTGGAGTCGGCTGCGGCCGTGGCGAGCGCGGGGTCACTGCTGGCGGCGGCACGACTCGTCGAGACGAAGCTGTAGCCAGCCTTCATGATGCTGCGGCCGTGGAGCGCGGGGTAGTCGAACGTGTTGCCGGCGATGGTGATGTGCTCGTAGGTGGCGTAGCTGTCGCCGAAGCCCGCGGCATCGTCGTGGGTCCAGGGGATGCTGCGGCGGAACTCCTTCATCGGTCCGACATAAGAAATGAGTTGCTTATAGGGTACGCCATTGTCGTATTTGGCCAGGAAGCCGGCGAGGTTGTCGTCGCTGCTCTTGAAGTCGTCGGGTGCGCTGAGGCGGTCGAAGCCGTTGATGACCAGTACCGGTTTGGCCGTGGTCTTGCTGCTGCGACCCACCGAGAGAATCTCCGAGGGGAAGCTCTCGCCGCCGTCGTTGAGTGCCGTCACCTTGAAGCTCACCACCTCGTCGGTGGGGATGGTGGTGGTGAAGGTGGGCTTACGCACCACCGTGCCGTTGTCGAAGTCGCCGTCGCCGATGCGCTTATACACCACGAAGCGCTGGGCGTCGGCCGTGGGCTCAAGCGAGTCGCGCTCGGCCTGCCACGTCAGCACCACCTGTCCTTTCTTATTGAACGCGGTGGCGAAATGAGAGACGGGCAACGGCTGGACGACGTAGGGGTAGCCGTATTCGTTGGAGATGAAGCGCAGGATGCCTTTGTACACGGCGCGGCCCACCATGAAGCCGAAGCGCGGGTCGAGACCGTAGCGCATGTCGGCGAAGTTCTCGTGCGACATGAGTTCGAGCAACATGGCCGGAACGCGTGGTACCCAAGCCTCGAAGTAACGCTGGTTCCACATGCCGCGGCGCGTCCATTTCGGGTCGGCCTGACGGCGCAGGTCGTGGGCAATCTGTGTCTGCACGATGTCGCAGAGGTCGCGGTTGAGGTCGCGTGAGGTGCCGTCGGCGAACTTACCGCCGTATTGCGATACCTGATAGATGCCGAGGTTGCCGATGATGGAGTCGCCGCGTACGGTGCCTGCATCAGAGTGGAAGGCGAGCGAGAGGTCGATGGGGATGTTGAGGCCCTTGACGTCGGGGCATGCCTTGGTGCCGCCGGCGAGGTAGTTCACCCACATGCCGCGGTCGCGGTAGTCGTCGGTGTAGTCGTTGGCGCCGTGGGTGGGCGAGTAGATGCTGTCGGGTATGCCGGCCCACTGCATGTAGTAGCGTGCGCCCTCGAGGTAACGGGGATAGCCGCTCGTCATCGGTACGAAGTCGAGGCTCGGCTGGTATGCGTTGCGGTCGGTGACGGCGCCGTCGCGGTGGCCCTTGCAGTATTGTTTGATGTGGTCGCCGTCGCCCATGCGTGCGATGTTACCCATGCCGCCACCGAAGCGTACGGCGTCAGCGGTGACGATGCGGCCGCTCTCCTTCGACAGGTTGCTCAGCTCGACGTAGCCCTGCTGGCCTTTGGTGAAGGCGAAGGTGCCGAGGTAGATCCACGTACCGCCGCCCATGGTCTGGTTGACGGCGAAGGCCGTGGTGCCGTCTTTGTGGTGGACGGTGTAGCGGGCGTCGCTGGTGCTGTTGGGCTCAGTTCGATAGCTCACGTAGACAGCATAGTCGCCGTCCTGCGGGATGTCGGGGGTCCAGGAGATGGTGCTGGCCTCAGTGGCTTTCTTCACCGTCGTGGTCTGGCGGTAGGTGCCGTCGCTGAAGGGGTTCTGGAAGTCGACGTATTGCTGCTGGCGGTAGGCGAAGCCTTTGCCGTCGCCTGTCTGCCAGACGTTGGTGCCGTTGTGCTCGCGGTAGGGCGATGAGGCCAGGGCGCCATCGTTGTCGACCACCACCTCGTTGGGATTGGTGTCGCGCTCGCGGGGCATCATCACGTAGGCACCCGCATGCTCGAGCATCGGCACGAGGTAGGGCAATACGAAACTCTGGGTGTATTTATCCTCGACACTCTCAAAGAGGCGTGCGCGTTGCCACTCCCAACGGTTGAGGCCCTGCTCGAAGTATTTGCCGTGACTTTGCCAAAGGGCGATGTGGCGGTCCTGCAAGCCGCTCTTCACGCTGTAGGGCCGGTTGAGGTTGCGCACGATGGGCGTGATGGTGTAGCGTGTCTTCCCGATGCCCTCGGCAGGCACGTTGTGGAAGCCAAAGTGGCGGATCACGTCGCCGCGCTTAGGGCGGTAATAGTCGGGGATGAGGCGGTTGATGTCGTAGCCGTTGACGTAAACGGAGAGCGTCTTACACTTCAGGTCGGCGGGCAGGGCGTCGGCAATGGTCTTGGTGATGTCGGTCACGTTGTCGGGGCGCATGGGCACGTTCTGCAACGCGCTATTCAAGAAAATCTTAACGCTGTCGGCCGTGATGGCAGTGGAGTCGACTGCTATCTTTCCGATGTTGATGCCTTGCGAGAAACGTTGCAAAGCTTTGGTGTCAAGGTTAAGGGCTTGCGTTGAGTTGGCAGTGGATTGCGCACTGGCCGAAAGCATGCTTAAGGCGCTCATACAACAAGCCGAAATTAGTCTTATAGTTAGGCGCATTTTTAATTGATAACTAGATTACATAATTATTTTACAAAGTTACGAAAAAACCTTAGCTGCGATTAATAACTAGTGGTTATTTATGAATTATTAAGGTTTCTCGTCTACCGCCACCAGTCGGTCGGTGCGCTCGCCCTGCCCGCGGTAATAGACGAGGGCTTGGTACTTGTTCTCTGTCTGGTAGAATGATCCCTCGGAGGGGAGAGGCTGAAACGAACCGTCGGGCATGAGTTGAAGGTACTGATAGCTGTAATAGCCCTGTTTCAGGCGTACGGTGGCCTCATAAAGCTGTGTGGCGTCGTTCCAATGCAGTTTATACATCGGCAGGAAGCGGTCGTTGGTCCATGCGGCATTGAGATAGATGTCGTTAGCCTGGCGCGGTGCCTTCAAGCGGAAGTGGACGTTGATGTATTCCGATGCGGTGTTGTTCTCCTCGTTGTCCGAGTTGCGTATGCAGAAGGCGCCGTTGGCATCCTCGTCGTAGACGTAGCTCGGTCGCGGCTCATCGGTCCAGACGTAGGCGTGGTAGTCGTGGCCGTCCCACCGCATGCTTTCCAAGCCCATCGACGTATGGGTGACATCGAGCATCTCGAACTTGCGGTATTCGTTGCCGGCGGGGAAGATGAGGTCGCGGCAGTGCGACCACGACAGTCCGTCGCCGCGTACGTATTGCGGTTGGGCGTTGATGACGGCGTTGTCCCATCGTCCGTTCTGCATGACGACGGTGTGGATCTGCTCCGAGGGCCTTGTGACGCGCAGTGCGCCGTAGTCGACGGTCATCTCCACCTGCTGGTACCGGTGGTTAATGTCGATGTCGGTGTTGCCCGTGATGCTGAGCCCGACCCTCATTCGCGGTTCCACGACCATAAAGCAGGCGGTGAGAATGGGCTGGCTGTCGTCGTTCTCGTCGTAGACCGTCACGCGGTAGTTGCCGCCGATGCGCGGCGCACATTTGTCGTTGGGCAGAGTGAAGGCGTAATGGGTGTAGATGGTGTTGGTGTTGATGGACTGCTCGTTGTCATTGATGAGGTTGCCCGAGGCGAAGCCGTTGACGTAGTCGCTCTCGAAGAGCTCGGTCGACGTGGTCCAGTCGGCCTCGCAGTGGTCGATGCGGTAGCAGTAGCGGTGCTCGACGTGGGAGAGCTCATCGAATCCGATGGTGACGTGCTCGCCCTGTCCGAGGGTGATGATGGGCATGGCCATCCAGTCGTCGTTGGCGATGACCTGCAGTGAGGCGATGTTGGGCGCGATAATCTCGTTGCGCTGGGCGTGGGCGGTGAGCGCGAAGAGGCAGAGAAGGAGAGCAGTGAGTCGGGTCATGGTGTGTGAGGGCTGTTGATGATTGAGTTGCGGCAAAGATACGCTTTTTCGGGGGGATGGCAAAGAAATGGCGGCATTTATCCGCGGAAATCATTAAATTGTCGTCGCTTGGGGATATTTCCTGGCTTTCCGCTTTGCATTAAGGAAAAAGCGTGTTATATTTGCAGCAACCTAAATCGAAACCGCTATGAGCGCAGAATTCATTGACCAGCGTGGCGACTACCATACGCTGAAGGCTTTCCAGAAGGCGGAGTGCATCTACGACATCACGTTTTACTTTGCCCATGAGTTTCTCACTATTGGTGACCGTACGGTTGACCAGATGATTCAGGCGGCGCGGTCCGGTAAACAGAACCTTGCCGAAGGTTATGTTGATGGGATAACGTCGTCGGAGATGATGATACGTCTTACCAATGTCAACCGCGCGAGCTTGCATGAGCTGCTTCTCGACTACGAGGACTATCTGCGCACGCGCGGTCTGGAGAAGTGGGCTTTCAACGACCCGCGCTGCCGCCAGACGCGCGCCTTCTGCCGCACACACCTCGACTCGGCCGTTTACCGCGAGAAGATACGCAGCCGCAGCGCCGAGACCATCGCCAACATCGCCATCACGCTCATTCACCAGGAGGACGTGCTCCTCAAGGGCCTCATTGAGTGGATGCAGCAGCAGTTCCTGCAAAACGGAGGGTTTAAGGAGCAGATGTATCGGGCGAGAGTGAAGAGAAGAGGATACGGAGCGCCGGATGGGGAGAATGGGTATCATGGGTCGAATGGGGCTAATGGGTATCATGGGTCGAATGGGGCTAATGGGTATCATGGGTCGAATGGGGCTAATGGGTATCATGGGTCGGGGGCTAATGGGTATCATGGGTCGAATGGGGCTAATGGGTATCATGGGTTTAATGGGTTTAATGGGTCGAATGGGGGACAGCGCAACCCATCAAACCCACAAACCCCATTAAACCCACAAACCCCATCAACCCCACAAACCCCATCAAACCCACAAACCCCATTAAACCCACAAACCCCATCTGACCCATCCTCCCCACAAACCCCATCTGACCCATCCTCCCCACAAACCCCATCTGACCCATCAAACCCACAAACCCCATCCTCCCCACAGCCCCCATCTGCCCCATAAAAACAAAAATCCCGCAGGCTCAGCCTGCGGGATTAAAGGGATTAAAGTTGATCGGTTCCGGTTGCCGGGTTACTCCCCCTTGATGGCAGCCACACCGGGGAGCACCTTGCCCTCGATGGCCTCGAGCATGGCACCGCCGCCGGTAGAGACGTAGCTCACCTTGTCGGCCAGGCCGAACTTGTTGATAGCAGCCACAGAGTCGCCACCGCCAACGAGCGAGTAAGCGCCGTTCTCCTGCGTAGCCTGAGCCACAGCCTTGGCAATCTCGCCAGTGCCGTGAGAGAAGTTCTCGAGCTCGAACACGCCGACAGGACCGTTCCACAGGATGGTCTTGGAAGAGAGGATAATCTTCTTCCAGTTGTTGAGGCTCTCCTCAGAGGCATCCATGCCCTCCCATCCGTCGGGAATCTCATTGATGGGGAATACCTTACGCGGCGTGTCGTTGGTGAATTCCTGACCGCAGACCGTAGCCACGGAGAGGCTGAGGTTGACACCCTTCTCCTTGGCCATCTTGATGACGTTCAGGGCCTCGGGCATGAGCTCATCCTCGTGGAGGGAGTTGCCGATGTGACCGCCCTGGGCCTTGATGAAGGTGTAGCCCATGCCGCCGCCGATGATGAGGTTGTCGACCTTGTCGAGCAGGTTCTTGATGACGCCGAGCTTAGAGCTGACCTTCGAACCGCCGATGATAGCGGTGAAGGGGTGCTGGGCGTTCTTCAGCACGTTGTCGATGGCCTTCACCTCTTTCTCCATGAGGTAGCCGAGCATCTTGCTGTCCTTGTCGAAGTAGTCAGCGATGACGGCGGTAGAGGCGTGCTTACGGTGAGCGGTGCCGAAGGCGTCGTTCACATAGACGTCGGCATAGCTGGCGAGCTTCTTGGCGAAGTCCTTCTGACGGGCCTTCATCTCCTTCTTGGCCTCGTCGTATTCGGGCGTACCTTTCTCCACGCCGACGGGCTTGCCTTCCTCCTCAGGATAGAAGCGGAGGTTCTCGAGCAGCAGGGCCTCACCCGGCTTCAGGGCTGCAGCCTCAGCGTCGGCCTTGGCGCAGTCGGGGGCGAACTTCACCTCCACGCCTAAGCGCTCAGACACGTTGGGCACAATCTGCTTCAGGCTGAGCTTCGGGTTGACCTTACCCTTGGGCTTGCCCATGTGGCTCATCATGATGACGGCGCCGCCATCAGCCAGAATCTTCTTCAGCGTGGGCAGTGCACCACGGATACGGGTGTCATCAGTCACGTGGCCATTCTCGTCCAATGGCACGTTGAAGTCTACACGCACGATTGCCTTCTTGCCGGCAAAGTTGAATTCATCGATTGTCATGATAACTTAATGTTTTATTGTTGATTAAATATGGTTTCCCGAGTTGCAAAATTACGAAAAAGATGGTAAACAAATGAAGCGCGGCCTACTTTTTTGTTTTTTTCAATGATGGTGACGTTTTTATTCCGTAAATTTGCCATCAAAACGACATGCCATGCAGACAATGATTACGATTTTAGGTCCCACGGCCAGCGGCAAGACGGCGCTGGCTGCCCACCTCGCCCACGCCATCGGTGGCGAGATTATCAGCGGCGACTCGCGCCAGGTGTACCGCGGAATGGATATCGGTACGGGTAAGGACCTGGCCGACTACGTGGTCGACGGCGAGCCGGTGCCGTATCATCTCATCGACATCGCCGAACCGGGCACGAAATACAATCTCTACCAATACCAGCGCGATTTCCACGAGGCCTATACCGACATCGAGCGTCGCGGCCGTGTGCCGGTGCTCTGTGGCGGTACAGGACTGTATATCGAAGCCGTACTCAAGGGCTACGCGCTGTCACCGGTGCCTCAGAACCAGGCGTTGCGCGACCGGCTCGAGGGGAAGAGCTTGACCGAGCTCACCGCGATGCTCGAAGAACTGAAACGACAGACGGGTTCGGCGATGCACAACACCACCGACGTCGACTCCTGCCAGCGCGCCATACGCGCCATAGAGATAGAGACCTACAACCTCGACCACGCCACCGAACTGCGGACGATGCCGCCGGTGCCTTCGCTCGTCATCGGCGTGTCCATCGACCGCGATGAGCGGCGGCGGAAGATTACCGCGCGACTGCGCCAGCGCCTCGAGCATGGTATGGTGGACGAGATACGCGGCCTCATCGACAGCGGGGTCAACCCCGACGACCTTATATATTATGGACTCGAATATAAATACGTCACCGAGTATGTCGTCGGGCGGCTGACCTACGACGAGATGTTCCGGCAGTTGGAGATTGCCATCCATCAGTTTGCCAAGCGCCAGATGACGTGGTTCCGGGGTATGGAGCGGCGCGGCACCACCATCCACTGGATTGACGCCACCTTGCCCATGGCGGAGAAGGTGTCGGCTGTGAGAAGGCTGATGGAAAACGGTTAATCGGTGACCTTGCCCTTGGTCAGTGCGTACTTGCCGCCTCCGGTGAGGCAGAGTACGGCGGCGCCAAGGAGGTAGAGCATCGGGAGTTCAACGGCCCATCCACCCGTATTGGGATCGACGGAGAACAATACGGGGAGGTGGGCCATGAGAATGGCCACGACCATGTTGCCGACCATTACGGCGGAGGCTACGCGCGTCCAGGCTCCGATGATGATGAGGATGGAGGCCACGAGTTCAGTGGCCAGGGAGAAGTAAGCCAGGAAACCGGGCAGGCCCAGTCCGACCAACATGCCTTGGATACCGCCCACGCCATAGATGACTTTGTGAATACCGTGGAAAAGCATAAGGCCGCCAACAGTGAGGCGGAGGAGCAACAACCCGAGGTCGTTGCTGCGGAGGAAATTGTTGTTCATTGTTTATGGGGTTTATGGGGTTTATGGGGTGAATGGGTTTAATGGGGTTGATGAGAGGCTTTACATATTATCGCACTGCTCGCTCTCGTCGCGCTGCACCTTCTCGCCCTTCTTCAGTTCGCGGGCCTTGTAGCCGAACTTCGGGAAGGCGGCTTCGATTTTCTGCTTGTCGGTCTTGGCGGGGTTGTAGACGATGGTGACCGTCTGGTCGTTGACACTGGTCAGGATGTCTTTGATGCCCTTCTCGAAGCGGAGGTTGTTCTTGATTTTGTTCTCGCAGTTGGCGCAGTGCATCTGCGGGGTCGTGGTGACGACGAGGGTGTCGGTTTTACTCTTTGCACTGGCGGTGCCGCATACGGCAGCCAGGGCGATGGCGAAAAATAACTTCTTCATAGTTCTTTGTATTTTAATCGTTACACATTTATTATCTATTATTTATCTGATACTGCACAGCTCCGGCCCCCGGCTCGCGAGGCGAGGGGGTGGGGCCGCTGTTTTCTATATGTTATACCTTATCCCCACATACCCCATGGCGCCGGTCATCGGGCCCCAGACGAGGGTGGGGTCGAAGGTGGTGCTCCAGGGGTGGGCGGCATCGATGATGGGGTTCTTTTGTTTATAGTTGGTCAGGTTCTCGCCGCCGACGTAGACCGAGAAGTGGCGGAACCAACGGGTGACCTGCGCGTTGAGCTGACCGTAGGCGGGGTAGGTCTCCTGCCATGAGGGCGTGCCGTCGGCCGTGGTGTAGGCCTTGGGCAGGCGGCCGCCGCCGTTGAGGGCGAAGGTGGCATCGAACTGCCACAGGCCGAGCGGCGTCTTATACGAGGCCGTGAGCAGTCCCTTATAGCGGTTGGTCAGCGGCTGGCGCAGCAGTTCGCCGCCATAGGTTGTCTTCACGTCGTTGTAGCGGTAAGCCGCCGTGACGGTCATGCCGCGGAAGGGGTCGATGGTGGCATCGACCTGGAACGTATGCGAGTACGACTTGCCGTCGAGGTTGGTGATATGAATCTGCGTTGGATCGCTGTCGTAGTCGATGACCGTCTGCCGGCTGAAACGCGTGTAGTAGTACTCCGCGTTGAGCTTCAGCACCTTACCCCACATGGGGATGTTGAGCGCCGTACTCAGTCCGTAGTTCCATGCGCGCTCCTGGTCGAGCGGGTCGATGACGAGCTGGCGGCCGCTGGCCATGAGGTAGTTGCTCTCGGCGAGGGCGTGCACCGAGCGGAAGCCCTTACCGGCCGAGGCGCGCAGGCTCCAGATGTCGTTGACCTGCCACTTCACGTGGAAGCGCGGGGTGACGAAGGTGCCGTACATCGAGCTGTGGTCGACGCGCAGGCCGGCCATGGCGATGAGGCGGTCGTGGAGGTTGTAGGTGTACTGCGCATAGCCGCCGATGACATTCTCCTTCTCGTTCATGCGCTGCCCGAGGTAGGTCTGGCCGAAGTAGTCGTGGTTGAACGACGCGCCGAGGGCGATGTTGTGGTCGTGGGCGACATTGGTCTCGAACATCAGCTGCGAGTAGAGGTTCTTCTCGTTGACGTCGTAAGCCTTGCGGCCGTAGGTGGCGTCCATCTCATGCATCGAGGCCGAGGTCATCCAGGCGATGTTGGTGCCGTGGGTGGGGTCGAGGATGAAGGCATGCTTCATGTAACCCTCGTAGCGATGGGTGTTGAGGTTGATGCGGTAGATGGGATCAGTCTGATGGTCGAGCATACCGCTGTGGTTGGTCTGACCGCTCTCGCGCTTCTCGTCGAGCAGGGCCAGTCCGCCGTGGAAGATGTAGTTGCCCGACTTGCCATACCAGCGGTTCTGCAGGTTGAACTGCCGCGTCTGCGGGTCGTCCATGAAACCGTCGTTGTTGCTGTCGTGCTCCTTGAGGTTATCCTCATAGTGGCCGAGGAGCTCGGTGCTGAGGCCTTTGGAGAGGTGGATATTGCCGTCGGCGTTGGCCTCGATGCGACTCATGGTGTTGCCGTAGAGGTTGATGTGCACGGCTTGGTCGTCCTCGGGTTGGAGGTACTGCACATTGATCTGCCCGGTCATGGCCTCGTAGCCGTTCTTCACGCTGGCGTTGCCCTTGCTCACCTGGATGCTCTTCATCCAGGGTCCGGGAACGTAGCCTAATGAATAAGGTATGGCGGCACCGCGGAAGTTGGGCAGGTTCTCGGTGAGCATCTGCACGTACTTGCCGCTGAGGCCGAGGAGTTTGATCTGCTTGGCGCCCGTGGCGGCGTCGTTGTAGCTCACGTCGACCGACGGGTTGGTGGTGAAGCTCTCGCCAAGGTTACAGCAGGCGGCCTTGAAGAGCTCATCCTGCGAGATGAACTGTCCGTTCAGCGGGCCTTTCATGCGCATCATGCCGGGCTTGCGGCGCACCACGCTGACCTCATTGAGCGTCTGGTCGGGCATCGTGCCGACGCTGTCGGTGGCGGCAGCAGAAACGGAGCCCGAGGTGGTGTCGGCGGGGGCAGCAGAAACGGAGCCCGAGGTGGTGTCGGCGGGTTGTATGATAGTGGGGTGTGCAGTTGCGGGAGATGCAACTGCGGCAGAGGCCAGCATGCCCATCATGCCGGCTAATAAGTGGTTTCTATTCATGTATGATGTTGCTTTGTTTTCATTGATTGACGTCATTGAATGGTTCCTCCTTTCTAATGGTCAATCAAGAAATCAAAGCCGTAGCACACGCAGCTGGTGCAGGTACGCCCTTGGTGGGGCATTCCATAGCACGGTGTACGCCGATGGCGCATGGGTGGGGATAAACGATGGGATGAAGGAGAGGAGACCGGCCATCGGCGTCACGGCGGCATAAGGCTGGGTGAAGTCGAAGACGTGGGTGGGCGCGATGGTGCTGGGTGCGAGCTTCATGGTCTTCACCACCATGCAGCCTTTCATGCCGTTGTGGTGGTGACAGCCCTGCGCCTCAGCAATTTGGGCCAGCTCGGTGCGACCGGAGTGCAGGCATACCTCCATGCTCAGTCCGGCACTCATCACGATAATCAGCAATGAGAGCACCATCATGGGGAATATGCGCATCAGTCTCTTCATGGGCGCAAAGGTACGAAAATAGTTTGTAATGAGTATATAAGTTTTTGAGTTTATGAGTTTTTAAGGGTTTGCGATAGTTATAGAGACGCTGCACAGCAGCGTCCTACAGAACCATAGGAAACGAGGGGAGCTGTAGCCAAGGAACACATTGAGGGTGTATCAAAATTGAAGAAGTCCGGGAGTTCAGAAGTTCAGTCAAATGCATAAGTGCCTGATAATAAGGTATGATTATTGTAATGACGGGACTTCCGGACTTCCGGACTTCTGGACTTCTCTAATTCTGATACACCACCCAGGGGTGAGGCTTCAGGGGTGAGGCCGTGAGGCTACCTTATTCAAGTTTCTCAAGTAGTTTTCCAACCGCGGAGCGGTTGCGGTGAATAGCCCGGGGATGAGCGAAGCGATTCCCCGGGGTTAGGGTTCACCGGTGGAATTATTCATTTTACCCCGTAGGGGTTGCGGCAAGACATAGCAGCGGGATAGATAATTTGGTAGAACAAAGGTTCTTGGACGATGAATGCCGTATTTCAGCAATCGTTTCGCCGGAACCCCTACGGGGTAATATGAATAAGCTCACCGATAAACCTCTCTTCCCGGGGTTTCGCTGATGCTCAACCCCGGGCTATCTTCCGCAACCGCTCCGCGGTTGGTATTCCTTCGCTCGCAACGATATTACGGATGAATGATTCTATCTATCAAAAACTTATAGGCTTGAGAAACTTGAATACCTTATTTATTATTCACCTTTTTCTCCAGCTCCTCGGTGACGGTGGCATAGAGACGCTCCATGACGACGGGCTTGGTGAGGAACTGGTTGGCACCCATGGAGAGGCCCTCGGAGATGTCGTCGTCGAAGTTCATGCCCGAGAGGATGATGATGGGGAACTCGTCCTTGTTCATCGCGTGGATGTGGAAGTCGGCGTTGTCGCAGCCCTTCCTTACGCTCTTGATGACCTGAAAGCCATCGATGTCGGGCATCATCAGGTCAACGATGGCCAGGTCGAACTGGTCGGGCGTATCCTGACGGTCCTGAATCATCTGCAACGCAAAGCGGCCGTTGCTCGCCTTGGCAATCTGAAACTCAAACGGTTGGAGCATCTTCTCCAACAGCAAGAGGTTCAAGGGAATGTCGTCTACCAACAGCAATTTAAACTGGTTACTGTCAACACCTGCTATCTGTTTCATAATCGGTTATTTATTCGTAATATGTGATGCGTGGCGGTGGCCGGCACGAGGCGCGGCCACTACTTTGGCTTATTAACTCATTAACTCTTAACTCAAGAACTCACCAGCTCATCAGCTCATGAACTCAATCCGTTCCATTGGTCACCGGCTCGGTGGTGTATTCGCGGCCCACATCTATGCCGCCGATGTCTTTACCCGAGGCCTTCGCCTTATCGACGCTCTCCTGGTAATATTCCTCGTAGTCGAGTATGCCGGACGACGGTCGGACGACGTGGGTGTCGAAGATGATCTGCGCCTCGCCTTTGGGTTCGATGTTGCCGAAGATACGGATGATGTGGCGGGCCAGTCCGATGTTTTTGTCGGAGTGGAAGATGAACTTCAGTCGCGCCGTTTTGCCGGGCGGTATCATATCGACGTTGTCTTTGTCCACCTCAATGGTCGGCACTGCGGGCTGGATGTCGGTGATGACGAGCATGCTGTTGCCGATGTTCCTCACCTCATACACCATCGCGAGGTCGTCGCCGAGGACGGTGGCGGGGTAGTGGCGGATGGAGTCCACGATCTGGATGGCCGTGGGTCTGACCGTCTTGCGGCACGACGTGAGCGTCGACGCACCCACCATCAGCACTGCGAAGGGCACGACAGCCACGGCAAGCCGCGAGGTCAGCCGCGAGGCCGACTGCATCGCATGCCGCGACACCAGTCGCGCAATGAACCGGGAGATGAACGTTGACTTTATTTCCATTGCTTCAGATAATTGTCGATGGAATGGCCCGACTCGTCGCGGTTGACCATCCCCTTAATCTCGCTATGCCCCTTGAGCACGATGCGCATCTCGGTCGCCATGTCGGCATCCTTGGGCAGTAGGCCGCAACGGCAGAGCTCGAGCTGGGTGTAGGCCAGGGCCGTGAGCAGGGCGTTGAGGCGATGGCGCTCGTCGCCCATGGTCTGCTTGCTGGCCGCGTCGAGCCGTTTGCGGAACTTGGCGAAGGCGTCGGCGTCGAGGTAAGCTGCGCACATCTCCTTCATCGAGCCGTAGAGCGGCAGCACGCAGTTCGTCTTGCGGGTGCGCTTCTCCAGCGACCAGTAGTAGTCGGTGAGGATGTCGGCGGTGATGGGGTAGTATTGCTGGAAGTAGTCGGCCATGGCGTCGTGGACGTCGAGGTCGGGGTTGTCCATGAGTTGCGCCAGTACGTTGGTCTGCATGTCGTCGAAGGCCGAGTAGTCGTCGCCGCTGCCATTGAAGAACACGCCGAGCACGCCGAGCTTGGCGTAGAGCTTCAGGCGCGACTGCATGGCAAGCAGACAGGGGAAGGGCGACAGGTAGTCGTCGAAGTTGCGCTCATAGTCCCAGACATAGATGCGGCTGCACCGCTGCTGCCAGGCCTTGACCAATGCCAGGAACTCGGTGTAACCCTTGCTGTGGGTGAAGTCGACCTGCACGGGCAGGGGGAAGCTTGAGATGAACACGCCCACGTTGGCGGGCAGCGCCGTGGCGGGCGCCTGCTTCGTGGAGTGGTAGGCCGAGGTGAAGAACTGGTGGCGCGGGAACTCCTTGGCCAGGCGGGTGATGAACCGGGTGACGGCCGGCGTGGCGTTGCCCGGCGTGTTGCCTAAGGCGCGGCAGCGCGGGCAGGTGCAGGCGAGCTTGTTGTCCATCGGCATGATGGAGATGCGCTCGCTGTAGTTGTCGGTGCCATAGCCGTATTGGCCGATGATGTATTCGCGCACGACCTTGTAGAGCGCGGCGCTGGAGAAGCAGAGCTGGTCGTGGGTGCGGTGGCCGTCGACGGTGGCGTACATGTCGTCGGTGAGCTGGTCGTGGATGACCTTGACGAGGTTATGGCCCCACAGTCCCCAGTCGTAGTCGGGGTGGTTGGTGTGCATGGTCTGCTGCACATCCTTGGTGTTGGAGGGTGTGTATAGCCCATGGTATTCGGAGAGCGGCTCGCCCGTTACGGGCTTGGCCGTACCCGAGCAGCCGCCTACCACCAGTGCGGCGGCGATGGCTGTCAGTGCTTTAGAAATGTATCGTAACATGGGCATCAAGATATAGATAGTTTCTGTTGCGGGTATTGTTCGACGCAGCGTCGGACACCGACATGTTGTACCACGTGCCTGAGAGGCTGAGGTCAATCATCGCGTTGATGACGATGAGTCCGCCGGCGCCGAGCATCGTATTGAGCTGGTCGAAGCGCGTGGGGATGGCGCGGTCGATGAGCGACAGCTCAGGGGCGTTACCCACGCTGCCGGCTAAGAAGAAATACGACCGGTTGGTCTGCGAGGGATAGCAGCGGGCCGTCAGTCCGCCGTTGACGAAGACGCGGGAGTTGAGCGAGCTGGTGATGTTGCCCGCCATGAGGAATGCGTGGGCGTTGGCACCGAGGACAAACGGGTCGAGGTCCTTCGTGGCACCGGCGCCGGCCTCGAAGAGCGAGTTCTTGTCGTCGTCATCAATCAGACGGTAAGACAAGTTGCCCGTACCGGTCCAGCCGTTGTCGAAGGCGTAGGTAGCGCCGACGCCGACCTTTACGCGCGGCATGAATTTTGTGGCCACGCTGGCGTTGACGGTGGTGGAGAGGCGCTCATCCCACTCGTGCAGCCATTCTCCGCTCACCTGTATGCCGCTGCCGCCCTCGATGTCGGTCGAGTCGGTGGCATGGTCCACACCGTCTCTGCCGACGTAGGTCAGTCCGGCGGTGTAGGTGTTGTGCTCGACGATGCGCGAATAGGAGACCGAGGCCTGCGAGGTGATGTTGTCCTCGTCGGAGGGTCGGGCCTGCTGGTAGCCGGCGGTGACCTCGTTGCGCCGCAGGTGGCGCTGGAGCAGCTCCATGTGCTGGCGGTATTCATCCAGCTCGCCATAGCCGGGGCGGTAAAGGCGGTAGGCGGCGATGGCCTTATCCCAGTCCTTCAGCTTCTCGTATACCGTCGCCTTGTCGAGGATGAGCGACTGGTTGCCGGGGTCAGTGTCGAGGCCGCGGTTGATGAGATCGAGCGCGGTGGAATAGTCGCCGGTCTTGATGTTGCGGCGGGCCAATACCTCGCAGCACTCGGCGTAGGCCTTGACGACCGACGTGTCGCCGACGTAGTCGCCGATGAGGTTGTCGAGCATGACGTAGGCCTTGTCGTAGTTGCCCATGGCGGCGGTGAGCTGCGCGTCCTTGATGCGGAAGTAGGGGTTGTTGGGGTAGAGCGTCTTGCCGCGCTCGACGAGCGAGCGTGCCTCGTCGTTGTGATGGAGCGTCAGCTCGGTGGTGATGGCCATGCCGAGGATGTCGGCCGAGGGATAGCCCTTGTCGAGCACCTTCTGCAGCTCTTCCTCGGCCCTGCGCGTCTGCCCCTGGGCCGTGAGCTGCTTGATGTAGGGCATCATCACCTCCTCATAGAGTCCGGCGCGCGTGCGGTGGTCGGTGGTGACCTTGTTGAGCAAAGCGAGCGCCTTCTGGCGGTGTCCGCCCCTGACGTAGCAGGTGAAGAGACGGTGCATGACGGCGTCGTGGGTGTCGCTCTCGAGCTTGTAGGCGACGAGCTTCTCGAGCAGTGTGGCAGCCTCATCCCACTGCTGCAGGTCCATCATGCGCCGCACCTCCTCGAGCTGCAGGGCGCAGAGCTCCTCGTTGGCGTCGACGTTGTCGGGCCAGCGGGCGTGGATCTTCTCCAGCATGGCCGTGGCGGCGCGGGTGTTGCCCAAGCGGCGCTCGACGGTGTATTCGCGGTAGAGCAGGTTCTGCGTGTCACCGCGGCGGCGCCGGGCCTCGCGGATATACATCAGGGCGTCGTCGAGGTAGCCTCGCGACATCGAGGTGTTGAGCAGATAGGTGAGAGCCTCGTCGGAATGCTCCTTCTCATAGAGCCGTCCGTAGGCCGTATAGGGGTCGTTGCTGGCGGCGTTGCGCGCCCGTTCGCGCTCGAGCTCATTGTTCAGGGCGGTGAGGCGGCTGCTGTTCTTGAGGCCGGGGATGGAGCGCTTGGCCGACTGGATATAAGCCAAGGCCTCGCTGTAGCGCGTCATCTCGCCGAGGATAGACGCCTTCTTCTCGACGAAGGGGTAGGGGTTGGCCACCACGGTGGCAGCATGACCGGCCACGTCGATGGCGTCCTCAGTGCGGCCGGTGCGGTAGAGCAGGTTGCACAGCGCCATCTGAAACTCGGCGTTGTTGGGCTGGATGCTCACCAACTGGCGGAGCATGGTCTCCTGTCCGGTGAGGTTGCCGTGCTTGCGGTAGTTGCGGTAGCGCGTCTCGTAGTCACCGGCCATCTCGCGCTTCACCTCGGCGCGATCGGGGTAGATCTCCTCGAGGCGCCTGAGCAGGCGTTCGGCCTCCACCTCGTTGCCCTGCTGACGGAAGAGGCTTATCTTCTTGCGCCACAGGTCGTAGTCGTAGGGCGACAGTTCGAGCAGTTCGTTGCAGTAGACGATGGCCGAGCTGTAGTGCTTGGTCTGCTCCTCGACTTTCAACAGCAGCTGCAGCGTCTGCGGGTCGCGGTCATCCTCACGCAGCGAGCGGATGAGGTAGTAGCGGGCGCGGTCGTACTGATTGTAGTGCAGCCAGTAGTAGCCCAGGAGCATGTTGAGGACGGGGTTGGACTCGTATTTGCCGAGGCCTTCGTCGAGCACCTTCTTGCCGTCTTTCCATTGGCCTTGGTGGAAGAGGCGGCGCACCAGGTCCTCGTAGTCCTTCTGGGTGATGTTCTCAGCGGGGGAGGCGACGGGGACAGTGGCCGACACAGCCGTGGAAGCAACTGCGGGGCTGCTGCCTACAGCACCCGACGGCCGGGAGGCCAGGGCGGGGAGCGGCGCAAGTGCCAACCCGATGACGAACAGTGCGCTGTGGCCGATGGCCGGTACGATATGGATGATAGCCTTTCTCATAATCATTATCAATTAATGCCTCCTTCCTGTGCAGCCGCACCTTGCGGCTTGGCGTCCTCCGCATGCTTCACGCCACGGCGTTCCATTGCCTTCCATACGGCCTTACGACCGGTGATGAAGTTGTAGTAGCCGATGAGGGAGCTCACGACGATGATGGGGTGATAGATGAACGGCTCAAACAGCGAGGCCGTCAGCAGCTTCAGGTAGCTCACGGTGCGGGTGTAGGACTTGCCGAGGATGAAGTCGTAGAACACGACGAACGTGGAGAGCATGAAGCTGAAGGTATAGATGGCGAAGAACGTAACGAAGAACGTGTGCCAGTTGATGCCGCCGGTGAAGGCGAGGTAGACCATGAACACGAGACCGCCCGCCTCGATGACCGGGGCGAGGAACTCGAAGACGAAGGTGTAGGGCAGGGTGATGAGGCCGAGCCGCTTGTATTTCCGGTTAAAGAGGAGCCGGCGGTGCTCCCACATGAGCTGGATGAGTCCACGGCCCCAGCGGATGCGCTGTCGGAAGAGCATGCGCAGCGTGGACGGACCCTCAGTCCAACAGCAGTTGTGGGGAATCTGCACCACGCGGTAGGGGCGGTGGAAGTCGCAGCAGTAGGCCACCATGCGGGTAATCATATCCATATCCTCGGCAAACGAGGTGCTGCTGTAGCCGCCGGCGTTGATGACGACTTCGGTGGAGAACAGACCGTAGCCGCCCGACACGTTGTTCATGGCGTTGATCTTGCTCCATCCCATCTTACCCACGAGGAACGAGCGCTTGTACTCCAGGTCCTGGAACAGCGGCAGCGGACGGCTCGACGGCCGCACCTTGACCAGTTCACCGTCCTTGATAGTGGAGCCGTTACTCATCGACATCGTACCCGACACGGCGATGATGGTGCCGTCGCTGACCACGGGGAACACGCAGTGGTACAGGGCATCGCGCGAGAGGATACAGTCAACGTCGGTATTGATGAAATAAGGATTGGTAATGACGTTGAGGCCGGCGTTGACGGCGTCGGCCTTGGTGCCGCCGTTCACCTTGTCGACGACCACGAGGCGGGCGTATTTGTTGTTGGCCGAACGGAAAAGACGGCGGAAGGGGGCGCAGTGCACCTTCTCGACATATTCAAACGGCACCTCTACCAAATCGAAGGTGTTGATGAGCAGTTCGAGCGTGCGGTCCTTGCTGCCGTCGTTGACGATGCACACCTCAAAGTTGGGATAGTCCATGCGGAGCAGCGACTGGACGTTGTCGATGATGGTGCGCTCCTCGTTGTAGGCGGGGGCGACGATGGAGATGCCGGGTACATAGGGGGAGCTCTGCATCATGTGGCGGATGTAGTCGGCGGACCACTGCTTATAGCGCGAGCTGTACTGATACGAGAATATCAGCAGCATCACGTAAGACGCCATCAGCAACATCGAGTAGAGGAAGACGATTGAGCCGAAGAAGATTAATATTGATTCCCACATAGTGTACTATAGCGATCTCATTTGTTGAAGCACGGCCAAGGAGTCGATCTGATCCATGAGCGTTCTGTCGGTGTTGGCCTTGATGTATTTCTCCCTGAGCAGTTCGAACGTGCGTCGTCCGTCCTTGCCGTAGGTGTAGAGGCTGGTGAGGGCCACCTCGCGGGTGACCTTCGACGTCGACTTGCGGAAGGCGTCGACGAAGAATTCGGTATGTTTGCCCGAGTTGATGGCGTAGACGGTGCGCAGCACCTCCTGGCGGATGGGCTCGGGCTGGTGGTCGTAGGAGTCGATGGCGGCCTGCTCCTGACTGGCGTCGCGCAGGATGGCCACGGCATGGAGCGCCGCACGGCGGTATTTGAGGTTGGGCGAGAGAAACAGCTTGTGGAGCGAGGCTTTCTCTTGCTCGGTGCCGTAGTAGGTGGTCTCCTGGATGAGGAAAGCCGCCGAGTCGGCGTTGTGCAGCTCCTTGGCCACCACCAGGAACTGCGGCATCTGACGGTTGTTGGCCTGGGCCCAAGCGAACAAGTGGTGCAGCACCATCTTATACCAGATGCCCAGGTCGTCGTCGAGCTCCTCCTTGAAGTAGCGGTAAGGCTCGGCCGACGAGGCGATGATGTGGCACACGCGCGAGATGTGGCGGATGGGCAGGTCGTAGTTGTTGAGGTAGATGGCCAGCAGTCCCTCGTTGACGGGAATGTGCATGTTGGCGATGTTCTGCAGCGTGGACATCACCAGGTGCTTCGTGGCGAGGTTCCGCTCGTAGTACGCCTTCACGCCGGTGAGGGCGCAGAGGGCGTCGGCGTTGGGGATGTTGCTCAACTCGCGGCTGAGGTCCATACAGATCTCCGAGATGAGGCGCGACAGTATCTGCGGCTTATACGAAAGAATCTGGTGGAGCGACATGCCACAGGCCTGCTCAAGGGTGGTGCCGTCGGGCTTGTCGGCCGAGATGAGGATGGAGTAGAAGCCGTTGTACAACTGCTTTCGGGCAGCGTTGTAGGCCTTGTTGGCCTTGCGGTTCTGGCGTATCTTCCTCATGAACAACACGAAGACGACCATCATCGTGAGGATGCACGCCATGATGAGTCCGTAGAGCAGCCGGATGCTCCATGGATAGTCGGCGTAATAGAGCAGAAAGCGCTTGAGGTAGTAGCCCATGGCCTGAAAGCCATAGAACTCCACCCCTTGTCCGGTGGGATAAATGATGCCTGCTGCTATTGTCATATTAACCTTTCCTTGTAATGCAATGCCGATCAGTCTTCTTCAATCACGTTGCTGACCTTTGCCGGTGCCTGATGTGCTGTGTCGCCGACCTCCTTGATATCCAACTGCACCATGTACTTGATGCCACCGGCGTAGTCGTAGTCGCGGGTCACTTCGCCGCCGAGCAGCATGGCGAGCTTGCGGCTGATGCGCAGGCGCAGGCTCAGTCCGGTCTTGTGGTCGTCCTTGCTCTTGGCCACGGCGGCGTGATAGCGCTTGTCCTGTATGGCCGGCATATTGGCGATGACGGTAATCTCTATCTTGTCGGCCACCTTGTGCAGCAGCACCGCAATCTTGCCCTGCAGGATGTACTGGCCGGTGTTGGTCAGCAGGTTCTGCACAATCTGGCGTATACGGCGGCCGTCGCTCACTATCTTGAAGCCCTTGGGCAACTCCGACGTGAGGCTGATTTGTACGCTCGAAGGCATGCACACGGACATGGCGTCAACGGCCTCGGCGACGACCGACTGCACGTCGACCGGCTCCTGCTTCACGTTGTAGGTGTGGGTGTCGTAGCGCGTCGATACCATCAGGTCGTTGAGCAGCATGTCGAGCATGTTGTAGCTGTTGCGGATGTGGGTGGCATACGACTCGCGCTCGGCCTCGCTCCAGGTGCCCTCGGGCAGGCAGAGCAGTTGGGCAAAGCCATAGACCGAGTTGAGCGACGTGCGTATCTCATGGCTCATGTTCTCGAGGAACATCTCCTTGCTGCGCTGCATGCCCTCACGCTCGTGTGAGATGACAAAGGTATAGAAGACGAGGCACGACGTGGTGAGACCAAGGCTGTGGCTGGGGTTGTCGACCCAATGAAACAAACTGAGCGTCAACGGCATCAGCATCGCGGCAAGGGTGGCGAAGAGTCTCGGATCGTATTTCTTCCGCTTACGGTATCGCCGGATGAGGCACCAGGACACATACATGGTAAGCATCGCGAAGATGATATCCTCGTAGATCATCATCGTCGTGAGCCACGTCTTGACAACCGACGACGTGCCCAAAGTCTTGAAACTGCCTGCTGTGAAGAAGTCCCAGCCTACGATGAAGAAACCGAACAATCCCAGTATACCGGCCAGCGCCATGACAATGCTGGAGGCGGGGCGATTGATGCGCATGTACTGCATCGAGAAATTAATCCAGAAGATGAAGTTGATGGCGCCGGTGGCCTTTGACAGCTCCGTCACAAACGACATCAGCCTGTCGTCGTTGATGATTGGGCTGGCGCATAGGTCTTCAATCGAAAAGGGCAGACAGTTGAGCAGCGTGAAGAATGCCATCCAGAAGAGCGCGCGGTCAAGCTTGCTGGCACTCTTCCGGCGCCGCCAGTCTTTTATCAGGATAATCAGCAGGATGATGGCAAAGCATGGTGCCGATATCCAGAAGGCATTCATCGAGCCTGTTATATTGTCGAAAGAAAACATATGCTGCGGGGTTTTATTTAGATGATGAACAGGAAGCGGGCGCCGCCGGTGTAGCTCTTGTCGAGCATGACCTTACCATTGAGCCGCTCGGCGATGATGCTGCAGATGTGCAGTCCCATGCCTGTTCCATTGACGTTGTAGTTGGCTTTCTTGTAGCGCTTGAAGATGTCGTCGGCCATCTCGGGTGCTACGCCGGTGCCGGTGTCGGTGACCGAGAACGTGAGGTGACCGGGATTTTCCTTCTCCGACACATGCAGGTGGATCTCGCCCTCGTACGTATGCTTGCAGGCATTGGTCAGGAAGTTGATGATGACCTGCTCAATGCGCAGCTCGTCGGAGTTGATGCAGTAATCGTCGGGCACCTCCGAGGTGAAGTAAAGCCGCACGCCGGCCTGCACCCTCATCTTGGCCAGTTGCACCGTCTGGCGGCACATATTGTTGACCAAAAAGTCCTTTTTGCGGATGCGGAAGTTGCCATGCTCGGCGTTGACGATGTCGAGCACGTCGTCGATGAGCTTCGTCAGCATGCTGTAGCTGTTGTTGATGATGTTGAAATATTCCTGCTTCTGCTCGTCGGTCACCTCGACGCCGGGTACGCAGAGCAACTGCGAGAAACCGAACATCGCGTTGAGCGGCGTGCGGATCTCGTGAATCATGTTCTGGAACATCATCGTCCTCGACCGGTCAGCCTCGATGCTCTCATTGAGCGAATGAATCAACCTCAGCTCGTGCTCGTGCTGGTCCGACACGTCCTTGATGGCGCCTATCAGGTGGCGCGCGTTACCCTCGGTGTCGCGGTCGATGACGACGTAGGTAATCTTGATCCACTTCGCCACGCTGCCCTCGCAGATCATGGAGATGGCGGGCGTGTCCCTCAGCCTTTCCATCATCGTTTTGGTGTTGCTGAAGCGCTTCACCTTGTCGTATTCCTTCTCGCTGCACAATTTAGAGGCCACAATCACGTTGGTGCCTGACAATTTGCCGCTCCTGGGCAGAATGCTCCGCTCGTTTGACGCCTCTGTCCAATAGGCCGTGTACCAGTCCTTTTCCAGGTCCATGTAGCAGAGAAACGCGTAGGTCCTGGCCAGCGTGCCGGCCACGAGCGTGTTTTGCTTGTAGTTCTCCAGAAGGTCAGTGATGTCGTAGTGGTAGCCCTCAAAAACCCACTTGCCCTCGGCATTCTTGCGTCCCAGGCCGCCGCATCTCACGAAGCGCAGGCCCAGCGTGGGGTGTATCCAGCGGTAGTTGACCTCAGCCTGCCGGACGGTCTTCAGCCGCTCCATGGTAAGCTCGACGAGCCTCCTGTCGTCAGGAAAGATGCGGTCGCGCCAGTATCTGTACAACTCGTCAGGACTCATGCGGACATCCTTGCCCAAGCCGAACAGCTGGCGGCACTCGTCGGAGACCATTGCACGAAAGCCATATTCACCGCCCTCGGTGAAATTCCAAATACCGAGCATTGCCGACTTCAGGACATCATTGATGACGGCCTGCGGCATTATTGAATGCGTGGCATCGCTGTCCACAATTCCACTATCATTAGATTTCATATACATTACCTGTTGGCGGAATTAATTTAGTGCATACTTAATTCTGCCAATGGGCTTGTCGTTAATGAAGTTTACGTATTGCAGAATGGTAAGTGCACTAATT
>ONAR01000035.1 GCA_900315835.1 uncultured Prevotella sp.
TCGCAGATGGAGACACGCCCGCAACACCGGCGGCTGGTGGCCGGCACCAGGCCGGCCACTACACTGTCACCGGTGGCGTACATCACCACGGACTTTATCCGCTGCGCCATAAACCCAACCGAAAGATACAAGATGATGTGCCATGCCTACCGTTACAATGGCAAAGGATTGCAAATTATAAGTGATGCCATACATCCCGTTCAACAAGATATTTTAGGCTTCAAGCCTCTTGTGGGAGCTCTTGATTATGCACCTAAAAAAGATACTTCTCCTGTAAGCGTTCAGAAGCCTATTGATAAGTTTAAGGAGAAATACCTGATTCGACTCATACAGGACTGCAAAAGAAAAGGTACAAAGCTCGTTTTCTATGTAAGTCCAATGTATGGACAGGAGAAGCGTTCTGTATATTATGACGCGATAGTAAGTCTATACAGAAAATATGATGTTCCTTTCTTTTACCATCAAACGGATAAAAGATTTGTTTATAATCGAAACTACTTTAAGGATGGTGTACACCTAAACAATATTGGTGCAGAGCAGTATACTAAATTAGTAGTTACCGAAATAAAAGGAGTACTTAAGCCATAGGATCCCAGCCTTCCGTATTATATCGGTGAACATTATATAGTTAAATATTCTGATTGTTAGAATTATTCGACCAAAATATTTTGGGATATAAAATCTAAATGCTACTTTTGCAATTGATATGAGAATTATATCACATAAGAAGCTCAAACTCTTCTATGAGCAGCCACAATACGCTGACGCCCGTGTTCCATTGGAACGGTGGTATGAAGTGGCTTGCATGAAAGATTGGCATAGTCTGGCTGATATCAGACAAGACTTTGGCGATACGGATATGGTGGGCAACCAGCATTATGTCTTTAACATTCACGGCAACAAATATAGGCTTGTGGTGGTTGTGAAGTTCACTATCTCCAGAATCTATATAAGGTTTGTAGGAACCCACAAAGAGTATGATAAAATAGACGCATCAACCATTTAATCGGGAGGAACTATGACAGAGATAACAAAAGGACAATATGAGTTTGCAGAGCAGCGCATTGAGGAACTGCTACCCCTTGTGAACGATGATACACCTTTGGATGATCCCAAATGTGTGGAGCTTACATTGATGAGTGATATCGTGGAGGAATACGAGAAAATACACTACCCCATCGGGAAGCCGACTCCTGCAGAACTGATTGCATCAGGTCTCTCTGAGAAACGAATGACGCAAAAAGAACTTGCCAAAGAACTCGGTGTAAGTCCAAGCAGGGTGAATGATTTCGTCAAAGGCAAAAGTGAACCAAACTTGTCTCTGGCAGGACGTATATGTAGAATACTTGGCATCTTACCGGCTGCCATGTTGGCTTATTAGCCTTACTGCGTAAGACCGGATGTTCACTGTAATGACCGGACTTCCGGACTTCTGGACTTCTGGACTTCTGGACTTCCAGTCTTCCAGTCTTCCAGTCTTCCGGACTTCTCATAACTCCTCACAATAGCATTGTTGTCCTTTTTGGGGCCTATTTTTGTCCATTTTCAGGCCTTGGTGAAAAGGGTAATCGGCTAACTTTGCAGCCAGATTACCTAAAACACCTTTATGAATGAATAAGATCAGTCAATGCTTTCAAGGCAGGCGTTGGGAAACGGTAATAGGATTTCTCATCGCAGTGTTCCTATCAGTAGGCGCACAAAACAGAACCATCAAAGGCAACATTACAGACGCTGCCGACGGTCAACCGCTCATCGGCGCTACCGTGCAGGCCAAGGGTGGCAGTCAGGGCGCTGTGTCCGACCTCGACGGCAACTTCACGCTTCAGCTTCCGGCATCGGTGAAGCAGGTCGTCGTGAGCTACATCGGTTACGAACCGCAGACCGTCAATGTGGCGCCCAACATGACCATCCAGTTGCAGTCGCAGCAGAAGAACCTCAATGAGGTGGTGGTCATCGGTTACGGTACCACACGCCGCAGCGACCTCACGGGATCGGTCTCGACGGTCAAGTCGAAGGACTTTAACAAGGGCCTGGTCTCCTCGCCCGAACAGTTGATCAACGGTAAGGTCGCCGGTGTGCAGATCATGTCCAACAGCGGATCGGCCACAGCCGGTTCCACCATCCGCATCCGTGGCGGTGCCTCGCTCAATGCCAGCAACGACCCGTTGATCGTGCTCGACGGCGTACCACTGGAGAGCGGTGGCATCTCGGGCAATTCCAGCAATTTCCTCAGTTTGATCAACCCCAACGACATCGAGAGCATGACGGTGCTCAAGGATGCCTCGTCGACGGCTATATATGGTTCGCGCGCCTCTAACGGCGTCATCATCATCACGACCAAGAAGGGTAGCAGCGGCAAACCGAAGGTGACCTTCTCGACGACCAACAGCTTGCAGACGCGCGCCCGCATGGTGGACATGATGAGCCGCGACGAGTTTATCAATACCATCACCACCGAGGGCACCGACGCCCAGCGCGCACTCCTCGGCAATGACAAAACCGACTGGAACGACCAGGTCTACCACGACGCTTATGGCACCGACAACAACCTGAGCATCAGCGGTAAGGCAGGCTTCCTGCCCTTCCGCGTATCGGTCGGCTATTTCAATCAGGACGGCATCGTGCGCAACGACAACGCCGAGCGCTGGACGGGCAATGTGGTGCTCAATCCCAGTTTCTTCGACGACCACCTGAAGGTGACGCTCAACGCTAAGGGCACCTACAACGACAACCAGTTCTACAATGGTTCGGCCATTTGGGCCGCTGCCACCTGGAACCCCACCTTACCTATTTATATGGACAACCAGACCTATGGCGGCTACAACGAGGCACTCGACGCCTCGGGCAAGCCCGTCAACGGCGGTGTGCCCAACCCGAAGGGACTGGTGGAGCAGTACACCTCGAAGTCGACCGTGAAGCGCTTCGTGGGCAGCCTCGACCTCGACTACAAGCTCCATTTCTTCCCCGATGTGAAGCTCCATTCGACCTTAGGCACCGACATTGCCCGCGGCCGCGGCACGGTGTATGTGCCCACGACAGCCGCCAGCAACTTCAATACGGGTGGCCTGGACTATGCCTACGGTCCGCAGAAGAACATCAACCGACTGCTCACGCTCTATGCCAACTACGCCCATTTCTTCGATAAGGCCAAAAGCAATGTGGAGGCAACGGTGGGTTACGATTATCAGTACTGGAAGAGTACGACGCCATCTTACCACACCATCAACGCCAAGGGTGAAGACCTCTCCACGGTGAAGGCCAGCGACTACCGCCATGTGCTGATTTCTTACTACGGTCGTCTGAACTATTCCTACGACGGCCGCTACCTGCTCACAGCCACCATGCGTCGCGACGGCACCTCCCGCTTCAGCAGCGACTGCCGTTGGGGTTCCTTCCCCAGCGTGGCCGTGGGTTGGACCATGACGCGGGAGAAATGGCTCGCCGACAACAAGGTACTGACCAATCTGAAGCTGCGCGCCAGCTATGGTAAGACCGGTCAGCAAGACGGCATTGGCAACTACAACTACCTGCCTGTCTATACGCAGAGCGTGGAGGGCGCGCAGGCTTGGATGGACGGCCGTTTCATCAACACCTACCGCCCTGAGGCCTACGTCTCCAACTTGAAGTGGGAGAGCACCACATCGTGGGACTTCGGCTTCGACTACGGTTTCTTCGGCGACCGCATCACCGGCAGCTTCGACTACTACACCCGTAAGACCAAGGACCTGTTGGCCACCGTGCCTTCAGCCGCCGGCACCAACTTCGCCAAGAGCATTCTGACCAATGTGGGCAACGTCGACTCCCACGGTATCGAGGCCTCTATCAATCTGGTGCCCGTGCGTACGAAGGACTGGGAATGGAACCTCAGCTACAACCTCACGTGGCAGAAGATGCGCGTGAAGAACCTCTCGCTGGTCAAGGGCCAGACCGCCACCAACGTGTTGGTGGGTCCGTCAATCGACGCTTATCAGTTCCAGGTGCTCACTGAGGGCTATGAGCCTTATATGTTCTACGTCTATCATCAGCTTTATGACGAGAAGACGGGCAAGCCCATTGAGGGTGCCTATGCCGACATCAACGGCGACGGCGTCATCAACTCCAACGACCTCTATCGCTACAAGTCGCCTGCGCCCGACTTCATCATGGGCCTCTCCTCGAGTCTCCGCTGGAAGAAGCTGACGCTGAGCACCAGCCTGCGGGCCAACCTCGGCAACTATGTGTTCAATGCGATGGCCATGAACACCGGTGCATGGGAGACCGTGAGCTACAACTCCTTCCAGCTCAACAACATGAACCGCAGCTATCTGAAGACCGGCTTCAAGACACGTCAGCACCTCTCCGACTATTATGTTGAGAATGCCTCATTCCTCAAGATGGACAACCTCAGCCTGAGCTACGACTTCGGTCAGGTGTGCAAATGGATCAGCGACCTCACCGTGTCGGGCCTGGTGCAGAACGTATTCACCATCACCAACTACGACGGTGTCGACCCTGAGGTGCCCAATGGTATGGACAGCAGCTTCTATCCGCGTCCGCGCACCTATTCGCTCAGCGTCTCGCTGATGTTCTAATCACTGCCACATCGCAAGGAGTCTCATTTCAAAATCAATCATCAAAATGAACAACTTAAAACATACGATATATTCCTCAATGGTCCTCGCGCTGTTGGCTGCACCGTTGACCTCGTGCACCGGCGACCTGGACCAGTATCCCCACACGGAGACCACTTCAAAGGAAGTCTATACCACCGTGAGCAACTATGAGGCCGTGTTGGGTAAGATCTACACGTCGATGGTCATCAACGGCCAGGGCAAGGGCGGCGACAATGCCGACCTGAGCAGCAACAACGGCTACGACTACATGCGCTCGTTCTTCAACTTGCAGGAGTGCGGTACCGACGAGGTGGCCAGCACATGGCTCTCGGGCGACAAGACCGGCGACATCACCTACCTCTCGTGGGATGCCAATGACCCATGGGTGGCCGACATGTATTACCGCATCTATTATAACATCACGCTTTGCAATGAGTTTCTGCGCCACTGCACCGAAGATGTGGTCAACAGCTACAGTGGTGAGGCGCAGGACAGCATGCGCCACTTCCGCGCTGAGGCCCGCTTCATGCGTGCGCTGTTCTATTACCATGCCCTCGACCTCTTCCGCTACATTCCCTTCGTGAGCGAGAACGACCCCGTGGGCAGCTTCACGCCGCCGCGCTATGAGCCGCAGCAGACCTTCGACTTCATCGAAAGCGAACTGAAGGACATCGTCGCCGACCTCTATCCGGCCTCGCAGTGTCCTTACGGCCGCGCCTCGCAGGGAGCAGCCTACACGCTGTTGGCCAAGCTCTATCTCAATGCGGAGGTATACACCGGCAAGGACCATTACACCGACTGCATCACCGCCTGCAACAACGCCATCGCACAGGGCTATACGCTCGACAGCAACTATGCCCACCTCTTCAATGCCGACAACGACAAGCGCACCGACGAGATTATCTTCGCCCTGCCGGTCGACGCCACGCATACCGTCAGCTGGGGTTCGACGACTTATATCGTCTGCGGTGAGATCAGCAACACCTCGGCCACGCTCCATCCGGCCGACTATGGCGTGGAGAGCGCATGGGGCATGTTCCGCGCCCGCGGTGAGTGCACGTCGAAGTTCGGTGACGGCGACAAGCGCTTCATGTTCTATACCGACGGCCAGTCGCAGTATTTCTCCAAGGACATCACCGACCAGACGCAGGGCTACTTCCCTGTGAAGTGGACAAACCTCACCGACGACGGACAGACGGCTTCCAACACGGCCGACGGTGGCGTCGATACCGACTTCCCGCTGTTCCGCTTGGCCGACGTCTATCTGATGTATGCCGAGGCTGTGGTGCGCGGCGGTCAGGGCGGCTCGCGGGCTCAGGCGCTGAGCTATGTCAATCAGATTCGTAAGCGCGCCTATGGCAGTACGGCAGGCGACATCACCGACGCCCAACTGACCAAGGACTTCCTGCTCGATGAGCGTTGCCGTGAGCTGTATCTCGAATGCACCCGCCGCACCGACCTTATCCGCTACAATGCGTTCACCACTGCCAACTACGTCTATCAGTGGAAGGGCGGCACTATGAACGGCATGGCCGTGGACAGCAAGTACAACATCTATCCCATCCCGACCACCGAACTCACCGCCAATCCAAATCTTCACAACGACAATTACTAAATGCTCAGAACAATGAAAACAAGACTCTATACCATGCTGCTCCTTGCGCTGGTCATGATGACGGGCTGCAACAAGGACGGCGACGACATACTGCTCAGGGGCTTCGGCGCCTCTCAGCTCACGGCCACAGCCACCGACGTGGTGCTGCAGCCGAGCAACAACGCCAAGATGGTGCTGTCGCTGGTGTGGGACAATCGCGAGCTGCTCACCTCTGACTCGTCGAAGACTGCACCCGCCAATCTGATTACGAACTACATGCAGGTGTCGGCTTCGGCCGACTTCGCCACGGTGCAGCAGGAGACGATGACGTCGCTCTCGAAGGCTTATCTCGGCGCCGACCTCAACAAACTGGCCAAGGACCTCGGACTGTCTGAGGGTCAGGCCGGTACGCTCTACTTCCGCATCATGTCGTCGGAGGGCGCCAACATGGAGCCCGCCTACAGCAATGTCTGCAAGGTGAACGTCACCCCGTTCACCATCCACATGAACAGCTTGTCGGTGCTCAACTCGGCGAAGACTGATACCATCACCCACCTCTATTCGCCTACCGAGAACGGCATCTACACGGGCTTCATGCACGCCACGGCTTGGCTCAACTGCTGGTTCCTGGAGAACGATGGCACCATCTGGGGCAATGCGCCCGTCGACGGTCACGCCTTCGAGATTTCTACCGCCTCAGATGCCTGGAACTGTTGGTTTGCTGACGGTGGCGGCGACTGGCAGGTGACGGTCGATACCAAGGCGCAGACGTGGTCGGCAGCCAACATTAAAACGGTGACGCTCAACGGCGAGGCAATGACCTACGACAGCAAGACGCAGACGTGGTCGCTGTTGCTGCGCGACGTGGCTGCCAACACCGCACTCAAGGCCTCGGCTTCGGCTTGGCTTTACGATGCCACCACCCGCACCGACACCTATAAGGAGGAGACGTTGCAGTTGGCCGATACCACGCTGACCGCCGCTGGCACCTACACCGTGGAACTGTCTATTGGCAGCGACGCGCAGTATCACTTTACCGTGACCGAGGGTGAGAAGAAACCCGATGAGCCTACCGTCGTGTTCCCGTCGAAACTCTATATGTACACCACCGACGGCACCACGCTGCTCGCCACGATGGAGCAGAAAGGCAAGGGCATCTACACCTGCCAGTACACGCCGAAACAGTGGGAGAACTTCAAGTTCATCGACATGGAGAACAACGTCTGGTATGGCAGCGATCCCAACGACCTCTTCACGCTCTCTTCCGATGGCAGCGCCTGGAACATCTGGTTCAAAGACGACTTCACCGAGGGCAAGCAGTTCACCATCACGGCCAACCTCAATACAATGAAATGGAGTTACGAATAAATCAACCAATTAATGATAAGGAATAACAATGAAACATCTAACCATTAATATAATGCTGCTGTTGGCGGCTATCCTCATGTTCTCGCTCAGTGCCTGCTCCGATGACAATGTGGTGGCGCAGCAGCCAAAGACCTATAAGATGAGCGGCTTCGCCAAGGGAGCCGACGTGAGTTGGCTCACGCAGATGGAAACCAGCGGCTATAAGTTCTACAATGCCAAAGGCACCGAGACGGAGTGCATGCACCTGATGCGTGACCTCGGCTTCAACAGCATCCGTCTGCGTGTATGGGTCAACCCCACAGACGGCTGGTGCAACAAGCAGGATGTGTTGGTGAAAGCCCTGCGCGCCCGTCGGTTGGGCATGCGGCTGATGATCGACTTCCACTACTCCGACAGTTGGGCCGACCCAAGTCAACAGACGATACCCGCCGAGTGGAAGAACTACTCGCTCGACGAGATGTGTCAGGCTGTGGCCAACCATACGAAGGATGTGCTGCAGACGCTGAAGGACAACGGCATCGACAGCGTGGAATGGGTGCAGACGGGCAATGAGACCCGCACCGGCATGCTGTGGGAAGTGGGCCGCGCCTCGGGTGGCAACACCGCCAACTTCTCCAAGCTCGTCAACGCCGGCTACGATGCGGCTAAGAGCGTCTATCCGGCTACGAAGGTCATCGTGCATATCGACCAAGGCAATGTGCTCAGCCATTACACCTGGCTCTTCGACGGTATGAAGAGCGACGGCGCCAAGTGGGATGTCATCGGCATGTCGCTCTATCCGACAGAGAGCAACTGGCAGCAGGCCACGACCGACTGCCTGAACAATGTCACGACGCTCAAGCAACGCTATGGCACCGACGTGATGATCTGCGAGGTGGGTGCGCCTTACGATGCCACGTGGGCGCCTGACTTCCTGAAGCTGATGGTCGACGGCGCCAAGCAGAATGCCGCCTGCCTTGGCGTGTTCTATTGGGAGCCAGAGTGCTACGGCGGTTGGCAGGGCTATGCCAACGGTGCGTTTGATACGTCGGGCAAGCCGACGGCTGCCCTCGACGCTTTTAAAGATTAGCGAGATGAGGCTATAGCCTCTATAGTATCTATAGTTTCTATAGTATCTATAGCTTCTATAGTATCTATAGTTTCTATAGCCTCTACGAAGTCTCTTTGCAATATTCCGAAGGCGTGAGGCCGTAAGCCTGTTGGAAGCACTTCGAGAAATAGCCGGGCTTGGAGAAGCCCACCATATACATCACCTCCGACACGGTGTATTTGCCTTCGCGCAACATCGACGCGGCCTGGTGCAGGCGCACATAGCGCAGGTATTCAACGGGCGTCTTGCCCGTGAGTTGCTTGATCTTGCGATATAGCTGCTTGTTGCTGATGCCGATGTTCTCCTGCAGCGCTGTAACGTTGAAGTCGGAGTCGCTGAGATGGACCTCTATCTGGTGGGTCACGTCGGCGAGGAACTTCTCGTCGACGCGGTCCATCGTCGGCGCAGGCGCTTTTGAAGGAGCCTTTACTTCTTGCTGCCCATCGGTTGCTGGCAATGGATTGCCGGTAGCTGATTGCTGCAGGATGGGATTGCTGGTAGCTGATTGCAGCAGAATGGTGGAGCAGGTCAACATGATGTCGAAGCCCAACCCTTTGTCATCGGTCAACAAATGCGGCGTGATGGTGCCGCCGTTGGCTTCGATGTATTGCCGCACCAGATAGAGTTGGTTGTCGGCCTGTCCATAGCCCTCACGCTGTGGTGAGAGATAGCGGTGCATGAGCAGAGAAACATCGCGCGGCGACAGCTGTATGTCTGCGCAGTCGATGTGCAACTGCAGCCGTTTGGTTTCAGGGTCACCATGCATCTTCACGAGGATGGTGGCGGGGTGGGTGGCCTGCTGACTGAGGTAGCTGAGCAGTGTGGCAAAGGAGAAGTCCATCTGTGTGGCGTTGCCCTCGGTCTCGGCATGTTCGACGTCGGTCTCCATCTGGAGCGTGACCTGCTGCTGTTCCAATTCCATACGCTGCCCCTGCACCATTTGATAGGGCAGGTTGGCCACGTCAAAGGTCTGGCGGTCGGCATCCTGCGCGATGTCGTCTACGCCCAATGCGTCGTGAATGAGCAGATTGATCTTAGAGGCGCCTTTGCGCACGGCCTCGAGCAGCTGCAGCCGGTCGTGTATGCGCTCCTTATCCATGAGCGCGTAGGTGGCGGGCATGATATGCTGCAACTGTTGGCGCAGATGCTGCGAGAGCGAGGCATAGAACCGCGTCTTTCCCTCCGATTGCTCGAGGATAAGCGCTTTCTCGCGCTGCTCCATCTCCAGCCGACGGCGCATGAGATAGAAGCGAACGACACCGGCCACAGCGCAGAGGAAGAGCAACAGATAGAATGTCTTAGCCCACCATGACAGGTACCATGGCGGCAGAATGCGGATGGGTAGCTCGCAGACGGTGACACCTGTGCCGCGGCCCATACCCATCGTCTTTACTACAAAGCGGTAATGGCCGTAAGGCAGTGCGTTGTAGGAGATGCCCTGCGAGATGTCGGCCAGACTGTGCCACCGGTCTTCGCTGCCTTCCAACCGATAGCAATACACCTCAGAGATGCCCTGTGCGAAAGGCAGGTCGGTGAGATGAATCGTCAGGTTGTTCTCGTCGTGCCGCAGCACGATGCCGTCGGCGAAGGCGGCCCGCTGCTTCCCCGCATAGAGCTCGCCGTTGACCAGCAGTTCGGTGATGAGCAACCGTCGCCCGGTCTGCGGCTTGTTAGGTTGGGTGGGATTGATGGCCAACAGGGCATCGTTGCCGCCGATGAGCATCTGCCCCATCCTCGGGGCGTAGGCCGCTGTAACTGCTGAGAGCGATGGAATACGCATGTCGGTGGCCGAACCGTCGGGCCGCATGATGCGCAGACAGCGGTCGAACACCACCCACACGTTATTGCCAACGGCGCATATCGATTGTACGCTTCCGAAGGTTGATGGCAGCGGTGAGACTTCCTTCATCCTACTGCCCGTTTCTTTGAGCAGTTGCGTGGGCGTGGCAGCCCAGACGCGGCCGCTGTTGTCGACGGTGATGAAATCGGTTGGGCTGTGATAAGCGTGGCTGACGCGCAGCGTGTGGGGGTCGATGCAGTCAACGCCTTTCTCGTGGAGTTGTGCCCAGACGCGGTCACGGCCGTCTATTACCAGTTGTCCGACGTGAATGTTGCTGAGTCCGCCTTTGCCGTCTTTCAGGAAGTGGTCGGCTACGCAATGTCCGCCACTCGACAGAAGGCGCTGCTTGCTTACGATGAAGATGCCACCCATATAAGCCGCAATCCAAAGCCGGTGTTGCCCGTCCTCGACGATGTCGTAGGCCCAGGTGGAGGAATAATGACTCGACGGGTCGCTCACGATGAAGTTGCGCAGTTGACCGCTGGGTTTATCGTAGAGGTTCACCCCGTGGTCGGTGGCAATCCAAATGTCGCCTTCGTGGTCTTCATAAATCTTCCTTACGCGGTTGTGCGTCATCGGGTGGGTGGCGCTGTTCTGCTTGAACCATACGGTGCCTGTGGGTTGGCCGTTGGTCATGGCGAAGCGTATCAAACCATTGGTGCCGCCCGCCCAGACAATGCCGCGGCTGTCCTGCAACAAAGCGTGCAGGCAGTTGCCCTCGCCTGTCAGCGTGATGTCGGAGAGGGAGAGAAAAGCGAGCTGACCGCTATTGCGCCAGCGCGACAACCCGAGGTCGGTGCCGGCCCAGATATTGCCGTCGCGGTCGGCGAAGAGTGTCCAGATGATGTTGTTGCTCAGCGAGTGGGCATTGCGCGAGTCGTGGGTGAAATGGTCGATGGCACCGTTGGGGCGTCTGATGTACAGTCCGTTGTCGGTTCCCGCATAGAGATTACCCTGCTTATCGGTCACCAGTGCCTTCACCGAGTTGCCCGCCATGCCGGGTACCACATAGGGTTGGCCGCCATGGGTGGGGTCCATGCGGTAGAGTTGTCCTTCGGTCCCAATCCACAGGCTGCGGCCGTCGTTGAGCAGTGCGTTGACCAAAGGCTGCTGCGAGGCCGGAAGCAGTTGGCGTTGCAGCCGATGGTTGTCGAGGATGAATAGTCCCCGCAATGTACCCACCTGCAGATGACCCTGCCATTGGGCCAAGGCGTAGATGGTGGCATGGGTCTGTGCGATAAGTTTAATGCTCTGATGGTCAAGATGGTAGGCGAAGAGTTGGTCGCCGACGCCGAGGTATAAGCTGCGTCCGTTGCGCAGCATGCTTCGGATGGGGGCGTGAGGCGTTTGACCGACCTGCCGGTAGCTGCCGCTGCGGTAGTCGAAGACGATGAGGCCGTTGTCGGTACCCAACCACAGTTCGTGGCCGATGCGGCAGAGGCTGTAGATGCGCTCGCCACCGACGTGGCCAATGCGTGGATGGGCGTAGGCGACGTAACCGTCGTAGCTGTAGAGCCCCTCGGCGGTACCCATCCACAAAACGCCCTTCTCGTCCTGCGTGATGGCGAGCATCTCGGCAGGACCTTGCGTCATGGCGTTGACAAACTGCCCTGCGGCTCCGGTCTGCGCAGCGGCGTGGCTGGCGGCTGGCGGCAGGAGAAGGGACAGCAGTAGGATGATGATGGAGACGTATCTCATGTGGATGATGGGTTTAAGGAAATTAGACCTTCACGGGCTGCATGGCGGCCGTCTTATCGTGGTAGACGGTCGCACTGACGGGGCGGCCACGCAGCGACCGCACCTTGGGGAAGTCCTCAAACCAACGGTCGGAAGTGGTGAACCAGGCGTACTGCTTGAGGTGGGGCGCGGTCTGCAGTTGAAGGTTGAGGCTGCGGGCGAACTTCGGGTTGACCGACGAGAGGTAGTGCTTGCCGTTGTCCATGACGATGCCCAGAATGAGGTATTGGCGGATGATGTTGGCCGATCCCGTATAGGCCTTCGGTGTACCGTTCATCGGCGTGGTGACTCGGATATCCCAGCCCTCGCGATTGAGCCGCTGCATCATGCCGTGGAAGACGACGCCGTGGGCTGACGTATCCTTGACGTCGCTTGCCGCGATGCTCAGGTGTATCATCTCGTGGAGCAGCACGTTGCGGAACTGGTATTCGGTCTGGTCGAAATAGTTGCTCATGGTGAGGGTGAATGCCTCGCCCTTGCCGCGCATGACGATGCCCGAGCGGAAGAAAGACTTACGCCCCCAAACGAGGCCACGCTTGTAGGACAGCGACCCCAAGCGTGTCTTTGATCGGCCGATATAGAACCGCGGTTCGGGCAACACGCCGTCGAAATAACGCGCGTTGAATGCCCTGAAATTATCTCTAAGCCATTGAATGTCGATTTGCATGTTATTTATTTTTGTTGCGGCGGGTCCGACTGGGGTCGATGCGCTCCATGGCGTCAAGCATGCTCTCCTGCTTCGCTTTCAGATAGGAGCCCACGTTGAAGGTCTCGTCGGCCATGCGGTCGAGTAACTTCTCCTTGCAGAGATATTGAAGCCAGAAATCCTTGTAACGCTCGTCGAGCTGCTCGAGTGCTTTCTTGTTCCTTCCCTTCACGCCTTTGGTTTTTTCCAATAGGGTAGGGATTTGTTTCTTCAGTGCTGCCGCAAAGTAGTCGGCGCTGCGCTTGATGCGCAACAGCATCGCTTCGCTGTGCAGTTGCTCCGACGGCATCTTCAGGATAACGTTGCGCCATTTCAGCGACACCGTCATCACCTCCTTGTTGACCTGTTCTATCGTGGTGCGGTAGAAGTCGGTCAGCCGGGGATAGCCGTGGAAGAACTCGACGATGGTGTGGTAGAGCGACTGAAGACTGTCGTAGAGACGGGAGAAGAGGAACAAGTCGATGAGCTGCTGGCGGAAGTAGTTTTCCTTGAGCTGTGGCAGTTGGCTGATGCTCTCCTCGGCCGCCACCTGCTGATGGCTGATGTAGCTGGCCACGCGACTGTCGTTGAAGACATTGGAAAAGCCGATGCGCGATGCCAGGACGAGTCCTTCGAGGCTCTTGCAGCGGCTCAGCGCGACATACACCTGACCTGAGGCGAAGGAGAGGCCGGCGTCGATGATGGCGTGCTCAAAGGTCAGTCCCTGACTCTTGTGGATGGTGATGGCCCACGCCAGGCGCAGTGGATACTGCGTGAATGTGCCCTGCACCTTCGTCTCGATGGTCTTGGTGGTGGGGTTGATGGAGTATTTGGCGTTTTCCCAGATATCGCGGTCCACGTTGATAGGGTCTTTCTCACCGGCGCATTTCACGCTGATGCCCTCCTCATCAATGGCCACGATGTGGCCAATCTTGCCATTGTAGAACCGGTGGGAGGGGTCGTTCTTGATGAACATCACCTGCGCACCCACCTTCAGTTGCAGGTCTTCCTCGGCCGGACAACTGGTGGCGGGGAAGTCGCCTTTCACCTCGGCCTTGAACGTGTGGCGCTTGCCCGGCAACTTCTGCAGCTCATTCTCGTTGTAGCTGTCGGCCAAGCGGTTGTGCGTGGTTAGACGGATGTAGCCGTCCTCGGGCTTGGGGATAAATGCGGGATTGTAGCGGGCATTGAGCATATTGAGGTCCTCGGCCGTGGGATGACCGTCGCGGATGTGGTTGAGCAGCGTGATGAACACCTCGTCCTGCTGTCGGTAGACGTGGGTGAGCTGGATGGTGACGTAATTGATCTGCGCCAATGCCTTGCTGCCGAAGAAATAAGGGGTGTCGTAGTATTTACTGAGCGTCTCCTCGTCGTCGGGGCGTATGACGGGGGTGAGCTGTTGCAGGTCGCCAATCATCAGCAGTTGAACGCCGCCGAAGGGCAGTGTACGGTCACGGTAACGGCGAAGCACGAAGTCGACGGCATCGAGCAGGTCGGCCCTGACCATTGAGATCTCGTCGATGACGAGCATGTCGAGTGAGGCGATGATGCGCCGCTTCTCCTTACTGAAATCGAAGCGCTCGCGGATGGTGGCGCCGGGAACATAAGGCGAGAGGGGAAGTTGGAAGAAAGAGTGTATGGTGACGCCGCCGGCATTGATGGCTGCCACACCCGTTGGTGCGACGACTATCATGCGCTTCATGGATTGTTCGCGGACGGTTCTGAGGAACGTGGTCTTGCCGGTGCCGGCTTTACCGGTCAGGAAGATGCTGGTGCCGGTATGCTCGACGAAATCCCACGCTTCACTAAGTTCCTTGTTTGCTTGCATGTGGTGTTTTGAAGGGGTGGATGGGTTTTATGGGTGGGGGATATGGGGTTTATGGGGTGGATGGGGGAGATGCCTAACGCGTGAGACTGAACTTGATGCTGAGGCCGTAGTCCTGCGTCGTGGTGGGGTAGGAGCTGCTGCTGAGCAACGGGTTGTTGGTCTGGCGGTCGAAGTAGAGACTCATCGACAGCAGTCTCGACAACGTGTATTCGGCCGAGAACGAGAGCTTGAAGGCGGTGTTGCCGCTGGAAGCGTTCGACGTAATGGTGGCGATGTCGCGCGTAATAGCGGCCTGCTTACGATAGGAGAGGTCGAGGCGCAGGTTAAGGTTGTTGTTGGTGCCGGAGCTGCTGCTCGACCTACTGCTACTGCTGTTGTTGCTGTTCTTGTTGCCTGTGGTCTTGCTCTTCACCTTCCGCTTTCCGACCTTGAAGGGGTTGAAGTTGTTGATGCGATAGCCCCAGCCGAACACCCAGTCCTTGCTGAGCGCCTCATTGAGCTGCACGCTGGTCATCGACAGCGACAGGGCGCGCGTCTGACGGTATTCGAGCTTGGCCGTCATGTTGTTGAGGAAGGTCACGTCGACGCCGAAGAGGGGCGAGAACGACTCGTTGATGCTCACTGTCGAGACGTTGAACATTGAGTTGGGGATGGGGTTGCCCGTGGTGGCGTCGGAGATGAAACCGAGGTCGTCGCCCATGAGCGACTGGAACGTGGAGTAAGTCTGGTAGGCGCCGACGGCGTAGATACTCTTGTAGCTGTGGTTGATGTTGACCGACTTGAAGTGGTCGCGGAACCACGGCAGGTTGGACAGTCCGCTATAGCGCAGTGTCCAGTTGGGCAGCAGTCGCGACAGCGAGGGGAAGATGCTCAGTCCGTTGCCGCCCATGCTGGTGTAGGCTTTGAGGAAGGCGGGCACCATGACGTCGGCGGAGTAGGTGTTGACCCCACCGTTGGCCGCGTCGAAGGTCTTTCCGGCCAGCGTCGTTCCCTCGGGGTAGGTGACACCGGCATAGCGGGCCTCGACACGCTGACGGAAGCTCTCGAGTGAGTTGCAGAACTTCTCGAATGTCTTCGAGTGGAATCCGTTGTTGGCGTTGCCCATGCTCTCAAAGGCCGACGACAGCGAGATGGTGGTCATGTTGAAGTTACCCGTTTGCGTGGTGGGGTTGCCGACATACATATACTGTATGCTGCGCGCTTTGGTCTCGCTGCGGCTCGCGGTGAGGTCAATCTTCAGATTCTTCACCGGCTCAAGCGTTGCACGGAGCTGCAGGTCGGTGGTGAGGTTGGTCGTGGCAGGCGTGGCCACGCTGTCGCTGTTGAGCAGCCAGTTGTTGCGCTGAGCCTTGTCTATATAGCTGTCGCCGACGAGACCGAAGGCGAAGTCGAGTCCGGGCGACAGCACGTGGTTGCCACGCGTCTGACCGAAGGCGTCACCGATGTTGGGCATGAAGCCGGGCACCGACATGGCGTACTGGTTGCGGTAAGTGATGCTGGCCGAGCGCACCATCATCGCCACGCGGCTGATGGACTGCGCCACCTTGTACCACTTCTTGTCTTCGAGTGCGGGCAGGGCGACGACTGAGAGCTTCAGCTTCGTGGTCGAGTCCACCTTATTCTTGATGCGTATCTTGTTGTTGTCGAGCTTCTTGAATTTCAGCTTAAACGTCTTGCCGTCCTCGGTCTTGGCCGTCACCAGTATGCGCTTGGTCTTCTTGTTATGGCTCACGGTGAGCGTGGTGTCGGGCTTCAGCACGATTTCCTTCTCGAAGGCGTTCTTACGCTTGGGCAGTTGCTGCTTTTTCTGCGCTTCGTCTTTCTGTTTCTGTTTCCATTCCTTCACGGCGGCATCGGCGTCTTTTCCGTCTTTCAGGGCTTGTTCGCGTATTCTCTTCTCCTCGGCCTGCTGCTTGGCTTTGGCCTGATCCTTCTGCTTCTTCTCGCGCTCGCGCTGGGCTGTGCTCTTAGCGGTGTTTTTGTCGAAGCGTTCGTTGGTCTTCTTCAGGAATGGCACCATATTATAGAGCTTCACGAGGTCGAAGTTGCCGTTGACGTTGAACTGTCGGTTGTTAGAGATGGTGTTACCGAGCGACGTGCCGTCCTCCAGTTCGGTACCGCGCACCCAGTTGTAGGTGGCGTTGTAGGAGGCGTCGGTACGCACCCATGAGAAGATGGGGATGAGGTTGATGGGCGGCTGATAGCTCAGCGTGAACGTCTGCTGATAGTCGAGCGGTGAGCCGAGGTGCTTGATGCTTGTCCACACCGAGTCCTTCCAGGCCGAATAGCGGTCGGGATAGAGGTCCTTGTTGATGGGGGTATAGGGCTCCTCAATCTGCGCGTGGGTGGCGCTCTGGAAGTTCATGTGAAGGTTCTTGGTAAAGTCCCACCGCAGCTGGAACTCGCGGTTCCATAGGAACTGCTCCGAGAATGTCAGCGGCAGCGCGCTGTTCTCGGTGGCCTCCATGTCGCGCTCCTGCAGCTCGTAGTAGTTGCGCGTCATCTCGGAGTTGAACGCCACGTTCTGCGGCAGATAGTTGAAGCCCAGCCGCTTTGGCAGGTCCATCCACTTGCTCTTGCTCTTCACTTTCTTGAAGGGTTCCCATGCCTTGTAGACGGGCGACCAGTTGTAGTTGAACGAGCCTGCCCAGTTGTCCTCGTCCTCATAGACCGTGGTCTCGCCCTGGTTATGGGTGTGGGAGTGGCTGTAGGAGAAGGAGAAGTTGGCGGGGTCGTAGGGCATCGGGTGGCGCTTGTTCTGTATGCCGACGCGGGCGTTGGATACGGCGAAGTTGGTGCTGGTCTGCTTGGTGACGGCAATGTTGCTGATGCTGTCGCGCTCCTGCTGGTTGGCAGCGGCGTCGAGGGCATCCTTTAGCTCCATATCCGTGTCGAGTGGGTTGTACTTTGGCGTGGTCTTCTGCTTGGTGACGCTGTAGTAGACCGGGATGGAGACCTTGGCCTTGTCGGGGAAGAACTTGCCCAGCTCCATGCTGGTGGTAAAGGAGAAGTCGGTCTGCGAGTCCTGTGTGCGTGAGCTGACCCCGTCCTCCAGTCCGCCGAAGCCCTGCGACACGTAGCGGCCCTGCACGTTCATGTTGCCGAGGTCGGAGAGCTGCACGTTGAGGTTGCCGTTGGCCGCCCAGCCGCCGGTGTTGTTGTATTCCTTTAGTCTCAGCTCGTTGACCCAAATCTCACCGCTCTTCTGATTGGCCGAGAGGTTTCTCACGCCAATGATCATCGTCTTCACCTCACCTAAGGTGGGGTTGCCGAGGATGGTAATCTTGTTGTTGGGGTGGTCGGCGTCATAAGCCACATACGGTCGGGTGTAGGATGCCGTACCCATGGCGCGACCCTGGTTACGCTCACGCTTGACCGAGGTGAATAGCGAGAGCGGGATGTCGAGCATGTTGTCTTCAGGCCATACTGCCTCGCAGTCGGCCAACACGTAGCGGTTGTAGTTGTTGCGCGGCGGCGTGAGTTTCAGGGGTATCTCGTATTCGTAGTAGTTGCTCTTGTAGTCGGAGCCGAGACGGATGAACAGCGCCAGCTGGTTGTCCTTGAGGTCAGTGGTGTTGTTCTCCTCGGCGTTGGCGTGTACGAACATCTGCAGGCGCTTGTATTGGCGCATATCGATGGTAGTGTTCTTATACACGCATTTCGACTCATTGGGCGACATGTTCTCGACGTTGATTTGCAGGGCCTGCTCGTTGCTCTCGACCAGTTGTGGCTGCGAGGGGTCCTGCTCGCGCTTGATGCCCGGCGGCAGCACGTAGTTGACGGGCTTCTTGTCGTTGTTTTCCTCAATGCTCACCGAGGCGGTGGTCATGGTGCCTGTCTGCGCGCCGCCGTTGTCGAGGTTCTGCGTATAGACGCGCCAAGTGCCGCGTACGAGGTCGAGGCTGCCGAAGCGCAGCACTACGTTGCGCTGGAAACCCGTGAGGAACATGCGCATGAAGCGGATGGAGGAGAAGTCGCTGATGTTGCCGACACGCCGCTCAAACTCATCGACGGGCACTCGGAAGAGGTACCAGGTCCAATGGCCGGTCTTGCCGTTTCGCAATGGGGCCGCGGCGTCGCGGCTGTCGACGATATAGTTGCGTCCCACCTGCAGGTCCTCGGGGCGCAGGGAGATGTGGTACTGATAGTATTTCTCGTATTCGTTGAGCGTGTAGTCCTGGTTGATGTCCTCCACGTCGGGCATCGACTTGTATGCCGTGCTGTAGCTCTCGGGGCTGCTCTCGTTGTCGGGCGAGTTGCCCTGCGGATTGTTGATGTACTTATAGCGCCGCAGAATGTCGAACTGCCGCTGGTCGTAGTCTCTTCCGCGGAAGTAGTGGTAGTCGTCGTTGGCGGGGTCGGCGAAGATGGAGTCGAACACGGCCTGGCTCACCTTGCCCTGAATCTGCTTGAGGAAGTCCTGATAGCTGTCAAAGGTCTGCTCCTCCTGGTCGTTGAGGCCGTTGAAGCCAAGGTCCTGTAGGGCGCGGCTGCCCGACGTGGTGGCAAAGGCGTAGGTGACGGTCGACTGGGTAGGAATCTTACCCCACTGGGTATAGGTGAAGCTCTGCGAACCGTCGACGGGCAGTCCGCTCTCGTAGAATTTTTTACCGTCGTGGAGCACATCCTCCGACACCTCGCCGAGGTTGATGTATAGGTCGCCTCCGGCATTGGTCTCTCCCTGCTCCTTGGCGTGTATGAATGGGTCGAGGAGCCAGAATTCCACGTACTCTATGTTGGCCTGCTCGAAGTCGTTGGTATCGAGGCGTCTCATCATGCCTCCCCAATGCTGCTGCGGGTTGCGCAGCGTTCCGTCGTAGTTGAGGTCGGGGTTGAAGTTGTACGGTCCGCGCTCGTTGGGGTAGTAGGCAATGTTCATCACGGAGAGCGTTGAGGTGGCGCCGTTGTAGCTGCTCTGGTCGCGCGTGGGATAGAGCTCACGCACATACACCTCACGCATGTAGGGGTCGCTCAGCATCTCGAGGTTGCCACGGATGTGTGACGGCGTGAGTGACGACGAGCGGCGGGTAAACAGCGGGTCAATGGTGTACCACGCCATCTGCGAGCGGTTGTAGCCCGAGCGCAGTGTGGTCTTGTCGCTGCTCTCCGCGAATGTTGACGGTACGCTCGACAGACTCCATTGCGTAGGGTCGAGCACGCTGATTTTGTCGGTGGTGTTCTCGAAGTCGTCGATATAGGAGGCATTGTCCTGTGTGCCGCGCGCCTGACCGGCGAAGAGTTTGGCAAACTCGCCGGTGAATGAGATCTGCGAGGGCTGGGTGAGGTGGAGGAAGGGCAGCTTGTCGAGCGCGTTGGTCAACCACTGGCTCTCGTGCTTCCAGTTGATGTTGAGGCCCACGAGGGTGTTGTTGACCGGCTCGATGCCCATCTGCACCTTGTTGGTGAGCGACTGCTCGCCAAGGTGCTGGAACGTGCCCGACAGCTGGAAGTTCTTTGAGAAATCGTATTCCCAGTTCATACCGAACATCGTCTTGCGCTCCTGCGAATAGTCCGACTGGCTTTCGAGCGAGACGTTGATGTTGGTTCCGGCGTCGATGATGCTCTGGTTGAGGATGGTCACCTCACCGGCGTTGTAGTCGACGCTGTAGTCGGAGCCCTCGGTGAGCGTGACGCCTCCGGCGGTGACCACCACCGAACCTTGCGGCACATTGTAGGCGCCGAGCGAGATGACGTTGGCCTGGGTGCCGCGGAACTGTCCCTGCAACAGGTACTTATCTTTCTCGGCAATCTGCTTGGCGACGGTCTTCGTCGAGTCGTACAGCTCGGTGAAGGCATAGCGTCGGGCCACATCGCTGCTCACGCCGTGCTGCGTGAGGTAGTTGTACATATAGCTGCCGAAAGGCTCGGCCACGGGGAAGAACACGCGGCCATTGCTCACGGTGTAGCCCTCCACATAGTCGAAGTAACCGTTGGAGTGGGCTTTATTGTTGTTGTCGAGGCGGTCGGCCCCCAACACCTTGATGAGGGTCTGGCTCTTCACCTGCTCCTCGGGGATATAGGAGAGGTAGACGCCGGCGGTGTCGCTTTGGTACTTGACGTCGAGGCGGAACTTCTCCTTCTCGACCGATGAAGCCAGGTAATACACGTTTTTCATCATCAGCTTCCAGTTGCCTTGAGAGGGGTTGTTGCTGGTGTTCTTCAGCGATTTGACGAAGAGTGCGCTGTTGACGTCGGTGTTGTCGCTGGCGAACTCACCCACCTGATAGGTGCGGCCGCCGTAAGTGTATTCGTAAGCCACGGCCAGCACCTGGTCGGTCTGCAGCGCGGTGTTGAGCGAGACGTAGCCCAAGGCGGTGTTGACGGTGTATTCCGACGAGCTGAGCAACCGGGCGCTCTGAATCTTCTCGTAGTCGGTGCCGCCCACCAGTCCGGCGCCGTCGAGCACTGTCGAGGTCTGGTCGATGTTGCGGGCATCGGTGTAGCTGTTGACCATCGTCTCATACTCCGTGTTGGCGGCATTGGCGGGTACCGGCGATCCGGTGACCGTCCAGCGGTTGTTGCTCACCGAGGTGTTCTCGCCGAGGTCGGTCAGCGCCACAATGTTGCGGGTGTTGGTAGTGTTGCCCGTCTTGTTGGTCACCCAGATCTCCACGCGGTTGATGGTGATGCCGGTGGTGAGGTTGGGCAGCTTGCTCATGCCCGCGTCGTAATGGTCGTGGAAATATTGCGAGAGGAAGAAGTGGCGGTTCTCCTCGTAGTCGGCGGCGTCCATCTCGAAGGTGGTGTACTGCTTACCGCCCTTCGAACTGACGCTCTTCGACGTACTCTTCTTCTGCGAGGCGACCAGTTGCAGCTTGAGTTTGCCGAACTGCATGTCGGTACGCAGACCGAACAGACTGCTGGAGCCCTGGATGAGCGAGGAATTGGAGGGGAACGAGATGTTGCCCGCCTCGACGAGCTTGATAATCTCATCCTCCTTGCCGTCGTACTTCAGCTTCATGTTCTGCGCATCGTAGTCGAAGGTGGCGTCGGTGTTGTAGTTGAGGTTCATGTTCACCTTGTCGCCTACCTTACCGTTCATGCTGAAGTTAATCTTCTGGTCGAAGTCCATCGTCGTCTTGTTCCTGCTCCTGACGGGTAGCGACGGGTTGTCGATTTTCTTCGTTGTGGCGCCAAACTTCAGTTCGGCCGAACCCTGCGTCTTGATGCGCACGCCGCCGGGACCGAAGATCTTCTCGGCCGGTCCGAGGTCGAAGTGCATGTCGGTGAAGTCGAACTTCTCTTTGCCCTTGGCCTTGTAGATCTCGTCGTTCTTCGAGCGGAAATAGGCGTCACGGCCATGTTTCTCGCTCCATTTCATATATTCCTCAGGCGTCATCATGATGGGCGCGGCGAGCCAGGTCTGGCCAATGCGTGTGCCGATGATGTAGCGGTTGATGGTGTCGTTGTAGGTCACCTCATACTTCACGCCGTCGGGCGTCTTGAGGTCGATGGGACTCGTCTCGAGGTCGTCGTAGGTGATGGGGGTGGTGCGCTGAATCTTCCAGCGTGGGTGGAGCAGCGAGTCGGGGATGGAGTCTTCGTCCAAAACGACATCGGGCAAGGCCGGCTTGGTGCCTTTGCCTGCGGTCGTCTTCTTGTTGTCCTGCGCGCTTGCCGCAGTACGGTTGGCGGCTTGTGCCCGGTTGCTTTGCCGGTTGGGGTCGACTTGGAAGATAGACACGGCGGCATAGCCGACCATCGTTATGGCCAGCAACAACAGTGCTATCGTATCTCTCTTCCTGATGTTCATAAGCTATTTGATGCGTTTCAGGGCTTCCTTCACCACCATCTCCACGGGCAGGTCGGGCTGTTCGGTGAGAATGGCGATGACGACCTTGGCCGATGGGGCAGGGGAGAAGCCGAGCATGGTGAGGGCCGACACGGCCTCGTCTTTCACGGCGTTGTTGACAGCAGGTCCGCTCTCGCGGGTCGTGGAGACATGCAGCTCGTCGGCGATGCCGGTGGACACAATCTTATCCTTCAGGTCGACGATGATGCGCTGGGCCGTCTTCAGTCCGATGCCCTTGACGCCCTTGATGAGCTTCTCGTTGCCGTTGGCGATGGCATTGCAAAGCTCGGCGGGCGACAGGCTCGAGAGCATCATGCGGGCCGTATTGGCGCCGACGCCCGACACGGAGATGAGCATGCGGTAGAGCTCACGCTCCTGCTTCGTGGCGAAGCCGTAGAGCGTGTAGCTGTCGTCGCGGCCGCCGGTGACGAGCGACTCGTGGACGTAGAGCTTCGCTTCTTTCTTGCCTTGGACGGCGGTGTAGGTGTTCAGCGAAATGCTGAGCGCATACCCCACGCCCCCTGCCTCAATGACGGCAAGTGCAGGCGAGAGCTCGGTCAGCTCGCCCTTGATGTATTCAATCATTTAGTAAAATAATAAACGTTTATCTACTTCTATAACGCCCCTCCCCTCCCCATTATTGCATGAGGACATAATAAAGTTAGGGTGCAGACAGGGTAAGGGAAGACATAGTAACAGAGTAAACAGACATAGTAACATAGTAAACAGAGAGGTTGGTAAACAACTTGCGAAACCTGAATAGAATAATGTCTTTTCCTAAAATTGTATTATCTTTGCAAGTGGAACCGGGTGGGTAGTGGCAGAATTCCACAGCGCGCGCCCCTACACTATCAAAATCCTATTACCGCAATTACTACAGGTGGATAACCGACTGATGGAAAACATGTTAAGCGCGGTAATATGGCTGCAGACATTACCGCAACATTACCGCAAACATTACCGCAAAAGACGAAAAATCATCATCGGAAGACCATAGTAGGGGAAGAAAATAATACCTCGCCCTGAAGGGAAAAAACTTGCAAAACATTTGTAGAATAGAAGAATAGATGCTATATTTGCCAAAAATATAAGACGATGAGACAATATCCCATAGGCATACAAGACTTTGCCAAGATTATTAATGGCAATATGGTATACGTTGACAAGACCGACTTGGTCTATCAACTGGCAAGCAGTGAGGGTGTTTATTTCCTCAGCCGTCCGCGCCGCTTCGGCAAGTCGTTGCTTGTCTCTACCCTGAAATATTATTTCCAGGGCCGCAAAGACCTCTTCAAAGGTTTG
>ONAR01000041.1 GCA_900315835.1 uncultured Prevotella sp.
GACACGCCCGCAACACCGGCGGCTGGTGGCCGGCACCAGGCCGGCCACTACACTGTCACCGGTGGCGTACATCACCACGGACATTATCGGGTGCGCCCATTTATCGTCAACCTCAACCACATTCTTTCGGCTCACGGCAACTCCAACGGTTACCAACTCACCGTTGGCGACGACCGCCACGTGGTGCCCGTATCGCGCAGTTACGTGGCTAAGCTGCGGTCGTTTGTGGGATAGGAAGCCGCTTAGTCATTCGTCCCAAATGCCCGCATTTCGTCCTGAGGCTTAGGCAAGTGGCACGATTGTTAGCCGTCTGTCCCCAATATTTGCCGCATTGCGTTTGATGCCCTAACTTTGCCGGCATGCAACGCAATATCATCATCCTCATCCTCATCCTCCTGCTGACGACCGCCATAGCCGTCAATGCGCAGCAACCCACACCGGCCACCACGGCCACGACCATTACCATCTCCGGTAGGGTGACCGACGGCCGACAGCTCGCCGCCTTGCAACGTCTCGAGGCCATGCAGCCCGACAGCATCGGTCCGAAATACCAGCAGGCCTCACTGCTGTTGGGTACCGTCTGCACCAATCCGAAGGACAGCAAGGCGCGGCAATATATCGACGAGGCCCAGCGCATCATCGGTAAGATTGAGGCGCTGAAGCCCCAGCGCGCCGCCGACCGCTCCGACCTCGCCACGCTCCGCGGCTTCTACTATACGGCTGTCATCGTGACCGATCCACAGCAGAACGGACCGCGCTACTACCGCCAGGCCCTCGGCAACTTCGATGAGGCGCTGAAGCTCAATCCCGACAACAAGATGGCCCGGATGCTGCAACAGCGCTTCATGCAGGGAATGCAGCAGTAGCCCCGTCCCCAATGGGGAAAGGTTACAGCTTCATCCGCAGTTTCCCGCCTTGTATATACAATCCCTTGGCGGGAACCTTATCGAGTCGGATGCCCTGTATGGAATAGATGGCATCGTCGTTCTTCTGGTTATCAATAATCGCATTGATGCCAGTGTCTATGTTGAAATAGGTATCCATGAGGTCGTATTGCTGGGCATACCACTTCTCGACATAGCCGATCTCCTCCGTCAGATCTTCCACATAGCAAGGCTTGTATGTCTGCGCATCGAAGTATTCGGTCATGCGCTTCCATGCGCCGCTGTTGATGAAGAGGTCACGGTATTTCTCGAGTCGGGCGTTGATGCTGTCTTTGGCAAAAGCGGTGGTGCGCAGTTGTGTCCACCGCTTCTTCAGCAACTGCTTGTATTCCTCTTGCCCCTGGCAAAGGCTGAAGGGATAGCACCCTCCCGTCTTCACCACGTCGGCTGGCGTCCAGGAGCTATATCCGTTGCCGCCATACGCACTGCCGTTGTAGGTTCCACCGAGCGAAGTATCGAGGTCCCACGGCGAGACGATGACCTTGCGGCGTGCGGACTCAGTGGAGTCGGGGTCATCGATGTCCTTCTGAATATTGCGTATCGAGAAGTAGTGGTTCTTGTTGCCCCAGTTGTCCTGAATGGCGAATGCCATTACATGCAGCTGATAGTCGACGAGGTTGTCAAGGAAGAAATACTTCTTCACCTCATCGTAAGTCTGACGGTTGTCGAAGAGGTCGATCAGCGGTTGCCAAGCCTCTTCGCACTCATAGTCCTCAGGCTCCTTCAGTTCCCATGCATTATGCCATGAGATGGTGCCCGTCTTCCAGTCATCGGTAAAGTTGCGCTCGTCTTGGTTGGAGATGTCTTGGGTGCCGCTCTTGTAGAGCACGCCTCTCACCAGCTTTTTCTTCTCATCATATTTCTTGAGATTGAGCAGCTTGCGGTTGATGTCGTCGCTAAGGCAATAGATGCCTTTATACTCCCCATTGATATACATCTCAATGAAACGGCCTTCGGTGCCGCTGCGTGAGCCAAAGTCGGTTGCGTAGGGTAGGTGGGAATAATCATTCCAAACGTCCATAGCGACGCGGTTGCGCATGCAGATGCGGTCAATGGCCATAGCGTCGAGTATCCATTTCGCTTTTGACCGCATGCCCAGCAGCATAGAGTCTTGCGAGGCCGAGTAGTCATCGGTGCGGAGCTTCATGTTGAGCGAGGGTTTTACCATGTAGGATTTAGCTGTGGCGCCACGTGTGCGGAACTTAGCCTTCAATTCCACTACATGGCCAGTCTCATCGGTGAGCTGCATGGTGCCATTGGTATACGCCATGTCTTTTGTAATCGACCCGTCCACTGTAATCTTCATCACGGGCAACTTTTGCGTTTCCTCCTCTGCCGCGTTTGCTTCACAAAGACCGGGGATGATGAGGCAAACGGTAAGGAACAATGTCTTGTAGAATGATAATCTTTTCATTATTATTGAATTAATGATGGGGCTGCAATGCTTAAATCCTTGATTTGTCAGCCACAGTGCAGCACACAAAGATGTTGCAAAGTTACCAATTATCTATTAAAATCGGCGTATCAGCATCACATTATTTATCATTCCACCACGACCTTCCTGCCCTTATGAATATACACGCCCTTAGCAGGGTGGGGCACGCGCATGCCGCTGAGGGTATACCAGGCGTCGTCATCGGCGGTGGGGTGGTGCACCGACGTGATGCCCGTGGAGGAATAACCGTATTTGCTGTCCAGATAGACGAGGCGCTGATGAATCCAATCCTTGATCTTCGCCAGTTCGTCGCTGAAGTCCAATGCCTTACCGCCAAGATCGCTGTCCATGCTCCATTTGGTGGTCTCGCGCATGGAGGCGCCGCTGAAACTGAGCGAGTCGTAATGCGCCTCGAAGCGTGCGGCCAACTGTTGCTCATCAAACCATGTACGCCTCAACTGGGCGTAACGCTGTTGCTTGGCCTCGGCATAGGCTTTGCCAAACACCGCACTCAACCTCACCTCGATGTTCGTGAAGTCGCCAATCGCATTGTCCGCCTTCGTAAGCTCATCCGACAGCCCCGGCGTATTGGCGTAGTTCTGCCCTAAGGCGGCATCCATATCCCACGGCGTAATACACATGCGGCCGCTCTTGGTCTTGTCGTAAATGCTCCAGTAGCAATTCTTTCCGCGATTGTCAATGCCGTTGATGAGGTCGATGAAAAGCACGTAGTCCTCCAACACCGGCAGGTCGATATAGTCGGCGATATGCTGCTTAAACTCGTCGTCGGTAGCCGTGGCGACGAAGTTGATGGCCGCCACCAGCGGTGCATAGTCGGTGGTGTCGGCGTCGTCGCCGGGTTCGGGGTATTTCGCCTCAAAGCCGCCGAGCGTCGCCGATCGGTTGTCGTAGCTGCTGACCGCATTGTAAAACATCGTCGCCTGCCATCCCGTTGCTTTCCACAGGCATCCTTTCACGCCTTTCTTGTATTTCTTGAGCTTCAGTTGCTTGCGGTCGACGGGCTCCATCAGCGAGTACACGCCGCGGTATTCATCGTTGACAAACAGTTCGATGAGGCGCACATGACACCCGTTGACGCTCTTCGGCTCCTGCTCATAGTAGTAAGGCTTGGTGGCGCAGTCGAGCCACAGTTCATGGCAGATGTGGTTGCGCAAGCGGAAGAGGTCTATCTGCCCCGCGTCGAGCAGCCATCCGTTGTCCTCGCGCATGCCCAACAGCGGCAGGTCGAGCGACTCGCCCTGATCATCCAACAGCTTGAAATGGTAGTTGCGCTTATGTCGGCCGGCGGTGTTGGTGGTTCCTCCGCGGTGCTTCACCTTAGCCTGATAGACGGGGGCAGCCGCTGCCGAGTCGGGTTCATCAATGATAAGCCGGCATGGCTCATAGTCATTGGTAAACGCCGTTGTTTTCTTCAGCTCCACCACAGGCAGACAGGTGAAGCCAATCGTCAGCATGCTGTCTTTGCCGCCGCACTGTCCGCTGAGCGTGAAGGTGCGTCCGTTGCTGACATCGCCGAAGTCTATGGCCGTCGCCGAAGCAACCAGCCTGCCGTCAACCGTCAGCGCCGTCCACGCCGTATCGTTTGGCGCCACGGTGGCGGTAAGGCTGGTTATGGTGGTTTGCGGGGTGACAAACAGCAGCCTCCCGTTTGCCTTGTCAACAAACGGCGCATGCCCGTTGATGCGCACCTGCGCCACTGCCATCAACGGAAAGGTGAGAAGAAAGACCATCAACGATAACGTGGGGAGAAGCGCAATCATCAGGCTTCGGCAGGTCGAGGATGTCGTGGGTGGTCTCATCTCATGAGTTTCTCCTATACGTAGTCCTCCCCCTTGCGCAGTTGCACCTCGTTGACGTATTTGCGCACCAGGGCCGAGGAGTCCTCCTTCTTGCAGATGAGGAGCACGTTGCCCTCCTGCGCGATGATGAAGTCGTTGAGCCCACTCACCACACCCGTCAGGCCCTTCGGCAGTTTGATGACATTGTGGTGGCTGTTCTCCATCATCACGTCGCTGTTGATGACCACATTGTCGTCATCGTTCTTCGGCAGCGCCTCATAGATGCCATGCCACGTACCGAGGTCGGCCCAACCGAAGTCGCACTTCATCACACACACATCCTGCAACTTCTCCAGGATGCCTGTCTCCATTGAGATGTTCGGATAGGTGGGGAAGTTCTCCATCATGTAGTCATCCTCCTCCTGCAGCGTGGCGTTGGGGTTGAGCTGGTCGAGATGGCGCAGCACCTCAGGCAGGAACGTTGAGAACATACGCTTCACATTGCGCACATTGGACACGAACATGCCCGTATTCCACAGAAACTCGCCGCTGTCCATGAACAACTGGGCAAACTGGCGGTCGGGCTTCTCGGTGAAGCTGCGCACGTTGTAGATGTTGCCCGACTGGTGACCATCCATCTGGATGTAGCCGTAGCCCGGCTCGGGGCGCGTTGGCGTGACGCCCATTGCGATAAACATATCGTGGTTGGCCACGAAGCTGATGGCCTCACAGACGTTGTGGGTGAAGGCCTCCTCGTTGAGCACCAATTGGTCCGACGGCACCGCGATGAGCACGGCGTCGGGGTTCTGCTTCGAGATGCGGTGGTTGGCCCAAGCCACGCTCGGCGCGGTGTTGCGCATGATGGGCTCGGCAAGGATATGCTCGCGCGGCACCTCAGGCAACTGCTGCGTCACCATGTCGATGTAATCGATGTTGGTACTCACATAGATGTGGTCCTTGCTGATGCATTTGGCCATGCGGCTGTAAGTCTGCTGCAACTGGGTCTTGCCCGTACCGAAGAAGTCGATAAACTGCTTCGGATTGGTCTCACGGCTACATGGCCACAAACGCCGGCCTCGTCCGCCGGCAAGGATAAGGCAATAGTTATTAGAAGCGTCTATCATTGGAATAGATATAATTAGTTTTACGTCAACATTTTTCTTATTAAACGATTGAAACCGACTTTTGTTACCTTATTTCTTTTATTTTTATTTCCTTCAACGTTTTTTGTGTTTTTCTTTCCCCCACCCGTTATCTTTTTAGTAATTTTGCACCGATATTCCACATCAGCTATGGTCAAGACTCACTTATTGCTCATCAACGACATGTGCGGCTACGGCAAGGTTGCCACGGCTGCCATGCTGCCTATATTGTCCTACATGGGCGTGCCCACGTTCAACCTGCCCACGGCCCTTGTCAGCAATACGCTCGACTACGGCAAGTTCAACATTCTCGACACCACCGACTACATCAAGGGCGTATTCCCGATATGGCGCGAACTGGGATTCAGCTACGACGCCATCGCCACGGGCTTCATTGCCTCAGAGCGCCAGGCGCGGCTCATCTCGCAGTACTGCCGCGAGGAGGCCTTGGGCGGAGCCACCATCTTCGTCGACCCCATCATGGGCGACGAGGGCAAGCTCTACAATGGCGTCACACCCGCCACCATCCAGAGCATGCGCGAGATGGTGGCCGTGGCCGACCTCATCTACCCCAACCACACCGAGGCCTGCTACCTCACCGGCCATACGTTCAACCCCGAGGGCGTCACCCACGAGGAGGCCCATAAACTGCTCGACAAGCTGCGGGCCATCGGCGCCAAGTCGGTGCTCATCACCTCCATACCCGTCGACGGCCGCCATTGCGTGGCCGGCTACAACCACACCGACGACGAATATTTCCTGCTCGACTACACCGAGATACCGGTCCACTTCCCCGGCACCGGCGACATCTTCTCGGCGGTGCTCATCGGTCATCTGCTCAACGGCGACAAACTCAAGGCGGCCTGCCGCAAGGCCATGGACGCCGTCTATCAGCTCATCGACCTCAACAAAGACAATGCCGACAAGAACCGCGGCATTCCGCTTGAACGCTACCTCGACATCCTATAACCTATGATGGACTATCTCAACTCGCTCTTTACCCTCCACTCGTCGGTCCAGACGGTGGTCATCGTCTCGCTCATCATCGCCGGCGGACTGGCCTTGGGCAAAATCAAGGTCAAAGGCATCTCGCTCGGCATCGCCTGGGTGTTCTTCGTCGGCATCATGGCGGGCGAACTGCACCTGAGCATCGATGCGACGACGCTCGACTACATCGAGACCTTCGGACTGTCGATGTTCGTCTACTGCCTCGGTCTCCACGTCGGCCCCAACTTCTTCGGATCGCTGCGCCACGAGGGCCTCGCGCTCAACCTCTGGAGCCTTGCCGTCATCGTCGTCGGCACCCTGTTTGCCCTCCTCCTCATTCCGATAACGGGCGTTAAGTTGCCCGACATGGTCGGACTGCTCTGCGGCGCCACCACCAACACGCCGGCCCTCGGTGCGGCCACGCAGGCCCTTTCCCACCTCGGACTGCCCAGCAGCAGCGTAGCTCTGGCCACAGCCGTCACCTATCCCCTCGGCGTGGTCGGCGTCATCATCGCCATGGTCATCATCCGTAAGCTCTTTGTCAAGCCCGACGACCTGAAGCTGAAAAACCGCGCCGACGACGACCACACCTACATCGCGCAGTTCGTCGCCATCAACCCCGCCATCGTCGGCAAGACCATCGCCGAGATAGCCCACCTCACCCACCTGAAGTTCATCATCTCGCGCATCTGGCGCGGCAACGAGGTCATCGTACCGCTGGCCGACACCGTCATCCACGTCAACGACTCCCTGCTCGTGGTCACCACCAAGGAGGACGAGGAGGCCATGGTGCTGCTCTTCGGCAAACAGGTGGAAAAGGACTGGAACCGCGAGGGCGTCGACTGGAACGCCATCGACGCCAACGTGGAAAGCCGCGTCTGCGTGGTCACGCGCACGTCGCTCAACGGCAAGCGCCTCGGCCAGATGCATCTGCGCGATGCCTATGGCGTCAACGTCAGCCGCGTCATCCGTGGCGACATCAAACTCCTGGCCAGCGACGACCTCCGACTGGAATACGGCGACCGCGTCACCATCGTGGGCAAGCACGACGACCTCAACAACGCCGAGCATTTCTTCGGCAACTCGGTCAAGACGCTCGAGGAGCCCAACATCGGCAGCATCTTCCTCGGCATCTTCTTCGGTCTGGCCCTCGGCTGCATCCCCATCAACCTGCCCGGCATGGACTCCTCCATCCGTCTCGGCATCGCCGGCGGCCCCATCATCATGGGCATCATCGTCGGCGCCCTGGGCCCGCGCATGCACTTCATCTCCTACACCACGCGCTCGGCTTCGCTCATGTTGCGTAAGCTCGGACTGGCGCTCTATTTAGCTTGCCTCGGCCTCGACTCGGGTAAGGATTTCCTCACCACCATCATGCGGCCTGAAGGACTGGCCTGGGTGGGCATCGGCTTCCTCATCACGCTCATCCCCGTGCTCATCATCGGCGTTATCGTGCTCAAGACCCATAAATACGACTTCGGCTCCATCTGCGGCATTCTCTGCGGCAGTATGGCCAACCCGATGGCCCTGGGCTACGCCAACGACACAATGCCCGGCGATACGGCCAGCGTGAGCTATGCCTCAGTCTATCCGCTCGGCATGTTTGCCCGCGTGGTCATCGCCCAAATGCTCATCATGTTCCTCGTTTGACGCCCATGCCCTCAGCCCCTGTTGCTTCCGACCCGCTGCTCCATCCGCTCTGCGACGCCACCGCGCTTCCGCCGAGGCTCAACAATCCGTTTTACTATGAGCCCGACGACCTCAGCCGCGCCGCCATCCATGAGCTGACTGACTACCTCTACGGCCGATCGTCAGCTTTCTCTGCAACGCCGCTGCCCGACGCCTTCCGCGCCGACATCGACCGGGGCAAGATGATGGGCGTGTTGGTGGTGACCGGTGGGCAACGGCGCCATCATTTGTCTTATCTCGCAGCCTACAGCGGTCAAGTCTGTGGTCGCAGCGACTGGCCGGGATTCGTGCCCGCGGTGTTCGACTACCTGCAGCCCGACGGTTATTTCAAGACCCATGAGGCTGAGATCACGCAGCTGAACCATGAGGCCGGGGCGCTGGCTGAGGCGGTGGCTGATGAACAAAACCAAGGCGCTGAGGCTATTGACGACCCGCGGCCGGTGACCCATAAGGCGCGGCTGACGGAGGAAACCGATGAGGCTTACATCCGGCGCCGACAGTTTGAGAATGCCGAACTGCATCGCTGGAAACTGCGGCAGCGCGATTGCCAGAACCGGATTGAGGCCGACCGCCAACAGAAGACTGCAGCACTGGATCAGTTGTGCACCCTGCGGCGACAGAAGAGCGACGACCTGCAGCGGTGGCTCTTCCGCCATTTCCAGATGCGCAATGCCCGCGGCGAGACCAGCGACCTCATCGACATCACCCGGGCGTATCAATCGTCGTCTGGCTTGCCCAATAGCGGGTTGGCATTGTTGTCGGTCTTGTCCCACAGCGGATTGTCGTCATCGGAAGCGAAGCCTCAGTCCGGCGGCGTCAGTATTTTGCCTCCGGCGGGGTCAGGCGAATGCTGCGAACCGAAGCTGCTGCAATACGCCTTCCTGCATGGACTGCGCCCCGTGAGCATGGCGATGTTCTGGTGGGGCGAGAGTCCGAAGACCGAGGTGCGCCACCACCTGCAGTGTTACCCCGCCTGCAACGGTAAGTGCAAACCCATCCTTTGGTGGATGCTGCAGGGCCTCGACGTGGCGCCCAACCCGCTCGACGACGCCTCACGTGATGCTGCGTTAGCCGCCCGGTTGCGCACGCTCTACGACGACGCCGACATCTGCGTGGTGAGCAAACCCGCCGGACTGCTCGCCGTTCCAGGCAAGAGCGGGCGCGAGAGTGTGCTGAGCCTCATGCGCCGCCGCTTCCCCGATGCCCCGTCGCCGCTCATCGTCCACCGCCTCGACATGGACACCAGTGGGTTGATGGTCATCGCCAAGACCATGGCGGCCTACCACGACCTGCAACGGCAGTTCGCCGCCCACACCATCCAGAAGCGCTATGTGGCTATCGTCGAGGGCCAGCCCAAGCGCGACGAGGGCGTCATCAGTCTGCCCCTGCGCCCCGACCTCGACGACCGGCCGCGTCAGGTGGTTGACCCCATCCACGGCCGCCCCGCGCTGACGACCTACCACGTTGTCGCCCGCTTCGATGACGGTCGTAGTCGCCTCTGGCTCTATCCCCATACCGGCCGCACTCATCAGCTGCGCGTCCACTGCGCCCACGCCGATGGCCTCGGCTGTCCGATCGTCGGTGATGCGCTGTATGGTACCGGCCGCCTCATCCAGGGCGATGTGCGCTGTGGCTCCGGCCGCCTTATCCAGGGCGATGTGCGCTGTGGCTCCGGCCGCCTCTGTCTCCACGCCGAACAACTCACCTTCCGCCACCCCACCACAGGTCGCACGATGACGTTCACCGACAAGCCCCCGTTCTGACGTAGGAGCGGCGGCATTCCTGCCGCCGGATATCGCCCCAAGTGTAGGAGCGGCGGCATTCCTGCCGCCGGATATCGCCCCAAGTGTAGGAGCGGCGGCATTCCTGCCGCCGGATAGATTCCTGCCGCCGATTCACCCCACGAATAAATCCTTTCGACTATGAACACCCAACAAACTACCGACGAGCGCTTCATGCGCCGCTGTCTCCAACTGGCCGCCAACGGCTTGCTCACCACGAAACCCAATCCCATGGTGGGCGCGGTCATCGTATCGGCCGACGGCCGTATCATCGGCGAGGGCTTCACGTCGCCCGTCGGCGGTCCTCACGCCGAGGTCAACGCCTTCGCCTCAGTTAAACCAGCCGACGAACCGCTGCTCCCCGGTGCCACCATCTACGTCTCACTGGAGCCGTGCAGCCACTGGGGTCATACGCCGCCCTGCTGCGACCTCATCATCCGCAAACGGGTGAAGCGTTGCGTCTGCGGTTGCGTCGACCCCTTCGCCAAGGTGCAGGGCCGCGGCATCAGTCGCATGCGTGAGGCCGGCATCGAGGTCACCGTCGGCGTGCTCGAAGCCGAGTGCAAGGCCATCAACCGTCGCTTCATGACGTTCAACGAGCTCCACCGGCCTTACATCATCCTGAAATGGGCACAGACGGCCAACGGCTACATGGCGCAGTCCGACCGCCAGCCGCTGCGTATCTCTACGCCGTTCACCATGATGCTCAGCCACAAGCTCCGCTCCGAGTGCGACGCCATCTTAGTCGGCCGCACCACCTTCGACACCGACCACCCGCAGCTCACCGTCCGCGACTGGACCGGCCCCAACCCCGAGCGCCTCGTGCTCACCCACCGCGCCATCAATGACGCCCCCGCTTCCTCGCTCTCCCCATCAGCTTCCTCCTCTCCATCCACCCCATCCACCCCATTAAACCCATCCACCCCATTAAACCCATCTGCCCCATTAGCCCCATCCTCCGCTTCTCCCTTCCTCTGCTTCCCTAACATCGACGCGGTCATTGCCCACTTGACGGCCACACAGCGCCAAAGCCTCATCGTCGAGGGCGGTCCGACGGTTCATCAGCAGTTTCTCGACCGCGGCTTGTGGGATGAGCTGCGCGTTGAGACGGCCCCCTTCACCATCCCCGGCGGCATCTCCGCTCCCCGCATCCCAGACAACGCCATTGCCGACCGCATTGAGCAGTACGATGAAAATATCATCCGCTGGTACCACAGGTAATAGCTCCCATCCGCCCCATTCACCCCATTCGCCCCATTCACCCCATTCGTCTCATTCACCCCATCCACCCCATTCGCCCCATTCGTCCCATTCGCCCCATTCACCCCATTCGTCCCATTCGTCCCATTCACCCCATTCACCCCATTCACCCCATTCACCCCATAAACTCCCTGCCAAACTGAACAGGATGTCGTGCCAAATAGAACAGGATGTCGCGCCAAACAGAACAGAACCAGCTCTGCAACCCGCTCTGTATCAGCGTCACCGATGCCCTCTATCTAAATATTATCTAAATAATATCTAAATAATCTATCTATCTGACAGATAGCGAGGGGAGATGATGGGAAGATTTTTTTGTTTTTCATGGTGCATTGAAGCACACAGCCGCTGCTTCTTTCGCCCGCAAAGATACAACAAATTTCTCATTCCCGCAATAGGGGTAGGGGGTACCACGAGGGGTACCATCTTTCAATTCATTTCGAAAAAAGCGGACAAAATCTTGCTGTGATTGTAAAGTTTTATGGCAATGAAAACGCGGCATCCGCCTCGCGATACCATAGCTATCGCGGTGCGATACCATAGCTATCGCGGTGCGATACCATAGCTATCGCAGTGCGATACCATAGCTATCGCGATGCGATACCATAGCTATCGCGATGCGATACCATAGCTATCGCGATGACATTTCCCCTCCCCTTGGGGAGGGGCAGGGGTGAGGCTCCAGGGGTGAGGCTCCCCGGGGTGAGGCTTCAGGTGAGGCTATTCCATCAAGTCCGTACCCAGGTGCGTGCTGGCCTCGCGCTTGATGCGCTCACGGATGATCTTCGGCTTGGTGGCGTAGACGATGTTGCGGATGGAACCGGCATAACTGAAATACTGCCAGGCCCACGAGAGCATCACCGTGAGTTTGTTCTTCACGCCGAGGATGGATCGCAGGTGGACGATGAGCCATAACAGCCACGCCATTAAGCCCTGCGAATGCACCTTACCGATGTCGGCCACGGCTTTATTGCGCCCGATGGTCGCCATCGACCCGAGGTCGTTGTAGTGGAAAGGTTCGAGCGCCTCGTCGCCGGCGTTGAGCCTGCGCAGGTTGCGCGCCAAGTTACGCGCCTGTTGGATGGCCGGTTGCGCCAACTGCGGATGACCGTTGGGGTAGCCCTCGTCGGTCGTCATCAGACACTGGTCGCCAATGGCGAAGATGCCGTCGAGCCCAGGCACGCGGTTGTATTCATCCACCTTGATGCGGAAGCCGCGGCCCAGCCGGTCGCCTTCGATGCCGGGGATGTCGACGGCCCTGATGCCCGACACCCACAGGAACGTGCGCGTGGCGATGCTCGTACCGTCTTTGATCATCACCCGATAGTCGCGGTAGTCGGTCACCATCTTACCGAACTGCACGTCGACGCCCATGCTCCGCAGAAACTCCAGCGCCTTGTCCGACGACTGCTGCGACATGCCCGCTAAGAGTTTGCTGCCCGCTTCGAGCAGGTAGATATGCATGTGGGAGGCGTCCATGTCGGGGTAGTCGTAGGGAATGACGTAGCGCTTCATCTCGGAGATGGCGCCCGCAATCTCCACGCCCGTGGCACCGCCGCCCACGATGACGACGTTGAGCAGCTCCTGCCGCTCCTCCTCGGTGGCGCAGGTCAGCGCACGCTCGAGGTTGGACAGCAGCACGTTACGCAGTCCCATAGCCTCGTCCAAGTGTCGCATGGGGATGGCCCACTCCTCCACGTTCTTGTTGCCGTAGAAATTGGTTGTGGCCCCGGCTGCGAAGACGAGGTAATCGTAATTAATTTTACCAATCGACGTCTGCAGAATTTTCTTGTCAGGGAAGACGGCGCGTGCCTCGGCCATGCGGAAATAAAAGTCCTTGCGCTTGCGGAAGATCTGTCGGAAGGGGAAGGAGATATTGCTCGGCGCCAGACCGGCGGAGGCCACCTGATAGATGAGGGGTGGAAACTGATGGTAGTTGTTCTTGTCGATGAGAACCACCTGCATGCCGCTGCCCTTGAGATCCTCGGCCAACCGCAGGCCACCGAGTCCGCCGCCGACAATGACGACGCGCTTCTGTGCTGTTCGCTTAATATTGATGCTCATTGGTGTTGAATTTAATTAATATGATAAGAATTGGATGTTGGGAAGTACCGGTGTCTCATTTGCCCGTTCATGGAATTGCGCTCCTAAAAGACACCATCCGCGTAACCCTGGATGGTATTGTCAGAGGCGGAGTTGAGCAGTCGTTTTACCGCCAGCAGGCAGTAGTCCCTGTTGATTTCAATGCCACAGTATTTTCTGCCAAGCTTTCTTGCCACCACCGCCGATGTGCCACTGCCTAAGAACGGGTCGAATACCCTGTCCCCGGTACAGGACGAGGCAAGGACCAGCTTTGCGAACAACTTTTCCGGTTTCTGGGTAGGATGGTCCGTATTCTTTTGGCAACAGTACACTTTTTTCTCCTTCCACCCATCTTTGCCTGCCTACTGTGCCGGACGTCTCTCCCACGCCACCAAGCAACCGTTACTGCTCCACCTCCCACTCATCCACGGTATGCTTGTCGGTATCGAAGCGGATGCCGACTCTCACCACCTTGCGGCCGTCGGTGAGGTAGGGCGTGGCATAGCCGCGGGCATTGATTTGTTCGAGGGCGTGGCGGGCGGTGTCGCCCACCTTCAGTTCCATCACGTAGATGGCGTCGGGCATGAGGATGACCATATCGACACGGCCCCCCGCCACCTTCACCTGCGTGCGGGCATAGACGTTGAGCATGGAGAAGATGAGGTAGAACGTGTATTCATAGAACCCCTCTTTGGTCTTTGCCTCGGCAAGTTTCTGCTTGAAGCCCTCCACATAGGGAATGCCGGCGAGATAAGACTGCATGTGCCGCATCGCCAGGTCGATGTCGCCCTGCTTGAGCGCTTTCCAGAACTTTGCGGCGAAGCCCATCTGCACGTCGGCATTGTTCAATCCCGTGTAGGTAGGCAGAAGGCCGTTGACATAGCCCACGCGCACCTCCTGGTTGGGAATGGAGAGCTCATAGGCCTCGGTGTCGGGGTCGTAGTCCTTGATGGTGAGGTAGCCGCTCTGATAGAGCAGCGGCAGCGCGTCCATCATGTTCTCCGTGGGCTGGTCGAAAGCCGTCTCGGGCACGTCGAGCGAGTCGAGCGACGTGATGTCGGTATGGAAATGCTGCATCTGGCGGATGAGGAACGTGGGCGTGCCGGAGGAAAACCAGTAGTTGTTCAGCCTGCGGTGCAGGAAACAGTTCAGCAGGCTGAACGGATTATAGACCTCGGGAGCGTCAGCTGCGAAATGGTAACCGTCGTAGCGCTGCTTCAGCTTGTCGTGCATCTCCTCGGGCGTAATCTTGAATACGGCGGCCAGCTGCTCCACGTCGGGCCACAGCGTGGTGCGCAGCTCCTCTTCGGTGAAGCCGCAGATGGTAGAGAACTCCTTCTCCAAAGAGACATTCGCCAGGTTGTTGATGGTGGAGAAGATGCTCAGCTGCGAGAACTTCGTGATGCCGGTGATGAAGCAGAACCTGATGCAGGCCTCGTTGGCCTTGAGCGGAACGTAGAACTCCTGCATGACCTTGCGCATGGCATCGAGCGTAGCCTGACTGTGAAGCACGTCGAGCAAGGGCGCGTCGTATTCGTCAACGATGACCGCCACCTGCCGGCCAGTCTGCTCGTTCGCACGGTGGATGAGGCCGGTGAGCAGCTTGCCCGGCGTGGTTTCTGTCTCTTTTCTGCCGTATATATTTGCAAGAGGCTCCATCATCCACATCAGCGTCTCCCGCAGTCCCTCGGCATCGTCCTGTCCCTTGGCTACGCTGAGGTCGAGATGCAGCACGGGGTACTGCGTCCATTCCTTTTCGAGCGACATAATCCTCAGACCCTCGAACAACTCTCGGTCGCCTTTGAAATAAGATTCCAAAGTTGAGGTGAGCAGTGACTTGCCGAAACGGCGTGGACGGCTCATGAAGACGAACGTGGCATAGTGCGCCAGTTTCCAGACAAGGTCGGTTTTGTCAACATAAACCAGACCGTCCCTGATAAGTCTCTCGAAGGTCTGTATGCCCACCGGGTATTTTCTCATCATCTGTTCCATAATGCTTTCGCTCTGTTATTTCCTGCAAATATAACCTTTTTTCCGCTACTTGCAAAAGGCAGACGAATAAAATATAGAATTCATTGTACAATATTGTCATTTTCTGCCGCATTCTTAGTAATTTTGCACTATAAAGGACGAAACTCAAGAATATACATGGAAGAAAAACATTTCAAGCGGACCACCGTGACCGCCGCTCTGCCCTATGCCAATGGCGGCGTGCATATCGGCCACCTCGCCGGCGTCTATGTGCCGGCCGACATCTACGTGCGCTACCTGCGCCTGAGAAAGCAGCCGGTGATCTTCATCGGCGGCAGCGATGAGCATGGTGTGCCCATCACCATCCGCGCCAAGAAGGAAGGCGTGACCCCGCAGGATGTCTGCGACCGCTACCACAAAATCATCAAGGACTCGTTCAAGGAGTTCGGCATCTCGTTCGACATCTACAGCCGCACGACATCGAAGGTGCACAATAAGTTCGCCTCCGACTTCTTCCGCAAGCTCTACGACGACGGTAAGCTCGTGGAGAAGGAGACCGAACAGTACTACGACCCCGAGGCCAAGCAGTTTCTCGCCGACCGCTACATCATGGGTACCTGCCCCCACTGCGGCAACCCCAACGCCTACGGCGACCAGTGCGAGAAATGCGGCAGCGACCTCTCGCCGATGGAGCTCATCAACCCGCACTCCACCATCAGCGGCGCCAAACCGGAGATACGCAAGACGAAGAACTGGTATCTGCCGCTCAACGACTACCAGGACTGGCTGAAGCAATGGATCTTAGAGGGCCACAAGGAGTGGCGCCCCAACGTCTACGGTCAGTGCAAGTCGTGGCTCGACATGGATCTGCAGCCCCGCGCCATGACGCGCGACCTCGACTGGGGTATTCCCGTACCCGTGGAGGGTGCCGACGGTAAGGTGCTCTACGTGTGGTTTGACGCCCCCATCGGCTATATCAGCAACACCAAGGAGCTCTGTGACAACGAGCCTGAGCGCTGGGGCTCGTGGGAGAAATGGTGGAAGGACCCCGACACGCGCCTCATCCACTTCATCGGCAAGGACAACATCGTGTTCCACTGCCTCATCTTCCCCGTCATGCTCAAGGCTCACGGCGGCTATATCCTGCCCGACAACGTACCGGCCAATGAGTTCCTCAACCTCGAGAACGATAAGATCAGCACCTCACGCAACTGGGCCGTATGGCTCGACGAATACCTGCGCGACTTCCCCGGCAAGCAGGATGTGCTGCGCTATGTGCTTACCGCCAATGCCCCCGAGACCAAGGACAACAACTTCACTTGGAAGGACTTCCAGGAGCGCAACAACTCGGAGCTCGTCGCCATCTACGGCAACTTCGTCAACCGCGCCCTACAGCTCACGAAGAAATACTGGAACGGCGTGGTGCCCGCCTGTGGCGAACTGCTCGACGTCGATAAGCAGGCCATCGCCGAGTTCAAGGATGTGAAGGAAAAGGTGGAGCAATACCTGGATAACTTCAAGTTCCGTGAGGCACAGAAGGAGGCCATGAACCTCGCGCGCATCGGCAATAAATACATCACCGAATGCGAGCCGTGGAAGGTGTGGAAGACCGACCCGAAGCGTGTGGAGACCATCCTCAACATCTCGCTGCAGCTCGTGGCCAACCTCGCCATCGCCTTTGAGCCGTTCCTGCCCTTCTCGAGCAAGGACCTGCGCCAGATGATTGGCATGGAGAAGTTTGACTGGGCTGAACTGGGTCGCACCGACCTGCTTGAGGCCGGTCATCAGTTGGGTGAGCCTCATCTGCTCTTCGAGAAGATAGAGGATGAGACCATACAGAAGCAGCTCGACAAGCTCGCTGCCACGAAGAAAGCCAATGAGGCTGCACAGGCCGCTAAAGATTATAAGGCTGAGCCGATAAAGCCCAACATTCCATTCGACGAGTGGGAGAAGCTCGATATCCGCGTCGGCCATATCAAGGACTGTCAGGCAGTGAAGAAGTCGAACAAACTGCTGCAGTTCACCATCGACGACGGCAGTGGCACCGACCGCACCATCCTCTCGGGTATCGCGAAGTTCTACAAGCCCGAAGAGCTCGTAGGCAAGGATGTGCTGTTCATTGCCAACCTCGCTCCCCGCAAGATGATGGGCATCGAGAGTCAGGGCATGATTCTCTCCGCCCTCAACTTCGACGGTTCGCTCAGCGTCACCACGACACTCGGTGAGGTGAAGCCGGGAAGCCAGGTGGGATAACCGCCTCCAATTTATATATACTGTCATCCGTGTCTTCTTCTCAAGAGGCGCGGATGCTGTTTTTTCCCCGTAATCAGCTACAAGACATCAGTTGAAATGAAAAGATTTTTATTGTCAGCATCACTGTTGGCCGCAGTGTCACTCGCGGGAGCACAGGTTAGGATGGTGGAGATACCGTCCAACGCCCGGCAAAAGGCCATTGACAGCGTGGTATATCGCATCACCTACAACGCGAAGACGATTGACGACACCACCAGGACAGACAAGAAAGGACGGTATGAGTATGCAGAGGATATGATGCGGCTCGACATAGGACACCACACCAACTGCTTCTACAACTATACGGAGATGTATGCCGACTCGCTGCTGCGCGCGGCGTACGATAAAAGCAACGACCTGCGCGGTATGAAGCACGTGAAATCTACCATCTCATGGGAGATTTACCAGAACTATCCCGAGGGGCAGACCACCTGCCTCGACAAGGTGTGGACCAACAAGTACCGCATCACAGAGACCACGCAGCTGCCCCAATGGAACATCGTGGCCGACAGCACGGCACGCATATTGGGCTACAACTGCACGCTGGCCACGACCCACTACAAGGGCCGCACGTGGAGAGCCTGGTTTACCGAGGACATTCCGCTGCCCTACGGTCCCTGGAAGCTGTGCGGACTGCCCGGCCTCGTGCTGAGGGCCGCCGACGCCAGCAGGCAGTTCATCTTCGACGCCATTGGCCTGAGGCAGATGGACGGCACACAGCCCATCCTGCTCAAGAAGCGCTACGACAAATATGAGCCGGTGAGCCAGAAAACGTTCGACAAGGCCCGACGCGAGACCACACCGGGCGAGGCCTTCGGAGCCAAGGGCATCAGAATCGGAACCAGCAATAATGCAGAGACCGACAAGGCCATAAAAGATGCGCTCAACACCGTTGAGCCCTACAACCCGATAGAAATTATCCGGTAGCACGAATATAGTTTTCTGGTAGCACGATTGAAGTTTTCCATATTAAAGTTTGCCGTCAGGAAAGGATGAGAACGTTCTCTCTGTGGCTGCTGCTCACCTTGCTGTCGCTGCCCCTCCGGGCACAGGACACAGTGGCGGGCATGGTCGTCGACTCGCTTTCGGGCAACGGCATAGCCGGAGCCAGCGTCATGCTGAAGCGCGAGGGCAAGACGGTAGTGTTTGCGCGCACCGACAAGCAGGGCCATTTTGTGCTGCGCGCCACCCCGCGCGGCGGCGACCGGCTGCAGGCCATGATGATAGGCTATGCCTGGCAGAGCATTCCCGTGGCAGCAGACGGAAACAACGTGATACGCATGGCGCAACAGGCCTTTCAGCTGAGAGAGGTGCGGGTGCAGGGCAGTCCCGTGCAGCAGCACAAGGACACGGTGACCTACGACCTTACGCGATTTGCCACCGAACGCGACAACAACCTGAAGGATGTGCTGAGAAAACTTCCCGGCGTGGAGGTGGCCAAGAGTGGAGAGATAAGCGTCAACGGCAAAAAGCTCAGCCGCTTCACCGTGGAGGGCATGGACCTGTCCAAGGGAAAATACAATAAGCTCACCGAGAACATACGCGCCAAGGACGTAAGGAAGGCTGAGGTCATCAACCACGACCAGCCGGTGAAAGCCCTGAGAAACAGGGTGTTCACCGATGACGTGGCCATGAACATCACACTCAAGGACTCGGCGCGCGACCGGCTGGTGCCTACCCTGCGCCCTTATCTGCTCGTGGGCGACCCGACAAACGTGGGCGGCGACGCCACAGTGATGCAGATAGGCAAGAAGAAGCAAATGGAATACACCGGGCGGTACGACCGCACCGGACGTGACCTGGAAGAGCAGAACCTGTCGTTCTACTCGCTTTACGGACGTGGCACGCCAGCCACCCTGCCCCAATGGTTCACCGTACCCGCGCTGCAGACCCCCATCGACGGGGAACGGATGCGGATGAACACCTCACAGGCCTACACCGTGGACTATCTCTCGCGCACCAAAAGCGGCTCAGAAAACAGTCTGTCGGCTTCCTACATACGCGCCGTGACGCGACAGCACACGGCCAACTCGTCACGCTACTACCTCGGCGGAGCGCCTCAGCTGACCACCGAGGACAAGAGGCTCACCCTGAGGGAGGACAAGTTCGACCTAGAGCTGAACCGTTCCATCAATGCCGACACCCACTATGGCTCGGTGACCTTTGAGGCCGCAGCGGCGCAGGACGACGGGAGCTACACGCTGGACGGCAACCCGGGGACGGCGGGCCAGCGCGTACGCAACCCGGAGGTGAACCTGAAGGCCTGCGTGCAGCAGAACTACAACAAAAGCAGGGGCCAGCTGCAATGGAACTCGCTGCTGGACTACCACTACTCAAAGGATGCTCTCTATCTGGACTGCAGGAAGTCGGCCTACGCCAACAGGCTGTGGCATACGTTCCACTCGTTGGGCTACAACCGCTCAGGCGGATACTGGAACTACAGTCTCGGAGGAAGCCTCGAGGCTGAGGCACTGAACGTGGCCCATGCCGACAACGTGCGGCTCGGCCTGGGCCTCCAGCCCGCACTGCGCTACAACAACGACCTCTGGCGGCTGACCATCGCCTCGCCCCTCACGGTGAGTCGCTTCACCCGGCAGCAGCAGACCATGCTGCTTCCGTCGCCAACGGTCTACCTGGCCCGCGACAACGGCAACAGAAGCAGCTGGTCGATGAGCCTCGGATACAGGGAGAACGCCGGGGACTGGAATTATTATGCCGTGGATCAACTGCAGACCGACTACCGCACCTACCGCCAAGCGGCCGACTTCGTGCCGCGCAACCGGCTGCTGTCGTCCAACGTGACGTACAAGTACCAGCGGCCCATTTATCACTTCTTTGCCAACGCCTCGCTCTCGGCCTCGCGCACCTGGAGCAATGTGGCTGCCGACATGCAGGTCAAAGACGGCAACTATTTCTACAGCTACATGCGGCACGACACGCGCGGCGACCAGCTGAGAGGCTCGGCCAGCCTGTCGAAAGGCTTCTACAAGGCAAGGCTCAAGCTGTCGCTCGCGGCCAACGGCTCGCTGGGACGGGGAGAGCAATACACGGCAGGCGAGGTCGTAGACTTCAACTACCGCAACCTGTCGATGGAACCTGAGGTAGTCTGCTCACCCTCATTCATGGAGATGGACTACAAAGGCACCTTCTCTCTGAGCCGCTCCGAGGCGGGCGCAGATGCCGCCAACAGCCTCTTCAACTGGACACAACGGCTCTCGCTGACCTCGACGCTTGGCCATGTGGATGCCACGCTCGGCGGCATTTTCTACCACAACGACCTGATGAACGCGCCGGCGGTCAACACCCTTCTCGTGGATGCCTCCATCGTATGGAGGCTCAGGCGGGTGCGCATCAAGGCCGAGCTGCGCAACATCTTCAACAAGAAAGACTACTCCACCACCACCTACAGCGGCGTGGGCGTGTTCACCAACAGCTACAGCCTGCGCCCCCGCGAGCTGGTCGTCTCGGTGCAGTTCAGTCCCGGAACATTCTGACCCGCACAGGCCGGGGAAGATAGCCGAATGACGGACACAAACTACGCTTTGTTTTGCTAAGAATGGCATGTTTGATGCGTTCGTGAATGTATAGACAATAATTATACCTTTTCGGGATTATTCTTTGGTGAAATGAAGAATATAGACGGAGAATACTGCAAAAAAATGCTCGCTTCTTTGCTATTATAATTTTAAATTATTATATTTGCACTCTATAATATCATAGTGCTTATGGAGTTTTTAGACAGAAAAGAGGAGA
>ONAR01000067.1 GCA_900315835.1 uncultured Prevotella sp.
TCGTTGTCGTGGGTGCACTCGGTGTTGCGGGCCATATAAAGCTGGCGCCGCAGGTCGCGGTGGTCGGAGTAGATGAGGAAGGGGGAGTAGCTGGGGTAGTCGAGGGTGAACACCCATCCGTCGAGGTTGCGCTCCTTGGCGGCTTGCGCTGCGGCATCGATGGCCGTCTCGGGCAGTCCGCTGAGCTGGGCGCGGTCGGTGAGGTGGAGGGTGTAGGCCTTGTTCTCCTTCAACAGGTTCTGCGAGAACTGCAGCGAGAGCATCGAGGCGTCCTCGGTGAGCTTGCGCAGTTGGGCCTTGCCGTCGTCGTCGAGCAGTGCACCGCTGCGTACGAAGGCGTCGTATTCCTTGTCGAGGAGCATCTGTTCCTCGGGGGTGAGGTCGCGGTGATGGTCGTAGACGGCCTTTACGCGTGCGAAGAGCTTCGGGTTGAGGATGACGTCGTTCTCGTGCTTGGTGAGGATGGGGCTGAGCTTCTGGGCGAGAGCCTCCATCTCGGGCGTGGTGTCGGCGCTCATGAGGCATGAGAAGACGGTGGAGACGCGGTCGAGGAGGTCGTAGTAGTGAGGGCCGTGGCTCTCATCGACTACGGCGATGGTGTTCTCGAACGTGGGTTCGTCGGGGTTGTTGATGATCTTAGCCGTGATCTCGTCGTCGCGGCGTATGCCCTCCATGAAGGCGGGCTCGAAGTCGCTGAACTGTATCTTATCAAAGGGTACGGTGTTATGGGGCGTACCATAGGGCTCCATGAAAGGGTTTTTCCTCTCTGTGCTGTCTGTCATGTCTTGTTATGCTTTCTCTATATATTTGCAAAGTTAGCAAAAAGATAGGCAAAGGACTGTAAATAAGGAAACTTTAACTTAAAAGGAGAAGGAGGTGACTATTCAGCCATTTATATTCTCAATATTTTATTGGTTTCTCGTTTCTGCACACCTTTGCCATTCTCCTACCCACTTCGTGGGATATTGAGAAAATCAAAGAATATAAACTGTTTCACAAGCTCATAGTTGCTTTCTTGCCCATCTGCCGCATGCAGGGGCCGGTCTTGTGCCGGCCCTTAAATAATGTTCGACATCTTTTTTTATCGGTTGGATCCTTGCTTTAGGGCCGGCACAAGACCGGCCCCTGCAGCAAAACCGAACATTGTGCCGGCCCCTGCAAAGCGGCTGCATTTCACCTTATCTCAGCGCCTCGATGTGGGGGATGTCAATCTTGCCGCGGGAGAGGGTGAGGAGGTCGCGGGACTGCATGACGTTGAGGGCGCGGGAGATGTCGAGGCGGCTGTCGTTGAGCAGGAGGGCGAGGTCGTTCATCTTGATGTGGAAGAGCTTGTGGCCGTAGGGCACAGCGACGTGGTTGAGGAAGAAGCGGGCGAGGCGGTCGGTGAGCGACGCCGGACTGTGGGCCCAGAGGCGCAGCTCATGCTTCTGCAGGGCTGTGGCGAGGAGGTTGATGATGTTGAGGCGGAAGATGAGCGAGTCGGAGGCGAGCTTAAGCAGTTCGGTCTTCTCGAGGGTGATGAGGTTGACCGATGTCGTGGCGCGCAGGGTGTGGGCGAAGCGCTGGGCAACGCCGAAGACGCACGACTGCTCGAGGATGGTAGGACCGTTGATCCACTCGGTGACGGCATACTGGCGGCCCTCGCTCTCGGCGCATTGCTCGATGGTACCGTCGATGAGCAGGAAGAGCTGGCCGCAGCGCTCACCCTGACGGGCGATGACCTCCCCCTCGCGCACCTTCTGGTAGTCGAAGCAGGTGTGGCTCATCACGCGCTCCAGCTCGTCATCGCTCATGCCGGTGAAGAGGGGGATGCGAAACAGTTTATCATAGAAGTCCTTGCTTTCCACGGGCGTCTACTTTACGATTTTATCCTTCAGCGACGGCGAGAACCACACCTTGTTGTTGCCCTTGGCGTCGGAATAGATGAGATAAGCCATCAGCTCGGGATGGCGCTTGAGGATGCGGCGGGCGCCGTCGAGGCCTAAGACCATGAACGACGTGGCGTAGGCGTCGGCCGTGGCGCAGTCGTCGGCGAGGACGGTGGCCGAGAGGATGTTATGCTGAATGGGGTAGCCCGTCTTGGGGTCGATGGTGTGGGCGTATTTACGTCCGCCTTTGTAGTAGAAGTTGCGGTAGTTGCCGCTGGTGGCCATGGCTTTGTCGGTGACGTTGAGCACCGTCTGCAGCTCCTGGTCTATGGCCGTGGAGTCGTCGACGGGTTTGGTGACGCCGATGCGCCAGGGCATGCGGTCGGGGTTGATGCCCGAGGTGACCACCTCACCGCCAATTTCGACCATGAAGTTGTCGATGCCGTGCTTGCGCAGCAACCGTGCGACGCAGTCGGATCCGTAGCCCTTGGCGATGGCCGAGCAGTCGAGCATGATGCGCGGGTCGGCCTTACGGATGACGCCATCCTGAAGCCGCACCTTCTGGTAGCCGACGATGGCGCGCAGCGAGTCGATGACGTGGCGGGTGGGCGCCACGCCGGTCTTGAAGCCGAAGCCCCACTCGTTGACCAGCGGGGCGACGGTGATGTCGAAGGCGCCGTTGGTCTCCTTGGATATCTTCTCGGCGAGGGTGAACACCTCGATGAAGCGGTCGTCGAGCTTCACGGGTCGGTTGTTGTTGACGGCGGTGATGATGCTCTGCTTGTTGAACGGCGACAGCGAGGCGTCGACGCGCTTGAGCTCGGCCTCAATCTCGGGCTGGAGGTCGTGGCTGCTCTGGTAGCTGACGTTGTAGATGGTGCCGAAGATGAAGCCTGTGTTGCGCTGGTAGGGCGTGTTCTTCTGTCGTGCGATGATGATGACGCTGGCCACGGCCAGCACGATGAGGAACAATATCTTAAGTGCCAGGCGCTTGGGCTTTTTCGTTTTGTTGTCGGTCATGGCGCTAAATGGTTATAATTCAAACATGAGGTCGAACGTGCCCCAGATGCGTGATCCTCCCTGCTTGCCGAAGCCGGGCACATACCACACGTTGCCCACCGAGCCGTCGTCGTGGGCGATGCGCCGCTTGTAGCGTATCGACCAGCCGAGGTGGAGCGGTCCGTAGATTTTGGCGTCGAGGCCGGCGCCAATCTCGGCCCAATGGTAGTTGGCCTTGACGTCGTGGGCGATGAACGGCGTCTCGCCGCCCCACACGGGGTCGATGAGCGGCGCGTGGTCGACGTCGAACTTAAAGCTCGTGTAGGCGTAGCGCACGCCGGCGTAGAGTCGGTAAATGTCGTGTTTGTTCTTAAGGATGTTGAAGTCGATGCCGATGCGGCCGTAGGGCGCCGACGTCTTGTAGGTGGTTTGGGTGACGTCGTTGGTGTCGTCGGCTTTGCCGTAGCCGAGCTCGATGACGGGGAAGTACTTGTCCTTGAGGTTGACGCGCACGCCGACCTCGTATTGTCCATACGACGAGACGGCTTTCTGCACGAGTCCTACGAGGTCGGTCTTGACCTGTACGCCTCGGAAGAGGGGTATGGAGTCGTCGATCTGCTTCATCCGCAGGCGCTCCTGTTCCTCTTTCGGGGTGCGGTGGGGCGACCGCTGCGCGCAGACCACTGTTGCCGCGAGAAGCAACAGGCTACAGACGATACTCCTTGAAATAAACGAGGAAATGCTTTTGCGAGGCATCATAGTTGACCTGTTGATGGTTGATGACGATGGAGTCGAGGGCATGGCGCGTGAAACGTATGCCCGTGATGGTGTGGAAATAGTTGAGGCCGCAGTCGGTCGATTCGAAGTGCGGCTCATTGGTCTTCTTCACCCAGACGGTGTCGCGGAGGTGGTTGGTGCGGAAGTAGAGGATGTCCTCGTTCTGGCCGTAGCTCATGGGGAGCGAGAAGGAGTCGGTGTTGACCTGCTGGTTGATGAGCACCGTGTCGAGCCCGTCGGTGACGCGCCGTGTGGTGATGGTGAGCGTGTCGGGCAGCGTGGTCACCGGTCCGCGCAACACGTATTGGGCGTAGACCGTGTTGTTAAGCGGACAGTCGACCGTGGAGCAGGCCGCCATGAGCAGGGCGGCGAGCATCACGCCGAAGGCCAGACGCAGGGTGGAGACTGACGGATGGCTCATAACTCCTCCTCAATCTGATAGTTGTTGCGCTGCGGGTCCTGGCGGCTGATGAGGTCGCCGAGGAAACCGGCGAGGAAGAACTGCGGGCCGAGGACGATGGCTGTCAGCGCGATGTAGAACGAGGCGTGGTTGGCGATAAGGTCGCCATAGATGCCGTTGTGCAGGCAGATGAGCTTCTCGATGATGAGGCAGCACAGGGCGATGAAGCCGACGAGGAAGATGAGGCTGCCGATGAAGCCGAAGACGTGCATGGGCTTCTTGCCGAAGTTGGTGAGGAACCACAGTGTGAGCAGGTCGAGGTAGCCGTTGAAGAAGCGGTTGATGCCGAACTTCGAGTGGCCGTATTTGCGTGCCTGATGGTGCACCACCTTCTCGCCGATGCGGTCGAAGCCGGCGTTTTTGGCCAGATAGGGGATGTAGCGGTGCATCTCGCCGTATACCTCGATGTTCTTCACCACGTCGCGGCGGTAGGCCTTGAGTCCGCAGTTGAAGTCGTGGAGGTTGTGCACGCCGCTAATCCAGCGCGCTGTGGCGTTGAAGAGCTTCGTGGGGATGGTCTTCGACAGGGGGTCGTAGCGTTTCTTCTTATAGCCGGAGACGAGGTCGAAGTGGTCCTCGGTAATCATGCGGTAGAGCTCGGGTATTTCGTCGGGCGAGTCCTGCAGGTCGGCGTCCATGGTGATGACGACGTCGCCCTGAGCGCGCTTGAAGCCGCAGTAGAGCGCGGGGCTCTTACCGTAGTTGCGGCGGAACTTGATGGCTTTGACGTTGGGGTCTTTCTGCTTGAGCTGGCAGATGACGTTCCAGCTGTTGTCGGTGGAGCCGTCGTTGACGAAGATAATCTCATAAGAGAACTTGTTGGCCTGCATGACGCGTTGTATCCAGGCGTGCAGCTCGGGCAGCGACTCGGCCTCATTGAAAAGAGGGATGACTACAGATATATCCATTATCTCAAGTAATTATTCGGTTTAGAACGCTGGCATACGGCAGCGATGGGGAAGGAGATGATGATGCCGAAGAAGAAGTTCTGCATCATGAAGATAAACGACAGTTCGATGGGCGTGAGCGAGGCGATGGCGCCAATCGACTGCTGTAGTTGGCTGACCGAGATGCCGCTGGCCTCATAGGCGGGCGCGAGCTGATCGATGGCGCCTTTGACTGAGGCGATGAGCTGTCCGCCGTCGAAGAAGCGGAAATAAATGAACTGCGCCACGGCGAAGAGCAGTGATGCATAGAAAAAGGTGTAGAACGTATAGACCAGTGCGCGTCGGAAGGAGATGACGCCGTCGAGGGCGTAGTTGCGGAAACTCACGAGACGCCAGCCCACGAAGAACGGCGTGGACAGGGCCAGAAGCGAGCCCCACGACGAGGTGGGTGCGTTGACGACGGCCAGAAAACTCGCCGCCCAGACGAGGAACAGGAAGAAGCCGTCTTGCCGGGCAAAGGCTCTGACTTGAATAAGTGCTAATACGTTTATCATATGATGTTGCAAAGGTACGCATTTTAAGGGGTAAGGTGTTGGGGCGCTTTCAAAAATTATGTTAAAGCGGCGGCTTTTTGGCGGTAAAGTTAGCCGGTTATCATTTTTTGTGTTACCTTTGCACTCGCATTTCGGCCGTCGGGTGCCTGTTGGAGCCCCGCCGTTGCGTCTTTTTACATGGGCAAGTCTCTTACGGTCAGCTCCCTCGGAATCCCCCAGGACGGGAACGTAGCAAGGGTACTTGGTTGTAGCGACGCGATAAGAATCGCTTGCCCACCTGCCTCTTTAGCTCAGTTGGCCAGAGCACGTGATTTGTAATCTCGGGGTCGTTGGTTCGAATCCGACAAGAGGCT
>ONAR01000022.1 GCA_900315835.1 uncultured Prevotella sp.
GCATAGGATGCCATCAATGAAATCCGCGTTATCCGCGTGAGAAACTTACTGCGCTTACGCTAATCGCGCTGATGTGTGGGAAAAATGCCATACCAAGGGCTGGTGGCCGGCACCAGGCCGGCCACTACACTGCTACCAGTGGCGTACATCTCCACAGGGTTTATCGGGTGCGCCATATTTTGTCGGAATGGCTGCCCGGTGCCGGCATTCCGCCGCCGGTGTCTCCCGATTGTTGCACACTGCTTTTGCGTGTGTGCAATAACGGGAAAATGGCGTTACGGTTCATCGCCAAAAAATAACGTTTCGGTATCAAATGGGCTAAAATATGGAACAAAAACATCGGTTGATGCTATTTTTGCACAAGTAAGATTAAAGTGCAATTTTAATATGACATCAACAAACAAGTCACAATTTCAGCGTATTTTTGAAAGCCATTACACATGGATTGAGGGCTTCATGCGCAATGTGAGGCGCTATGCCGACCGGCTGGCCATGATAGACCCCCGCCACGACACGAGCTGGACTTACCGAGAGCTGAATGCGGCGTGCAACCGGCTGTGCCACGCCCTTCAGCAGGACGGCTTCGGCCGCGGTGACGTCATCATGGTGCAGACCACCAACTGCCCCGAGTTCGCCTTCGCCTACGTAGCCCCGCAGAAGCTGCACGGCGTGATGAGCCCCGTGGGCTTCCGCCTCAGTCCGGGCGAGCTGGCCCAGAACATCCGCGACTCGCGGCCGATGGTCATCCTCTGCGACAGCAAGCGCAAGGACGGCGTGCTTGAGGCCGTCAGGATAGCCGGATGCAAGCCCAGGCGCATCCTCGTGGCCGACGGCACGACGGACAAGGATGTGACCTCATATGCCGACTATGTGCGCGACTGCGACGACAGCGAGCCTGAGGTGGAGGGCGAGAACAACATCTATGACGAGACCACGCGCCTCTATACCTCTGGCACGACCGGCCACCCCAAGGGCGTGCCATTGACGAGCATCAACGAGGTGCTGTCGGCCCACGACATCATGATTCATTTCCCGATGAACTTCAGGGACGTGACGATGAACACCACGCCGTGGTTCCACCGCGGCGGCGTGCATTGCGGCGGCCCGTGTCCGACGTTCTATGCCGGAGCCTGCCTGGTCGTCATGGATAAGTTCGACGCCGAGACGACGCTGCAGTACATCTCCCGCTACAAGATTACCTTTGTCATCGGCGTGCCCACGGTGCTCGAGGAGCTGGCCGACGCCCAGGAGCAGAAGGCTTACGACCTCTCCACGCTGACGGGCATCATCACGATGGGCTCGCCGCTGGAGCGCGGCGCCTGCCTGCGCTACCAGCGCGTGCTGACCCCCAACATCTATAACGGCTATGGCACTACCGAGACGCTTTGGAACACCTTCCTCCGCCCGTTTGACCTGCCCGAGCACGCTGGCACGGCCGGCGCGTCGATGGTGGATGATGACGTGCGCGTGGTGAAAATCTATGAGGACCACCGAGCCGAGCCCGACGACGTGGTGGCCACCGACGGCAGGGAGACCGGCGAGGTAATCATCGGCTCACCGGCAAAGTCGCCTTACACGTATTACAACAATCCCGAGGAGACCGAGAAGAAATATTACAAGGGCTTCATCTATACCGGCGACCTTGCCACGTGGGACGAGAACCAGTACATTACCATCCTGGGCCGCAAGGACGACATGATTATCTCGTCGGGTGAGAATATCTATCCCACCGAGATTGAGGCCGTGCTCAACAAGAACCCCAAGGTGAAGGACTGCATGGTGACCTCGGTGCCTGACAAGATGCGCGGACAGGTGGTGACGGCCTACGTGGTGCGTGCCGACGACTCTCTCTCGCCCGAGGAGCTCGACCAGTTCTGCAAGGACAGTCCCGACATAGCCAACTTCAAGCGCCCGCGCTACTACCGCTTCGTCGCCCAGCTGCCGTTCAACGCCACGGGCAAGAAGCTGCACGTGAAGATGAAGGCCACCGCCAGCGACGACCTCAGAAACGGGCTACTCTACCGGGTATAAGGCTAACCTGACAAGCAGCAGAATGGAAACTGACAGGATGACAGCGGAAGAGTATTACGTGCAGGGCGACGCGCACCGCCGCCGTGGCGACTTTTCCTCGGCCATGAACTGCTATCTTCAGGCCGCGCGGCTCGACCCCGAGGGTCCGGCCGCGACAGCCGTGGAGATGCTTCAGGATATAATGAACTTCTATTGCAAGGACATCTACAATCCGTAAGCGCCCCTTATGGCGCGGATGGCCTGCAACAATTATTTTGATAAGAGAATGATGAAAAAAACGATTGGTGCCATTGTAGTGGACACTGACCGCTGCAAGGGCTGTGCGCTCTGTGTGGAGGCCTGTCCAAAAGATGTGATAGCCTTGGCCGACCGAAAGGTAAACGCCCACGGCTACCCCTACGTGGAGGCCACCCATCCGGCCGAATGCATCGGCTGTGCCTCTTGCGGCATCGTCTGTCCCGACGGCTGCATCACGGTCTATCGTAAGCGGATAGAGGTGTCCGGCGACCCTGCAATGGAACAAAAAACGGTGTAATCATGGAACAGGACGTAATGCTAATGAAAGGCAACGAGGCCCTTGCCCGCGCTGCCATACGGTGTGGGGCCGATGGCTTCTTCGGCTATCCCATCACACCACAGACCGAAATCATTGAGACCCTCGCGGCCCTCAAGCCCTGGGAGACAACCGGCATGGTGGTCTTGCAGGCTGAGAGCGAGGTGGCCTCCATCAATATGCTCTATGGCGGCGGAGGCGCCGGCAAGCGGGTGCTGACCACCTCGTCGAGCCCCGGCATAGCGCTCATGCAGGAGGGCATTGCCTATATGGCCGGCGCCGAGATACCCGGCGTCATTGTCAACGTGCAGCGTGGCGGCCCCGGTCTGGGAACTATCCAGCCCAGTCAGAGCGACTATTTCCAGGCCACGCGCGGCGGCGGCAACGGCGACTACAACGTCATCGTGCTGGCGCCGGCCTCGGTGCAGGAGATGGCCGACTTCGTCGACCTGGCCTTCACGCTGGCTTTCCGCTACCGCAATCCGGCCATGATACTCAGCGACGGCGTCATCGGACAGATGATGGAGAAGGTGGTGCTGCCGCCGTTCAAGCCCCGGCGTACGGAGGAGCAGATTATCAAGGAATGCCCCTGGGCCACTACGGGACGCACCCGCAACCGTCGGCCCAACATCATCACCTCGCTTGAGCTGAAGCCGGAGGTCATGGAGCAGCGCAACCTGCACCTACAGGAGAAGTACCGCGAGATAGAGGCTAAGGAGGTGCGCTACGAGACCGAGCAGTGTGACGATGCCGACTGCCTGATCGTGGCGTTCGGCAGCGCGGCCCGCATTGCCGAGAAGAGCGTCGAGCTCGCTCGCGAGCAGGGCATCAGGGCCGGGCTCTTCCGTCCCATCACGTTGTGGCCGTTCCCCAGCAAGGCCTTGGCCGAGATGGCCCGTGGCAAGCGGCATGTTCTCGTGGCTGAGATTAACGCCGGCCAGATGGTGCAGGACGTGAGGCTTGCCGTGGAGGGCCGCACGCCTGTTAGCCATTTTGGAAGACTTGGCGGCATCGTGCCGGAGCCTGCCGAAATCGTAGATGAACTTAAAGCAAAATTGAAGCAACATGACAACTGAAGAGATAGAAAGAGATAAGCTCATCGCCCCGGAAAACAAAGTGTACCAGAAGCCGGAGCTGATGAATGATGTTCCGATGCACTATTGTCCGGGCTGCAGCCACGGTGTGGTGCATAAGCTTGTGGCTGAGGTCATTGCCGATATGGGCATGGAGGACAAGACCGTTGGCGTGTCGCCCGTGGGCTGCGCCGTCTTCGCCTACCGCTATCTCGACATCGACTGGCAGGAGGCTGCCCATGGACGCGCACCCGCTGTGGCTACGGCCATCAAGCGGCTGTGGCCCGACCGGCTGGTGTTCACCTATCAGGGCGACGGCGACCTGGCCTGTATCGGCACGGCTGAGGCCATCCACGCGCTCAACCGCGGCGAGCATATCGCCATCATCTTCATCAACAATGCCATCTACGGCATGACGGGCGGCCAGATGGCCCCCACCACCCTCATTGGGCAGAAGACCACCACCTGCCCCTACGGCCGCGACCCCGAGCTGCACGGCTATCCGCTCAACATCACCGAGCTGGCTGCCCACTTGCAGGGCACCTGCTACGTGACGCGGCAGAGCGTCGATACCGTGGCTTCCATCACCAAGGCCAAGAAAGCCATCCGCAAGGCGTTTGAGGCTTCGATGAGGGGCCTCGGCTCGTCGCTCGTCGAGATCGTATCCACCTGCAGCAGCGGCTGGCATCTGTCGCCCGTCAAGGCCAACGAGTGGATGAGGCAGTATATGTTTGAGCAATATCACAAAGGCGACTTCAAGGACACCACGGGCATGAAGTAGTCTGGTCGGATAAAATGACGAATAAATCAAGGAGAGCAACAATGAAGAAAGAAATCATCATCTCAGGTTTTGGCGGCCAGGGCGTGCTGTCGATGGGAAAAATCCTCGCCTACTCAGGACTGATGGAGGGCAAGGAGGTGACATGGATGCCGGCCTACGGCCCTGAGCAGCGCGGCGGCACGGCCAACGTGACGGTCATTGTCAGCGACAGCCGCATCTCGTCGCCCATACTCAGCCAGTACGATGTCGCCATCGTGCTCAACCAGCCCTCGCTCGACAAGTTCATGCCCAAGGTGAAGCCGGGCGGCATACTTATCTACGACGGCTACGGCATAGCCGGGCGCCCGCAGCGCGACGACATCACCATCTACCGCATCGACGCCATGGACAAGGCGGCCGAGATGCACAATGCCAAGGTGTTCAACATGATTGTGCTGGGCGGCCTGCTCAAGGTGTGTCCCATCGTCAGTACCGCCGGCCTGCAGAAGGCACTCTACAAGACGCTGCCCGAGCGCCACCACCAGCTCATACCGCTCAACATGAAGGCCGTGGAGGAAGGACAGGGCATTATCAGGAAAGTGTAAGTTTGTTGCCCAAAGGTGCCCGGTTCTCGGTAAAATGTCATAACTTTGTGTTTCATTAAATGAATTTGAAGTATGAACTTTCCAGAAATTGAATATCACCACGTCATGCCCATCCAGCTCAGATGGATGGATGCCGATGCCTTTGGGCATGTCAACAACACCATGTACTTCCAATACTACGACACGGCGAAGATGGACTATTTCCGCAAGGTCTGCCCCCAGCTCGTCGACCAGTGCGCCATCGTCACCGTGCACCTGGAGGCCGACTTCATGCATCAGGTGTTTACGAAGGATGAGTTGGTCAACGTCGAGTCGGCCATCGTGCGTATCGGCCACAGCAGTTTCACCTTCCAGCAGCGTCTGGTCGGCGTGGGCGACGGCGAGGTGAAATGTGTCGGTCAGACCATCATGGTGCTGTTCGATGTGAAGAAAGAGGCCACGGTACCCTTCACGCCCGAGTGGCGCAAGGCCATTGAGGCTTATGAGGGTAGGGCGCTTTAAGTAATCGAATACGGTTTAGGGAAATCCCTACGTTAAAATAGGAGAAAAAGCATGCTGGTTTGTGCTTTTTCTCCTATTTTTGCGTTAGAAATCAGATGAATGAAACTATGAGAAAGTCAGTAATAGTCGGTATGTCGGCCCTGCTTCTGCTCAGTAGCTGTGAGACTTATACGGGAATGGGAGCCTATACGGGTTCCACGTTGGGCAGTATCTTTGGTTCAGCTATCGGTGGTATCGCCGGTGGTCCTCACGGATCCGACGTCGGTACGATTGTCGGTATGGTGGGCGGCGCCATGGTTGGCGCTGCCGTAGGTTCGGCCTCCGACCAGCGGGTGCAGCAACAGCGCGAGGAGGACTTGGCGCAATACCGTCAGGATAAGGCTGATCGCGCAGCCGCCCGTCAGCGCCGTGCTCAGCAGCGCAACGATGCAACTTATGGCACGCGCAGCTATGGCAACCTGCAGAGCCAGAGCGGCAGTCAGAACGGCAATGCGGCCTCGACGGAGCAAGGGCAGGTGTTTGACCCGAACAACAGCGGCGACGACCGGCTCTACGATTTCAATGGATCCGACTACACGGGCAACTACAGTTCGCAGGAGCCTACGGTGTCCATGCCGATGCAGTCGAGTGTAGAGAATCTGGCCGGCAACCTGAAATACACGCCGTATATCGAGATTAAGAACGCCCGCTTCATCGACGACAACCAGGACGGTAAGATTGAGCGCGGTGAGATGTGTAAGGTCATCTTCGAGGTCTTCAACCGCGGCAAGCAGACGCTGTACGACATTGTGCCGACGGTAATCGAAGCCAACAACAACCGCCACATCATCATCTCGCCCAACATGCACGTAGAGCAGCTGCAGCCCAACAGCGGCATCCGCTATACGGCGCTGGTCAAGGCCGACAACAAACTCAAGGACGGTTCGGCAAAGCTGTGCGTGAGCGTGGTGCAGGGCAGCAAGTCCATCTCCAAGGTCACGGAGTTCAACGTGCCGACGGTAAAGTAGGGGTGTTAGAAATGGACTTCTGTACTTCTCTAATTCCGACCCCTGCCTTTCTATGGCGCACCCGATAAACCCTGTGGATGCGTCTGTACCGGGCCAATTGTACATGGGTTGCTGTCGCAACTTATTTCTCACGCCGATTACGCCGATTTTGGGGATGCAGCACCTGTGCTGTCTTTGTGAAATCCATATGAGCTAATGATAAAGTCCGTGGAGGTATGCAACCTTGGTAGCAGTGTAGTGGCGTACATCACCACGGACATTATCGGGTGTGCCCTTTCTATGGCCTCGCCTCCACCTTGATGCTCTTTTTTGGCGGTGCCTTCAGCTTGACCTTTTTTGGCTGAACGAGCTTCTCTGTGGTGACCTTCCCGAAGTCAAACTCGAAGGCGGGCAGACCCGTCTTGTCATCCTCAGGTTCGCTGCGGTAAGGCACATGGGTTTCGTCGACACGCTGCACCTCCACCATCGCCACGCCCTGCGACAGTATGCCCAACTCGCGTGCGGCGCCATAGCTCAGGTCGATGATGCGGCCACGGGCAAACGGACCGCGGTCGGTGACGCGAACGATGACCGACCGGCCATTGCTCAGGTTGGTAACCCGCAGGCGAGTGCCAAAGGCGTAGCTGCGGTGGGCGCAGGTCAGACTGTCGTGATGGAGCCGCTCGCCGCTTGCCGTCCGTGAGCCGGTCGCCCGTTTTGAATAATAAGTAGCCCTACCCCTATGGGTCTGTGCGCTCATGGGGGTAAAGCCGAGTACCAAAAGGAGGCTTAGGCAAAGATACCTAAGCCATGCGATTATCTTGTTTTGATTCATTCATTATCAGACGATGCCCTGCGCCATCATGGCGTTGGCCACCTTCATGAAGCCGGCCACATTGGCACCGCGCACGTAGTCGATGTAGCCGTCGGCCTGCCGGCCGTAGGTGGTGCACTGCTCGTGGATGGAGTGCATGATGAAGTGCAACTTCTCGTCCACCTCCTTAGCGCTCCAGTGCAGGCGCATCGAGTTCTGCGTCATCTCCAGTCCCGACGTAGCCACGCCACCGGCGTTGACAGCCTTGCCCGGTGCGAAGAGCTGTTTGGCGGCGACGAACTTCTCCACGGCTTCGGCGGTGCAACCCATGTTGCTCACCTCGGCCACGCACAGCGGCTTGTTGGCCAGGATGCGATCGGCGTCGTCACCGTTGAGCTCGTTCTGCGTAGCGCAGGTGAGGTAGATGTCGGCCTTCTGCTCCCACGGCTTCTTGCCGGGGAAGAATGTGGCGCTCTTGAACTCCTCGGCATAGGGCGAGCAGATATCCTCACCGCTGGCCCTGAGCTCGAGCATGTAGTCGTTGCGCTCGCCGCCGATGCCCTCGGGGTCGTAGATGTAACCGTCGGGGCCGCTGATGGTGATGACCTTGGCACCGAGCTCCGTGGCTTTCTTCACGGCGCCCCACGCCACATTACCAAAGCCGGAGAGAGCGATGGTCTTGCCCTTGATGTCGATGCCGTGGGTCTGCAGCATCTCGTTGACGAAATAGAGTGCGCCGAAGCCGGTAGCCTCAGGCCGGAGAATCGATCCGCCCCATTCCAGACCCTTGCCGGTGATGACGCCGCCTTGGAACTGGCGGGTCAGCCGCTTGTATTCGCCAAAGAGGAAACCTATCTCACGGCCGCCTACGCCGATGTCGCCGGCGGGAATATCCATGTCGGGGCCGATATAGTGGTACAGCTCCTGCATGAACGACTGGCAGAAGCGCATCACCTCGGCATCGCTCCGTCCGCGGATGGAGAAGTCGGAACCACCCTTGGCGCCGCCCATCGGCAACGTGGTGAGGGCGTTCTTGAACGTCTGTTCAAAGCCGAGGAACTTCATGATGCTCAGCGTCACCGACGGGTGGAAACGCAGTCCGCCCTTATAGGGACCGATGGCGCTGTTGAACTGCACGCGGTAACCCGTGTTGACCTGTACGTCGCCGTTGTCGTCAACCCAAGGCACCCGGAATATGATGACGCGCTCGGGCTCCACCAGGCGCTCAATAATCTTAGCTTTCTCAAACTCCGGATGCTCGTTGTAGACATCCTTTATTGAGATGAGCACTTCTTTCACAGCCTGCAGGAACTCCGTTTCGTTGGAGTGCTTCCACATCAGCCTTTTCAATACTTGTTCGACTTCCATAGTAAAAAGATGTTTTTAGTTGCAAAAGGTTTTATCACTGCCCCAAAATTAGGCTTTTATTTCGTTCCAGCCAAATAAAATTGGGAGAAATTGCATCCTCCCGCTTACTTTTTGCACATTTTTAAGGAACTGCGGCTTTTGTCGCAGCTGATGTCTGCACTGGGGAGAGGACCGGATAAGCCGGCTTGGTATTAACATAATTTAAGGTGTACTATCTTTAGGTGTTAGGAGTAATTAATAATAATTTGCTAACTTTGCATGGAAAATATAATATTTATGAAAGCAACTCCCCGATTTTTAATCCCCCTCCTGCTTTTAGCCGGCATGGTATCTCTACCCATAAGTGCTGCCAATGATTTGCCCCCGGTGGTGCTTCAGTCTTCCCATCGCACGGTGAGCGGGTTGGTTACCGATGATATGGGTGAGCCTCTCCCTGGCGTAACTGTCGTAGAGAAAGGCACTGACAATAAAGTGGTGACCGATGCCGACGGCCGTTACATGATTGCCACAACGTCGGCCCGTCCGCTGTTGGTCTTCTCCTATATTGGCATGAAGACGCAGTCGAAGGTTCCTGCCGCTGACGGTCGGCTCGACGTGAAGCTGCAGTCCGACGACAAAACCATAGAGGACGTCGTTGTGGTGGGTGCTTATGGTACGGCCCAGCGGCGCAGTGACCTCGTGGGCAGTGCCTATCAGGTCACGTCGAAGGACTTGCAGAACATGCCGCAGATGCGCCTCGACAAATTGCTCGACGGCCTCATCCCCGGTGTGAAGGTGGATTACAACTCCGACTCACCCGACAATGTGCGTCAGCGCTACAACGTCCGCGTGCGTGGTGACGCGTCGATGTCGGCTTCCAACGAACCGTTGTGGATTGTCGATGGCGTGCCGATGTACACCGGTGGCAGCACCAATCAGATGCCAGGCCAGAGCTACACCGTCAGTCCGTTGTCTTTTTTCAATCCCGATGACATCGAGTCGATTACCGTGCTGAAGGATGCTACGGCCACGACGCTCTATGGTGCCGACGGCGCCAACGGAGTTATTCTCATCACGACGAAGCACGGCAGCAAGGGCAGACTAAGCATGCGCGCCAACGTGCAGTATGGCATCTCCAACATCGACCGCAGCACCGCGCCTAAGGTGCTCAATGCCAGCCAGTATCTTGAGCTGGCGCGTGAGGCTTACGCCAATGCTGGACTCAACAGCGCCCGCTTCCCCTTCCAGGATAATGACCTTAACAGCTATTCGACGACCGACACCGACTGGCTGGATGTGTATTATGGTACGGGCAACACCTTGCAGGCCAATTTCTCGGCCAATGGCGGCAGCGACCGCGCCGACTACTACCTCTCGGCCTCTTACTACGAGAACAAGGGTACGGTCAAGGGCAACCAGCAGCACCGCTTCTCCATCCGCTCCAATACGTCGTTCCAGGTGCATCGCAAGGTACGCCTGACGTTTGACCTGTCGGCAAGCTATAACGTCAACGATATCTTCAATATGGGCCGCGACTACTATGAGAACCTGCCCATCTATTCGCCCTACAACAATGATGGCACACTGCGCTTATTCAACCGCACGGTGACGGGGCTTGACGCCAACGGCAATCCGGTATTCGGCGACAGCAAATTCTTCAACACCGTGGCCGAGCGCGAAGAGAACGAAAACAACCAGAAGGCGCTCTATGCCAGCGGCAACTTCACCCTGCGCTACGACATCATCAAGGGCTTGCATTACACCGGACAGTTCGGTGCCAACTTCCAGAGCAACCTCGAGGAGATATACGACTCGATGAACAACTGGACGGGTATGAATTCGCTGACCGACCGCACCGGCTATTCCTCGCGCAGCAGCCTTCACCTCAACACCTGGACCACCATCCACCGACTCAACTTCAACCGCACCTTCGGCAAGCATACCATCGGCGCGGTGCTGGGCTTTGAGGCCAACGCCACCAACTACACCACCGTTGGTGCCACGGGATCGGGATTTATCAACGACCGCATACAGAATGTGAGCTACGCCAATACACGGTTGGGTACCAATACTGACCAGACCTCGCACAAAGCCTCCTTCCTCGGACAGGCGTCGTACAACTACGACAGCCGTTACTACCTGACGGTCAATGCCCGCCGCGACGGCAACTCGCAGTTTGGCAGTGATGTGCGCTGGGCCAACTTCTCATCCGTTGGTGTGTCGTGGAATATCCACAATGAGAAGTTCTTCCATCTGCCTTGGATGAACGTGCTCAAGCTGCGTGCCACCTATGGCACCAATGGTAACTCGCGCATCGGATCGCTCGAGGCGATGGGACTCTATACCTACGGCGACTCCTATTCCTATAACGGTGAGATTGGCGGTGTGCAGAGCGGAAGTCCTAACCGTAAGCTGAGTTGGGAGACCACCTACATGACCAACTTGGGTCTGCGCGTGGAGATCTTCAACCGCTTCGACTTCGAGGTGGAGTGGTACCGTAACTATACGAAGAACCTGCTGTCCAACCTCGACGTATCGCGTACGACGGGCGATACGCGCGTCTACCGTAATGTGGGCGAGATTGAGAACAAGGGTATTGAGTTTACCTTCACTTCCCGAAACTTCGTGGCAAAGAAGGAGGGCGACTTCGCGTGGACCACCGACCTCAACCTCTCACACAACTCCAATGTGCTGAAGAAGTTGTACAATGGCATACAGAAGAACTTTAACACCACCTCCTATATCGAGGGCTACGACATCCACACTTACTTCCTCGTGCGCTGGGCCGGCGTCGATCCTTACGACGGCATGCCGATGTGGTATGACGTCAACGGCAACGTGACCAAGACCTACAGCACGGCCAACCGCGTGCCTTACAAGAACTCCAACCCCGATGTGACGGGTGGCGTGACCAACACCTTTTCTTATAAGGGCTTCTCGCTGCGCTTCCTGCTCAACTATCAGTTTGGCGGCTATGCCTTCACCAGCTTTGGCCGCTCCACCTTCTCCGATGGACTCAATATCCAGACGGAGAACCAGGGCATCGACCAGCTGAAGCGCTGGCAGCAGCCGGGCGACATCGCAGAGAACCCGCGGCCGCTGTGGGGCATCTCCACACGGTCGGTGATGAACTCCACCCGCTATCTGTATAACAAGACGCTTATCCGCTTGCAGAACCTCGTGCTGTCTTATCAGATGCCCTCGAAGCTCGTCCACTCGTGGGGTGTCAACGATCTCACCTTCTCGTTTGTGGGAGATAATCTGTTGACTTATTCTCCTTATTCGGGCAAGGACCGCAACTCCTACAAGACCACCATGAGCGGCTATCCGCTCGAGCGCACGCTGTCGGTGGCTGTGAATATCGGCTTTTAGTTAATCTCAAAGACATGACAATGAATCGCAATATCAAGTTATCCCTTCTTGCCCTGGCTGCAGTGCTGCTGAGCTCCTGCAGCGATTTCCTTTCCGTTGACCAGAAAGGGCGTGCCACTATTCCCTCGTTCTTGGGCGATCCCAGTGGACTGAAGGCCGGATTGGTGGGCGCTTACAATGAGATGTATGCCTACCTTGACAATGAGTTCACCAAATACGGCGACGTGGCCGGCAACATGGTCAGCATGCCCGCCGGCGCCTCGGATATGATTGACCAGTACAACTACACCTCTGACGCCTCGCAGGAGACGGGAGCCGTGGGCTATATCTGGCGCAAGATCTACGTGGCGCAGGCCAATGTGAACAACATCATCCAGTATGCCCCAACGGTCAAGGCCGACTATCCGGAGAACGCCGCACTTTGCGACAGCATCCTTGGGCAAGCGCTGCTCCTGCGCGCATTGTGCCATTTCGACCAGTGCCGTGCCTATGCCCAGCCCTACAACTACACGGCCGACGCCTCCCATCTCGGCGTGCCTGTGCTCACCATCACGCCGGGCCCCGACGACAACGTGTCGCGCCGCACGGTGAAGGAGGTCTATGACCAGGTGCTGGCCGACCTCACGCAGGCCTCGACGCTGCTTTCCGGCCAGGTGACCTCCAACTACCGCTACGCGTCGCTGCAGGCTGTCAACGCCATGTTCTCCCGCGTCTATCTGTATATGGAGAACTGGGAGCAGGCACTGGCCTACGCCAAGCGGGCCATCGCGGGGCAGCAGCTGGCCCAGGGCAGCGACTACCTGCGCATGTTCAGCGACCTCTCCTATCAGGGTGAGGCCATCTTCCGGCTCAGCGGCCAGGACCACCGTGGCTACCTGCGCGCCTTCTATGACGCCAGCTGCGTGCCTGCCGACACGCTGGTCTCCCTTTTCGACGCTGACGATATACGGCTGAGCCTGCTCAGCAGCAACGGCACGAAGCACTGCATGAAATACAGTGCCACCACGGTACCCAACAACGACGCCAACCGTGATGACCCCTTTGTATTCCGGCTCAGCGAGATGTATCTCAATGCTGCTGAGGCTGCATGCCAGCTGCAGCAGTACGCCGTAGCACGGCAATATATCGGCGCCATCCTTGCCCGCGCCGTCGGTCAGACGAAGGCGGATGCCCAACTTGCGGCATGCAGCGATACCCAACTGCTCGAACTCATCAGGCGCGAGCGGGTGAAGGAGCTCTGCTTCGAGGGGCATAACCTCTTCGACATCACCCGATGGAAGCAGAACCTCGTGCGTGAGCAGCATACCACCTCGACGCTCCGGCGGCTCAACTATCCCAACGACCGCTTCGTGTTGCCTATTCCACAGACGGAGCTCAATGCCAACACCAACATGCAGGGCAACCCCACGGTCAATCAATAAACATCGCAATCCATCCGCAATCCATCCGCAATGAGAAAGATTATCTTCCTTTTAACGATATTGCTCACCCTTGCCGCTTGTGGCAAGGACGAGTCGGTGACGTTCACCGAGCCGTTCATCCGTGTCTCAACCGAGGGCGGAGCCGCAAGTACGGTGGTGAGGTCAAACGTCAAGAACATCAACACCTATTATATATACTTGAGCAGCAAACCGCTGACCACCAACCTGGAAGTCAACTACGAGGTGATTATTGGTGATGGCCTGCAGGCGGGCGTCGACTTTGAGTTGATCAATCCCTCCAATCAGATAACATTCTTGCCGGGTATCTATGAGATGCCCATCCGTATCCGGTGGATGGAGCATACCGTAGACCCTACGAAGGATAACACGCTGACCATCAGGCTTGTGAGCAACAGCCAGAACTTCACGATGGGCTATCCCGGTCCTGATGAGTCGCAGCGCCAACTGGTCATCACCAAAGAAAACGAGTAGCCCATGCGTCGCCTTGCCCTATTGCTGACGATACTTGTGGCTGGCCTTCAGCTGACCTGCGCCACGGGTGTTCTCAACCGCGATTCTCAGTTGCGGATGGGGCGGCTGAGCAATGGACTGACCTATTATATTTATCCCAACCGTCAGCCCAAGGGCGAGGCGGTGTATCGGCTCTTTGTCAGGGCCGGCTCGGCGATGGAGGATGACAGTCAGCTGGGCCTGGCCCATTTCCTGGAGCATGTGGCCTTCAGCGGAACGCGCCATTTCCCTGGTCAGGCCATCATGCATTTTCTGCAGTCTAACGGTGCGAAGTTCGGCACCGACCTCAATGCCCAGACGTCGTTCACGGAGACGGAGTACAAGCTCCAGTTGCCCACGGCTAACCGCAGCGTGGTCGACTCCACGTTGTTGTTGCTTGCCGACTGGGCTTGCGGCGGCATGTCGATTACGCCGGCGGCTGTCGAGCGGGAGCGCGGCATCATCCTCTCCGAACGGCGACAGCGCAATGGCAGCGGGACCGGCAACCGCCAGCATTTCCTCGACGAGCTGTTCGCTTCCTCCATCTACGCCCGCCGGCTGCCCATCGGCGACAGTACCATCGTCAGTCGGGCCACGGCCGAGCAGTTGCATCGCTTCTATGAGCAATGCTATACGCCCAGCCGCATGGCGGTGGCTGTGGTCGGCGATGTGGATGTGAACCGTGTGGAGAAGCTCATCAAGCGCTATTTCTCAGCTTTGAAGTCATCTGTTAAAGCGCCGCAGCCCGATCTCTCCCTTCCGCCTTATACGCAGCCCAGCGTGCAGGTGTTCACCAGCCGCGGTGCCGAAGATAATGTCTTTGAGATGATTGCCCGCGGACCGATGCCGCCAGCAGTCGTTACGGCTGACGATTATCGTGACTACCTGTTACGTGCCATGATTAATCGGCTGTTCAAGCTCCGCTTCACGACCGTGTCGTTTGCCGACCCGGCTTATGCCGACGCCAGCATCCAGTATGCGCCCCTCCTTGGTGCCGCCGGTGTGCTGGATGCCTCGGCCACGTTGTCGAAGGGTAAGATTGAAAGCGGCATCACCGATTTCCTGCGCCAATACCGGCAGCTCATGGCTTGGGGCTTCACCTCATCCGAGATACGCCGTGTGGGGCGCACCTTGGAGCGTCGGCTGCGGCTGAAGGCCGAAAGTCGAACGGGCGTGAGCAGCAGCGACATCATGCAGAGCATCTACAGCGACTTCAGTGCGGGCAACCGCTTCGTCTCGCTCCGTGACGAGCTTGCTCTCATGCAGCGTTTCCTGCCCGCCGTCGACTCCGTTGCCGTGCTGCAGGCCATGCGCCGCATCCTGCCCGCCTCGCCGCGCCACTATATGCTGACGGGCAATGCCGGTGACATCCAGCTTAACGACTCCGCCCTTTGGCGGCTCATCGCATCGGTTGAGCAGGAGCCTGTGCCGGCGCGCTACTATACGCCAATGACCGCACCCGACAGCCTGTGCGACGTGCCTTACCGGCGCCACATCGTCAGCGAGCATCCCATTCCCGAGTTGCATGCCACCGATATCCGGTTGGATAATGGTACGCGGGTCATCTACCGCCAGACGGCAGCCGATCGTGACCGCATCACCGTTTCCGGCTTCCGGCGGGGTGGACAGTATGCCGTCGACTCCGCCCATTACGTCACGGGCATCGTGGGACCGCCCATCGTCACCCTGTCGGGTGCGGGCGATTTCACCCGCGATGCGCTCTCGGCGTATCTCTCCGGTACGACGGCGTCGGTGAGGTTCCTGGTCGATAAGCAGCGCACCGGTGTTTCCGGAATGGCACAACTCTCCGACATGGAGACGATGTTCCAGTTGCTGTGGCTCCGTTGGGTTCACCCGCGTCTCGACCATGACGTCTACCAGCTCACGATGTCGAAGATTGGTGAGTCCGACAGCACGCGCCACACCACGCCGCAGGATGCCTTTACCGATGAGATGAAACGTGTGCTCAATGGCGACAGTTATATCTTCCGCAAGCTGACGACCGACCGCATCCGGAAAGAGGTGCGCGAGGCCGATGTGTTGCCCGTCATGCGCCGGTGGTTCTATGGTCCGGCCGACGGCTATACGTTTATCGTCTCCTCGGCCGCGCCGCTCGACAGTCTGCGGCCGGTGATAGAGACCTATATCGGTGGCCTGCCCGGCGGCAAGGGACGGCCCGTGGATGAGGCTCCGGCCCGGCATGCCGTCGGGCGCGACACCGTCATTGTAGCCGCGTCGCCCACGTCCGGCCGTGCCGTGGTGACGATGCTCTCGCTGCAGTACCGCGACTCGACCGAGTATTTCGACCGCCAGCTGCTGCAGGACCTGGTCAAGAACGTTCTGCGGCAGGCGCTGCTCAACAGCCTCCGCACGAGGCTGGGCAAGGTGTACAGTGTCAGCGTGGGCCTCTCGTCAACGCCCTATCCCTCGTTTGAGCAGCAGGGGTCGGTGTCGTTTGTCTGTCAGCCGGCCGATGTCGACACCCTCCTGACCGCCACGCGGCAGGTCATCAGGCAGCTCGTCAGCCATCCCGACCAGTTCGACGACTTGATGGTCGATGCCAAGGCCAGTTTGCTTAAGGACTACCGCCGACAGTCGCAGCGCTCGGCCTATTGGACGACCTGGATACGCAACGCCATCTATACGGGCAACGAGGACTGGCCACGGCTGCTCTCCTACGAGCAACGGTTGCAGTCGGTCACCGGTCGGCAGTTGGCCGACTTCCTGCGGCAGGCCTTCGTCGAGGCGCGCCATGTGACCGGCATTATGAAATAGAAACTGACAAATGTTTAACACGGCGGCCCCCGGGGCCGTCCATAAAATGTTGTAATTATGAAGAGAGTAAAAGATTTGTTTTCATGGGCAAGCGTCTTGTTGCTTGCCGTGTTCGCGCTGGCGTCATGCTCCAGCAGCGACGATGACGTGAAGAAGGCTGAGGCCCCGCTGATGACAGCCTTCGGTTTCTACGCCGAGGACAACGCCGGCGTGTTGTCGAAAGACTATGTGGGTACCATCTCGGGTACTTCCATCACCGTTTCGATGCCTTCATCCATCAACAAGACCGCGCTTGTGGCCCGTTTCACAACCAACGAGGGCAATAAGGTGCTGGTCAATGGCGTGACGCAGGTCAGCCAGACTACGAAGAACGACTTCACCAATCCCGTAGACTATACCGTATCCAACTCCGACGGCAGCAACAATGCACGTTACTCGGTGACCATCACCAAGTCGTCTAATGTCAGCTGGTCAGAGGCTGCTGTCTATTCGGCTTCTGAGGTCTATGCCGGTGCAGTGCTGAAGATCAACCCGACCAACAACGTTCCGATGATTGCATTCAAGGAGCGTGCCGACGAAAGCGAGAAGATGACGGTCGTGCAGCTCTCCGGCAGCAGCCTTGCCAATGTGGGCAACGCCTCGTTCTCTTCCAAGGTGAGCAGCTCCAACTACGATTTCGACATCTCACCCGAAGGCACGCCTTATGTGGCTTACAGCAACAGCGAGTCGTCACTGCTTAGCGGCGCCCTGAGCGTGATGCGCTATGATGGCAGCGCTTGGACCGCCGTTGGTGATGCGAGCGTGTTGAAGGCGCAGTCTAACTTCGTCGGCATGGCTGCACTGAGCGGCAACCGCCTGGTGGTGAACCAGCAGAACAACAGCGCCAAGGCCGACTTCGCCCGTCGCGTGATGGTGTCCTCTGTCTATAATGGCTCGGCATGGACCAATACGGCCGCTACGACCAATCAGATTTACGCTTGTGTTACCGCAGGCGATGGCACCAACGCTTACACGCTGTATATCAACCGTGGTAAGGTGGATGGCGTCAACTATGGCATGAATGTGGTCAAATACGATGGCACTGCCTGGTCAACGCTTCGCTCCAACTATGTACGCTCCGGCGCTACGCAGACCAGTATCGTTGGATATGGCCTCACGGTCGCTCCTGATGGTACGCTGTATATCTGGACAGGTGACGACGCTGACAATACGGGCAGCTATGGCGTACGTCTGGAGCGCTACAATGCATCGACCAACACCTGGACGGTGGTCGGCGGCAACATCCTGCCTCTGGGCTTTGCCCTTTCCACCCATACGTCGGTGGCTGTGGCTGTGGCTCCTGACGGCACTCCTTATGTGGCATATAAGAATGAAGCTGACAACAACTATCCTTATGTGATTTATCTTGACTCGGAGACCAACCAGTGGTCTACGCCGGTGCGTCTGGCTGAGGTCGCTGCCTCCGATGTCAACATCGCCTTTGCCAAGGACGGCACGGGCTATCTCACGTTTACTGATGGAGACAACCACATCCATCTGATGCGATATGCTGAGGCTAACTAATAGTCATTACAGAAGGGCATTGGGCCGCGCGGTCCTTTGCCTTTCCTTTATGTTTGCACCTTTGGCGCTGGCTGCCCAGTCAGTGGCCGAAGGTGTTGTCTTTGTTGACGCCAATGCCAATGGCCTTTACGACAAGCAAGAGGTCGGACTGGCGGGTATCCCGGTGTCGAATGGCGACACCATCGTTGTGACCAATGCCGATGGTCGTTATCGTCTGCCCGTCAAACTCGGCGAGAGCGTTTTCCCCATCCTCCCTTCCAACTATGCCTTCTCCGGCAGCCGGTTGATCGGCAAGGGGTTCAGTTACCTTGACTACGCGGCAGCTAAGCCGACGGCAAGGAAGCGGCAGCGCAAAGCGGTGACGGCGACCATCAACTTCGCCTTGAAGGCAAAGCCCGTGGCTACGGCGTTTCAGCTCAATGCCATCGGCGACATCCAAGTCTCCGACCATCAGGAGCTCGACTACCTGTCGCGCACCTTGTGGCCCGAGCTGATGGCGGGCGACAGCAGTGAGGTGAACCTCTTCCTTGGCGACTTGGTCAACAACAATCTGACGCTCTATCCCGCTTTGGCCGAGATGATGGCTCGTCTGCCGCAGACCTCGCTGACGCTGCCCGGCAATCACGACCGCGACGTCGACAGCATCATTACCCGTCAGAACCGCACCTACAACCGTTGGTTCGGTGCCGATGCCTATGCTTTCAACGAGGGGCAGGTGCACTTCATCATCCTCAACAACGTCTTCGGCAAGGGAGCGCGGGGCTATGAAGGGCGCATCAGCGACCGGCAGCTGCGCTTCGTGGCCAATGACCTTCGATTAGTTCCCACCGACCGGCTGGTTGTAGTCTGCATGCACATTCCGCTTGCCTTCACCGCCAACCGTGCCCAGCTCATAGCGCTGCTCGGCAACTATCCGCATCGGTTGGCGCTGTCGGGGCATTTGCATCAGGTGGCCCGTTTCTTCCCTAAGGCCGGCAACATCGTGGTGCCGGAGCTCGGTGTCGGAGCCGCTTGTGGCTTCTGGTGGGTGGGCGAGAAGGATTGGGATGGCATACCCTCGGCTCTGCAGCAGGGCGGTACGCCTCGCAACTATTTCCAGCTCCACTTCAATGGCAACCGCTACGACTTCCGCTGCAAAGCTATCGGTGAGGATGCCGCGCGCCAGATGACCCTCTACGTTACGGGCATCGACACCCTTGACCGGCATGTGCGCGACCTTTCCGATGTGGCTCCCGGAACGCTGCTCGTCACCGTCTACGGCGGTTGCGACTCCACCGTCGTCAGATGCCGCATCGACGGCGGCCCTTGGCTGACATGCGAGAAGAGTAAGGTCATTGAGCCGAATGTCGCACGCAACCGTGAGATGGACCTCATCGGCGCTTATCCCACCCGTTACAACCGCCGCAATCCGATGCGCAAGCGCCCCAGCCGTCAGCTTTGGCAACTCACGCTGCCACCATCGGCGCGATCCGGTGTACATGAGGTGGAGGTAACCGCAGCCGACGCCTACGGCCTGCGCGCCACTGGACAACGCATGTATTGTTTTCCTGATACTGCCGCGGCCTTGCCCGAAGGCAAGTAATCGATAACCTACTAAAAGCCTATGAACGACAAAATCCCTCAGGAATGGTCGAAGGTGAGCCTCAAAGATGTGTCGTTTCTCAACATCATGAAGCGGCACATCTACAATGTGCTGATAGTGGCCAACCCCTACGATGCCTTCATGCTCGAAGACGACGGACGCGTGGAGGAGAAGATCTTCAACGAATACATGGAGCTTGGCCTGCGCTACCCGCCGATGTTCACGCAGGTGTCGACCATCGATGAGGCCGAGGAGGTGCTGGCCACTACGCCGGTCGATCTGGTCATCTGTATGCCGGGCAATGCCGACAACGACGCCTTCACCGTGGCGCGCGCCATCAAGACGCGGTTCCCCAACATCCACTGCGTGGTGCTGACGCCGTTCTCCCACGGCATCACCCGCCGCATGGAGAACGAAGACCTGAGCATCTTCGACTATGTGTTCTGCTGGTTGGGCAATACCAACCTCATCCTCTCCATCATCAAGCTTATCGAGGACAAGATGAACCTCGACCATGACATCCGCGAGGGTGGGGTGCAGATGATACTGCTCGTCGAGGATTCTATCCGTTTCTACAGTTCTATTCTGCCCAATCTCTACAGCTACATTCTGCAGCAGAGCCACAACTTCGCCACTGAGGCGCTCAACCGCCATTCGGCCACACTGCGCATGCGCGGCCGGCCGAAGGTGGTGTTGGCCCGCACCTATGAGGAAGCGCTCGCGCTTTATGAGCGCTACCGCGACAACTGCCTCGGCGTCATCAGCGACGTGCGCTTCCCTGTCAACGGCGAGAAGAATGCCGAGGCCGGCTTCCTGCTGCTCGAGCAGATACGCAAGGAGGATGAATACGTACCGCTCATCATGGAGAGCGCCGAGACAGCCAACGCGCAGAGGGCTGTGGCCGAGGGCTTTCATTTCGTCGATAAGAACTCGAAGGTGCTGTCGGTGGAGCTGCGTCATCTGATGGAGGAGCACATGGGCTTCGGCGACTTCATCTTCCGCGACCCGAAGACCCATCGCGAAATTATGCGCATCCATTCGTTGAAGGAGTTGCAGGACAACATCTTCAAGATACCCGCCGACTCGATGCTCTACCACATCTCGCGCAACCACATCAGCCGTTGGCTCTGCGCCCGCGCCATCTTCCCCGTGAGCAACTTCCTAAAGCATGTCACCTGGCATAAGCTGCAGGATGTCGACGCCCACCGGCAGATTATCTTCGACGCCATCGTACAGTACCGGCGTATGAAGAACATGGGCGTCGTGGCGGTGTTCGACCGTGGCAAGTTCGACCGCTACGCCCACTTCGCCCGCATCGGCGAGGGATCGCTCGGCGGAAAGGGGCGCGGCTTGGCCTTCCTCGACAACATCATCAAGTCGCACCCCGAGTTCAACCAGTTCCCCGGTGCGACGGTCAACATCCCCATGACGGTGGTGCTGTGTACCGACGTCTTCGACCAGTTCATGGACCAGAACGACCTCTACGGCATCGCACTGAGCGATGCACCCGACGAGGACATTCTCCAGCGCTTCCTCAAGGCGCAGTTGCCCGACAGCTATATCGCCGACTTCTTCACCTTCTTCGACGCCACCCACGGTCCCATCGCGGTGAGGTCGAGTTCATTGCTCGAGGACAGCCACTACCAGCCTTTCGCCGGCATCTATTCCACTTATATGATACCCCGGTTGGCCGACCGCCAGCAGATGCTCTACATGTTGGCCGCAGCCATCAAGAGCGTCTACGCGTCGGTCTATTACCACGATTCGAAGGCATATATGACGGCCACATCCAACGTCATCGACCAGGAGAAGATGGCGGTCATCCTGCAGGAGGTGGTCGGCCACGACTACGGCGACCGGTTCTACCCCAATATCTCCGGAGTGCTTCGGTCAATCAACTATTACCCCATCGGCGACGAACAGGCCGACGAGGGCATTGCCTCGCTGGCGCTTGGACTGGGCAAGTATATCGTCGACGGCGGTCAGACGCTGCGCGTCTCACCCAACCATCCCAATCAGGTGTTGCAGCTGTCCGACGTCCCTCTCGCGCTGAAGGATACGCAGACGCGTTTCTACGCCTTGGACATGCGGCGTGTGGGAACCGACTTCAAGGTCGATGACGGCTTCAACATCCTCAACCTGCGGGTGCGGCAGGCCGACAGCGACGGTGCCCTGCGCTATATCGCGTCGACCTACGACGCCAACGACGAGGTGATGCGCGACGGCTATTACCCCGGCGGGCGTAAGATTATCTCATTTTGTGGCGTACTGAAGCAGGGCGTGTTCCCCTTGCCTGAGCTCATGCGCATGGCACTGAGGTTCGGTGCTGAGGCCATGCGGCGACCCGTCGAGATTGAGTTTGCCTGCAACATCAACGACGACCGCACGGGTGAGTTCTATCCGCTGCAAATCAGGCCGATGGTCGACGTGCGGCAGGAGATTGTGGAGAACGTGGCTGAGGTACCCGACGCCGACTGTCTGCTCCGCAGCCACGACGCACTGGGCAATGGCGTGAGCCGCGACGTTACCGACGTGGTCTACGTCAAATACGACGAGAACTATTCGGCTGCCGACAATGCCTTGGTGGCTGACGACATCGCGCGGCTCAATCAGCAGTTCCTCGACGACGGCCGCAACTACGTGCTCATTGGGCCGGGCCGTTGGGGGTCGAGCGATCCGTGGCTCGGCATCCCTGTGAAGTGGCCCATGCTGTCGGCCTCGCGCGTCATCGTCGAGCTGACACTGCCCGGCTACCGTGTCGACCACAGTCAGGGCACCCACTTCTTCCAGAACCTCACGTCGTTTGGCGTGGGCTATTTCACCATTGACGAGAACGACCGCACGTCCGGCGGATTTGTCGACAAGGCGCTCCTCGACAGCATGCCTGCCGTCAGCGAGACCACCTACGTGCGCCACGTGCGCTTCGACAAGCCCCTGAAGATTATGGTTGACGGCAAGCGGCAGGAAGGCGCGGTGGTGATGCCGTAGGTGGAGTTGCTTAATTCTAAAGGGATTACAATACTTATCTTTATCACTATTTATTATGAAACGATTCTTATCAACAACCATTGTAGTGGCTCTCGGTGCCATCAGTGCATGGGCTCAGGATGCTACGGCCACCATCCATGTCGGTCAGGGCAAGGATAAAATCAATAAGGAAATCTACGGACAGTTTGCCGAGCATCTGGGTACCTGCATTTACGGCGGACTCTGGGTGGGCGAAAACTCTCCCATCCCTAATACACAAGGTTATCGCAACGATGTGTTGCAGGCCTTGAAAGACTTGAAAGTACCCGTGCTGCGCTGGCCCGGCGGCTGCTTTGCCGACGACTACCATTGGATGGACGGCATCGGACCGAGAGACCAGCGCCCGTCGCTGCGCAACAACAACTGGGGTGGCACCATCGAGGACAACTCCTTCGGCACCCACGAGTTTCTCAACCTCTGCGAACTGCTGGGCTGCGAGCCTTACATCAGCGGCAACGTCGGGTCGGGTACGGTCAAGGAGATGGCACAATGGATTGAGTATATGACCAGCGACGGCGATACGCCGATGGCCCGCCTCCGCCGTAAGAACGGCCGCGAGAAACCGTGGCATGTGAAATACTTCGGCATCGGCAACGAGGCGTGGGGCTGTGGTGGCAACATGAGGCCCGAATACTACAGCGACCTCTACCGCCGCTACAACACCTACCTGCGCAACTACGACAACAACCGCCTCTTCCGCATTGCCAGCGGCGCCAATGCCGGCGACACCAACTGGACGAAGGTGCTGATGCACAACATCGGCTCCGGCATGCAGGGCATCTCGCTCCACTACTACGCCGTGCGCGACTGGAATAAGCATGGTTCAGCTACGCGCTTCACCGACGAGGAGTATTACAACACGCTCTTCACCGCCGAGAAGATGGAGAAGATCATCAAGAGCCACATCGCCGTGATGGATGCCGCCGACCCCAAGGAGCGGGTGGCGCTCATGGTGGACGAGTGGGGCACCTGGTGGGATGAGGAGCCCGGCACCATCAAGGGCCACCTCTATCAGCAGAACTGTCTGCGCGACGCCATGGTGGCTGCCGTGACCCTCAACATCTTCCACAAGTACACCCACCGCGTGAAGATGGCCAACATCGCTCAGGTGGTCAACGTGCTGCAGTCGATGATTCTCACCGATACCAAGGGCACCGGCCACATGGTGCTCACGCCGACCTACTACGTTTTCAAGATGTATCAGCCCTTCCAGGATGCCACTTATCTGCCCACCGACCTGCAGACAGCGACCTTCAACCATGAGAATGGCAAAGAGCCTATCCCCGAGATCAGCATGTCGGCGGCCAAGGCTACCGACGGCTCCATCGTCGTGGCGCTGGCCAATGTGATGGTCGACAAGAAGCAGGAGGTGGCCATCAGTCTCGATGGCGCCCAGAAACTCGCCGGCGTCTCGGGTGAGATCCTCACCGCCGACAAGACCAGCGACTTCAATGACTTCAACCATCCCAACACCATTGCTTCCACGGCCTTCAAGGGCGCGAAGCTCAAGGGCAATAAGCTCACGGTGCAGATGCCGGCCAAGTCGATTGTGGTGCTGAAATTGAAGTAGCGCCCTGCGAGACCACCCTTATCGCATCGCGATACCATAGCTATCGCGGTGCGATCTCATAGTTGAGTCGTTTTAGGCGCTCGGTGATGAGCGACGTATAGCGGTCCTGGTTCTCGGGGCTAAGGAAAGAGCGCGAGATGATTTTCTGCCACTTCGGCAAGGCCTTCTGCATCTGGTCAGCGATACGCAGCATGACCTTTTCTTCGATGCCCATGGTCTTTGCCATTTGAATGAAGTCGTTCAGTCGTAGCTTTGACTTGCGTCCGTTTAACGTCAAGGCCATCTCCTCCTTATCTTTCGGATTGGCTATGGCGACATTCAGCAGGTCGTAGGCTGGCGTCAGCCTATAGGCGTCGTTCGGCTTGTAAAGGGAGAAGTTCTTCAGATGCATATCATTGTTGCCAGTAACGAAGCAGAATAGCAGCAGTTGCAGATAGTTGGTCAGGTCGAGTTTGGGCATTGCGCTATATTGCTTAATCGTCTTTGCCACCTGTTCGTAAGATCCTTTGTATTTGTACTCTGTGGGATGCAGTGTGAGCTGGCACATATCTTCCATATCAATCTTTCCGCCGTCTGTGTTGCGGTCGATGCGTTTGGTGATATAGCCTATGCTCCCGTCTGCCATGCGTATCAATGTATGTGGAACCGTATTAATCTTTACAGCCTCGGCGAGGTGCATGGTCAGGTCCTCGTTCTCGGGCAATTGCTCAAACTGATTCGTCTGTGGTTTGAAGATATAGTCTCCCCAAAGCCCTACAATGGTCAGCCGTTCGCTACCCTCATGTTTGCTGAGATTTAACGACAGCTTCGGCTGTACGCCAGTCAGTGATGTCTGGGCTCGAATAACTTTGGCTGCAAGACGGTCGAGATCCTCCAGCCGGTAGTCCATGGTCGGCACTTCCTCGGTTCCAAAGAATTTCCGCGCGCATTCCGGATGGAAGTCGCGCTGTCCTTCTTTCAAATCCTTATAGCAAAAGAGACATTTACACATTATCATTCCTCCTCACTGTTTACTGGTACTACGCTCACAGCCCCTATGCAATCCTTGCAGCACAACAAAAGAAGCGACATGCGGTCGAGAATGCTGATGTCGGTATTGCGCAAGGCCACATCCAATAGCCATCCCTCGGGTATCAAACCGTCGAAAAAAGGAAACAGCGTTGGACTGACGAAATCATCCGATTGCAGGGGAAACGTCAGGCTGATGGCGCTGGCGTCCGGTCGGCTGAGATAGTCAGCGTCGTAGCGGAATCGGTACTCGCCGCCATTCTCAACGAGAAGGCCTGCGAAGATGTCTTTATGAAATACGCTCGCCTGTCTCATCATTTCGTTTCGTTAAATGGTTCCTTCTTTGCCGGGATAAGCTCATAGTTGAAGAGGTCGAGCAGTTGGTTGACCTTATCCATCCTTAATGTTCGCTTGCCCTGTTCAAGATTACGCACGAAGTTGAGGCCTACGCCCGACTTCATGGCGAGGTCTTCCTGCGTGAGGCCGGCGTCTTTACGCAGCGCCTTCACGGTGGCTGATAGTCTGGTTCGCTCCATCATCATTATATCCTTTCGGATGCAAAAATAAGAAAAGATGGGCGAATTATATGCTATCTGCTATAAAATAAAGCAAACATTAACAGTTTATATGCTATCGGATATAAACGGAGGCCACAGCGGCGAGGCTGATGGCGCAGCAGTAGGCTACGGCATCGTGGTGAAATACTGGTAGTCGTGGAGAATCTTCGACAGAAAGACGATGTTGTCGTCGGTCTTCGGTTTTACCTTGAGGAAGGTGGCCACCTTTTGGGCGAGCAGTTGCGTCTGTTCGGCATCGTAGCCGCTGTCGGCCTTCAGCACGCGCTCGATGAGGCGGGCCTGGTTGTCGCTGAGCTGTGAGGCCTGCGGATAGGTGGGGTGGTAGGAGGGTGTCTGCGCATAGAAGTCGTCGAGCGACGCATGCCATCGTTTGTAGTCGTCCTCGTGGATGACCATCGTGCCGGCGGCCATATCGCCGAAGCGCTGGCGCCGGTCGGTGAGCAGGACGGGCAGGATGCCGATGCCCGACATCAGGAGGTCGACGAAGAGAAACATCCAGCGCAAGAGCAGTTGGCCGATGGTGGGGCGCGCACCGTCGGCACTGATGACGCGCGTGTGGCGCAGGGCCTTGCCGATGCTCTGCCCGCGGAAGAAATACTCGCAGAGGGGGAAATAGAGCAGGACGGGGATGTAGATGACGATGAAAAGAAACAGACTGGGCAGTCCGACGTAGTGTAAATTATCTTCCAGGAAGATATAGGCCATGGTCATGAGAAAGGTGTAAGCCACTACCACAAGGCCGTCTATGACCGTGGCCACGATACGGTCGGCGACGCTGGCAGGCACCTCATGCAGGCAAACATACTGTCCGGTGATGATGTTTGATGAACTTTTCATACGTTTTTGTTGCAAATTTACCATTTATTCCTTAATTTTGTGGCATAGTACTGACAAAATTGACTTTTTAACTTGAAAGAACAGACCTTCATCCGCAACAATATCCAGAAATGGGAGCGTGCAGAGACCGTTGTCGGGCAGGCGGCCACAACGTCGCCGGCGACACTGGCCGAGGTGTATGTTGATATCACGGGTGACCTGAGCTATGCCCAGACCCATTACCCTGACTCGCAGATGACGGTCTATCTCAACGGCTTGTCGGTTGCCCTCCACAATGTCATTTACAGCAACAGGCGCGAGCCGGCCCGCCGTTTCATCACCTACTGGACGCGCGAGATGCCGCTGGTGCTTTACGATGCGCGCAAGCTCTTGCTCATTTCCCTCCTTGTCTTCTTGGCGAGCGTGCTCGTCGGTGCCCTGTCGCAGATGGCTGACCCGTCCTACTGCCGCCTTATCATGGGCGACAACTATATGGATATGACCGAGGCCAACATCGCCAACGGCAAGCCGATGGGCGTGTATGGCGCCATGCCGCGGATGTCGATGTTCGGCTCCATCACCCTCAACAACATCGGCGTGGCCATCCGTGTATTTGTCATGGGGCTGTTCACGAGCATTGCCTCGGGCCTGATGCTGTTCTACAATGGTGTGATGATGGGCTGCTTCAGCGAGTATTTCGCCCAGCGCGGCCTGCTCGGCATGTGTCTCTCTACGACCATGCTGCACGGCACGCTTGAGCTGTCGGCCATCATCATTGCGGGTGCGGCGGGACTGGCCTTGGGCAACGGCTGGCTGTTCCCCGGCACCTACACGCGCCTCGCGTCGTTCCGCATGGGGGCGAAACGCGGACTGAAAATCATCATCAGCACCGTGCCGATGTTCATCGTGGCCGGATTTATCGAGAGCTTCATCACGCGCATGGACTACCTGCTGCTGCCCGAGCGCCTCGCCATCATCGTGCCGTCGGCCGTCTTCGTGCTGTTCTATTACGTCTACTGGCCCCTGCGCGTCCACCGTCGGATGGACAGGCAGCTGGACACAAAGCAAACAGACAATATCTAATCATCACCCATATCAACTGTTCAACAATGGAAAGAATTCCCCTTTATCAGGTACGAAACTTTGGAGAAAAGTTTAATGCGACCTTTGACTTTTTCAAACAGACGTGGAAAGTGCTGTTCCGTTTCTCGCTATACCTGCTGCTGCCCCTGTCGCTTCTGCAGACGGTAGGAATGGACGAGTATTACTCAACTGCCTTTGCGATGTCGACCACTAACGCCGGCGAGACTGACCCGGTAACCCTGCTCAGCCAGATGGGTGCTCCGCTCCTCGTGGTGATATTGGCGAGCATTGTCGCCACGGTCGCCGTGTTCTCGCTGGTCTACAGTATGATGAAGTATTACCGGCAGGGCGGTGCCTTGGACGGACTTACGTTTAAGGCTTTTTGGAAAGAAGTCATGGGCCGTGTCTGCCTGCGCGTCTGCCTCATGATGCTCTTCGGCACGCTGCTTACCGTGCTGGCCTGCGTACTGGCCGGGGTTCTGGCCTATGTCACGCCCTTTTCGCTAATTGTCACCATTCCTGCCATACTGGTCTTTGCCCTGCCGCTGGCACTGTGGGCGCCCGCCTATCTCTTGGAGGATGACACGAACGTGATTGACGCCTTGCGCAAGAGCTACCGCTACGGCATGAAGACGTGGGGCAGTCTGTTTGTGCTGACGCTGGTGATGAGCATCATCGTCTATATGGCTTCCTGCATCCTGATGATGCCGGGCATGATTATGATTGTCATCAAGGTGCTGGCTTTTCCCCAGATAGAGGGCTTCGGCTCGATGGCCTACGCCTTTGTCACCTTTATCGTCATGGCGGCAGGCATGTTCTTCAACTGGATGGCCATGCTGCCCTATCTCATCGCCTTCGGCTATCACTATGGCAGTGCCGCCGAGAAGATTGACAATGTAACTGCTGCCGATGACATCGCACACTTCAATGAGATGGGCGACAACAATGTTGACGATCCCGCGCTGGAGCCGGTGCACAGCGAGATTGACGACTTTGAGAAACTTTAAATCCCGGATATGCTTTTAGCCGCCGTCAGTTCCAGTACCCTTCGCCCCGACACGGCCCTTGTCCGCGCTTTTCAAGAGAGCGGGGACTATGACTACTCCAAGGAGTTGTTTCAGAGCAATTTCAGCATTTGGGGCTGGCTGTGGCAGCATGCCGAGCGCTTCCTCGCGCGTGTCTTCCGCGGCGTTTCCCATATTGGTGACGTGCCTCTGTGGGTGTGGGTGCTGCTGGCCGTGGTGGTGCTGCTGGTCATTGTCGGCGTGTTCGTCATCCGCAGGCGCGGGCTGTTCTATCGCAACCGGCAGGTGGAGGAGGACGAGCCCGAGGAAGACGACAACATTTATGGTGTGGACTTTGAGGCAGCGCTGGCCAGGGCACTGACCAAGAAAAACTGGCGCGGCGTGGTGCGCCTGCGCTACCTGCAGACGCTCAAGGCCTTAGCCGATGCCCAGCGCATTGACTGGCGGCCGTCGAAGACACCGACGCAATACACCCGTGAGGTGACGGCTGCGCCGTTCCGGGAGATGACGCGGCTCTTCCTCCGCGTGCGCTATGGCGGCTTTGCCGCCGACGAGGCCATGGCCTCGCAGATGCTCGGCTGGCAGCAGCAGGTAATAGGGGAAGGAGGTGACGCATGAGCCGCAAGTCAGTCATCGCCCTCATCGTGCTGGTGCTGGTGTTCTTCATCATCCAGCTTAGGATGCCGAAGAAATGGGACTGGACGCCCACCTGGTCGCCCACCGACAACAATCCCTTCGGCTGTCTGCTGATGGACAGCGTGCTCAAGGGCTCCCTGCCGCACGGCCGTTATAAGGTTGCCCGCACAACGCTATGGCAGTTGGCGCACAGCCGCGACTCGCTGAGCAATGTGCTGTGGGTGACGGAGACCGCGACGCTGGACGTCTCTACAACACGCATCATCAGACGCATGATGGCGCGTGGCCAGCGGGTGATGATTGTCGCCGGGGAGACGAGGTTCATGGCGATAGACAATACCCGTTACGACCGTCAGTGGGGCATAGCCATTCGTATGGGCGACCGTTTCACCGTGGCCGACGTGCTGAACCTCAGGCAGAGCCACACCGAGATGGACACCATCGCCTGGAAAGACAGCCTTGGGCATGCCGTCAGAAAATACCAAGTGCTGCGCCCGATGACGAACAACGTCATTGATCTGGCCGATGGAAATGAGGGCAAACAATGGAAACCCATTATCACCTCGCGCGGTTACGTGGTTGAGGGAGACAGAGACCCTTACGTGTATGCGGCACGCCGCAGGTTCGGCCGCGGTGAGATAGTGGTGGTCGCCATGCCCCTGATGTTCACCAACTACGGCATGATAGAGGGCGAGACCAACGAGGTGGTGTTCCGCCTGTTGAGTGAGATGTCCGGCCGCCCCCTCGTGCGCATCACCGACCGGCAATCGGATAAAACCGACGGGCAGGTGGAGCAGTCGCCTTTGCGCGTGGTGTTTAAGGACCCGACCCTGTGGTGGCCGTTCTATACGGCGCTGGCGGTGCTCGTGCTTTTCTTCGTGTTCACCGCCCGCCGGCGGCAGCGCGCCATCCCCGTGGTGAGGCCGCCGGTCAACCACACCCTGGAGTTCACCCGCCTCATCGGCACGCTCTTCTACCAGCGGCACGACCGCAAGGGGCTGCTGCGGAGCAAGTGGGAGCTGTTCGCCAACACCGTAAGGCAGCAGGCCGACGTTGACGTGCAGGCGCTCGACGATGACGACCACCTCTTCCAAGTGCTGTCCGACCGGTCGGATATGAGTTATGAGGATGTGGCGCGGATGATAAAGCGACTGCGCTATTTGGCCGCCAATGACAACGACCTGGCGCCGGAAGAGTTGCTCAAGGCCATTGACGACATGGACGACTTGGCGTCTCGTCTCGGTGCAACTCATGGTATTTCAGATTAGGAAAAGAAAATATAACAAGACGATATATGGAAGAAGAAAGAACCGATTTGACCGTGTTCTCCCAGCAGGTGGAGGACATCCGCACGGCCATCAAACAGTTTATCGTGGGGCAGGACGAGGCCATCGACCTGTTGCTGACCTGCGTCTTAGCCGACGGCCACGTACTTATTGAGGGTGTGCCTGGTGTGGCCAAGACCCTGCTGGCCCGTTTGCTGGCTCGTCTGATTGACGCACGGTTCAGCCGCATACAGTTCACCCCCGACCTTATGCCGAGCGACGTATTAGGCACCACTGTATTCAATGCCAAGACGGGTGCGTTTGATTTCCACCGCGGTCCGGCCTTCGGCAACATCATCTTAGCTGATGAAATCAACCGTGCGCCGGCCAAGACGCAGTCAGCTCTCTTTGAGGTGATGGAGGAGCGCAAGGTGGATATCGACGGCCAAACGTATCAGATGGAACCGCTCTACACCATCGTTGCCACGCAGAACCCCATTGAGCAGGAAGGCACCTACCGACTGCCCGAGGCTCAGCTCGACCGTTTCCTGATGAAAATCACAATGGGCTATCCATCGGCAGCAGAGGAAGAGGAAATCCTGAAGCGTCATCAGGCAGCACCACGCTTTACCCAACTCGATGCGCTGCAGCCCATTCTAAGGGCTGACGACGTGCTGGCGATGCGGTCGCTGCTCGAGAAGGTCGTCGTCGATCAGTCGCTATTGCGCTATATTGTGGGCATTGTGCAGCTCACGCGCCGCGCAAAGAGCATCTATCTCGGCGCCTCACCGCGTGCGTCGGTGGCGCTGCTGCGCTCGGCCAAAGCCATGGCGCTGCTCGACGGGCGCGACTTCGTGACGCCCGACGACGTGAAGCGTGTGGCCCCCGCTGTGCTGGCCCACCGTCTGGTGCTCACCGCCGAGGCTGAGATGGAGGGCTTCACCCCTGAGAAGGTGGTGCGCCGCATCTTGGAGCAGGTCGAGGTCCCGAAATAATGTAGGAGAGTCGGCATTCCTGCCGACTTACCCATCAAAACAATATTCCGCCAATGTACTTACGCAAGCGTTTTTACCTCATTGCCCTGGCCATCATCCTGGTGATGATTGCCGGTCGCGCATGGCTCCCGCTCCTTTGGGTGGGTCAGGGGCTGCTTGCGCTGCTTGTGGCCGAGCTCATTGCCGAGACCGTGGTACTGTGGTTTGGCGGCCGCATCGAAGGCAGCCGAACATGCGCCGACCGCTTCAGCAATGGCGACGACAATGAGGTACGCCTGCGGGTGAAGAGCCATTACCGTATGCCCGTGTGGCTGTCGGTCACCGATGAGGCGCCGGTGGTGTTTCAGCGGCGCGACATCGCGATGTCCATTCGGCTGAAGCCCGCTACGGGTCGGGTGCTGACCTATCGGCTGCGGCCCGTCCGTCGTGGCGTATATCAGTTCGGCCGCATGCGCGTGTTCACCTCGGTTCTGCTCCGGTGCATGGAGCGGCGCTTCACGTTGGGCGAGGCGCAGGAGATCAAGGTTTATCCGTCTTACCTGATGCTGCGCCACTATGAGTTGCTTGCCTTTTCGCAGCGGCTCACCGAGATGGGCATCAAGCGCATCCGACGCCCGGGCAACAATACGGAGTTTGAGCAAATTAAGGACTATGTCAAGGGCGACGACTACCGCGCCATCAACTGGAAAGCCACGGCGCGCACCAGTCGGTTGATGGTCAACGTCTACAAAGAGGAGCGGTCGCAGCAGGTGTTCTGCATCATCGACAAAGGCCGGTTGATGCAGCAGACCTCGCAGGGCATGACCTATCTCGACTGGGCTATCAATGCGGCGTTGGTGCTGTCGTTCGTCTCCATCCATCGTGACGACAAGGCCGGACTCATCACCTTCGGCGGAAAGGTGGACACGTTCCTGCCGGCCGAGCGCAACGCCGGCCAGATGCAGGCCATCCTCGAGAGCCTCTACCGCCAGCAAACGGAGTTTGATGAGGCCGACTATGCCGCACTGGTCACCACCGTCGGTCAGCGCGTACAGCGGCGCAGTTTGTTGGTGGTATTCACCAACTTCGCCACTGTCGATACCGCTCGCCGGCAGTTGCCTTACCTCCGGCAGTTGGCCCGCCGCCACCGCGTGCTCGTCGTCTTCTTCCGCGACGAGGAGCTGGAGGCCTTTGTCCAGGAGAAGCCCACGACCGAGGAGGGTTATTTCCAGCGGGTAACGGCTGAGCGTGAGGTCGCCAACCGACAGCTTGTCGCGTCGATGCTCCGGCAGTATGGCATGGAGACGTTGCTCGTGCGGTCGCACGACCTCTCCATCAGCGTGCTCAATAAATATCTGGCGATGCGGCATTGACAGTAACCAAAAAGTAAATGAAACCAACCAACAAACAAATAGAAGACTACCGCCGCGAAGAGGAGACGCTGCGTCAGCAGATTCAGCGGCTCAAGGCTCGCAGCCGGGCTTTCGTCATCGGAGACATTCTCTCCTTCCTCGGCATCCTCTTTTTCCTTGTGCTCATCACGCTGAGCGACAACAGCATGCTGAGGGTAGGCGAGGACGTGATGGCTGCAGTGATGGCCGTCGTATATATTGTGGTGCGCAACCGCGATGTGAAAAACAGCGAGCGCATGGCCGAGACCGAGCGTCTGCGACGGGTTTATGTCCATGAGGCGGCTGCGCTGACGGGCGACTTCTCTGCTTTTGACGATGGACAGCGCTACGTCAATCCGCACCATCCGTTCACCTACGACCTCGACATCTTCGGCCGCGACAGTCTCTTCCAACGCATCAACCGCACGGTGACCAATGAGGGCGCCGACCGTTTGGCAGCCTTTCTGCAGTCGGTAGATATGCATTCGACGACGGCCGAAATCAATGCCTATCGCGAAGCGGTCAATGAGTTGGCCGCCCAAGGCGACGATGCCAACCGCATTGATCATGCCGCTGGCGATGAGGCTGCGGCGATGCTTCGCTGGCGTATGCGCTTCATGGCCTTCGGCGTTGACGGAAAGATTGACACCACGACGGTCAAGCGTGAGGCGCCCAATGTGGGTAAGGTGGTTTTCCCGTCTTGTTTTCAGCGTAGTAGCCTGAAAGTTCTGCTTTGGGCATTGGTCGTCGGTTTTCTGGCGAGCATCGTATTGGCGGTCGAAGGCCAGCTCTCGGTCGGCGTCCCCATTCTTTGGCTGTTCTTCAACTTCTTCCTCACGCAGACTTTGGCGCAGCGCCGGTTGAGAGCGATTCAGACAGCAGTGGTGGCTTTGCACGACGACATGCAGCCGCTCATGCGATTAGTTCGCCATATCCTTTCCGTTGACTTCCACTCCGATGTGGTCAAAAGACAGGTGGACGCTATCCGTGAGGCCGCGAATTCGATGGAACATCTGACGGCCATCGTCGAGACGATGGTTTTGCGTGGTCATGGCCTTTACCTCTTCCTTTCCGACAGCATCCTGCTTCGCGGCATGTTCCTTGCCATGAAGTATGTGGCGTGGCAGCGGTCGGCGACCGACAAGGTGGACGCATTGGTAGCCGCCGTTGCCGAACTCGATGCTCTTGTCTCGATGGGTGAGCTGCGCTCGGAGGACAGGGCAGAGGTGGTCGACGACAAGGGTGTGGTGTTCCGCTCCAAGGGCTTGGGTCACCCCTTCCTCGGAGAAAAGGCGGTAAAGAACGACTTCGTCATCGACGACCGCAACTTTTACATCGTCACGGGCGCTAACATGGCGGGGAAGAGCACCTTTCTCAGGGCTGTCGGCGTCAATTATGTGTTGGCGATGAACGGTATGCCGGTGTTTGCCGACCAGTTGACCGTGAGCCGTTTCCAACTCTTTACCAGCATGCGCACGAGTGACGATCTGGCCCACGGCATCTCGTATTTCAACGCCGAACTGCTCCGGTTGCAGCAGCTCATCGACCATCTCGACGCCACGCCCGACAAACCGACGCTCATCATATTGGACGAGATCTTGAAAGGCACCAACTCGCTCGACAAACTCAACGGCTCGCGTATGTTCCTCGAGGCGATGGAGCAGCGGCCTGTCACCGGTCTCATTGCCACTCATGACCTGGAACTGTCGAAGATGGCGGCCGATGCCCGCTTCCACAACTACTGCTTCGAGATTGCCCTTGGCACCGACGTCACCTATTCCTATAAGATCACGCCTGGCGTTGCCCGCAACCAAAACGCCACCTTCCTGCTGGGGAAGTTGCTGGAACGTTAAATATTTGTCATGCGGTAGAGAAATAATTCGGCAAAAAAAGCGTTAGTCTTTTAGAAAACTATTATATTTGCAAGCAGTAACGCATAACTTAGAATATCAACCAATCAAACGCATTAATGATGAAGAAAGAGTATTTAGCAGAGTTGGTGGGTACGATGGTACTCGTACTCATGGGCTGCGGTGCAGCCGTCTCTTTGGGTTGCGACCCCGTCCACAATCAGGCTGCTGTGGTAGGTACGGCCTTGGCTTTCGGTCTTTCAGTGGTGGCTATGGCTTATACCATCGGCGGCATCTCGGGATGCCACATCAATCCCGCCATTACATTGGGTGTATGGCTCAGCGGCCGCATGAAGGGTAAGGACGCCGCCATGTATATGATTTATCAGGTGATTGGCGGCATCATCGGTGCAGCCATCCTCTACGCCATCACCACTTCGGCCGGCCTTCAGGGCACGGGTGCCAACGATTTGCAGGCTGTCAACGATGCCGGTGTGACGATTACGACACTCGGTGGTCTGTTGGCTGAGATCTTCTTCACCTGCGTCTTCGTATTGGTGGTGCTGGGTGCTACGGCAAAGACCAACGGCGCAACCAACAACTTCGCCGGTCTGGCCATCGGTCTGTCGCTCGTGCTTGTCCATCTGGCCTGCATCCGCTACACCGGTACGTCGGTCAACCCCGCACGCTCCATCGGTCCTGCACTCTTCCAGGGTGGCACGGCATTGACCAACCTTTGGATCTTCATCGTCGGTCCGTTCGTCGGTGGCGCACTGGCTGCCGGCGTGTGGAAGATTATCGAACCCGCCGAGAAGAAATAGAAGAACTTTATTATTATTTCATAACTTTGTACATTCGCAGGGGCCAGACGTGATGTCTCGCCTCCTGCATTTTTATGCTTATAATGAATCGCCCAACACTTACCAATAGGCAATACGTATTGCCCTTTATCCTTGTCACCTCGCTGTTCTTTCTGTGGGGCTTTGCCCGCGCCATCCTTGATGTGCTGAACAAGCACTTCCAAAACGCGCTTGACATCACGATGACCCAGTCGGCCCTGATACAGGTGACGACCTATTTAGGCTATTTCATCATGGCCATTCCGGCAGGTTGGTTTATCAACCGCCACGGCTACCGCACCGGCGTCATCTTTGGTCTCACGCTCTTCGGCGTGGGCGCACTGCTTTTCATTCCTGGCGCTGAGGCCGGTACGTTCTACGCTTACTTAGGAGCGTTGTTCATCATCGGTTGCGGACTTGTTTTCCTTGAGACGTCGGCCAATCCGTATGTCACCGAGCTGGGTGCACCCGAGACAGCGACGAGCCGCCTTAATTTCTCACAGTCGTTCAACGGTTTAGGCTGCCTGTCGGCCACGTTCATAGTGGGTCAGTTCTTCTTCAGTGGCCCCAAGTCGGAAGCTGGCGGCAAGATTGTGGTGCCTTACGCCATCCTCGGCATCCTGGTGCTGCTCATCGCTGTGGTGTTCTCGCGCGTCAACCTGCCCGAAATCAATCACCATGAGACAGATGAGGACCGCGCCAAGGGTACGCGCATCTCTAAGCTCTTCCATCACCACACGATGTTCGTCTTCGGCCTTTTCGCCTTGTTGGCTTATGAGATTGCCGAGATTTCCATCAACAGCTATTTCATCAACTTCGTTACCGCGAAGGGTTGGATGTCGGACAATGCCGCCTCGGTCATCCTGACGCTGGCACTGGCTTTCTTCATGTTGGGCCGTTTCGGTGGCAGTTGGATCATGCGGCGGGTAAAGGCCGAGCACATGCTCATGGCCTGCGCCACGGGCAGTCTGATCTGCATTGGACTGGTGCTTTGCAACTGGGGTAAGATTTCGATGATAGCCTTGGTGGCCAACTATATCTTTGAGGCCATCATGTTCCCCACCATCTTCTCGCTGGCTCTCCGCGGCTTGGGCAGTCTGACGAAGTCGGCCTCGTCGTTGCTGATGATGACGCCTATCGGCGGCTGCGGCTTCCTGTTGATGTCGCTCATTGCCGATGCCACGGGCATGATGAGTCTGCCGTTTGTCATTCCTTTCCTTTGTTATTTCATCATCCTGCTCTTCGCCTCTGAGCTCACCCGCAAGAACAATGGCCCGGTGCTTACGCTTTAGGCTTTGGCTGACCATTGCCGGTCTGCTGTTGTGCGGACACCTCAACGCCCGTCACCTGACAGGCCGCGTCGTGGACGACGAGACAGGACAGCCGCTGCCCGGTGTCACCGTGGAGCTGCTGTCGCCCAAGGACAGCAGCGTCATCCGTGCCACGGTGACGGCCGGGAAAATGTTTTTCGGCCACGAGGAGCTGTTCTACGACATCGACGTGGACAACAACACCACCTATCTGCTCCGCTTCTCGATGGTCGGCTACGCCACGCAATATAGAAAGGTGGAGGTGAAGATGGGCCAGCGCATGAATGTGCAGTGGGTGCCCGACCTCCGTCTGAAGACCGACAGCAAGACGCTGTCGGAAGTCGTTGTCAAGGCGACGAAGATCAAGATGGTACTGCATGGCGATACGATGGTCTACAATGCCGATGCCTTCAGTCTGAGCGAGGGCTCTATGCTTGACGCCCTCATCCGTCAGTTGCCGGGCGCTACCATCGACGACGGTGTAATCAAGGTCAACGGCCGCGCCGTCAGTTCGCTGTTGGTCGACGGCCGCGACTTCTTCAACGGCGATGCCAAGGCTGCGTTGAAGAACCTGCCCGCCTACACTGTCGACAAGGTGCGCGTCTATGACAAACGCGGCAAGAGCAGCCGTCTCATGGGCCGCGACATGGGTGACAAAGCGCTGGTGCTCGACGTCGGACTGAAGAAGAGCTACCAGCGTGGGGTGCTCGGCAACACGGAGTGGGGTATCGGTTCGCAGCAACGCTATAGCGGTAAAGCCTTCGCCTTAGGCTATACCAAGCGCTCGCGGCTCACGCTGACGGGTGTGATGAATAATATCAACGACGGCAGCGTGCCGGGTGAGGAAGCCTCGCTCAGCACCATGCCCGATGCCGGTGGCGGACTCAGCAGTACGAAGCTTATAGGATTGAACTATCGCCTTGAGGGTAAGGATGAGGATTCGTACTTCTCCACCGACAACGATTATGGTTTTACCGACGGCGATACACAGAACCGGTCGAACAGCCAGACCTTCCTCACCGGCGGCGACTACTACAGTCTGAGCCGCAGTACCAACCGCTTGCGGTCGCGCAACTGGAGCAGCAGCGAGGACTTCGGTCTGCATAGCGGACGCAATATGTTTGGCGGCAATCTGTCGGTCAGTCATTCGTCGGGCAATGCCCATGGCGGCAGTCTGTCGGGACGGTTTAATGCCAATCCGACCGACAACATGCTCGACAGTCTGTTCACCTCGGAAGCGGCGTGGCTGAAGACGCTTATCAACCGTCAGCGCGATGAGCGGCAATCGCATAGTCAGAGCACATCCTACAGCGCCAGTTTCAACGACCGCCTGCGTGTGGGCAACGACCGGTGGAGCGATATGGCAAGCATGGCGGCCAGTGCCAACTACAGCCGCAGCTCCACCACAAACTTCTCGACCAACCGCGTCGACTATCTCGACGGTACGACAGCCCCCGACCACCGCTATCAATATACGCCCAATACCAGCCATCGGTATGAGATTGACTTCAATGCCGACTACAGCAAATTGCTCAATGCCGACAGCGATAAGGTGAACACCATCTACCTGCGACCGGCCTACCGTTTCAATAAACGGTACAGCTCACAGGATAACATGCTCTACCGCCTCGACCGGTTGGAGGACTACACAGAGGAAAGCTACGCCCTCGGCATGTTGCCATCCACCCGCGAGGCACTGATGGCGACGCTTGACGGGACCAACAGCTATTGGAGCAACATGCATACGATGTCCAACTTCGGCAGTCTGGTCTTCAACTACACCCATGATGATGAGCAGCGTGGACCAAGGGTGAACCTGATGCTCAATCTGCCCGTGGAGTGGCGCTACGAGTCGCTCGGTTATTACCGGCAAAAGAAATACGAGAAAAGCCGCAACAGCGTCTTCTTCCAGCCAAGCCTCTCGGCTGAGGTCTCGCAGAATGACTCTATCCGCATGCGTTCACTCTCATTTTCCTATTCCACCTCACAGAGTCAGCCTGACCTGACATCGCTGCTCGACATCCGCGATGACAGCAATCCGCTCGTGGTGACGCTTGGCAACCCCGACTTGAAAAAGTCGAGAACGCACAGCGTCGGCCTTAATGCATCGCTGTTCAACGTGCCACGCCAGCGCTTCGTCAATGCGGGTCTCAGCTATAACATCACGCAGAATGCCATTGCCACCGCTATGCTCTACGACAAACAGACCGGACGGACCACCACGCAGCCGCAGAACATCAACGGCAACTGGGGCATGTCGTTTATGGCAATGTATGGCCAGCCACTCGACAAGAAACAGCACTTCGTGTTCAGCAACAACTTCAATGGCGGCTATTCGCGTAGTGTCGACCTGACCACAGTGGATGGTGCTACGGCCGGCCGGAGCAAGGTCGACAACTGGAATCTTACCAACCGACTGAAGCTCGTCTATCAGCTCGGCGACCGGATGCGTCTCAACCTGACGTCCAACGTGACCTATCAGCGTGCAACGGGATCGCGTGAGGGCTTCCAGATGGTTTCGGCTTGGAACTACAACTTCGGTCTCGGCGGCTTCGTTTCGCTGCCATTCGGCTTTGAACTGTCATCCGACCTTGTCAACTACAACCGCAGCGGTTACAATGACGCGCAGATGAACACGAGCGAGTGGATATGGAACGCCCGCCTCACGAAATACCTGCTGAAGAAGCAGCTTGCCTTATCCGTTGACGGTTTCGACATCCTCGGACAGCTCAACAGCACCACTTTCACGCTCAACAGTCAGGGCCGCACCGAGTCGTGGTCCAACTCTATTCCGCGCTATCTCATGTTGCGATGCTCGTATAAATTCCGGTTGGGCGCCAAGCGTAAGCAACGTGACTATTACGATGGTGGCGACTGGTCGGAATAAAGCGTGATTGCTAAACCGACGTGCCAATTAATGACTATCTTCATTGGCACAGCGTATTATGTCCGTGGACATGTGCAACCTTGGTGGCGGCTGGTGGCCGGCACCAGGCCGGCCACTACACTGACACCGGTGGCGTACGCCTCCATGGATTTTATCGGCCGCACCTTTTCTTTCCCCTATTTTGACGCGGACGAGATAGCGGACTGAGGCGCGATTGCCAAGCCGACGTGATAAACAACACGCTTTTCTTTGCGAAGCCGAAATTAATAGTTAAATTTGCACGTGAAAGTAGACAGAACTTTTCTTATAAACATTTAAATAAAATGGTTAACTACAAAGATTTAGGTCTCGTAAATACTCGCGAGATGTTTAAGAGAGCCGTCAGTGGCGGCTATGCCATTCCCGCATTCAACTTCAACAACCTTGAGCAGCTGCAGTCTATCATCACCGCTTCTGCTACTCTGAAGTCACCTGTCATTCTGCAGGTTTCTAAGGGTGCGCGTGCATATGCCAATCCTATTCTGCTCCGTTACCTGGCTCAGGGCGCTGTAGAGTATGCCAAGAGCCTGGGCTGCAACCATCCTGAGATTGTGCTGCACCTTGACCACGGTGATACCTTCGAGCTGGTGAAGGACTGCGTTGACCTCGGTTTCTCGAGCGTGATGATCGATGGCAGCAGCAAGCCTTACGAGGAGAACATTGAACTCACCCGCAAGTGCGTGGAGTACGCCCACAAGTATGATGTGACCGTTGAGGCTGAGCTCGGTGTGCTCGCCGGCGTTGAGGATGAGGTTTCTGCTGAGGAGTCTCACTATACAAAGCCTGAAGAAGTGATTGACTTCAGCCAGCGTTCTGGCTGCGACAGCCTCGCTATCTCTATCGGCACCAGCCACGGCGCTTACAAGTTCAAGCCCGAGCAGTGCACCCGTGACCCGAAGACCGGCCGTCTGATTCCTCCTCCATTGGCATTCGATGTGCTGCATGAGATTGAGAAGAAGCTCCCTGGCTTCCCCATCGTGCTCCACGGCTCTTCTTCTGTTCCTCAGAAGTATGTCGACATCATCAACAAGTACGGCGGCAAGCTGCCTGACGCAGTAGGTATCCCCGAGGAGCAGCTCCGTGAGGCTGCCAAGAGCGCTGTCTGCAAGATCAACATCGACTCTGACTCTCGTCTGGCTTACACTGCTGGTGTTCGTGAGACGCTGGCTAACCATCCTGAGTACTTCGATCCTCGTCAGTACGGTAAGGTGGCTCGCGCTTACATGACTGAGATGTACGAGCACAAGATCACTGACGTGCTGGGCTCTGACAATAAGCTCGCCAACCTCGACTAATCGCAATCCCCCACTTGTGGGGTTACGACTATACATAATAAAGCCATCCTTGCTTCGTACAGGGATGGTTTTTTTCATGCATTGCGATACCATAGCTATTGAGTTGCGATACCAAAACTATGGCTGCTCGATAAGATACCTATCGAGTAGGCTCATTGTAATGACTGGACTTCTGGACTTCCGGACTTCTTAATTCCCGGCCTTCTTGACTCCCGGCCTTCTGACTCCCGGACTTCCAGACTTCCACCACTGTAATGACTGGCGCAGCGGATAGAGTCCGTGGAGGTATGCAACCTTGGTAGCAGTGTAGTGGCCGGCCTGGTGCCGGCCACCAACCCTTGGTATGGCATTTTTCCCACACATCAGCGCGATT
>ONAR01000031.1 GCA_900315835.1 uncultured Prevotella sp.
AAAATTCTTGAGATGGCAAAACTCTGAGGAACTTATTGTTCCTCAGAGACTTATAAATAAAGTTAACGGCAAATCACGCACATAGTTGCGGAATTAAGGTTGATGAAGAATTGCGAGAGTTGCTGATGTCGCTGCGCGTAGAGTTGCTCCCGCTTCTGATTACGCATTTCAGTTGGCTCCAGCTCGAGCATGGCGCTGTCGGAGACAAACGATTCCAGTACCGTTCTCATCTCATCGGCATTGAGCACCTGTTGGTCAACTCCGATAAGCATTTGTCTCACCGAACCGTCATATTTCATTCTGAGCGCCAACATCATATCAGCAATGAGCGCGTAAAGCCGAAGGGCCAATTGCTTATACACCTCACCGCGGTGTTCATCCTTGTAGCCCTTGAGCATGTAGTCGCACATATAATCGTAGTTGCTGCCAATCTCATTGAGTCGCTCTTCGGCAAAAGAGGCATAGCTACCCGTCAGCCGTCTGAGCCGATTGATGACCAGCGCTATCGGTCGGCCTTGGCAGAGCTCGCTTTGCAACGCTGTCAATGCATCAAAACATTGCCTCCAGTTATTGCTGTCGAGTGCGTTGGCATTGAAGTTCACGTTGCTGTTCACGTCGGGTTGGTTAGTGTTATAGCTCATGTTGTCTGATTTCATTTCCACCGTTTTCTAGCCACTTCCACATCATGTGGCTGTGGTGGTTGCGCATGGCGGTATTGCAGTTTGGGCAGCGCCTGAATGGTTTTATCGTCAGCACCCATATATTTGCTAATCACAGCAGCATAATGCTGCACACCATTTTTGTTGATGGAGTCACACGCCTGATTATAAACCTTCACGAATGTCTCCACCTGCGCTTGCCGATGCTTGTCTTTCCAGCAAGCCTCTCTGAAAGCCACTACACCCAAGTCGAGGTGCTGATCACGGCTATCGGTCAGAACAGGGTTCTTATACAGTCTTGCAGTAGTGGCTTGAGGTTCAGTGAGCACTGCAGCATCCATCTCATTATTAATCAACATCTTCAAACGCAGATTAACATCATTGATCTGCACCTGGAACACATCATACTTCGGTTTAGCAGCCTTGATGGCTATTTCTGCCAAATAGTCGGTAGCCGAAAAGCGGGTAATGGCCACCATCTTATCAGCCAGCTGCGCCACTTCCTTTACGCGCGCCCTACGGTTAGCAATCATCTGCCAGTAGGCGTTGGTCGCAGTTATATAGCGCAGCGCCAGTCCCCTTCGCTTCAGCCGTTCGGTGCGCATCAGGTCTGACACAATGCCCTCCACATGGCGTCCGCGGATAAGCGTATCGCAATCGATTTGGGCATTGCGGCGTTTGAGTCTCACGTCGACGCCGGCCTTGGCAAACATACTGTCGTCAACAGCAACAAACAGTGGCAGACAGTCCATCGTGGGCACCGTGGCTATCTTCAGCGCCAACGAATCCTGCCGCAGGTCTTGCCGACGGGCCGACTCGCTGATGCGCTTCTTTTCATCGTAGCTTTTGCCGCAAGCCGACAGCGAGGCCAACACGACGGCAACAGAAGCTATATAAATAAGGTATCTTTTCATCTTACCGCAAAGTTAGCAATTATTTTGTAATCCTCGAAAATAATTACTAATTTTGCGTATTATAATTGAATTAGACGGCACTGATTAAACGGCGTCAACGATTTTCTTATGGCAAAAGATAAAACAATGTACGTCTGCAGCAACTGCGGATACGAGTCGGCCAAATGGCTTGGCAAATGCCCTTCGTGTGGCGAATGGGATAGTTTCAAGACCATCAAGGTGAATGCGGACTATGGCACGCCTTCTGGTAAGACTACGGCTGGAGCACTACGCCAAAGTCGACAGCAGTTCAGCAGTTCCCCGACGGCCAACATTCCCAGACCACTCAAAGACATCTCCACCCTCGATGAGCCTCGCATCGACACCCACGACGCTGAGCTTAACCGCGTGCTTGGTGGCGGCTTCGTACCGGGCAGTATCATACTTCTTGGCGGCGAGCCGGGCATTGGTAAGTCGACGCTCACGCTGCAAACCATTCTCAAGATGCCCGAACTGCGCGTGCTTTACGTCAGCGGCGAGGAGAGCGCTCATCAGATTAAGATGCGCGCCGAACGCCTGAGCAGCAACATCAGCGACTCTGTTTACGTACTATGTGAAAACTCGCTCGAGAAAATCTACAACCATATTCTCGACATCCATCCCCAGTTGGTGGTCATCGATTCCATTCAAACCATCGCAACCGAGCAGGTCGATTCCTCGCCCGGCAGCATCTCGCAGGTCAGGGAGTGCGCGGCTTCATTACTGCATTTCGCCAAGGGTAGCGGCGTACCGGTGTTACTCATCGGCCACATCAACAAGGAGGGCACACTGGCAGGTCCAAAGATCTTGGAGCATATCGTCGACACCGTCATCCAGTTCGAGGGCGACCAGCACTATGTCTACCGCATCCTACGCAGCATCAAGAACCGCTTCGGCAGCACCTCGGAGCTTGGCATCTATGAGATGCGGCAAGACGGACTGCGCGAGGTATCCAACCCCTCCGAGCTGTTGCTTACCCAAGACCACGAAGGTCTCTCGGGTGTGGCCATCAGTTCCACCATAGAGGGCGTACGGCCATTTCTTGTTGAGACACAAGCACTTGTCTCCACTGCTGCTTATGGAACGCCACAACGCTCAGCTACTGGCTTCGACCAGCGTCGGCTCAACATGTTGCTTGCTGTTTTGGAAAAGCGCGTGGGCTTTAAGCTGGCGCAGAAAGACGTATTCCTCAACATCGCCGGAGGGCTGCGGGTAACCGATATGGCCATGGACCTCAGCGTCATTGCCGCAGTACTGTCGAGCAATGTCGACACCCCTATTGAAACCGGATGGTGCATGTGTGGCGAGGTGGGACTCAGCGGTGAGGTGAGACCAGTGAGCCGCGTTGAGATGCGCATTGCTGAGGCTGAAAAACTGGGGTTCACCGACATCATCCTTCCTGCCTACAACATGAAGGGCATCAGCACTGACAAATACAGCATCAAGATTCACCCCGTCAAGAAGGTGGAGGAAGCCCTGCGGGCCCTCTTCGGTTAAACAGCGGCTGATAATAATCAGATAAAACCGTCAAACAAAATACTTACACAAAAATGACTGAGATAAAGAAAGATAAAGTAATCATCGTCAGTGGCGGCATGGACTCCATCACCATGCTCTACGAATACAAGGACTCCATTGCACTGGGCATTTCGTTCAACTACGGCAGCAACCACAACGCCCGCGAGATACCGTTCGCTGAAATGCACTGCCATAAGTTGGGCATTCCCCACATCACCATCGACTTGGCTTTCATGCCGAAATACTTCAAGTCGAGCCTTCTCGAAGGCGCCGATGCCATTCCTGAGGGCAACTACGACGACGAAAACATGCGCTCCACCGTGGTGCCTTTCCGCAATGGCATCATGCTTAGCATCGCCATTGGCATTGCCGAGAGCAACGGATTGCAATATGTGATGATGGCCAACCATTCTGGCGACCATGTCATCTACCCCGACTGCCGCCCTGAGTTTGTGGGCAATATGTCTGAGGCTGCCAAGGCCGGCACCTACAACCACGTGGAAATATTGTCACCCTATACCAACATCTCCAAAGCCGACATCGCCCGCAAGGGCAAGGCACTGGGCATTGACTACAGTCAGACTTGGAGCTGTTACAAGGGTGGCGAGAAGCATTGCGGCAAATGCGGCACCTGCCGTGAGCGCCGTGAGGCGCTGCGCGAGGCGGGTATCGTCGATACTACAGTTTACGAAGACTAATTTGCGATAGCTATCGTGGTGCGATAGCTATGGTATCGCGGTGCGATAGCTATGGTATCGTAGTGCGATAGCTATGGTATCGCGATGCGATAGATATCTTATCGCGAGACGCAACGATGGGGTTTTCAAATTTCATAGTAGCAGACATCCGAATATCAAAAAATATCTGTAACTTTGCTATCATGACGAAATGGAAGATCATCCTCTGCCTGACATTGATGCTTCATGCTGGATTCGATGAAGTTACAGCTGCTGAGATAAACGACTCGGTGGCTGTTGACTCGTTGGAACATAAACCAGTCAAGAAGCATAAAATCAGCAAGTTGCGCCGCATCATCAGAGGTTTTTCCTACATCGATACCGCCTACATTGAGCCCCAGGCCTACATCTATACGGTCATGTTGCAGAATACCAATACATTTGAGATTTACCACATCAGTGACCGTTCGGGGCAAGAAGTAGTGTTTTCCCCAAAGCCTTCCTACAAGTTGGGGCCTTACATCGGATGGCGGTGGGTCTTCCTTGGTTACACCATCGACCTAACCCATCTGAATGGCAGTGCTCGGCAAGACATCAATCTCAGCGTGTATAGCAACCAGATTGGCTTCGACCTCTTCTGGCGAAAGTCGGGCGATGACTACCGCATCAGCAGCGTCGACTTTGGCAAGGAATACAACACGAAGGCACTTCACAATGCCTCTTTCGACGGCTTCAGTTCGAGCGTGCGAGGGTTCAATATCTACTACATCTTCAACCATCAGCGCTTCTCCTACCCTGCCGCCTACAGTCAAAGCACCATTCAGCGCCGGTCACAGGGCAGTCCGCTGGCTGGCTTCGGCTACACCCGCCACAAGCTCGACATCAACTGGGAGAAGTTTTACGACCTGGCCAATGAGCGCCTTGGCGAAGGCTATCTCAACGACGCCATCGACACCACACTGCAACGCAGTCAGGTTGACTATACCGACTTCTCCATGAGTGGCGGCTATGCTTACAACTGGGTGTTCGCCCGCAATTGGCTCTTCGACATTTCCCTGCAAATGGCCGTTGCCTACAAGCACTCCAAGAGTGATGCGAGCAAGCAGAAAAGCGGTGTCTTCCGCGAGTTCAGCTTCTCCAACTTCAATCTCGACGGCATCACGCGCATCGGTATCGTGTGGAATACAATGCGGTGGTACGCTGGCGCCAATGCCATCTTTCATGCCTACAATTACCGGAAGAGTCAGTTTAAAACCAACAACGTCTTTGGCAATGTCAACTTCTATTTCGGCTACAACTTTGGCAGTATTCACAAGAAAAAGAAAAACAAGAAAACAAAATGATAAGAAGATCATTATTCGCAGTCCTTCTTCTGTGGGCTGCAAGTACCATTCCAACCTCTGCGCAAAGGGTGGATTATCAGAAAGCTGACTCACTGCGCGTGGTCAGTCTGTTCAAGAAAGCCAGCGGTCAGCAGCATTCAATGGGCAACTATATGGTGTTCTTCGGGCGTCAGCTGCGAGGTGTACCTTATGTGGCCAAGACCCTTGAGTTGAACAAGGAGGAACGGCTGGTGGTCAACCTGCGGCAACTCGACTGCACCACCTACGTGGAGACCGTTCTGGCGCTCAGCCGCTGCATGATGCAGGGCAAGCCCACCTTCTCCAACTATTGCACCCAGCTCAGGCTCATCCGCTATGCCCGCGGCGTGGTCTCCTACCCCACACGCCAGCATTACTTCACCTATTGGATAAAGCAAAATGTCAGCGACGGTATCGTGAAAGACATACAGTCGCCTAATCCACCTTTCACTGCCCGCCAGACGGTGAAAGCCAATTACATGACGACCCACGTCAGCCAGTATCCGCTGTTGGTGGCTCATCCGGCGTTTGTTGGGAAAATCAAGGCTATGGAGCAGTCGATTACGGGGATGAAACCCCGCTATATACCTGAGCAAAACTTGAAGAATACCAAGTTGTTGCGCAGTACCGTTCACGACGGCGACATCATCGGCATCGTCACGATGAAGGCAGGTCTCGAGATTAGCCACCTCGGCATTGCCGTCTGGCATAAAGACGGACTCCACATGCTCAACGCCTCATCTATGTATCATAAAGTCGTAGAAGACAACAACTTGCTCTACACCTATCTAAAGAATAAGAAGACAAGCACCGGCATCAGAATTGCAAGGGCATACTAAGATTACGTAGTTATGAGTGAACCATTAGCAGAGCGCATGCGGCCGCGCACCCTCGACGACTACTTCGGTCAAGACCAACTCGTTGGCCCCGACGGCGTAGTGCGCAAGATGATAGAGCAGCGGCGTGTGTCATCGTTTATTCTTTGGGGACCGCCGGGGGTTGGCAAAACCACGCTCGCGCAAATCACAGCCAACGCCTTGAAGGTGCCTTTCTATACGCTGTCGGCGGTGACGAGTGGCGTTAAAGACGTGCGCGAGGTCATTGAGAAGGCCAAACAGGGGCGCTTCTTCAACTCGGCCTCGCCCATCCTCTTCATCGATGAAATTCACCGCTTCTCCAAATCGCAACAGGACTCTTTGCTTGGTGCGGTGGAGCGTGGTGTGGTAACGCTCATCGGTGCCACCACCGAGAACCCATCGTTTGAAGTCATCAGACCGCTGCTCTCCCGCTGTCAGGTATATGTTCTAAAACCATTAGATAAGCAAGCCCTTGAGGCGATACTTCAGCATGCCATCACGAAAGATGTAATACTCAGTCAGAAACACATCGAACTGAAAGAAACAGGCGCCATGCTGCGCTACTCTGGCGGCGATGCGCGCAAGTTGCTTAACATCCTCGAGTTGGTCACCGAGTCGGCTGAGGATGACCCTATCGTCATCACCGACAAGCGCGTTGAGACTATGCTGCAGCAGAATCCGCTTGCCTACGATAAGAAGGGCGAGATGCACTACGACATCATCTCAGCTTTCATCAAGAGCATCCGCGGCTCCGATCCCGACGCGGCGCTCTATTGGATGGCACGTATGATTGAGGGCGGTGAGGACCCACAGTTCATTGCCCGACGCCTTGTCATCAGCGCAGCCGAAGACATTGGTTTGGCCAACCCCAACGCCCTGTTGCTCGCCAATGCAGCATTCGACGCAGTAATGAAAATTGGTTGGCCAGAAGGGCGCATACCCTTGGCTGAGGCTGTGGTCTATTTGGCCACCAGTCCGAAGAGTAACTCTGCTTATATGGGTATCGGCGCAGCCCTGGATGAGGTAAAGCGCAGTGGCAACGAGCCGGTTCCCCTGCATCTGCGCAATGCTCCTACACCACTGATGGCAGAGCTTGGCTACAAGGATGGCTATAAGTACCCCCACGACTATCCGGGCAACTTCACGCCACAGCAGTATCTGCCCAATGACCTCACCGGTAAACGCTTCTGGCATGCCCAACATTCGCCAGCTGAGGAAAAGCTCTATCAGCGCATGTTGAACTGTTGGGGTGACCGATATAAGTCGGAGAACAATTGACTCGAAAACAAAACAAAGCATAAGTATATCAAGCCATTGCAATGATGGTTTTCTCATTAAATTAAAAGATTATGAAGATTGTAGAACTTGACGGCTATGCAGCCAATCCAGATGATATCTCCTGGGAGCCGCTCAAAGCTTTAGGCGAGCTTACCGTTTATTCGCGCACCAAAGCCGAAGACGTGGTGGAGCGCGCAAAAGACGCAGAGATTGTATTAACCAACAAAGTAGTGTTCACCGACGAGGTGATGGCCCAGTTGCCGAAGCTCAAATACATCGGCGTATTGGCTACGGGTTACAACGTCATCGACGTCGAGGCTGCTCACCGCCGCGGCATCGTGGTGACCAACATCCCCGCCTACAGCACCGAAAGCGTCGTCCAGATGACGTTTGCCCAGATTCTGAACATCACCAATCAGGTTGGCCATTATGCCGATGAGGTACGCGGCAAGCGCTGGAGCAATAATCCAGATTTCTGCTATTGGGATACACCGCTCATCGAACTGTCGGGCAAAACCATGGGTATTGTCGGCCTCGGTCATATTGGTTCACGCGTGGCTCATGTTGCCCGAGAATTCGGTATGGATGTCTTCGCGCTCACCTCAAAAGACAGTTCGCAGTTGCCCGACGGCATTCAGAAAACAACCATTGACGGACTGCTTGGTGTGGCCGACATCCTCACGCTCCATTGTCCGCTGACCAAGGACAACTACCACATGATCAATGCCGAGCGCCTTGAGCAGATGAAGCCTGGTGCCATTCTCATTAACACCGCTCGTGGTGCACTTGTTGACGAGGCAGCTGTAGCCAAGGCTTTGGAGAGCGGACATTTAGCCGCTTATGGCGCCGATGTGATGGACGTAGAACCGCCGAAGGCAGACAATCCCCTGCTCGGTCAACCCCACGCTTTCCTCACTCCTCATATTGCATGGGCTACGAAAGAGGCGCGCACACGCCTGATGAATATTTGCGTGGCCAACGTCAAGGCCTTTATCGAAGGCCACCCAATCAACCGAGTCTGATCGACAATGAATATCCTCTCTGAACCTTTTTACGGCAACCTACAAACGACCATCGAAGTCCTCGGTACACTGGCTTTTGCCATTTCCGGTATCCGCCATGCTGCAGCCAAGCACTTCGACTGGTTTGGTGGCTTCGTGTGTGGCTTTGCAGTAGCCATAGGCGGCGGCACCCTGCGCGATGTTATGCTCAGGGACACCCCATTCTGGATGACCTCGCCAATGTATATCATCTGCACCTTCTTAGCCCAAGCCTTTGTCATTGTCTTCGCCAAATATCTGAAGCGGTTGGACAATGCGTGGTTCGCTTTCGACACCCTTGGATTGGCGCTTTTCACCATCACCGGTATTCAGAAGACGCTCTACTTCGGTTATCCTTTCTGGGTGGCTATTGCCATGGGCTGTATCACGGGATCAGCCGGAGGCGTCATCCGCGATATGTTGCTCAATAAGACGCCCGTCATCTTCCGCAAAGAAATCTATGCAATGGCTTGTATTGCAGGTGGCTTGCTCTATTGGCTGCTGACTTATCTGCATGTCAACAACATCGTCACCGTGGTGGTTACCTTCCTCGTCATCTGCATCATCAGGTTCCTTGCGGTGAAATATCATATCTCACTGCCAGTGCTCAAAGGAGAAAAATAGCGTTTCTTTTGTCCACATTGCGGAATTTTAGTAACTTTGCAAAGTTTTAAGGATGCCGTTCAAATGGAATGGTTTCGTAGCATTAAAATAATCTCATTATAATGAAAATTTCATATAAGTGGCTTAAAGAGTATGTTGACTTCGACCTCACACCGCAAGAGACAGCGGACGCGCTGACCTCCACAGGCTTAGAGGTTGATGCTTTGGATGAGGTTCAGGCCATCAAAGGCGGCCTCAACGGACTGTATGTCGGAAAGGTGCTGACCTGTGAGCCCCACCCCAATAGCGACCATCTCCATGTAACGACTGTTGATCTTGGCAAAGGTGAGCCCCTGCAAATCGTCTGCGGAGCGCCTAATGTAGCCGCTGGTCAGAAAGTGATTGTTGCCGACCTCGGTTGCGTGCTTTACGATGGCGACAAGGAGTTCGTCATCAAGAAGAGCCGCTTGCGAGGCATCGACTCCTTCGGCATGATTTGCGCTGAAGACGAGATCGGCGTAGGCAATGACCACAGCGGTATCATCGTACTCCCCGACGATGCTGTCATAGGCACGCCAGCCGCTGAATACTACCATCTTGAAAGTGATTGGGTGATTGATATCGATATCACCGCCAACCGTGCTGATGCCCTGAGTCACTACGGTGTGGCCCGCGACCTCTATGCATGGCTTGTGCAGCGTGGCTATAAGACGAACCTCCATCGCCCCGACTGCGATAAATTCCATGTGGACAATGAGGCGCTGCCCATCGATGTTGAGATTGAGAATACCGAGGCCTGCAAGCGCTATGCCTGCGTAAGCATCACCGACTGCGAGGTAAAGGAGAGTCCCGACTGGTTGAAAGAAAAGCTCGAGGTCATCGGTCTACGCCCTATCAACAACATCGTCGACATCACCAACTATATTATGATGGCCTACGGTCAGCCGATGCACTGCTTCGATGCCGACATGGTGAAGGGCCACAAGATTGTGGTGCGCACCCAGCCTGAGGGCACCGAGTTTATTACCCTCGACGGTGAGAAGCATATCCTTGGCGAGCACGACCTGAGCATCTGCAATGCTGAGGAACCGATGTGTATCGCCGGCATCTTCGGTGGTAAGGGTTCAGGCACCTATGAGACTACACGCAATGTCGTGCTTGAGTCGGCCTACTTCCATCCGACATGGATTCGCAAGAGCGCCCGTCGCCATGGCCTGAGCACCGATGCCAGTTTCCGCTTCGAGCGTGGTGTTGACCCCAACGGTACCATCTACGCCCTTAAGCAGGCAGCTATCCTCTGTCAGGAGTTGGCTGGCGGTAAGGTCAGCATGCAGATTAAAGATGTGTATCCAAACCCACTGCCCGACTTCAACGTGAACTTGAAATACGAGTATTGCGACCGTCTCATCGGTAAGCAGCTCGGCCACGATACCATCAAGCGCATCGTTACGAGCCTTGAGATGAAGATTAACGCCGAGGATGAAGAAGGCCTGCAGCTCACCGTTCCCGCTTACCGCGTCGATGTGCAGCGCCCCTGCGATGTGGTTGAGGATATTCTCCGCATCTACGGATATAATAATGTAGAAATCCCCACGATGCTCAAGAGTTCGCTGACCATCGAGAATGCTGAAGACAAAGAGCATAAGCTCGAGAATATTGTCAGTGAGCAGCTTGTAGGCTGTGGCTTCAACGAGATTCTTAACAACTCACTCACCAAAGAGAGCTATTATAATAAGGATGAGCTCAATGCCTATCCTTGGGCCAACACGGTGAAGGTAATGAATCCGCTGAGCGCCGACCTTGGCGTAATGCGTCAGACCTTGGTCTTCGGTGGATTGGAGTCGTTGCTGCGCAATATCAACCGCAAGCGCGACAATCTGCGCTTCTTCGAGGTGGGCAATGTTTATCATTACGCCCCCGAGAAAGACGACCACGATGCACCTATCTCAGCTTACTCACAGGAGTATAACATGGCTTTGTGGGTCACTGGTAAGCGGGTGCAAGGTTCATGGACTCACCCCGACGAGGACAGTTCATTCTATGAGCTGAAGGCTTATGTTCAGAACATTCTCAGCCGTGCTGGCGTGGCCGCTGGTCTTGTTGTGGAAAGCAAGACCGAGAACAACCTCTTTGCTTACGGCCTTACGCTGAAACTGCGCAATGGCAAGACATTGGCCGAATATGGTAAGCTCAGACACAAGATTACGCATGAGATGGGCATTGACCAAGAGGTGTTCTATGCAGAGATCAATTGGACCGCTGTCGTCAAAGCCATCAAGAAGAATAAGATTGAGTTCAAGCACCTGAGCAAGTATCCTGCCGTCAGCCGCGACCTTGCACTGCTCGTTGATGACAGTGTAGAGTTCGCTCAGATTGAGCAGATTGCCCGTCAAACGGAGAAGAAGCTCCTCAAGAGCGTTACCCTCTTCGATGTCTATCAGGGCAAGAATCTGCCTGCAGGCAAGAAGAGCTACGCCGTCAACTTCCAGTTGGAGGATGAGGAGCGTACGCTGACCGACAAGCAGATTGATGCCATGATGCAGAAGCTGGTGCACAATCTCACGACAAAGCTCGGAGCGGAGCTGAGGTGATTATGAACTCTTGAGTTCTTGAGTTTATAAGTTTTTGAGTTCTTGAGTTTAAAGTAAATAGAATAAACAACATCATAATAATATCAAAATCCAATGGGAAGAGCATTTGAATACCGCAAGGCAACAAAACTGAAGAGATGGGGCCACATGGCCCGCACGTTCACCAAACTGGGCAAGGAGATTGCCATCGCAGTGAAGGCCGGTGGACCTGAACCAGAGAACAACCCTCGCCTGCGTGCTATTATTGCTACCTGCAAGCGTGAGAATATGCCGAAGGATAACATTCAGCGCGCCATCAAAAACGCAATGGGTAAGGACCAGAGCGACTATAAAGAGGTAACTTACGAAGGCTACGGCCCTCACGGAATCGCCATCTTGGTTGATACGCTTACCGACAACACCACACGTACGGTGGCTGATGTTCGCTCGGTCTTCAACAAGTTCAGCGGCAACCTCGGTACTACCGGCTCATTAAGTTTCCTCTTCGACCACAAGGCTGTGTTCACGTTCAAGACCAAGCCCGATGTGGAGATGGATGAGTTGATCCTCGACCTGATTGACTACGGCGTGGATGATGAATACGACACCGACGAGGAATCCGGCGAAACCACCATCTATGGTGCTCCGACGAGCTTCGGCGACATTCAGAAGTATCTTGAGGACAACGGCTTCGAAATTACGAGCGCTGAGTTTACCTACATCCCCAACGACCTCAAGGATCTGCCCGCCGACCAGCGTGAGACCATTGACAAAATGGTGGAGAAGCTCGAAGACTTCGACGACGTCCAGAATGTGTATACCAACCTTAAGCCTTCTGAGGACGACGCTGAGGAAGAATAAACAAGCTTACTAAGCTTTGCTTCATTGCAAAGCCTTGGTTCAGTAAAATAAAAGCTGCAGGTTCAACGCCCGCAGCTTTTTTATTAGTTCATCGAAGCATTTCAGATGCTTCAAGACTCTTCTTTACTGGTGAGATAAGTCTCATCATTTCTGTTGCTTCAACTTATCGACATATGCATCGATAACTGCCACAGCTACGACATTGACCACATCGCGCACACTGGCCTCAAAGTCAGTGAAATGGATAGGTTTATTCAATCCCATCTGCACAGGGCCGATAATCTCGCAGTCGGGGTCAAGTGCCTGCATCAGTTTGTAGCTACTGTTGGCCGAGCTCATATTGGGGAAGACCAACGTATTGACATTCTTTCCCTTGAGGCGGGTAAACGGAAACTTATCATCGCGAAGCTCACGGTTGAGCGCGAAGTTGACCTGCATCTCACCGTCGATGGCCAGATCGGGGAAGTCTTGCTGCATCTTCTCAACAGCCTGATGCACCTTCACCGGTGAACCGGCTTCATCGGTACCGAAGTTGGAGTAGCTGATCATTGCAATCACCGGCTCGTTGTTGAAGAAGCGAACTGTGTGGGCAGAGAGCCTTGCCACATCGTACAACACATTCTGGTCGGGGTGGCGGTTGATCAAGGTATCGGCCAAATAGAAGACACCCTTTTTCGTGTTCAGGATATGCATTGTGGCGAAAGTGTTATATTCCTTGCGGATGCCAATCACCTCCTTGGCCACCTTAATAGTGTTGCTGTATTTGGTGTAAAGACCGGTGACGAAAGCATCGGCATCACCCTGTTCCACCATCGACATGCCGAAGTAGTTGCGCTCATACATTTTATCATAAGCCTCCTCGAAGGTAACACCCTGACGGGCACGCTTCTCGGCCAGATGCTTAGCGTAAGTGGCGCGGTTGCCCTGCTCCTTGTCTGCACGCATATCCACGATTTCAACATCCGTCAAATCAAGCTTCAAGCGCTTAGCCAACCGGTTGAGACGGTCAGGATTGCCCAACAGAATTGGATGGCAGATGCCTTCCTGCAGTGCCTGGACAGCGGCCTTCATCATCGTCGGGTGACCGCCTTCAGCGAATACGACGCGCTGCGGATGGAGCGCTGCCGTAGAATGCAGCGTACGGGTGAGCTTCGTCTCCTGACCCAGCATCTCACGCAGATGATTCTTGTAAGCATCCCAATCGGTGATTTCGCGGCGGGCCACACCACTATCGATAGCAGCTTTGGCCACAGCGGCAGACACCTCGGTGATCAGACGGGGATCGACGGGCTTCGGAATGAAGTATTTAGGACCGAACTGCAGGTCATTGACATGATACACCTCGTTCACAATGTCGGGCACCGGCTGCTTAGCCAGATTTGCGATAGCCCTGACGGCGGCCAGCTTCATCTCCTCATTGATTGCCTTCGCATGCACGTCAAGCGCACCACGGAAGATGTAGGGGAAGCCAATGACATTATTAATCTGGTTGGGGTAATCCGAGCGGCCGGTCGACATCAGAATGTCGGGGCGGGCAGCAGTAGCATCCTCGTAAGAGATCTCAGGCACCGGATTGGCCAGCGCGAAGACGATAGGCATGTGAGCCATCGAGCGGACCATATCCTGCGAGAGCACATTACCCTTTGACAGACCCACAAAGACGTCGGCGCCCTTGATGGCCTCTTCCAGCGTGTGGATGTCGGTGCGGTCGGTAGCGAACTCAGCTTTCTGCTCGTTCACATGGTCGCGGCCCTTATAGATGACGCCACGCGAGTCAAGCATGACGATATTCTCGTGCTTGGCACCCAGCGCGCAGTAAAGCTTTGTGCAGCTGATGGCAGCAGCGCCAGCGCCGTTGACGACAATTTTGGCATCCTCAATCTTCTTGCCGGCGACCTCAAGGGCGTTCAGCAGACCGGCAGCCGAGATGATGGCCGTACCATGCTGGTCGTCGTGCATCACGGGAATATCCAGATTCTTCTTCAGACGGTTCTCGATATAGAAACACTCAGGCGCCTTGATGTCCTCGAGGTTGATGCCGCCAAACGTCGGCGCAATCTTCTCCACAGCCTCGCAGAACTTCTCAGGGTCCTTCTCGTTCACCTCAATGTCGAAGACGTCGATGCCGCCATAAATCTTGAAGAGCAGACCTTTACCCTCCATCACAGGCTTACCGCTCATGGCACCGATGTCACCCAGACCCAAAACGGCGGTGCCGTTGGAAATCACAGCAACCAGATTGCCTTTGTCGGTGTATTTGTAGACATCGTCGGGATTCTTTTGAATCTCGAGGCAGGGGAAAGCGACGCCAGGCGAATAGGCAAGGCTCAAATCAGTTTGTGTGCGATAAGGCTTTGTCGGCTTTACCTCAATCTTGCCAGGCCTGCCATTATGATGATAAGCAAGAGCGGCTTCTTTCGTAATCTTTACCATACTAACTTAATACTTTAATCGTTAATCTATGCCTTCTACTATGAGAACATAGCAATTCTGCTGCAAAATTAATAAAAACTATTAAATAGAATATAGTTTTTCCTTTTTTTTGTAATTTTGCAGCAAAAATAGCGATGGAAGCAACTAATAATCCTACTGAATACAAGCAATTCCTTTACAAAAAGGTAATCGAGGCTGCCTATGAGGCTTTCACCTCCAAGGGCATCCGAGCTGTGAAGATGGACGACCTGGCCAAAGCCTTGTCCATCTCCAAGCGCACGCTTTACGAAATCTTCGACGACAAGGAGCAGTTGCTTTTGGCTTGTATAGAAGAAAATTCAAAGTGCTTTCGCGAACACATGGAGAAGTTTGCCTTGAAGAAGAACCCCTCCCCCATTGCGATTATTCTTGAGTTTTACCGCTTTCAGATTATCCAGCTCAACAATATTCGGCCGGAGTTCTTCGTCGACATCAACCGCTATCCGAAAGCCGTGAAATGGATCAACAACCATAAGGAGCAGACCCGCGGCGAAGTAAAGAAGTTCTTTGACCAGGGAAGAAGCGAGGGCTACTTTGTTGATAACATTGATTTTGAGCTTATCGCCATGGCCGGAGATGCAATCAGAGACTTTGTGATGAGGGCCAAACTCTTCCGCAAATACAGCATGAAGAAGATCTTCCACGACCTCGTCTTCACGATTATCCGCGGCATTTGTACGCAAAAGGGCATCATGGAGCTCGACCACAATTTCGAGAAGATAAAAGCCTGATGCCCATTCGCATCTCAACGCAATTGTCATGAGAAAAGTAAAAGATTAAACTCATTGCTTTTCTTTATCTCACATTTAATTCGTAATTTTGCAACCTGTATATCAATAGGACTTTGCAACAACAATAAATCAGAATAATAACCACAACTATGAGTAAGCAAACTGAGAAGATTAAAGAGCTCGTTGCCAAACGCGAAAAAGCATCTCTCGGTGGCGGTCAGAAGGCCATCGACAAGCAACACGCACGTGGCAAATATACAGCCCGTGAGCGCATCGACATGCTGGTAGACAAAGGCAGCTTTGAGGAATACGATATGTTCAAGCTTCATCGTTGCCACAACTTCGGCATGGAGAAGAAGCAGTTCCTTGGCGACGGCGTCGTAGCAGGCTCTGCTACCATCGACGGCCGTTTGGTTTATGTCTATGCCCAGGACTTCACCGTCAACGGCGGTTCTTTGTCTGAGACCATGGCTCAGAAAATCTGCAAGGTTATGGATATGGCCATGCGCAATGGTGCGCCGGTCATCTGCATGAACGACTCCGGTGGCGCCCGCATTCAGGAAGGCATCTCTGCCCTGGCCGGTTACGGTGAGATCTTCGAGCGCAACATCCTCGCTTCGGGTGTAATTCCCCAGATTTCCGCCATCATGGGTCCCTGCGCCGGAGGTGCCGTTTACTCCCCTGCCCTCACCGACTTCATCTTCATGACCGAGGGCACCAGCTACATGTTCCTCACCGGTCCAAAGGTGGTGAAGACCGTCACTGGCGAGGACATCGACTCCGAGCACCTCGGTGGCGCCAGCGTTCACGCCAGCAAGAGCGGTGTGACCAGCTTCACGGCCAAGACCGAGGAGGAGTGCATGGAGATGATCAAGAAGCTCCTGAGCTATATTCCTTCCAACAATACTGAGGAGGCTCCCCGCGTGGAGTGCACCGACCCCATCGACCGCAAGGCCGACCTGCTCAACGAGATTCTGCCCGACGACCCCAACAAGGCCTACGACATGTATAAGGTGATTACCGCAGTCACCGACAATGGTGAGTTCTTCGAGGTGCAGCCTAAGTTCGCCAAGAACATCATCACCGGTTTTGCCCGCTTTAATGGTCAGAGCGTCGGCATCGTCGCCAACCAGCCTGCTGCTTACGCCGGTGTGCTCGACGTCAACGCCAGCCGCAAGGGTGCCCGCTTCGTGCGCTTCTGCGATGCGTTCAACATTCCTATCGTCAGCCTCGTTGATGTTCCCGGCTTCCTTCCGGGTACAGGTCAGGAGTACAATGCCGTGATTCTGCACGGTGCTCAGCTGCTTTACGCTTACGGTGAAGCTACTGTTCCAAAGATCACCATCACCCTGCGCAAGAGCTACGGCGGCAGCCACATCGTCATGGGTTGCAAGCAGCTCCGCGCCGACCTCAACTTCGCTTGGCCAACCGCCGAAATCGCCGTGATGGGTGCCTCCGGTGCCGTAGCCATCCTCTGTGGTAAAGAGGCTAAGGCTATCAAGGAACAGGGTGGCGACGTCAAGGCCTTCCTCGCTGAGAAGGAGGATGAATACACCGAGACCTTCGCCAATCCCTATCAGGCTGCTCAGTTCGGTTACATCGACGATGTCATTGAGCCCCGCAACACCCGCTTCCGCATCTGCCGTGGTCTTGCCCAGCTGGCGCACAAGCGTCAGTCGCTGCCAGCCAAGAAGCATGGATGCATGCCAATGTAAGGTTAAGTTCTTGAGTTCTTAAGTTTTTGAGTTCCAAGTTAGTAATTATCAATAAGAGAATGGACAAGAATATATATGCTGCGATTGCCATGGCCATCTATGAGTTTCAGGGCAATAATGTTCACGACAAGGAGTCGGGCATCATCACCATCAAACCTAAACAGACGCTGTGGGATGCAAAGCAATTATCATTCACCGCTAAACCATAAAGGATATGAATCAGTTTAAATATACCATCAACGGAAAGACCTACGAAGTTGAGATAGAAGACATTAACGAGTCGACCAACATCGCCAATGTAAAGGTCAACGGCGAGAGTTTCGAGGTGGGCATGGAGAAGCCGGCCGAGGAAGAGAAGAAGAAGGTTGTGCTTGGCAAGCCCGCTGCCGAGTCGTCTGACGATGCCCCTGTCAGTGCCGGCAACGTCAACACGGCCAACGCTGTCAAGGCTCCGCTGCCCGGAACCATCACCGCCATCAACGTTAAGGTGGGCGACGAGGTCAAGGCAGGCGATGCCGTCGTTGTGCTCGAGGCTATGAAGATGGCCAACAATATCGAGGCTGAGAAAGATGGCAAGGTGACCGCTATTTGCGTCAAAGTAGGGCAAAGCGTCATGGAAGATGCACCGCTCGTAGTGATTGAGTAACGATTCAGAATAAACTATAAAACGCCTGGTTTTGTGTGAATTCATGCAAAATCAGGCGTTTGTTTGTAATTTATTTTATACCTTTGCACCTAAATTAAGAATAAAAACCAAGTAATGGCCAAGAAAAGAGTTTTATTCATCAATCAAGAGATCGTACCCTATGTGCCAGCTTCAGAGATGGCCAACATGGGTCGTAACCTTCCGCAGAAGATGCAGGAAAAAGGGTTTGAGATCCGTACTTTTATGCCCAAATGGGGCAATATCAACGAACGCCGTGGACAGTTACATGAGGTAATCCGACTTTCTGGATTAAACCTTGTCATCGACGATACCGACCACCCGTTGATCATCAAGGTGGCCAGCATCCCAGTTTCAAGGCTTCAGGTTTATTTCATTGATAATGAGGACTATTTCATCCGCCGTCAGTCGATGACTGAAGACGAGAATGGTGATGAATATACCGACAATGGCGAGCGCGCCATCTTCTTCGCCCGTGGTGTTTTGGAGACGGTCAAAAAGCTGCGCTGGGTGCCTGACCTCATCCAGTGTCAGGGCTGGATGGCTGGTGTCATCCCTCTCTACGTCAAGACGGCTTACCACGACGACCCCACCTTTGCCAATACCAAGGTGGTGACCTCGCTTTTCCACAATCAGTTCAAGGCCGACTTCGGCGACCGCTTCCCACAGTGCGTCACCTATGAGTCGGCAACCGCCGATCTGCTCAACAAATACAGCGGCAAATTCGATTTCATGGACCTCGGCAAAATGGCCATTGACTACAGCGACGGCGTCATTGAAGCCGGAGAGAATGTCAACAAGGAGCTGGTTGATTACGCCAAGCAGTCGGGCCGCCCCTTCCTCCCCTATCCGGGTGAGGATTACGCCAATGCTTATAAAGCATTCTACGACAAGCTGTTGGCCGAATAAGGTTCCCAAAACCATTTAATCCATTGAAGCATGAAAATCAAGACTATAACCTCGGTGTTGCTCGCTTGCCTCTTTATGGCGGCTTGCGATGACTCGACCGATACCATCGGCTCTTCGTTGTCCGGACTCACCGACGACATCAATACCGAGACCTCCTCTTTCAATGTCTCCAGCCAAACCATTGTCGCCGACTCGGTGCTGGCCAGAAACGTCACCGGCTATCTTGGCAAGGTGCGCGACCCTGAGACCAACGCCTACGTCACCGGCGACTTCATGGCGCAGTTCTATTGCCTGGAGAACTACCGGTTCCCCGATCTCAGCGACATCACTTACGTCGATGCCAATGGCACTGCTCACCGCGGTGTCGTTAGGGCTGACTCCTGCGAGCTGCGTCTGTTCTACACCAACTTCTACGGCGACAGCACCCGCGTGATGAAGATGACGGCTTACGAGATGGGCAAGACCATGAACGAGGACCGCAACTACTACAGCAACTTCGACCCGATGGCGCAGGGCTACATACGCACCGACGGCATTCACAAGGACAAGGCCTACACCCTGACCGACTTCAATGTGCCCGAGAATCAGCGCGACACATCCACCTACAGCCCCTACATCACCGTCAAGCTCAACGATGCTTACACCGACAAGGATGGCCGCAGCTACAGCAACTATGGCACCTACATCATGCAGAAGTTCTACGACAATGCAGCCAACTTCAAGAATGCCTACACCTTCCGCAACAATGTAGTGCCCGGCTTCTTCTTCAAGCATAAGACCGGACTCGGAAGCATGGCTTATATCGATGCCTCACAACTCGACGTCTACTATCACTACACACAGCAGGTAAGCGATACGGCTACGGTCAACGGCGTCACCCAGACCATCACCAAGGACTCTGTCTTCAATGGCGTCACCGTGTTCTGGGGTACTGAGGAAGTGCTGCAGTCAACGACCATCACCAACGACCGCAGCACTCTGGAGCGTCTGGCTGCCGACGAGAGCTGCACCTATCTGAAGACGCCCGCCGGACTGTTTACCGAGCTTACACTGCCCGTTGACGAGATTACCAAGGGCCACGAGCACGACAACATTCTTTCGGCCAAGCTGTCGATTCAGCGCGTCAACAACACCGGCAACAGCGACTACGCCTTTGATGTGCCCAAGAATGTGCTGATGATTCCACGCGACTCCATCTACTCTTTCTTCGAGAATAACGAGATGTACAACAACCGCAACTCGTTCGTTGCCAGTTGGTCAAACTCTTCCACGAGCAATGCTTACGTGTTCAACAACATCGCCGGCATGGTGAATGCCATGGCAGCCGTTGACGAGAGCAAGCGGTCGGCCAACTGGAACAAGGTAGTGCTGATTCCTGTTTCATTGAAGACCACATCGACCTCCTCAGCGTCGACGTCGTCTTACTACTATTATTATTACTACGGATCAAGCAGTTCCACTTCGTCAACGGTCACCGGTTTGTCTCACAACATGGCGCTTACCAGCACGAAGCTCGTCAAGGGTACCACCTCTGACAGTCCGCTCAAGTTGAACGTCATCTACAGCCGCTTTAAATAACCCCATTCCATGGCTGACAATTTTCTTGAACGCCACCGCCGCGACTATGAGGAGCGCAAGCAGGCGTGGCTGAAAAACAAGAAGCACATGCCTCGGGTGAAGCGCCATCTCGAGAAGCCAGAGGATGAGGCGTACTAACGACGTTCTCTTAGGATAATCTCGCGCTTACTTTGTATTTCACGCAGATTCCGCTGATCTCGCAGATTAATGTTATACCTACGGATCTCGCAGATTTTTCTCAATACCGAGCCGTTCTCAACGCACAAAAGGCTGCCTCAATGCACAAGGGCGATAAGAAAAATCTGCGAGATAAAGGGTGGGGAGGAATCTGCGCAATCTGCGAGATCTACGTGAAAGAGAATAGCTCACGCATGAGATCTGCGTGAGTGAAACACCCTAAATCTCCGCGATTTCCCTCGGCTCGCTCACCAGTGTCGTGGCGCCGTGATCGATGAGGAACTGGCGGTCGCGGAAACCCCACAACACACTGATGCACGGCATACCACAGTTGCGCGCCGTATCAATATCCACATCGCTGTCGCCGATATACACCGCCGCCTCCGCAGGCATATCGAGCTGTCGCAGCGCCTCGAGCACTGTATCGGGCGCCGGCTTCTTGCGGATATTCTCGCGCTCCCCTATCGCCACCTTGATCGTATCGCCAAAGAAGTGGCGCACCAACGCTTGCGTGGCAGCATAGAACTTATTACTGACCACGGCAACATGCTTGCCCGCAGCATTGAGCTCAGCAATCAGTTCCTCAATGCCATCGTAAGGTTTCGTGGTGTCCAGCGAATGATGCAGATAATGCTGCCGGAAGATGGCGTAAGCCTCGTCAAAACGCGGATTACTGTCGCCACCGGGAATGGCGCGGACCATCAGCAAGCGCACACCATTGCCCACAAAACGCCGCACCTCGTCAACCGTACGCTCCGGCATGCCACATGAGCGCAGCGCATAGTTGCAGCTCGCAGCCAAGTCGTTAATCGTGTTGAGCAGTGTTCCGTCCAAATCGAAAATATAAGTGTCGTATCTCATCATTCGTTGTTATCCTTCAAAAACCAGCTGCAAAGTTACATATTTACCGATGAACAACTAAAAGATATAACACTTTTTTTTGGTCATATCCTTGTTTTGGCGTAACTTTGCAAAGTTTTAAAAAGACATGGTCCCACGTGGCCACAATAATTAGATAAGACAAAAATGAAAAAGGATCAGAGAAAGAAGTATCTCATTCCCGCCGGAATCTGCATACTGCTGCTCATTGGACTTTGCTATTATTATTTCTTCACTTCGTTTACCGGTCAGAGCAAGGTCAACTATGTTTATATCGACAATGACGACAACTACGACTCATTAATACACAAGTTGGAACCCATTGCCTCGCGGCATAGCTTCCATGCTTTCTGCATACTGTCTCACCACAGCAACCTCAGCAAGCACGTACGCACCGGCCGCTACGCCATCACACCGTCGATGGGCGCCTTCACCACCTTCCGCCATTTCAAGAACGGACTGCAGGATCCCGTCAATGTCGTCGTACCCAGCGTGCGCACCATGCAGGACATGGCAGGCGCTTTGAGCAAGAAGCTCATGCTCGACAGCACCACCATCGTCAATGCGCTCACCGACGAGGCTGAGTGCCAGAAATACGGCTACGACACCACCACCATCGCCGCAATGTTCATCCCCAACACCTATGACTTCTACTGGGATACGACGGTCGACAAGCTGCTGGCAAGGATGAAGAAGGAAAACGACAATTTCTGGACCGACGAGCGCAAGCATAAGGCCGCCAACCTGCACCTCTCACCCGTTGAGGTCAGTACGCTGGCCAGCATCGTCGACGAGGAGACGGCCAACGACAAGGAGAAGCCGATGATTGCGGGCATGTACTACAACCGTCTGATGCTCCGCGATGCCAAATACCCGCAGGGCATGCCGCTGCAGGCTGACCCAACGATCAAATTCGCGTGGAAGAACTTCGCCTTGAAGCGCATCTACAACAACCTGCTCCACATCCACAGCCCCTACAACACCTACGTCAATCCCGGTCTGCCTCCTGGGCCTATCCGTGTGCCTTCGATTGCCGGCATCGATGCGGTGCTCAACATGGTTCACCACAACTACCTCTACATGTGCGCCAAGGAAGATTTCAGCGGTACCCACAACTTCGCCGCTACCTATGAGGAGCACATGGCCAATGCCCGCCGCTACGCTGCAGCGCTCAACAAGAGGGGCATCAAATAAGCCAACGACAGGGATATTTGCGATACCATAGCTATCGCGGTGCGATAAGATAGGTATCGCGCGGTGAAACGATTGCAATATTGCATGATTTCATTGCATTTGATTGCATTAGGTCGCGCGACCTAATGCAATCAAATGTTTTACTTCGCGTACCTTATATAATATAGGAGAACACCATGATGACACAAAATCAACTCAACAACCACTCCGCTTGTCGCAACAACAACCACTCGGCTGATCATCTCCAGGCATTGGAGATTTACGGTAAGATCTGGCTTGTGGGCAGAGGCGTAGCCAAGGCGTTAATCACCTCAAGCACCGGGAAGAAGGATGCTATAAACATGAAATGGCGCCTACTTCACAGTAAGCGCCATTTCCTTCAATAGGCATTAGTCTTCCTTAAGGTAAAAAGATTGTATTCAGGATAACACTGCAAAGATAGTATCTTTTTTCTACACAGACAAATTATTTTCGTTCTTTTTGCAAGAAAAAAAACTGAGAACAAATGTTTATGGCGGAAATTGACTACCTTTGCACCGTACAAAACACTATAGCAAATGGAAATTGCAACGAATAGCGACAAGACTGAAAAGAAGAGTTTGAACTTTGTTGAACAACTCATCGAGGAGGACCTCGCTCAGGGAAAGAACGGAGGCCGCATACAGACACGCTTCCCGCCAGAACCCAACGGCTATCTTCATATAGGCCATGCTAAGGCCATCTGCATGGACTTCGGCGCAGCCGAGCGTTACAACGGTGTCTGCAACCTGCGCTTCGACGATACCAACCCTTCAAAGGAAACTACGGAATATGTTGAGAACATCCTGAACGACATCAAGTGGCTTGGATTCAAATGGGGCCATATCTACTATGCCTCAGACTATTTCCAGAAGCTGTGGGACTTCGCCATCTGGATGATTGAGAACGGCCACGCTTACGTGGATGAGCAGACGGCGGAGCAGATTGCCGAGCAGAAGGGTACGCCAACGACACCCGGTGTGGCAAGCCCCTACCGCGACCGCCCCATTGAGGAAAACCTCCGACTCTTCCGCCAGATGAACACCCCCGAAGCCGTGGAGGGATCGATGGTGCTGCGCGCTAAGCTCGACATGGCCAACCCCAACATGCACTTCCGCGACCCTATCATCTACCGCATCATCCAAACGCCGCACCACCGCACCGGAACCAAGTGGCACTGCTACCCGATGTACGACTTCGCCCACGGTCAGAGCGACTACTTCGAGGGTGTCACCCACTCCATCTGCACCCTCGAGTTTGTGCCTCACCGCCCGCTGTACAACAAGTTCATCGACTTCCTCAAGGAGTATGATGGCACCGCCAAGCAGGCACTCGACGACAACCGTCCACGACAGATAGAGTTCAACCGCCTCAACCTCACCTACACCGTGATGTCGAAGCGTAAGCTCCACACCCTCGTCGATGAGCATCTGGTCAACGGTTGGGACGACCCCCGTATGCCGACGCTCTGTGGTATGCGCCGCAGAGGCTACTCGCCCGAGTCAATCAAGGATTTCATCAACTCCATCGGATACACTAAGTTCGACGCCCTCAACGATGTCGCCCTACTCGAGGCCGCCGTCAGAGAGGATCTGAACAAGCGCGCCACACGTGTATCGGCTGTGCTCGACCCCGTGAAGCTCGTCATCACCAACTACCCTGAGGGCAAGACCGAGCAGCTCGACGCCATCAACAACCCCGAGGATGAGACTGCAGGAAGCCACACCATCTCGTTCTCGCGCAACCTCTGGATTGAGCGCGCCGACTTCATGGAAGACGCACCGAAGAAATTCTTCCGCATGACGCCCGGAAAGGAAGTGCGACTGAAGAATGCCTACATCGTCAAATGCCTCGGCTGCAAGAAAGACGCCAACGGCCGCATCGTTGAGATTGAGGCCGAATACGATTCCGAGAGCAAGAGCGGCATGGCCGGCGCCAACCGTAAGGTGAAGGGCACCCTGCACTGGGTCAATGCTGACGACTGCGTCAAGGCTGAGGTGCGCGAATATGACCGCCTCTTCTCCATCGAGAATCCGTCGGCCGACGACCGCGACTTCCGCGAACTGCTCAATCCCAATTCGCTCCACGTCTACACCAACTGCTACGTCGAGCGCTTCGCCGCAGCCATGCAACCCGGACAGTACCTGCAATTCCAGCGCACCGGTTACTTCATGGCCGACCCCGACACCACCACAGAGAAGCCGGTGTTCAACAAAACCGTCGGACTGAAGGACACCTGGGCTAAACAAAACAAAAAATAATTCATATCTTGAGCGACAACATCTTTCAAAGCAAAGCGTTTAAGAACAACCTCCATAAATACGAGTCGGCCCGTCTGTCGGGCGAATCCTTTTACCTGGAACCCGATGAACTGACCGACATCGCGGAATATTATCATTTGCACGGAAGATTAGACGACGCACTCGAAGCCATCGACACCGCCATTGAGATGTTTCCGGGCTCCACCGAGCCGCTGGCTTTCAAGGCTCGTGCCGCCATCCTCATGGGTAAGGATGCCGCCGAGGCCATGCGCTACGCCAATATGATTGCCGACAAGCACGACCTCGACTACTACTACATTGTGGCTGAAATCATGATTGCCGACGGCCGTATGGACGACGCCGAGAGCTACCTCGAGGAGAAGGAGAAAATAGTGGATGAGGACGACCTGACCGACTACTATCTCGACGTCAGTACCCTCTTTGCCGACTACGACGCCTTTGGGCTAGCCCAGCGCTGGCTCGACAAATGCGAGGACGACGACGAGGACGACTACATTGAGCTGCAGGCCCGCATCGCCCTGAGCAAGAGCGACACAGCGACGGCCAAGCGCCTCTATAACGACCTCATCGACCGCGACCCTTATCAGGTGGCCTACTGGAATGGGCTGGCTTCGGCGCAGTATATGGCATCGGAAATCAACGACAGCATCAACAGCAGTGACTACGCCCTGGCTATCGAGCCCGACAACAACGACGCACTGCTCAACAGGGGCAACTGCTTCATGGTATTGGGCAACTACGACGACGCCATGGTGAGCTACAAGCGCTATCAGCAGCTGCAGCCCAACAGCGAGGTAGCCGATATGGGCATTGCCGCCATCTACATGGCCAAAGGCGAGCTCGACGACGCCTTGCACCACTGGAAGGAAGCCGAGAGGCTTTGCCCGGCGCGGTCCAACAACCGCCTCGACATCTACCGCAACATCTGTCTGGTCTATGCGTCGATGGGGCTGTTTGGTAAAGCCTTCGAATACATCGACAAGATGAGGGGCACGATGGTTGCCAAACCGGCGGAGACCTTAGTGCTGCGGGGCTACATCATGCTCTTTGCCGACAATGTCGCTGAGGCCGAGCATTTCTTTGCCCTGGCCCTCGACGCCACCCCCGACGATGAGAAAGACTATACGCTCTACTTCATCGCCTATTGCTATTTCGACTGCAACTACATGCTGGAGGCCCACCGCCTCTTCCGTCGACTCACGCAGTCAGCCCATAAGTTTGAATTTACCGATCTCTGGGCCTATCTTGTGCGCACCGACTACGAGCTCGGCTTGCAGCAGGAGTTTCTGGCCGACCTGAAGAAGGCTACCGAGAAAAGCCCCTTCGGCACACAGCGCGAGCTGGCCGACTTCTTCCCCAGCGACCTGCCCATCAAGCAGTTCTGCGACTACGCCGCCAACCACCCCATCTCGAAAAAGAAAAAGTAAATACACCGTTTAACAACCGCAGTAATGGACATTTTATCAACACTTCTCAACAACCTCAACTATTACACGATCTTCATCTTGATGTTGCTGGAAAGCACGGTAATTCCTGTACCCTCAGAGCTCGTTGTCGCTCCTGCCGCCTACCATGCGGCCGCCGGCAACCTGCATGTCGTACTGGTCATCTTGGCTGCCACATTGGGTGCCGACATCGGTGCCAGCATCAACTATCTGGCTGGCTACTACCTCGGCCGCCCCATCATCTATCGTTTTGCCAACAGCCACATCGGTCACCTCTGTCTTCTCTCGCAAAAGAAGGTGGAGAAGAGTGAGACCTACTTCAACGACCACGGCATGGTGGCCACCATCACCGGCCGCCTCATCCCCGGCATCCGCCATCTCATCTCCATTCCTGCAGGTCTGGCCAAGATGAGCTACTGGCGCTTCCTGCTCTACACCACCATCGGCGCCGGCTGCTGGCATACCATTCTCGCCCTCCTGGGCTGGTATCTTCACTCCTTCGTGCCCGAGGACCAATTAGACGAGGCCATCCTGCAATACGGCGAATACATCAAGGTGGTTATCATGGTGCTTGTCGCCATCGCCCTGGTCTACTTCCTCGCCAAATGGCTCATCAAGCGCCGCCGGAAGATTGAGACCGAAGACTAAACGCCGTTATTACTCCGAAACATAGGTCAGACCTTCGGAGGACTTGCTGAACATGCGCTATTACAAAACATCTCTACGCCTGTGGCTCAGCAATCGTTGGTTACCCTACCCGACAGCTCGCATGTATGGCTTAATTCCACTTCCTCGCTGTCGTATTCGTCAGATTATGGTATCAACAGCCGCGATGTTTATCCTTAATTCCGCAACCTTATTCAATATCTCATGGCATAGCAGCAAAATCTCATCAACCATGTGATTTTTCTTCATCCAGCTGACATTTTCCACGCAAGTGTCCCCATAAGCGCACAATGTCCCCTTACCCCCAAGGGGGTACCAAGTGTCCACCCCTCCAAGACGTTTGTCTCATCCAGGCTTGGCGTTGAAGATGGCCCAGTAGTGCAGCCACCTGTCCTTCGTGTAGATGTTCAGTACCCATTGCCGGGCGACAAGGACCCATTTGGCAGGGACGACGATGAAGGCGAAGACGAACCGCTTCAGGCGGCTCCTCATGTCCACGCCCGGGAAGACGCCGCTGACCTTGGACAACAGATACAGGTAGAAGTTCTTCAGCATGGCGGTGAGGAGCAGGAACACCGTGTTGTCCTCCATGGTCGAGAAGGGAAGGTGGGCCCAGCCGAAGTCATTGTTCTGCACGTCGAAGTTCCTCTCGCTCCCGCCCCGTTGGTTGTACTTGTCTATGACTTGCTCTTCGGTACTCTTATGGCCGTTGGTCAGTATGGCTCGGTACACGTATTCCATGCCGGGCAGGAACTGCTCCCCCTGCTCCGCAGCCCTCTTGGTGCGCTGGACCACGAGCCGCAGGTGCCAGTCGGAGAGGAAGTCGGTGAATTCGAACGAGGCGACTTCCATCTCCTGGCCGTTCACCACTGTGGTCCTCCATTCCCCGCACTGCCCATACATCCGCCTGCGCTCGGCGCTGCTGCCGGCGCGGAGGTAGAACGTCTCCGTCCGCAGGGAAAGCTCCTCGACAAGTTCCTTGATGAACGAGCCGCAGTCGGCGCGGAACATGCGCACATGCAGCCCATGGGCCTCAATGTTGTCCAGCATGCGTGTCAGCTCCTCCACCTGCTCGAACTTGACGTTCGAGTTGCCCTGCCTGTTCTCCACGCCTATCAGCAACGGGCCGGAAGTCATCACGCCTGGGAAATAGCCGCGCTTCTTCTTATAGGAATACAGCGCGTCGCTCTTCTCGGCGGGGATGAACTCGTTGTCGAAGTCGACGTCAATGTCCTGCCCCTCCTTCAGGAGGCCAAGATGCAGCGTCATGTCGAGCAGAAGGGAGTTGAGCCTCATGGCGGGGTCATGCGCATAGACGCCGGCCGACCTGCTCGTGTAGGCAATGCTCGGGGCGCGCAGCTCCTTCAGCCCGCGGGCGATGGTGTCGGAGCTGGGTATCCTCGCCTCGGGCGCGGTGGACAGGTACTTGTTCAGGATGGTGGTGATGTCCTCTATATGGTCGCCACCGCAGAGATAGACGCAGAACAGCGCGAGGATGATGTCGCTGTACCGGTAGCCATAGCTCGCACAGCGGACGCCGAGGCGGCCGTCCAACAGCCTGTCCAGTCCCGTGCGCTTGAATTCGTCCATCACATAAAAAATTCCGCCGTAGGGGATGATATTGTCGTATTTTATTGCTATCTTTCCTCTATAAAACCTAATAGATTTCCGGGCAGGAGTAACTTAAACAAAGGACTTTGGCCAAGTACTGCTTAAAATGGCGCATAACATCCCACA
>ONAR01000046.1 GCA_900315835.1 uncultured Prevotella sp.
TCATCTACATGCCCGGCCTGCGGCCTGCTTCTTGTACTACTACTTCTCTGTTTATGTAATCAATTCAAAGAACTCTTTCTTCGTGCCCCCGGCGTTTTTCCGAAAGCGAGTGCAAAGGTATATCGAAATTTTCATTCCCACAAGAGGAACGGCGATTATTTTCGATATTTTAGCGATTATTGACTTAAATCAAGGAGAAATAGAAGCTATAGACGCTATAGAAGCTATAGAAGCTATAGACACTATAGACACTATAGAGGCTATAGAAGCTATAGACACTATAGAGGCTATAGAAACTATAGACGCTATAGAGGCTATAGCAGCTAAAGCGGACCCTTAGTCGCGGCGGAAGAGGTCGCGGGTGTAGACCTTCGACTTGACGTCGTCGAGGCAGGAGTCGTAGCGGTTGGCGATGATGGCCTGCGACTGACGCTTGAAGGCGGCGAGGTCGTTGACGACCAGAGAGCCGAAGAAGGTGGAGCCGTCTTCGAGCGTGGGCTCGTAGATGATGACCGTAGCACCCTTGGCCTTGACGCGCTTCATCACACCCTGGATGCTCGACTGCCGGAAGTTGTCGGAGTTGGTCTTCATCGTGAGGCGGTAGACGCCGATGACGCAGGGGTGCTCGCCGGCGGCGTTGTAGGCATTGTCGTCGTAATAGCTGTAGTAGCCGGCCATACGCAGCACCTGGTCGGCAATGAAGTCCTTACGCGTGCGGTTGCTCTCGACAATGGCCTGGATGAGGTTCTCGGGCACATCCTTGTAGTTGGCGAGGAGCTGCTTCGTGTCCTTGGGCAGGCAGTAGCCGCCGTAACCGAAGGAGGGGTTGTTGTAGAACGCACCGATGCGCGGGTCGAGGCAGACGCCGTCGATGATGCTGCGGGTGTTGAGCTGCTTGACCTCGGCGTAGGTGTCGAGTTCATTAAAATAGGACACGCGCAAAGCGAGGTAGGTGTTGGCGAAGAGCTTCACGGCCTCGGCCTCGGTCAAACCCATGAAGAGCGTGGGGACATCCTGTTCGATGGCACCGCGCTGGAGCATGGCGGCGAAGGTGTGGGCGGCTTTGTCGAGGCGCTCGTCGCCGTCGGGGCGGCCGACGATGATGCGCGAGGGGTAGAGGTTGTCGTAAAGCGCCTTACTCTCGCGCAGGAACTCGGGGGCGAAGATGATATTGTCGCTGTGGAAACGCTCGCGGGCGGCCACGGTGAAGCCGACGGGGATGGTCGACTTGATGACCATGATGGCGTCGGGGTTGACGTCCATCACCAGTTGGATGACCTCATCGACGTGCGACGTATCGAAGTAGTTCTTTGTCGCGTCGTAGTTGGTTGGCGTAGCGATGACAACGAACTCTGCGTCGCGGTAGGCCTCGGCGCCGTCGGTGGTGAAATGGATGTCGAGAGGTTTCTCGCGGAGGTATTTCTCGATATACTCGTCCTTGATGGGCGACTTCCGCTGCTTCAGCATCTCGACCTTCTCGGGGACGACATCGACGGCGGTGACGTGCTCATGCTGCGCCAACAGTGTGGCGATACTCAGGCCGACATAACCCGTGCCGGCAACGGCTATCTTATGTTTCTTTTCCATATAAAGGGTTTTGTCGGCAAAGATAGAAGAAAAGGGCGAGACGAGCAAGAAAGTGGGGGAGTTTTTTAGAAGTCCGGAAGTCCGGAAGTCCAGAAGTCCAGAAGTCCGGAAGTCCGGAAGTCCAGTCATTACAATAAGAAGGAGAAAGGAGAGAGAGGGGAATGGGGTTTATGGGGTGAATGGGGTTTATGGGTGCAGGGGACCGAACGCAAGGAAGACAAGGAGGAGGGGTGAGGGAGATTAAAAAATTATTGCATTTGTTCAATTATTCCGATTAATATACATTGGTTTCGGTTAATTTAATTAATTTTGCAACGTATAACACAAGAACAAGGGATTGATATATCTTTTTAATTTAAATTAATTGTCTAAACTTATGCAGAAAAGACTGCTTTTTCTGGTTTCATTGCTGTTGTGCTTAGCAACGACGATGATGGCCCAGATCACCACCTCAGGCCTCAGCGGCAACGTGAAGGCTAACGGCGAGGACGTGATTGGCGCCACAGTGGAGGCCATTCACGTGCCTACAGGTACCAAGTACCAAGCTGTTACTAACACCAAAGGCGCATTCGCCATCAACGGTATGCGCCCTGGCGGACCCTACACCGTCAAGGTGAGCTACATCGGCTACGAGTCGAAAGAGGTGAAGGACATCACCCTCCAGCTCGGTCAGACCTACAACCTCCCCGTGTCGCTCTCAGAGAACGCACAGGAGCTCGGTGAGGTCGTCGTATCGGCCAAGGCTACAAAGTTCACTAATCTGAAGACCGGCGCCGCAACCAACATCGACAACACGCAGATACAGAACATGCCGACGGTAAGCCGCTCCATCACCGACATCACACGCCTCTCGCCTTACGGCGGCAACGGCATGAGCTTCGGCGGTATGGACGGACGTACGGCTAACTTCACCGTCGATGGTGCCAACTTCAACAACAACTTCGGTTTGAGTTCCAACCTGCCCGGTGGCGGCAACCCGATCTCCATCGACGCCATTCAGGAGCTGCAGGTGGTGGTTGCACCGTTTGACGTGCGTCAGACCAACTTCATCAGCGGCGGCATCAACGCCATCACCAAGAGCGGTACCAACACCTTCAAGGGTACGGCCTACGTCTACCACCGCAATGAGAACATGCGCGGTAACTCGGTTTACAAGACCGAAATCCCCGGTGCCCGCGAGACCGACCGCTCGACCACATACGGCGGTACCTTCGGCGGTCCGATCATCAAGGATAAGCTGTTCTTCTTCGTGCAGGGCGAATATATCACCACACCTACCCAGGCCGTGCGCTGGCGCGCTTCCGAGGACGGCGTAGGCAATGAGTCGCAGTACCTCTCTTATGCTTCGATTGCCGACATGCAGCGCGTACAGGAGTTCGTACGTGAGAAATACGGTTACAACACCGGCAGCTACACCTCCTTCCCCGCCGACCAGAGCAACACCAAGCTCCTCGGCAAGCTGACCTGGAACATCACCAACCAGCACCACCTCGACTTCCGTTACAACTACACCAACAACACCTCGTGGATGGCGCCCAACGCCTCGTCAATGGACGGTGGCACGCGCTCGCCCTACGCGCGTACCTCTTTATATAGCATGGCCTTCGCCAACTCGATGTACTCGATGCACAACAAGGTGCACTCCTTCTCACTCGACCTGAACAGCCGTTTCAGCAACGACCTGAGCAACCAGTTCCTTGCCACCTACTCCATCCTCAACGATGAGCGCGGCTCGAACTCGTCGGAGTTCCCCTTCATCGACATCCAGGACGGCACCGGTCAGAACGTGCAGTATATGTCGCTCGGTTATGAGCTCTTCACCTGGAACACCGCCGTTCACAACAAGGTGTGGAATATCAAGGACGACCTCACCTGGTATAAGGGTGACCATAAGTTCCTCTTCGGTCTCAACTACGAGCACCAGATGGCCGACAACCAGTATATGCGTAATGGTACAGGCTACTACCGCTATGCCTCAGTCGACGACTTCATCAATGGCGCCGCACCTGAGATTGTGTGTCTGACCTACGGCTACAACGGCGAGAGCAAGCCTGCTGCACGTATCAACAGCAACAACTTCGGCCTCTACGCTCAGGACGAGTGGCAGGCCGCAAAGAACTTCAAGCTGACTTATGGTTTCCGCCTCGACCTGCTTGCTTACGACAACGGTGACCTGATGACCAACAACGCCATCAAGGCCCTCGACTACGACGGTCGCCATATCGACACCGGCAAGTGGCCCGATGCCAACCTCCGCTTCTCTCCGCGTGTAGGCTTCACCTGGGATGTGTTCGGCGACAACTCGCTTCGTTTCCGCGGCGGTACCGGTCTGTTCGCTGGCCGTCTGCCCCTCGTGTTCTTCACCAACATGCCCAGCAACTCGGGTATGGTGCAGATGAACGCACAGCTCAACGCCACTTCCAAGGCTCCTAATTATTATACGGGTCCTTACACCACCGACGCCAGCGGCAAGCGCCACATCGACATGAGTCAGTTCGCAGGCGGTCTCGTGACCGATGCCAATGGCCATGCCACCATCGACGCGCTGAAACAGAAACTCATTTCTCTTGGTTATCCTAACACTATCTCTCCTGAAGACGGCACCAAGCCCGGCTCCATCGCAGCCGTTGACAAGAACTTCAAGATGCCGCAGGCCTGGAAGTCGTCACTGGCTGTAGACTATCAGATGCCTGTTGACTTCCCCTTCACGGTGACCCTCGAGGGTACATTCACCAAGAACATCAACGCCGCCACCATCTCCGACTGGAGCATCCTGCCCGTTGAGGGCTTCGCCCGCTGGAACGGTGCCGACAACCGTCCTATCTTCCCCACCGGCTTCCGTGCCGACCGCACCAAGGCCTTCGTGCTTGACAACACCAGCAAGGGCTACGGATGGTCGTTTGTGGCTCAGGTCAACATGAAGCCGTTCGACTGGATGGACTTCACCGCAAGCTATACGCACACTGCCAACAAGGAACTCACCGGCATGCCCGGCTCCAACGCCGAGTCGGCCTTCACCTATGTGCCCTCAGTTTATGGTCCTAACAACCTGAAGCTGCACAACTCACAGTATGTAGAGCCCGACCGTGTCGCTGCCGGCCTCAACCTGCACGACAAGAGCGGCAACCATTTCTCATTCTTCTATGAGGCATGGCGCGGCGGCTACAACTACTCTTACATGATAGCCAACGACATGAACGGCGACGGTTATCAGTATGACGCCCTCTATATCCCCCGCGACAACGAGGTGGGCGTAGCCGGTACCGCCAAGCAGGGCGAGTTCCGCTTCGCTACGGCCGACGACATGACGCGCTTCATGGACTATGTGCATAAGTCCAACTACCTGAAGAACCACCAGGGCGAGTATGCCGAGGCCTACAGCGTGTACAACCCGTGGGTGCACCGCATCGACTTCAGCTACAAGCACGACTTCAAGCTCAATCTCGGCTCAACCACGCACAAGCTGCAGCTCGGCTTCGACGTGAAGAACGTGCTCAACCTCTTCAACTCGAAGTGGGGCGTGATGAAGGGGATGAACTCCTCTCTCAACGAGGGCCGCATCCTGCGCTACGACCACACCGACGCCGAGGGCTACCCCGTGTTCACCACACCGGCTGCCGTGAAGAGCGGCGTGAAGACCTGGCTGCCCAACTATGCCATCGGCCAGTGCTGGTATGCCTCCATCGGTGTAAAATATTACTTCAACTAATTCCCATCAAAACAACAAGCAATTATGAAACTCAAACATATATTTGCTGCCGCACTTGGTCTGCTAATGATTACCGCCTGCAGCGATGACAACACCATCGGCACGCTGGGCAACATCGAGCTCGACAAGACCTACGTCTCCATTCCCGAGACGGGCGGCGATGCCACGGTGACCGTCAAGGCAGCTGGCAACTGGGCGTTTGACAAAACCTTCCAGGTAATTACCAAGAACGCCGACGGCAAGAAAGACACTACTTATCATGAGACTCCTAAATGGCTCAGCGTGAGCACCACGTCAGGCTCGGCCGGCGAGACCAAGATTACCCTTCACGCCGACGCCACCAACGGCGGCCGCGACACCCAGTTGCAAATCACGTGCAATGGCCAGCGCCAGTACCTGCAGGTGATGCAGGGCAATGAGGTAGCTCAGACGGCTACCTGCGCCCAAGTGATTGCAGGTCCCGACGGCAAGAGCTTCCGCGTGAAAGGTACCGTGGAGAGCATTGCCAACACCACCTATGGCAACTGGTACCTCAACGACGGTACCGGTCAGGTGTATGTCTATGGCACGCTCGACAAGAACGGCGCTGAGAAGAACTTCTCCAGCCTGAATATCGAGAAGGGTGACGTGGTGACCATCGAAGGTCCTAAGACTACCTACGGCACCACAGTCGAATTGGTCAACGTGACGGTCCTCAAGATTGAGAAAGCCATGATGAAGTTGGTTGACGTGCCGACGACTCCTGTTGCCCATGACGGTGGCGACATGGTGGTGAAGGTTGCCTTCAAGGGCGCGGGCGTTGAGCCTGTGATCCCGGCCGACGCTCAGAGCTGGCTCGGCGTAACGAAGATTGAGACCATCGAGGGCGTGCCTTCGAAGACGGTGAAGAATCCTGCCGACACGGCGCTCATCACCTTCCACTGCCAGCCCAGCAACATTGTCGAAGCCCGTTCGGCTAAAGTATCTATCACCTCGGGCACGACGACGATGAACATCACCGTAAAGCAGGCTGGATATGAGATAAAGACGTCCACATGCGCCGAGGTCATTGCCGGAAAAGATGGTGACACGTTCACTGTCCAAGGCACCGTGGAGAGTATCAAGAACACGACCTACGGCAACTGGTATCTCACCGACAACACGGGCCAGATTTATATCTATGGTACGCTCGACGCCAATGGCAACGCAAAGAACTTCTCCAGCCTGGGCATCGAGGAAGGCGACGTCGTGACCGTCCAAGGTCCGAAGAAGACCTTCAACGGCACGGTGGAGCTTGTTGACGTTACCGTCATCAAGATTACGAAGAAGTAAATCAGAAGCGAAAGATTAATAAGAAGAATGTTTAAGGGCGACCAATGTGGTCGCCCTTATTTGTTGTGATAAAGCCAGTTATTACTCGTGGTGATACTTCTCGCCCTTGAGGATGGTGCAGGCGCGGTAGAGCTGTTCGACGAAGATGAGGCGGACCATCTGATGAGAGAACGTCATCTGGGAGAGCGAGATCTGGTCGTTGGCGCGCTGATAGACGGCGGGCGAAAAGCCGTAGGGGCCACCGATGATGAACACGAGTCGGCGGGCGGTTTGCTGCTTCTTGCGCAGCCATTCGGCAAATTCGATGCTGCGGCGCTCGCGGCCATGCTCATCGAGAAGGACGACGGTATCCTGCGGGGTGAGTTCCTTGAGGATGAGGTCGCCCTCGCGCTCCTTCTGCTGCGCCTCGCTCAGGGCGCGGGTGTTCTTGAGTTCGGGGATGACGAGGATGTCAAAGGGCATGTAGTGGCCGATGCGGTCGGTATAGTCGGCTATCGCCGTCTGATACAGTTTGTCAGTTGTTTTACCGACGAGAATAAGAAGTGATTTCATAATAAAGCCCCACCCCCTTGGCTCGCATACGAGCCAAGGGCCCTCCCCCAAATGGGGAGGGTGAGAAATGATTGACATGCATAAACAAGAAAGTCCCACCCTGTAGCTTCATGCAGAGTGGGACCCTATTTTTAATCAAATTACCTTTATTACAGGCTGCGGTCCAGACGGTCGTAACCGTACTGAGCGCAATCGCCGAGCTCTTCCTCGATGCGGATGAGCTGGTTGTACTTAGCGATACGGTCGGTGCGGCTCATAGAACCGGTCTTGATCTGACCGCTGTTGGTAGCCACGGCGATGTCGGCAATCGTGGTGTCCTCGGTCTCGCCAGAACGGTGAGAGGTCACGGTGTTGTAGCCATGACGGTGAGCCATCTCGATAGCCTCGAGGGTCTCGGTCAGTGAGCCAATCTGGTTCACCTTAATCAGGATAGCGTTGGCAGCACCCATCTTGATACCCTTCTGCAGGAACTTGGTGTTGGTCACGAACAGGTCGTCGCCGACGAGCTGTACCTTGTCGCCAAGGGCCTTGGTGAGCTTCACCCAGCCTTCCCAGTCGTTCTCGTCGAGGCCGTCCTCGATAGAAGCGATAGGATACTTCTTGCAGAGTTCCTCGAGGTAAGCAATCTGCTGCTCGTCGTCGAACTCCTTGCCGTTAGGATCCTTAGGCATGCCGTTGTTGAGCTGCTTGTAGTTGTAGAACCACTTACCGTCGCGGTTGGTAGCGAACTCAGAAGCGGCGCAGTCCATAGCGATGGTCACGTCCTTACCCGGCTCGTAGCCAGCGTCCTTGATGGCCTGGCAGATGCTCTCGAGAGCGTCGTCGATACCGTTGAGTGCGGGAGCGTAGCCACCCTCATCACCTACAGCGGTAGAGAGGCCACGATTCTTCAGCAGCTTGCCCAGTGCGTGGAACACCTCAGCGCCGCAGCGGATGGCGTCCTTCTCCGACTGGATGCGCTCGCCCTTACGCGGCTGGATCATGAACTCCTGGAAAGCAATAGGAGCAGAAGAGTGGGCACCGCCGTTGATGATGTTCATCATAGGAACGGGGAGCACATAGGTGTTAGTGCCGCCGATGTAGCGGTACAGAGGCATATTCAGAGCCTTAGCAGCCGTGTGAGCGGCAGCCAGAGACACACCTAAGATTGCGTTGGCACCGAGCTTGCTCTTGGTGGGAGTGCCGTCGAGGGCGAGCATCTTGTAGTCGAGCGCGCGCTGGTTGAACACGTCGTCGCCTTCGAGGGCGGGAGCGATAACCTTGTTGACATTGTCAACAGCCTTCAGCACACCCTTGCCACCGAAACGGCTCTTGTCGCCGTCGCGAAGCTCGAGGGCCTCGTTCTCACCGGTGCTGGCGCCAGAAGGTACGCTGGCACGGCCCATAACGCCGTTCTCAAGAGTAATCTCAACTTCCACTGTAGGATTGCCACGGGAATCCAGAATCTCACGGGCATGAATCTTTTGAATCTTCATCGTTTTAATGAATTTATAGAATTAAAATAACAACTTAGTCGTTGCTGTGATTGCGAAGGCGGGCAGGGCTGACACGCTGACACACGGCACCCTATGGCCTTCGCCTTAGCTTTTGCAAAAGTAATGCCAATTCGGCGTACGGCAAAATATTTGCGCCGCTTTGTCAGGGAGTTTTAGGTTTTTTAATTATTATGGGGTGAATGGGGTTTATGGGGTGGATGGGGTGGATGGGGTTTATGGGGTGGATGGGGTGGATGGGGAGGATGGGGAGGATGGGAGGATGGGGCTGATGGGTTTTATGAGATGGGCCGGGCGCCGCCTACAGATGCCAGCGGTAGTTGCGGGAGGCGCGCTCGGGCTTGCGCATGGCGCCGTCGGAGCCGAAGAAGCCGGAGGAACCGATGGAACCGTGAGCACCGCGGGAGCCACGGGCAAGACCACGGTACTGTAGGTAGCGGTCGCGGATGCGGGCCACATAGCCGACGGTCTCGCGGCCACGCATATAGCCGTAGCGCACGACGGGGTCGGTGTAGTACTGCGGGTCGCTGAGCTTGAGAATGAACTCGGCCACGTCGTCCCAGCGGTGGGGATTGCGGCCGTACTTGCGGGCCAGCGCCATGGCGTCGCGGATGTGGAAGAAGCCACCGTTGTAGCTCGCAATCTGGTAATACACGCGCTCGCTCACCGGCACGTCGCTGTAGTGGCGCCCCAGCTCCTGCAGGTAGCGGGCCGACGCGGCGATGTTGGCCTCAGGGTTGAACATCTGGTCGCGGGGCAAGCCGAGGTGGTCGGCGGTGCGCGGCATGATCTGCATCAGACCGCAGGCACCGGCCCACGACCTCGCATTGGGGTCGAAGCACGACTCCTGGTAACACTGCGCGGCCATCAGGCGCCAGTCGAGGCGGGCCATCGGCGCATACATCTGGAAATAGCGGTCGTACTTGGATATGACGCCGCCCGCGCGGTCGAGCATCGGCGAATAGACGTGGCGGCGGATGCTGCGCGTGGAGAGCAGAAACGACTCCTCCTTACGCACCTCTGCCACCAGCTGCGGCCGGAACCAGTGGTCGAGGCTGTCGGCCAGCGAGCGGTTGTCTTTGCTGACCGCCCATCCGAGCTTCGCCGAGTCGGCACGCACGTCGGTGTAGGTCAGCCCGTGCTCATGATGCGGCAACTGCACAGCGATGACGTCGCCGTCGCCCGCCGCGAGCTTGCGCACCATCTCGGCCGTGTCCTTGCACACCTCGACGCGCAACGACACGCCAATCTTCTGGGCAAAGCGCTCGCAGAGCAGATACTGCAGGCCCATGCCGTTGCCGTGGTAGTCGTAGTAGGTCTCGGGGCCCGACACGGTGAGCATAATCATCTCGCCGTTACCCACGATGTCGTTGTAGCCGAAGGTGTTGTCGTCGGGTATGGAGTCGCCTTCCATCGGCGTGCCCCACGGCGTGTACTGCACCTTCCGCTGCTCGCGGCAGGAGGTTACAATCGCGCAGATTATGGCCCATATAATAACAATTCGTAATTTCATAGCTTAAAGCGGCTACAAAATTACTAATTTATTTAGGGAATGTGGCAGAAAAGACGTAAATTTGCAGCATGTTAAGAATAGCAGTACAATCCAAGGGCCGTCTTTACGACGACACGATGAACCTCCTGAGCGAGGCCGGCATCAAAGTCAATCCGAGCAAGCGCACGCTGCTCGTGCAGAGTTCCAACTTCCCCATCGAGGTGCTTTTCCTGCGCGACGATGACATTCCGCAGTGCGTCGCCGACGGTGTAGCTGACATCGGTGTGGTGGGCGAGAACGAGTTTGAGGAGCGTCAGGAAGACGCGGTCATCGTTGACCGACTGGGCTTCTCGCGCTGTCGGCTGTCGCTCGCCATCCCCAAGGCCGAGGCCTACGAGGGACTGACGTGGTTCAACGGCAAGAAGATTGCCACGTCGTATCCTGGCATCCTGCGCCGCTTCCTCGACAAGAACGGCATTCAGGCCGACATCCACGTCATCACGGGTTCGGTGGAGGTGAGTCCCGGCATTGGGCTGGCCGACGCCATCTTCGACATCGTCAGCTCGGGTTCGACGCTCGTCCACAATAATCTGAAAGAGGTGGAAGTGGTGATGCAGAGCGAGGCGCTGCTCATCGGCAACCGTTCACTCGACGATGAGAAGCAGTCGATCGTCAACGAACTGCTGTTCCGCATCCACGCCGTTCGCGCCGCGCAAGACAAGAAATACGTGATGATGAACGTACCGAAGGACCGCCTCAACGACATCATCGCCGTGTTGCCGGGCATCAAGAGTCCAACGGTCATCCCACTGTCGGAGTCGGACTGGTGCGCCGTCCACACGGTGCTCGACGAGGAGCGCTTCTGGGAAATCATCAATAAGCTCAAGGAACTCGGCGCTCAGGGCATCCTGGTGACGCCGATCGAGAAGATGATTCTGTGAGATTTTGAGTTCTTGAGTTATTAAGTTTTTTAGTTTTTAAGCTTTTAAGATGGGGGCGCAGCGGATAAAGTCCGTGGAGGTATGCAACCTTGGTAACAGTGTAGTGGCCGGCCTGGTGCCGGCCACTACACTGTCACCGGTGGCGTACATCACCACGGACTTTATCGGCTGCGCCTAAAACTATTCAAATTACCTAATACCGATGCTTGATACGAACGCTCACGCAGATCTCGCAGATTTTTCTCAATACCGAGGTTTGCTCAATAGCCAATGGTGGTGAGAAAATCTGCGAGATCAAGGGTGGGCAGGAAATCTGCGGAATCAGCGAAATCTGCGTGAGACCGAGGTGGGGCGCAAATTAGCGCCGCGCTTCGCCGATTGCTATGATATTTTTTAGTAACTTTGCCGCATATGAAACATCGATTGATTGGAACTCTGGCAGCAGTCCTGCTCATCGGCAACAGCGCGATGGCGCAAACTGCATCTACATCAGCTATGACAAGAGGCATCGGACAATACCCCGGCCGCGTGGCCGACTACCATGGACCGCAGATGGTCAAGGACAACGCTTACCGCAATCTGGCGCTCCATCGGGCGGCCTATGCCTCGGCCTCACTCGACTATAATCTGACAGCGCAGCTCGCCACCGACGGCATCGTGACGCGCGACATGCCCCCTACCCTCACCGTCTCCACGCGCGAGGGCCGGCTGACGCTGCGCGACAAGGATAAGCCCTTCGACGGTAACATCCACTCGTATGTCGCCATGGAAGGCAACCGCAACTACCTGCAGATGGATTGGACCGGCATGGCGGTCGACGTCAGCAAGATCACGCTGAACGCCGACCTGGCCTATCACCCCGAGGCGGCCGACAGCGGCTACGCCATCGTCGTGATGGCCTCCAACGACGGCCGTCGGTGGCAGACGGTCGGTGAGCTGAAGGGCGACGGACTGCCGGGCGTGGCGACGAAGCAGCAGGTGAGCTCCGACCCCAACAAGCAGGAGAACAAGATTTTGCTGCCCTTGCGCAATGTAAAGACGGACATCGCCCTCACCCGCCCGGGCCGCTACCGCCACATCCGCATCGTGTTCCGCATGAAGGGCACGGCTTACTGGCGGCTGTATGAGCTGAACGACGGTTGGCTGCCCTCGGCCCACTTCGGCAGTGCGTTTGCCGTGGAGATGCCCGGCAAGCCCGCGGCAACCAGCAATTCCGCTGCGGCCAGCGGTTCAGCGGCATCGGCCAACGGTCAGCAGCCGTGGCTCTACGTCGACCTCGGCACCACAGCCGACATCGACCATCTGCGTCTGCATTGGATTCATAAAGCCCACGGCGGTGAGGTGCAGCTGTCCGACGACGCACGCTCGTGGCGCCGCATCGCCCCACTGCCCGACGACAACCGCCTCGACCAGACCATCAGCTGCAAGGGCCGGGGGCGCTACGTCAGACTGCTCATGGACAAGCCCGACGACAGCCGGTTGCTGGTGCTCAGCGAGATGGAGGTGTGGGGCCGCGGCGGACTCGTGGCCCAGGCAAATGACCACCGCGCCATCCACGACTGGGAGCTGCGGCGCGATGGCGACAACCAATGGATCAAAGCCACGGTGCCGGGTACGGTGCTGACGAGCTACATGAATATCGGTGCCATCCCCGACAACCGCTACGCCAACCAGATGCGGCAAATTTCGGAGAGTTTCTTCCAGTCCGACTTCTGGTACCGCGCCTCGGTCACCGCGCCCGAGGCTGCCGACGGACAGCATACCTACCTCAACTTCGACGGCATCAACTGGAAGGCGGAGGTCTATCTCAACCATCAGCCGGTGGGGCGCATTGACGGCGCCTTCATTCGCGGCCGGTTCGACGTGAGCCGTCTGCTGCACCAGGGCGAGAACCTGCTCGAGGTGAGGGTTATCAAGAACGCCCACTTCGGTGGCGTGAAGGTGAAGAACCAGGTGTCAACCGACCTCAACGGCGGCGTGCTCGGCGCCGACAACCCCACGTTCCACGCGTCGATTGGCTGGGACTGGATTACCTCGACGCCGGGCCGCGAGGTGGGCATATGGAACGATGTCTACCTTTCCACCGACCGCGGTCTCTCGGTCGCTGACCCGCTGGTCACCACGCAGCTCAACCTGCCTGATACGCTGGCCACGATGACGCCCGTGGTGATGGTGGCCAACAGCGACCCACGCGCCAAGTCGGTCGTCGTCTCGGGATGGATTGGCGACATCCGCTTTGCCAAGACCCTGACGCTGCAGGCCAATGAGCGGCGTGAGGTGAGCTTCATGCCAACAGAGTTCCCACAATTGTCGCAGCAACCCATGAAGCTGTGGTGGCCCAACGGCTACGGTACACCTTATTTATATGATGCGGGCTTCGAGGTGCGCGAGGCCTCCGACAGCAGGGCGTCGTCGGTGGTGCACTACAAGGCGGGAATCCGTCAGATGAGCTATGCCGACGCCGACAGTGCACTGAAGATCTTCATAAACGGCAAGCGTCTCATCCCCCTCGGCGGCAACTGGGGCTTCCCCGAGACCAACCTCAACTACCGCGGGCGCGAATACGATGCGGCCGTGGCCTACCACCGCGACATGCACTACAACATGATACGCAACTGGGTGGGGCAGACGGGCGACGATGAGTTCTACGACGCCTGCGACCGCTACGGCATCGTGGTGTGGCAGGACTTCTGGCTGGCCAATCCGTGGGACGGTCCCGACCCCTACGACGAACAACTGTTCCTCACCAACAGCCGCGACCTCATCAACCGCATCCGGCGCCACGCCTGCATCGGACTCTATGTGGGGCGCAACGAGGGCTATCCACCGGCCACCATCGACCGCGCCCTGCGTGAGCAGATCCACGCGCAGCACCCGCAACTGGGTTACATCCCCAGCTCGGCCGACGACGGCGTGAGCGGCCACGGCGCCTACCAGCTGAAGCCCATCAAGTATTATTTCACCGCGCAGTCGGGTAAGTTCCACTCCGAGCGCGGCCTGCCCGCCGTGCCATCGTACGAGAGTCTCTGCCGCATGCTGCAGCCCGACGACCTGTGGCCCATCGGCTTGGCGTGGGCCCAACACGACTTCACCCTGCGTGGCGCACAGAGCGGACAGTCGTTCATCGACGCCGTGACCAACCACTTCGGTCAGGCCCGCGACGCCCGCCAGTTCAGCGAGTGGGCGCAGTGGGTCAACTACGATGGCTACCGCGCGATGTACGAGGGTGGCAGCCGCGACCGCATGGGACTGCTCATCTGGATGAGTCACCCCTGCTGGCCGACGATGGTGTGGCAGACCTACGACTATTACCTCGAACCCACCGCGGCTTATTTCGGCGTGAAGAAAGCCTGCGAGCCGCTGCATGTGCAGTTCAATCCGGTGACCAATGCGGTGGAGGTGGTCAACCTTGCGGCAGGCACCCACCGCGGCATGCAGCTCACCGCACAGACGCTGGCTGCCAACGGGCGCCTCATCCGCCAGTGGACCAGTACGGTGGACAGCCACGACGACCAGACGCTTCAGCCGCTGACGATCGAACTGCCCAATGACGACGTGTATTTCATCCGCCTGCGCTTAGCGGAGAACGGACAGACGGTGTCGGAGAACACCTACGTCGAGAGCCGCCAACCGGACCATTGGCAGGCGCTCTGCCGGTTGCCGAAGGTGCGGGTCGACAGCGAGCAGTCGTTTCACCAGGAAGGGGAGACCATCGTCGGTAAGGTCACGCTGACGAACAACGCCGACTCTCCCGCCCTGATGCTGCGCCTCAACCTGAAGGGCAGCGACGGCGAGCAGATTTTGCCGGTCCTCTATTCCGACAACTATTTCCATTTGATGCCGGGCGAGCGCAAGACCGTCACCGTCAGCTATCGGGCGGAGGATGGCCGTGGCGTAAAGCCGCAGGTGGCGCTCACATGGTTTAATCAATAATCCAATAAATAATAGCGCATATGAGAAGACTTTTGTTTCTATTGTTGCTGTCAGTAATGCTCACCAACGCCACGGCGCAGACCGTAAGCTATAAGCAGGTGAGCGACCTGCCCTATGTCTCGGCCAACGACACGTCGGCCTACCGCAGGGAGCGATGCAAGTTGGACATCTATTATCCAACCAACATGAAGAAGCCGTTTAAGACCGTGGTGTGGTTTCATGGCGGCGGACTGAAAGGCGGTTCCAAGGAGATACCCGAGAACCTGAAGCGGCGCGGCATTGCAGTGGTGGCGCCCAACTACCGGCTGTCGCCGCGTGCCCACAACCCGCAATACACCGAGGACGCGGCGGCTGCGGTGGCCTGGGTGATGAAGCATATCGCCGACTATGGCGGTGACCCGACTCAGGTGTATGTATCGGGCCATTCCGCCGGCGGCTACCTCACGCTCATGCTCTGCCTCGACAAGCGTTACCTCGGCGCCTACGGCATTGACGCCGACGCCATCCGCGGCTACATTCCCATCGGCGGTCAGACGGCCACCCACTACACCATACGCGAGGAGCGCCACATCTCGTTCACCACACCACTGGTCGACCGCTATGCACCGCTCAACAACATCCGTAAGCTCTCCACACGCCTCTGCCTCATCACCGGCGACCGAAAGCTGGAGCAGATGGCCCGCTACGAGGAGAACCTCTACCTAAAGACGGTGCTCGAGGGCATCGGCAACGCCCCCATCCCACTGTATGAGCTCGACGGCTTCGACCATGGCTCATCAGCCGAGCCCGCCCGTCTCCTGCTGCTGAAGTTCATCGCAGAGGATTAATGGCGTACCCGATAAACCCTGTGGATGCGTTTGTACCGGGGCAACTGTACATGGGTTGCTGTCGCAACTTATTTCTCACGCCGATTACGCCGATTTTGGGGATGCAGCACCTGTGCAGTCTGTGTGAAATCCATTATGGCATTTTTCCCACACATCAGCGCTTACGCTGATCTCGCAGATGGAGACACACCCGCAACACCGGCGGCTGGTGGCCGGCACCAGGCCGGCCACTACACTGTCACCGGTGGCGTACATCTCCACGGACTTTATCGGCTGCGCCCCGGAAGTCCCGTCATTACCATTGCGATACCATTGCTGTTGTAGAAGTCCGGAAGTCCGGAAGTCCGGAAGTCCCGTCATTACCATTGCGATACCATAGCTATCGCATCGCGATACCATAGCTATCGCATCGTCATACCATAGCTATCGCACTGCGATACCATAGCTATCGCACCGCGATACCATAGCTATCGCGAAAGAACGAAATATCCCCACACGCATGCAAATAGATACGTGTGGGGATATTATCGTGGGGGGCGTCACCCGGTCTGGGGGCGACCGCCTCACTATCTATGCTTGCCCTCGGGCGCTCCGTTACGGGCGCTGGTCGAACTTAATCATCTCATCCATGTGGTAAGCAGAGGAGACCTGTCCGTGAACGTGGGTGCAGATGTCGCCTTCCTCAGGCCACTGCGAGGTCTTGGTGGAGGGCAGCTTGACGGTTTTCAGCCAGTTCCATATCTGGTCGGTAGCGACGTCGGGGTTGACGTAGCTGTGGATTTCGAAGGTGATGCCGTCGGCGAAGACGCCGCGGGCCAGCTTCAAGGCTGCCTTAGCCTCATCCGTGGTGCAGTCGATGAGGATGTCGATACCGGCTGCCTCATGCTTGATCTCAACGGGGAAGTTGAACTTCTGACCGGCGAACTCGAAGGTAGCATTGAACTGCTCGGTGTAGGTGATGGTCTGCGGATCGTAGTTCTGACCGCCGCGGATGTGGAAGTCGTCGGCAACGGCCTGCGACTCGATGGGGATGGGCAGGAACACGTGGACGGCTGCGGTGTCGCGCACGTGGATAGACGTCTTGATCTCATTCCAATCCTTATGCTCCTGCTGGTGGATATCGAACTCTACCTCACCGGCGAGAGTGGACGGGGTTTCTGGGGTGGATGGGGTGGATGGAGTTTCTGGGTCAGATGGGTCGGATGGGTCGGCGGGCTTGACGGGTGTCTCGCCCTTGCCGGGGAGTATCTTCACAATCCAGTCGTCGTAGATGCCGTCGGGTTCTATCTTGCCGTCGTCCTTGGCCATCTTGTAGTCGAGGCCGAGGTAGTAGTTGCCGTTCCAGTAGTAGAGACGCCAGTCGTCAACCCAGGTGTTGCCGTAGCTGTCGTGCGCGCGGGCGTCCTTGAAGCCCTCGGTCATGAGTGTGGCGTTGTGTGTGGCGGCATTGTTGCACTGGCCGTTGTTGAAGTTGTTGACGTGGGTGTAGAGGTCCACCCAGCTGTAGGGGTTGCCTTTGTCATCCTTCTCCCAAGTCTGCAGCGTGCGGTTGGCCTCCAACACTTCGAGCAGGTCCAGGTGCGACGTGCCGTCGATATCGCTGTGTTGAGCGCCGTTGCGGTCGGTGTAGCTGTACTTGTTGTGGGCGCCTATGACGTCCTGCACAAAATAGTAGGTGTAGCCCGGCCATTCGACGGTGGCTCCCGGGTTGTTGCGCACGTAGCTTAGCACGCCCTGCTTCTCCTCCTCAGTGGGGTAGGCGGGCATGATGTCGCCCCACATGTTGCCGTTGACATCGGCCGCGCGTGTGGCTGCAATCTTGCTGGCGCCAAACTGCAGGCTCACCTCAGATGAGCGTGTGCCATACTTCTCAACGTTTTGGGTAAGGACATCGTTGGCAGGAGCCTCGGTGTCTTCATTGCTGCTGCAGGACATCAGTCCAATGGTGAGCGCGCAGACGGAAAACATGCCAAAAATGTGACTCTTCATGTTTCTGTTCAAATTAATTTCATTAACTTAGCATCGTCCGGCCTTGTTGTGATAGCATTGGCGGGCGAGGCTATTAAACACTATATATTCAATTAGTGGCGCAAAGTTAATGTTTTCTTTTGATATAAACAAAAATTTTTTGTAATTTTTAATGGCAAAACAGATAATTTTCCGTATCTTTGCACCCGTAATTACATTAAAGAGCCTATTTTGTGGTAATTGTCCTGAGGCCTGCTGATTGCTGACAGGGGACAAGTATACTAAAAAGGTGTATAAAGTGAGCGAGCAAATCTTCAATTACAATGTATATACCCGTTGGCGGAATTAATTTAAGTTGATAAATATGAGTAAAAAGTTGCACATATCGCTGATTTTTAGTAACTTAGTGGTGTTCAAAACATTAAGTCC